>NZ_JBXASK010000001.1:0-680422 GCF_058809215.1 Caulobacter sp. GW821-FHT10F06 | reverse complement strand
GCGCCGCGCCACCTCCCCCGTTTCACAGGGGAGGAGGAAAGCGCTTCTTCTCCTCACCCGCAAAGCGGGGGAGGTGGCGCGATGCGAATACGCATCGTTACGGAGGGGGCGTAGAGCGACGGCCGCATCCAACAGATCCGTCATTCCGGGCCTTGTGCCCGGGACCCCTGGTTTAGCTTTCACGTGAGATTTTCATTCCGCTCCGCACCTGCGGCGGAAAGAGGGGTACCGGGCACAAGGCCCGGGATGACGATGTTTGTTTTGGTCGAAGCTAACGTCCCTAGGGGTCGTAAGCGGATCTACCGCGTCGCGAACTGGTCCGGGGTCAGGCACGCCGCCTCGACCACGGTCTCGTCGAACGTGCCTGGCGCGGGCTTGGTCCAGGTCCGGTCCTCGAAGTCGAAGGCGGCGGGCACGCCCGTCAGATTGTTCTGCGGATAGCGATAGACGACGAGACTGCGGAAGGCCCCGGCCGCGCAGTCGACTTCCTGTTCCAGGCGCTCGGAGACATAGGTCACCGGGACGGCGGCGCCGGTCTCGGTCTGTTGCTCGCGGAACTCGTGGCGCACCAGCACCCGCTGATAGGGCGACGGCGGACGCCCGTCGGTCTTGGCGAACATCATCACGCCCTTGTCGCGGCCCAGTCCCAGGAACGGCCAGCCGATGGCGTGGACCTGGGCCGACCAGCGGGGCAGGACCGCCTTCTTGCCCGCGGCGGTGACGGTGACGGAGTCGACCTTGGCCGGCCCTTCGGAGGTCGTGGACGGCGACGGCGCGGCCTGGCCGCTCAGCAGCATCAATGCCGTGATCATGGCGATCATCGCCGCGCCCTCCGTCGCTTGTTAGCGCTACCCTAGAGCCTTTCCCTTCGAAGGAAAGCCGTGCTCGCCTCTTAGTCAAACTGGGCGGCGCCCCAGCATTTCATCAGCCTCCGGCCCATGTTGACGCTTGCGCCAAATTCGAACAGTCGTAAGACTTCCCTACGGGTAAAGGGGAATATCGTAGTGAGTCCGACCACCGACGCCGCCGTCTCTGTCGAGACCGAGGCCGCCGAAACCGAAGCCGCGACCAAGAACCTGGTGTTCGTCGCCGCCGAGCGCCTTTTTGCTCTGCACGGCTTCCAGAACGTGTCGGTGCGCGACATCACGGCCGCCGCAGGCGTGAACCTTGCCTCGGTGAACTATCACTTCGGCTCCAAGGACGCCCTGCTGTTCGAGATCTTCCGTCGCCGCACGGCGGAGCTGAACCGCGAACGCGCCCGCATGCTGCACGAGGCCAACGACCGCAACGGCGGCAAGCCGCCCGTGCGCGAGGTGCTGGCCGCCCTGCTGACCCCGCCCCTGCGCTGGCTGGCCCCCGATCACGAGCGTCGCATCTCGTTGCAGTTCCTGATCCGCGCCCGCAGCGAGGGCACCGACGAGATCCGCCAAGTGCTGAAGACCGACGTCTCGCACCTGCGCCGCTTCTCCGACGCCCTGCTCGCGGCCCGCCCGGACCTTTCGCCGGAAGACGTCTACTGGCGACTGCACTTCACCCTGGGCATGCTGCACAACAACCGCTTCGCCGAGTTCGACCGCCTGAACGTGCTGTCGGAAGGCACGACCAGCGAAGGCGACGTCGTCACCCTGCTGGCCCGCATGCTGGCCTTCGCCGAGGCAGGGTTCGCAGGCTAGCGGATTCTCTACCCGGCCCTCTTGGCGTCTGCCGCCTGGAAAAGCGCGATCTGGTCGGCCTGGGCCTTTCTGAAGGCGGGGCGATCCGTGACGCGCGCCAGATAGGCCTCGGTGGCGGGCCGGTCGCCGAAAGCGCGCACGTCGGAAACCCGCAGGACATCCGCCATCAGCAGGTCGGCGATGGTGAAGCGGTCGGCCGCGAGCCAGTCCCGCTCGCCGAAGATCCGTTCGAGATGGTCGAGGCGCTGGCCCAGCCATCCGGCGAGCTGATTGTCCGCGTCGCCGCTGATCTTCAGGAACCACCACGGCACGCTGACCATCTCGATCGAGTTCAGCGCCGCGATCGTCCATTGCAGCGTTTCGGCCTGTCCGATGGGGTCGGGCGGCATCAGCCTGTCGCTCTTCCCGGCCAGATGCAGCAGTCCCGCACCGCTTTCGAAGATCTCCAGCGCCCCGTCGTTCAGGAACGGAACCTGGCCGAACGGCTGGCGGTCGAGATGGTTGGTCTGGCGATCGTCGAACGGGATGGTGCGGACGGCGTAGTCGAGACCGGCCTCCTCGCACGCCCATCTCAGCCTCAGATCGCGCACGAAACCGCGCGGCCCGGGCGGCACCCAGTCATAGGTCCAGATGGTCAGTTCGCTCATCGCGGCTAGCCCTTCCCGTCAGCGTGCGGGCCTACCCTGCCAGCCTCCACGCCAGCCGCAAGTCCTCGAGCAGTTCCGCATAGGCCCGCGCCTTGGCCTCCGCGTCGGGGACGCGCAGCAGGTAGGACGGGTGCCAGCTGACCACCAGCTGCGCGCCGCCGTCCAGGGCGATGGGCGCGCCGCGAGACTTGGCGATCGGCATCGACTTGCCGGTGACGCCCATGACCGCCGTCGCGCCCAGGGCCAGGATCACCTTGGGCTTAACCATCCGTCGCTCGGCGTCCAGCCACCAGCGGCAGGCCTGGACCTCGCCGCGATCGGGCGTCTTGTGCAGCCGGAACTTGCCGCGCGGCTCATGCTTGAAATGCTTGACCGCGTTGGTGACGAAGGCCTTGGCGCGATCGAAATCGGCCTCGGCCATCGCCTTGTCCAGCAGCCGACCGGCAGGACCGACGAAGGGTCGGCCCGAGAGGTCCTCCTCGTCGCCGGGCTGCTCGCCGACAATCATGATCCGGGCCCGCGCCGGCCCCTCGCCCGGCACGGCCTGGGTGGCGTCGCGCCACAGGTCGCAGCGGCGGCAGACCTGCTCGGCGGCGGCGGCCTCTTCCAGGGTCAGCGGATCGCTCTCGCCATAAGAGCCGTCGCGAGCGTGGCGCAGGGCGGCTTTCAGCACGCGTTCCGAGGGCGGATTTGGCCTGGCCGCGACCATGTCGGCGGTCCTCTGCTGGGCGGTTTCGATCAGCTCCGGAATGAGCCGCGCCTCGGGCAGGTTCCGCCAATAGCGCTTGGGCATCTCCTGCTGCATCATTCGAGGATTCAGCCGCGCCGGGTTGAAGATCGAGGCGTAGTAGGTGCGCCAGAGCTCTTCCTGAGCGTCCTCGCGCGGCGCATCGGCGGGATCGGCGCCTTCCGACACCTTCAGGGTCTCGCGGTCCCAGGCCACGCAGGCGTCGGGCGTCAGGATCGTCCAGGTCATGGCCGTGAACCGCCGGACGAAGAACGGCGCGACGGCCTCGGTGACGCGGTGAGCCGGCTCGAACCAGGCCATGTAGGCCTCGGGCTCGACGCCCTCGACCAGACGGAAGCGGACGAAGGCCTTCATCTTGTGCGCCGCGCGGCTGACGCCCTTGGCCATGTCGCGCGCCCGGGTCATGTCGGGGTCGGCGGGATTGTCGATCAGGCCGGGCTCGCGTTCGAGCCGCCACAGCAGCTTGTAGAGCAAGGCGAAGCGTTCGCTGGAGCGGTGCAGGACGACCTGCTCGGCCAGGTCGATGAAGGGCTTGGGGACGGTGAAGGGTTTCGCGTCTCGGCTGTCATCCCGGCCGGAGCGCAGCGTAGAGCCGGGACCGCCGGAAACGTCGACGCTTGCCGTGGTCCCGGCTTTCGCCGGGATGATAGAGTTGGGAGCGCTTTCGAACAGATCAAACTCCACCGTCCACACCACCGCCTCCGGCGGCACGCCCTCGGCGCGCAGGGCGCGGGCGGCCTTCCGCCAGCCGTCGAAATCGATCTCTGAAGCCAGGCGAACCACGCGCATCAGAAGAGGCTCAGCTGCTCCGAGGCGACCAGCGACGCCTTCAGCCCGCCGGCGTCGGTGAGGCCGCCCGGGCTCCAGTCGGCGGTGACGATAAAGGGCTGGGCGCGCTTGACCGAGCCGCAGACGCGCTTGACGTCGGCCAGGGTCAGGCGGGCCTGGCGACGGGCCTGCAGGATGCGGTCGACGCCTCGCGCCCCCAGGCCCGGCGTGCGCAGCAGCGTATCGCGATCGGCGATGTTGACGTCGACCGGGAAGTCGCCGCGATGGCGCAGGGCCCAGGCGGTCTTCGGGTCGACGGTGAGGTCCAGGTCCTGGCCCGGTTCGACGATCTCGCCCTGGGTGAAGCCATAGAACCGCATCAGCCAGTCGGCCTGGTAGAGGCGGTGCTCGCGCATCAGCGGTGGCCGCGCCGACGGCAGGCGCGAGGCCGCGTCCGGGATCGGGCTGAAGGCCGAATAATAGACCCGCCGCAGCTTGTAGGAGCCGTAGAGATTGGCGCTGCGGGCCAGGATGTCGCCGTCCCGGGCGGCGTCGGCGCCGACGATCAGCTGGGTCGACTGGCTGGTGGCGAAGCTGCGGCGGCCGGCTTTCTTCGCCGGCTCGGCGTGGTCCTCGATCGACAGCCGCATGCGGCCCATGGCCCGCTTGATGCCGGCCGGGTCCTTCTCGGGCGCCAGGATCGTCAGGCTTTCGTCCTGCGGCAGCTCGATATTGATCGACACCCGGTCGGCATAGAGCCCCGCCTCCGCCGCCAGTTCGGGCGAGGCCTCGGGGATCAGTTTCAGGTGGATGTAGCCGCGGAAGTGATGATCGAGGCGCAGCGACTTGGCCACTCGCACCATCTCTTCCATCGTGTAGTCGCCGGTCTGGATCACGCCGGACGACAGGAACAGGCCCTCGATATAGTTGCGCTTGTAGAAGTTCAGGGTGAGGTCGACGACCTCCTTGACCGTGAACCGCGCGCGCGGCGTGTTCGAGCTGACGCGATTGATGCAGTAGGCGCAGTCGTAGATGCAGAAGTTGGTCAGCAGGATCTTCAGCAAGGAGATGCAGCGACCATCCGGCGCATAGGCGTGGCAGATGCCCATGCCTTCGGTGGAGCCCACGCCCTTGCCGCCTTCGCCCGGACCCGACAGCGAATTTCGCTTCTCCGCTCCCGAGGAGGCGCAGGAGGCGTCGTACTTGGCGGCGTCGGAGAGGATGGCGAGTTTACGCTTGAGATCGAGGACGGCCATTCGCCAACCCTAATGTTCCACCTTTGTTCTGTCGACCACAATCGTCGCGGCGCGACGGAACGAAGCCGCTCTGCCGGGGTTAGTTCCGCCGATGGCGCGTCTGAAGATCCTGCATGAAACCCGGTACGACTATGATCGTCCGGTCGGCTTTGGCGCGCACCGGCTGCTGATCCGGCCGCGCGACAGCCATGCCCTTCGCATCGTCGACGCCTCGCTGAACGTCTCGCCGCCCGGTCCCACCCGCTGGACCTATGACGCCAACGGCAATTGCGTCTGCCTGTTCGAGCCGCTGGGCCAGTCGACGTCGCTGAGCATCATCAGCGAGCTGTTGATCGACCGTTTCCCCGCCCCGCTGTCGCCGCTGCGGATCGACAATCCCCACACGCTGTCGCCGATCGTCTACGACCGCGAGGACCACGCCACCTTGGCGCCGTTCATGGCCCCGGTGACCGACGATCCCGATGCGATCCTGTTGAAATGGCTGCGCGGCCTCAACGAGCGGATGGACGAGCCGGCGCTGGATTTCCTGCTGCGGGTCAACTCCGTGATCCACCAGCAGTTCGACTACACCAACCGTTACGAAGAAGGCGTCCAGAGCCCGCTGGAAACCCTGGCCAGCGGCAAGGGCGCCTGCCGCGACCTGGCCTGGCTGATGGTCGAGGGCATGCGGCGACTGGGCTACGCCTCGCTCTTCGCCACCGGCTATCTCTATTCGCCTGGCGTCGGCGCAGTGCGCGGGGCCGGCGCGACCCATGCCTGGTGCGAGGTGTTCCTGCCCGACCTGGGCTGGGTGGAGTTCGACCCCACCAACGGCCTGGCCGAGTCGCCCGACTTGATCCGCGTGGCCACCACCCGCACGCCCTGGCAGGCCGCCCCGGTGTCGGGCGCCATCATCGGCGACCCCGGCGAGGCCCGACTTCACGTCTCCGTGGACGTTCGGTTGGTCGACACCGTTTTCGAGGCGGCGTGATAGAATGAGCCAAAAGGGAGGAAGAGCCATGACAAACGGCTTCCAGCACCAGGACCCGATGACCAACTTCAGCGTCCCCAAGTCCGAGCCCAAGGCCCAGCACGGTCGCAAGCCCGACGAAGACGCTCTGAAGATCAAGGAACGCCGCACCTTCGAGCCCAGACCGGGTCATTAGGTCGGCCGCGCCGGCAATTCCGGCGGTTACTCAATTCCATGATCCGATTAGGCGAACGGCCTGTACAGTCGTCACGCGGTTAACATAAGCTTGCTTTAGCGTTGGGGAACGCTGGCAGTGGGGACTCTCGGGGTTATGCGGGGCGGTGTCATCAAGTGCGCGCTGGCGGTGGCCGGTTTCGGCGTCGTCGCGACTGCGGCGACCGCGCTGTCGACCCGTGCGCCCACACCCTATGATCAAACCCTGACCTTGGCCGGCGGCGCGGACATCGTCGATCCCGATGCGCCCATCGCCACCGCCCGCTATGGCGACGAGGCTCGCGCCAAGGCCTCGGTCGCGGCCGTGGTCGATCTGGCCGGCGGCGCCTCGGACACCACGCTGGCCGGCGGCCTGCCCGCCGCGCCGTCCGCTTCCACGCCCGCAAAGATCATCCAGCTCGCCGACGCCAAGGCCCAGCGCGCCCCCGACGGCGACGCGCCGCGCGCTCCGCCTCGCACGACCGCCCAGACCCTGGTGCGCGCGTCCTCGCGGCCGGTCCGGGTGGTCAAGGTCGACGAGATCGAGGTCCAGCCCTTCGCCCCGCCCGGCCAGTCGGTGGGCGGTCGCAGCGTGTCGGTCGACGCCTCGGCTCTGATGGGCAAGATGGCCGACGCCTCCAAGGATTCCCGCAAGGGCCGCTGGGTGCTGTTCGCCGCCAGCTCAGGCAAGGCGCTCAGCCTGAACGTGGTGCGCGACACCCTGGACGGCTGGCGCGGCGCGGGCTGGTCGCAGGACCGCCTGGCCAAGTTCGGCACGCACCAGCTGGGCTTCGGCTTCCGCAAGGGCGGCAAGCAGCTGTCGCTCAGCGCCACGCGCCGCAAGCTGCAGGCCGAGGCCTATTCCGACCGCGACACCGTCTACGGCGTCAGCCTTTCCATCAAGGGCCGCTAGTCCCATCCGCACTTGAGCCGCCGACGCGAGGGGCCTAAGCCGACACCGTGTCGGAAACCTCCCCAGATCCCTCGTCGCCTCCCCTGCCGTCGGCGACGGGCACGCGCCTGATCGCCATCGCCGTGGCCAGCGCGCTGTTCATGGAGTTCATCGACGCCACCGCCCTGTCGACGGCCCTGCCCACCCTGGCCCGCGCCTTCGCCGTAGACCCGATCCAGCTGAAGCTGGCCCTGACGTCGTACATCCTGGCGCTGGCGATCTTCATCCCGGTCAGCGGCTGGGCGGCCGAGCGCTTCGGCGCGCGGCGAGTCTTCGTCTCGGCGATGGTGGTGTTCCTGCTGGGCTCGGCCCTGTGCGGCCTGTCGCGCAACCTCGAGGCCCTGGTCGCGTCGCGCATCCTGCAGGGCCTGGGCGGAGCGATGATGACCCCGGTGGCGCGGCTGATCGTGGTCAGCTCGACGCCCAAGGACAAGCTGATCACCGCCATGGGCTGGTTCACCATGCCCGCCCTGCTGGGACCGCTGATGGGTCCGCCCCTGGCCGGCCTGGTGCTGACCTTCGCCGACTGGCCGTGGATCTTCTACCTGAACCTGCCCGTCGGGGTTCTGGGCATGATCGCGGTGATGCGGTTCGTGCCCAAGGGCGCGCGCCAGCCCGACATCCACTTCGACGCGGGCGGCTTCCTGCTGTCGGCCACGGCCATCAGCGGCCTGGTGGTGGTGGCCGAGACGGCGGGCCTGAACCTGCTGCCGCCGGCCGCCCAGATCGCGATCCTGACCGTCGCCCTGCTGTCGGGCGCGACCTATCTGCGCCTGGCCAAGCGCTCGGCCCGGCCGATCCTGAACCTGTCGCTGCTGCGCTATCCGACCTATCGCGCCAGCCTGCTGGGCGGCACCCTGGTGCGGCTGGGCATCGGCGCCAGTCCCTTCCTGCTGCCGCTGCTGCTGCAGGTCGCCCTGGGCTGGACGCCTCTGAGGGCCAGCCTGGTGACCATCGCCTCGGGCGCCGGCATCCTGATGGCCCGGCCCTTCGCGGCCTGGAGCCTCAAGCGCGCCGGCTTCCGGACCTTCCTGACCGCGGCCCTGCTGCTGACCGCCGCCTTCACCGCCGCGCCGGGCTTCTTCACCCTGGCCACCCCGGTCTGGGCGATGATCGGCCTGATGACCTTCGCCGGCTTCGTCCGCTCGGCTCAGTTCATCGCCGCCAACACCATCGCCTATGCCGACGTGCCGCAGAGTTCGGTGGCGGCCGCCTCGACCCTGGCGGCGGTGACCCAGCAGGTGGGCCTGGCCCTTGGCGTCAGCTTCGGCGGCGCGATGCTGCACCTGGCGCGCGGGGACGGCGGCGCGCTGACGCCGGACCGCTTCACCCTGCCCTATCTGGCGATCGGCGGCGTGACGCTGCTGGCCCTGCCCGTCTATCTGTCGCTGAACAAGGACGCGGGGGCCAGCATCAGCGGACGCGGGGCGAAGGTTTAGAGCGGTCATGCCGTGCGTCCTTCGAGGCTCGCCTTCGGCTCGCACCTCAGGATGAGGGCTATAGTGCATTCCTCATCCTGAGGCGCCCTCCATGGGAGGGCCTCGAAGGACGCAGGACGTTAAAGTCTAGGCCTTCCGCCGGCGTCCGCCCTTGGAGTGGCCGGCGGTCATCGGGTCGGGCTTCTTTGGCGGGACCCAGCCGGGCGGCGGCACATAGGCCTGCTGGTCGGTGCCCAGGCCCATCTTGCCCGGAACCTGACGCTGGAAGTACGAGGCCTGCGGCGCGGTGTCGACGCCGCGCACCAGATTGCCGTGCGTCACGCCCTCGATCTGGTCGCGCAGCTTGCCGGCCGTCTCAAAGTCCTGGGCCGCGACGGCCTCTTCCATCTGCGCTCTGAGATCGTCGAGGTGCGTGTTGGCCATGGCGCGTCTCCCGGGTTGCTTCGGAAGAACGCGCGAGGCGAAGAAAGGTTAGGCGCGCGCCGCCGCGATGCGGGCCCGGGCGATCTCGTCGGCCACCAGGTTGGCGGGGCGTTTCTCGGCGATCGACTGGTCGATGACCTCGCCCAGGGTCTGGGCCAGGCGATCCAGCTTGGTCGCCACCCACTGGCCGTCGAAAGAACCATTGGCCTCCAGCGCGCGGATCTCGGCCGCCACGTTGATGATGCCGCCGCCGTTGATGACGTAGTCCGGCGCGTAGAGGATGCCGCGGTCGAACACGGTCTGGCCGATCATGGCGTCGGCCAGCTGGTTGTTGGCGCCGCCGGCGATCACCTTGACCTTCAGGCGCGGCAGGGTCGTGGTCGAGATCGCGCCGCCCAAGGCGCAGGGCGCGAAGACGTCGGCCTCGACGTCGAAGATGGCGTCGGCCGGCACGATGGTCGCGCCGGTCTTGGCGGCCACCTCGTTGAGCGCCGCCTGGTTGACGTCGGCGATGGTCAGGACCGCCCCGGCGGCGTGCAGCTTCTCGGCCAGATAGGCGCCGACATGGCCCACGCCCTGGATGGCGACGCGCACGCCGGTCAGGTCGCGCTTCAGGGCCCGCTCGACGCACAGGCGCACGCCGCGGAACACGCCCTCGGCCGTGACCGGCGACGGATCGCCCGAAGCGGCAGCGTGGCCTTCCAGGCCGGCGACATAGCGGGTGGTTTTGCGGGTGTTTTCCAGATCGGATGGCGAGACGCCGACGTCCTCGGCGGTCCAGTACCGGCCGTTGAGGCTGTCGACCGCGCGGCCGAAGGCCTCGAACAGTTCCGGCGTCTTCTGGCTGCGGCTGTCGCCGATGATCACGGCCTTGCCGCCGCCGAAGTCGAGATCGGCCATGGCGTTCTTGTACGACATGCCCCGCGACAGCCGCAGAGCGTCGGTCAGGGCGGCCTCGCTGCTGGCGTAGTCCCACATCCGGCAGCCGCCGGCGGCCGGACCGCGGGCGGTGGAGTGGACGGCGATGATCGACTTCAGACCGGTTTTTTCGTCGAAGAAGGTATGGACGCCTTCATGTCCCTCGAAATCGGTGGAATCGAACAAGGTCATGCCGCAGGTCTCGCCTCAGCCAGGAAGAATGCGCCGGGGTGTACGCTCACCGGCGCGGCCTCACAACCCCGAACGCTTCGTGTCTCGTTTGGTTGGCGGTTTCGGCGTCATGGCCTCCATCGCCTTGACGCTGGTCGGGATCGGCGGCGCGCCCGACGGCGGCCATGGCGCGGCGGGGTCGCGCAGGAACGCCTCGGCGTCGCGCCACACCGTCTGCGCCTGCCTGTCGACCAGCAGCAGGTGCCAGCCGTTGGCGTAGAAGGCCGTGCGCTGGCCCGGTCCCAACCGGGCCACGGCTTCGGCAGTCGCGTCCTTGGGGATGATGTGGTCGTTGGCGCCGTAGAACCAGGCGGTCGGGACTTGCAGGTCGCCGGGCTTGCGCCAGGCCTGCTCCATCAGCCCGACCAGGCCGTAGATGGTGTCGGACCGCGCGCCCCAGATCATGTTCGGGTCGCGGCCCATGCGGCGCAGCTCGTCGATGTTGTCGGAGGGCATGACGTTCTTGACCAGCCACTCGGGCGGCTTGACCACCCAGCCGCCGACCATGTGCGAGGTCACCCACAGGCTGGCGCGGTTGGGCAGAGGCTGCTCCGACCAGCCCCAGACGGCCGGCGCGAACAGCATCAGGCGGTCGACGCGCGGCGGGTTGGGGTCGGTCATGGCGGCGATCGCCAGGCCCCCGCCCATGCTGACCCCGGCCAGGGCCACCTTGGCGCTCGGATGCCGCTCGCGGACCAGCTCGACGCAGGCGCGAACGTCTTCGAGCACCATGCCGGTCGGCGCCCAGACGCCGCGCTCGGGCGAGCGCCCAAAGCCCCGAACGTCGAAGGCGTAGGTCGCGATCCCCTGCCCGGCCCACCAGTCGCCGGCCAGGTGGAAGGCGTTGGAATAGTCGTTCATGCCGTGCAGGCCGACGATCACCCAATCGGGTTCGCCGGACGGCAGCCAGCGCTTCAGGCCCAGCCGCGCGCCGTCGAAGCTGACGAAGTCGTCGCCGTCGAAGCGCGGCCCGCGAAAGCCCAGCGGGCCCAGGTCCAGCCTCTGGGTCAGGGGCGCGCAGGCGCTCAGGCTGGCGGCCGAGGCGGTGAAGAGGAGAGCGCGGCGGTTCATGCCCCCAGAATGCCCGCCACGCGCTGGCGAAGATAGGGCGTGACCTCGGCCTCAAACCAAGGATTGCGCTTGAGCCAGGCGGTGTTGCGCCACGACGGATGCGGCATCGGCAGGAGGTTGGGCCCGAACGAGCGCCAGGCGGCGACGGTGTCGGTCATGGTCCTGCCCACGCGGTCACCCAGCGCCCAGTCTTGTGCGTAGCTGCCGACAAGCAGGGTCAGCTCGACGTTCGGCAGCTGCTCCAGCAGTTGCGGCCGCCACATCGCCGCGCAGCGCGGCGGCGGCGGATAGTCGCCGCCCTTGGGATTGGTGCCCGGAAAGCAGAACGCCATGGCCGCGACGCCGATCTCCGCCCGGCCATAGAAGGTCTCGCGATCGATCCCCATCCACTGGCGCAGCCGCACGCCGGACGGATCGTTGAACGGCAAGCCCGTCTCGTGGACCAACCGCCCCGGCGCCTGGCCGGCGATCAGGATCCGCGTGTGCTCGCTGACCCGCGTCACGGGCCGGGGCGTATGCGGCAGATACGGCGCGCAGGCCCGGCAGGCGGCGATGTCGGCGAGGAGGGTGTCGAGCATCCCCGCAATCTAGGACGTCGCGGACTCGATCCAAGCGTCGCCTTGACGCTCTGACGGCGAACAGCGTTCACTGGCATGTCGTCGAGGAGGCCTAACCATGGCGGACCCACAGGTCGAGATCGCGAACATGATCGCCAATCTCGAGGCCAAGACCGGCAAGTCGCTGGAGACCTGGATCGCCGCGGTGCGGGCCAGCGGTCATGAAAGGCATAAGGCGGTCGTCGACTGGCTGAAGGCCGAGCACGGCCTGGGCCATGGCTACGCCAACATGGTGGCGCACAAGACCTTCGCCTCTGACGCAGGCTCCAGCGAGGACGACGCCCTGCTGGAGGCGATGTTCGCCGGACCCAAGGCCGCCATGCGACCGGTCTATGAGCGGGTGGCGGCGATCGTGGCGGGGCTGGACGGCGCGAGCTTCGCGCCCAAGAAGGGCTATGTCAGCTTCCGTCGCGCCAAGCAGTTCGGCCTGGCCCAGCCCTCGACCAAGGACCGGCTGGACCTGGGCCTGAACCTCAAGGGTATGGAGCCGTCAGGCCGGCTGGAGGCGTCGGGATCATTCAACGCCATGGTCAGCCATCGCGTGCGCCTGGCCTCGCCCGATGAGGTCGACGGCGAGGTCGAGGCCTGGATCCGAAAGGCGTGGGAAGGCGCTTAGGCGGAGCGACATTCAGGATCGCGGACAACCAATCTCCTAAAATCCGTCATTCCCGCCCTTGTGGCGGGAACCCCTCTATCCGCCGCAGGTGTAGGAGGGGCGGACCGCCGGCGGTCCGCTTGCATCCCACGCGTCAACTGAACCAGGGGTTCCCGCCACAAGGGCGGGAATGACGGAGAATAGAATGACGGAGAATAGAGACAGTAGTCGGCTGAAAGTCGATCCGCCTAGACCTCGCCACCCTCTTCGTCCGCGCCCTCATCCTCGACCGCCGTCTCGAACGAGGTCGGGTCGCCCGGCAGGCGGGTGCGGAGGCGGTAGACGCCGCGGAATTTCTCGGGGTCGACCGGCTTGTTATGGCGCAGGATGACGATCGTCCCGGCGCGGGCCAGTTCGATGGCGTTGGTGCGCACGTGACCGAGGATCTGCTGCCAGCGCTCTGGCTGCACCGCCTTGGCGACGTTCATGGGGTCGATGGACTTCCCTTCGGGCAGGCCCGCCAGTTGGGAAAGGATGGTCTCTTGGATCGGGGTCGTCATGGGCGCTCCCATGCCACGGATTGTCAGCAGAGGCGAGACTTGCGCTTGCGCGCCTTTCGACGCGGTTCTAGCTGAGCGTAACAAGAATACGGGGACGAAGCACATGGATGGCGGCAACGACGCGCCCGGCGGGCCGCGCCTGGTCGAGACCGGCGAATGGGCCGGCTGGCGCACCTGGTCGGGCCTGGATCCGTTCGAGGACCAGTCCGGGCCGTTCTATTTCAAGGAAAATGACGCCGGCCTCGTCACCACCGCCTTCCGCGCCGAGACCCGCCACATGAACGGCGGCGGCTTCATGCATGGCGGCTGCATGATGACCTTCGCCGACTTCTCGCTGTTCGCGATCTCGTGGAAAGAACTGGGCGCCCAGCACGCCGTGACGGTCAGCCTGAACGGCGAATTCCTGGGTCCGGCGCGGCCGGGCGACCTGGTGACGGCGACCGGCGAGGTCACCAAGGCCGGCGGCTCGCTGCTGTTCGTGCGGGGGCTGGTGTCGACGGGGAGTTCGCCGATGCTGAATTTCTCCGGGGTGATCAAGAAGATCCGGTCACGGTAGATCCGCCCCCCTATGGGGGCGGACGGCTGCGCAGCAGCCCGGTGGGGGCAAGTATCAGACCCCAACCTTCGCCGCCGGCCGCTCCATCATCGCCTTCAGCCACCGCGCTACATTGACCAGCTCCGCATCCGGCCGAAACCGCACCATCCGCGCGAAATCCAGACCCGTGGCGGCCAGGATATCAGCCATGGTCACGCGGTCGGCGGCGATGAACTCGCTTTCGGCCAGGCGGCGATCGAAGACCTTCAAGGCCCGTTCGGCGGCCTTGCGGTTGGTTTCGGCCACTTCCGGCACCTGGGTCTCGATTGCCGCCAGGGCTGGATGACCGTGGCGCACCGCCATCATCAGCGGGGTCGACAGGAGCATCTCGGCGCGGCGCGTCCACATCTCGATGACGGCCGTCTCCAGCGGATCGCGACCGAACAGGTTCGGCTCGGGATAGACGCTCTCCAGATAGCGGCAGATGGCCACCGACTCGGTGATCGTGGTGTGCTCATCGATCTCGAGGGCGGGAACGTTGGGCAGGCCGGCCTTGGCCAGGTAGTCCGGCTGGCGGTGCTGGCCGCCGAAGATGTCGATGTCGACGATCTCGACATCCTCGATCCCCTTCTCGGCCATGAACCAGCGGACCCGGCGAGGATTGGGGGCGCGGCGGCTGTCATAGAGCTTAATGGCGAGATCCTCCCATTTTGACGGAGGATGCAGGGTTTTCCCTGCGTAATGAAAGTCCTTCCCCCTTGATGGGGAGAAGGGTTGGGATGGGGTTGACTGCTGAGCTGGCCGCGAAGCGCCGCGCTCAAGATCATCCGCCGCATCACCCCCAACCCCGCCCTTCCCCCATCAAGGGGGAAGGGAGAAGATCAGAGACCTACAGCCCGAACAGCGCCCGGGGCATCAGGCCGATCAGCGAACCGGTCAGGCAGGTGGCGAGGAAGCCCGCCATCATCGCCTTCCAGACCAGGCTCAGCACTTCCTGGCGGCGTTCCGGCACCAGCACCGAGAAGCCGGCCACGTTCATGCCGACCGAACCGATGTTGGCGAAGCCGCACAGGGCGTAGGTCATGATCATCCGGGTGCGCTCGTCCAGCAGGTTCACGCCGGTCTTGGACAGCTGGATGAAGGCCGTGAACTCGGTGAGGATCAGCTTCACGCCCAGCAGGCCGCCGGCGGTGCCGGCTTCGTTCCAGGGAATGCCCATCGACCAGGCCAGCGGCGCGAAGACCACGCCCAGGCCGCGCGCGATGCTCAGCGGCTGGCCGCCGACGTCGGGCATGGCGCCCAGGATCTTGTCGACCATGGTGGCCAGGGCCACGAAGACGATCAGGGTGGCGCCGACGTTCAGCGCGATCTGCAGGCCGTCGGTGGTGCCCTTCATGACGGCGTCGATGGCGCTGCCATAGGTCTTGTCTTCGGTGGCGAGATCGAGATCAGCGCCCTTCTCCATCGGATCGGACGGCACGATGATGCGGGCCAGCAGCACGCCGGCCGGGGCCGAGATGATCGAGGCGGTCAGCACGTGGGCGGCGGCGTTGGGCAGCACGTTGGCCAGGATCGTGGCGTAGGCCACCATGGTCGAGCCGCTGACGCAGGCCATGCCGACCGCGATCAGCATGAAGAGTTCCGAGCGGGAGAGCTTGTCGAGATAGGCGCGGATGAAGATCGGGCCTTCGATCTGGCCCATGAAGATGGTCGCGGCGGTGGCCAGGGCCGGCGGGCCGCGCAGGCCCAGGGTCTTCTGGAACACGAAGCCGAAGGCCTGGGCCGCCCACTTCAGGATGTTCCAGTGCCACAGCAGCGCCGACAGGGCGCAGACCACCAGAATCACCGGCATGACGCGGAAGGCGAAGATGAAGCCCGCGCCCGGATTGCTCACCGGATAGGGCTGGTCGCCGCCGGCCAGGAAGCCGAACACGAAGGCCGTGCCGGCCTGGGTCGAGGCGCCGAGGCCCTCCACCGCGCCGTTGACGCCGCGCATCATGGCCTGGGCTTGCGGCAGCCCGAACAGCAGCAGCACGAGACCGACCTGGACGATCAGGGCGCCGATCGCCAGCACCCAGGGGAAGCGTTTGCGATTCTCGGAGACCAGCCAGCAAAGGCCAAGGGTGACCGCCAGACCCGCTAGGGCCTGAACGTTCTCGGGACGAAACATCAAGACGGAAGGACCTTTGAACTGGGCGACGCCCCCGCGACGTCAGCCAAGGGACGAGATTGACACCAAGTTTACACTTCGACGCAAGCGGCTTGCGCGGCGGGCTTCAAAGGAACCGCGTTGTGCCGCGTTGTAAGGCGTTGCTTACCAGCGAAGGCCAGCCCTTCAGAACGCGTCATGGCGCCATCACACCCTTAAAACTTGTCATCCCGGAAGCCTCGTAGAGGCTGTCCGGGACCCAGGGGCCGGCGCAGTGCGGTTGCTCTGGGTCCCGGCTCTCCGCTTCGCTGCGGCCGGGATGACAAGGTTTTGGGGCTTCAGCTGAAACTCAACCTCACGCCGTCGCGCTGACGGTCGAGGTCGTTCCCGACTTCGAAGCCAGGGCCGTATCCAGTTGCGCCAGCAGCTTGGCCATCAGGTCCGAGGCCAGGGTGGAGCTGGAGAGCAGGCTGGAAAGGCTGCTGTCGGTGCTGGTCGTGGTCGACGACTTGGCGCCGTCCAGCATGCTGGCGAATTCGGAACCCGAGAGGGATCCGTCGCCGTCCGTGTCGCTGGCCGAGATCAGGTCGGCGGCGGCGCTGGCCGCGTCCGTGTCGTCGGTGTCGGCGGCGGCCAGTTCGGCGGCCGAGACCGTGCCGTCCTGGTTGGTGTCGAGGGCTTCGAACACGCCGCTGGAGCCGGTGGCGCTGGTCGAACCACCACCGCCGCCGCCACCGCCGCCCGGAGGCGGACCACCCGGCGGCGGACCGCCCGCGCCCTGCATGCCCTGCATGGCCGACTGGATCGTCGTGGCCGTCGTCAGGCCCGCGGCGATCTCGTCGGACGACAGCGCGCCGTCGTCGTCGGAATCGAGCGCCGAGATCATGTCGCTGGCCATCTTGCCTTCCAGGCCCAGGTCTTCGACGCCCTCGGGGGCGTTGGCGGACAGGGCCGAGGAAATCTCGTCGGCCGACAGCAAACCGTCGCTGTTGGTGTCGCTGCTGGTCAGGATCGAACCGGAGTCCGAGCCCAGCATCTGCACCGACATCAGCGAGCGAAGTGTGTCGCTGCTGAAATTCGCGCCCGAGCTGGACGAGCCGCCCATCGGCGGCGGCGGCGGAGGTTGCCCGCCGCCCTGCACATTCTGCCCAATGGACTGGAACTCGCTGAGCGACAGCGAGCCATCGCTGTCGGCGTCAGCGGTGGTGAACATGGACTGTTGGAGCTGAAGCAATTGCTGCGTCAGCGAAGATGAACCGACACTGGAGACGGTCATCGAGCTCTCCTTTCTGGTTGCGGCGTCGTGGCCGGAAGACCAGAACGCCCGCGCCGGACGGACCGACGCGGGCGAAGTCGAGCGAAAAACATTCCACATTTCAGCAAGTTGCGGCGTGGAAATGTTGCGGCAAGCTTGGAGGCCGTAACGCCCCCTCCGTCACGCTGCGTATTCGCAGCGCGCCACCTCCCCCGCTTCGCAGGGGAGGAGGAACCGGCTTCTCCTCACCCGTGAAACGGGGGAGGTGGATCGGCGCGAATACGCGACGAGACGGAGGGGGCGTCCGGCGCGAACCGCCCTACTTCCCCGTCAGTTCCGCCACCAGGGCCGTCCGCCCATAGACCTTGGTCAGCGCCTCGGTGATGGCCGAGGTCGCCACCACCACGGTGCGGTTCAGGGTCCCGTCGTAGCCATAGGCCCCGCCTAGCGAGTGGATGTTGCCGTCGAAGGCCGCGCCGATCACCTGGCCCTTGGCGTCGATCACCGGCGAGCCTGAATTGCCGCCGATGATGTCGTTGGTGGTGACGAAATCGTAGACCGTGGTCGGGTTCAGCCTGTCCTTGGCCGCCAGCCAGCGCGGGGCGGCCGCGAAGGGCTCGGCGCCGGTCGCGCGGTCATAGAAGCCGGCGAAGGTGGTGAAGGGCTTGATCTCGCGGCCGCGCTCGGTCCAGCCGGCGACCTTGCCGTACGACAGGCGCAGGCTGAAGGTCGCGTCGGGATAGACGCTGTCGCCCAGCACCGCGAACCGGGCCTTGGCGATCTTCTCGGCGGCGGCGTCGACCGGGGCGGTGACGCTGGCCTGATAGGCCTTGCGCGCCTCGCGGGCGGCCGGGTCCATGGCCAACACGAAGCGGATCATCGGATCGTCCGAGGCCTGGATCGCCGACAGGCCGCCGTCCCACAGCGCCTTGCGCGCCGCCGGATCGGCCAGCTTACTGCCGGCCACCAGGCGCGCCGACAGGCCCTCGGGGCTTTCCTTGCCCAGCAAAAGCTTGGTCTGCGAAGCGTCGGCGGTCAGATATTCGCGGGTCTTCAGCAGCCAGTGCTCGAGATAGAGCTGCTCCAGCGGCGCGTCGACCGGACGGGCGTCCAGCAGGCGCTTCTCGACCAGAGTCAGGCGAGTGTCGCCATATTCGGGCAGTCGGTCGGCGGCCGGCTTGGCGCGCTCCTGCGCGGCGCGCACCAGGGTGCGGGCGTAGCCGAACAGGTCGGAACCACCGCCGGCCGAAGTCTCCAGCTGGCGCATGACCAGGAACTGGTCGGCCAGGGCCTTCTGGGCGGTCGCGATCTGGTCCCAGGCCGCCCCGGTCTGGGCCGCCAGCGCGGGATCGGCGGCGACCTTGGCCCGCAGGCTGTCCTCCTGGGCGCGCTTGGCGTCCATGAAGGCCTTGTCGGCCAGCACGAACTGGCGGCCGAAGAAGACCTTGTAGCTGTTCTCGACGCCGGCCAGCGGCTGGTTGGCGATGCGCTTGTGCTCGACGCTCTCCTCGCCGAACTGGATCAGACGGCCGCGCAGCTCCGAACGCTGCAATTGGCCGACGGGGATGACCAGGTCGCGCTGGGTCTCAAGTTGCGAGACGGTCAGTTGGCGCTCGGTGGAACCGGGATTGCCGGCCACGAAGGTGGGCTCGCCGGCCACAGGCGGGGTGGCGCGCCACTTCAGGAACTGCGGCGTCTGCGCGGGTTGGCCATTGTCGTACAGGCGCACGAAGGCGCTATCGAGGTTGAAGCGCGGGAAGTTGAAATTGTCGGGATCGCCACCGAAGAACGCCGTGGCGTATTCCGGCGCGAAGACCAGCCGCACGTCGGCGTAGCGGCGGTACTTGTACACCTTGTACTGGCCGCCCCGGTAGAAGCTGATGGTCTGGCAGCGCAGGGTCTTGTCGTTGCCGCAGGCGGCCAGCTCGGCCGTGGCGAAAGCCGCGTCGCGGGCCTTGATGAAGTGCTGGCCGGTCTTGCCCGCCCCCGCCGCCGCGACCGCGTCGGTGACGTCGACGATGGTCAGCAACACCTCGGCCTGCATGCCCGCGCACTTCAGCTCTTCCTCGCGCGCGCCGGTCAGGAAGCCGTCCTGGACGTAGTCCTTGCCCTCGCTCGACAGCGCCTGGGCGCAATCGGCGACGCAGTGATTGTTGGTCAGGACCAGGCCCTGCTTGCTGACGATCGAGGCCGAGCACCCCGTGGTCAGACGCACCGAGGCCGCCTGCACCGCGTCCAGCCAGGGCTGGTCGATGGTCACGCCATAGGTCGCCTTCACCTTCGCCGAGGGGAAGTTGTCGAAGGTCCACATGCCTTCGTCGGCCCGGGCGGCGGCGGGAATCGCGCCCACGGCGGCGAGGGAGAGAACGAGGGCCGAAGCCAGGCGCGCGGTCATGAAGCCACCAGAAAAGTTACAATATAACATCAGCCATATCGCCCTCTCGCCCGCAATAACAGCCCCTCGCCCGGGCAAGTCCTCGCGATTTCAAACCCTCGGTCGCGCCTTACCCCGATTTAACTTGGCCGCTCAGCGATCGCCGTTCATTGCTGCAACTCTTGATTGGGGGAGTTGAGTTCGCATGTCGCTGGCCTTGGCCACGTTGTTGTACGAGTGGCGTCGATACATGGCGGCCGTCGTCGCCCTGGCCTTCTCAGGCCTTCTGGTGCTGGCCTTCCTGGGCATGTTCATGGGCATCGGCAAGGCGTTCACCGCCCAGATCGACCGCGCCCGCGCGGACATCATGGTGCTGGGCCCCGGCGCCACCGCGCTGTTCAACGGCGGTCCCTCGGGCCTGCCGCGCCGGATGATCCCCTTGGTCTACAGCCACCCCGAAGTGCTGCAGGTCGCGCCGCTGGACGGCTCGGGCGGTCGCTTCCAGAACATCCTGTCGCCCGAACAGATCGCCAAGGCCGAGGCTCGCGCCAAGCAGGGCGGCAAGAAGGGCGGCGGCGGAGGCGGCGGTCGCAAGACCGAGTTCGTCAACGTCACCGTCATCGACGCCATCCCGAACTATGTCACGGTGCCCACCGACTACACCGACAGCATGATCGAGGCCCTGCGCCAGCCCTACACGGTGGCCGTCGACCAGACCGCCCTGGGCCGGCTGGGCGTCAAGAAGGGCGACAAGGCTCTCTACAACGGCAAGACCGTCACGGTGGCCGTGGTCACCACCGGCTATCCGAACATGATGCAGGCCTCGCTGGTGATGTCGCGCGACACCCTGCGGATGCTGGGCGAGGCCGACACCGGCCAGCGCGTCGGCCCGCTGATGGTCAAGATCGCCGATCCCTCGCGCGCCGAACTGGTCGCCGCCCAGCTCAACGCCAAGGCCAACGGCAAATTCCGCGCCTGGACCCGTCAGGAGCTGGCCGACGCCAACTCCAACTCGATGTTCAAGGAAAGCTTCATCAGCATCATCCTGATCTTCGCCCTGATCATGGGGGCGGTGATCGGCATGGCCATCACCTGGCAGACCCTGCGCGGCGCGATCATGGCCAACATCAAGGAGTTCGCCTCCCTGCGCGCCCTGGGCGTGTCGATGGGCAGCCTGCGCGGCATCGTCATGGAGCTGAGCTTCTGGGTCGGCGTCGCCGGCATCCTGATGTCGGGCGTGTTCACCTGGGCCGTAGCCAGCCTGGCGGCGATGGGCGGCTTGCCCATGGCCTTCCCGCCCCCGCTGGTGGCGGCCATCGCCTTCTTCCTGCTGATCATCGCCATCCTGTCGGGCCTGCTGTCGCTCGGCGTTCTGAAGAAGAGCCAACCCGCGGACCTGCTGCGATGAGCGACGATCACAGCCACAAGCGCGGGCAAAGCGCGCTCACCGCCAAGGGCATCGTCAAGCGGTTCAAGACCGGGCGGGCCTATATCGAGGTGCTCAAGGGCGTGGACTTCGACGCCAAGCACGGCGACGTGACCATGGTCATGGGCCCTTCGGGCTCGGGCAAGTCGACCCTGGTGGCGGCCCTGTCGGGGCTGCTCAAGCCCGACGAGGGCAAGGTCTCGGCGCTGGAGGCGAACGACCTCTGGGCCCTGTCCAGCGGCAAGATCGACAAGTTCCGCCTCGACCACTGCGGGTTCATCTTCCAGGGCTTCAACCTGTTCCCGGCCCTGACCGCCAAGCAGCAGGTCATGACGGCGCTGAAATACCAGGGCGTGGGTCCCGGCGAGTCCGCCCGCCGCGCCCAGGCCGCACTGGAGTCTGTGGGCCTGGGCCCGCGCGTCAACCAGCGCCCCGCCGAGCTGTCGGGCGGCGAGAAGCAGCGCGTGGCCATCGCCCGCGCCCTGGCCAAGAACCCGAACCTGATCTTCGCCGACGAGCCGACCTCGGCCCTCGACGGCAAGAGCGGCGAGACCGTCATCAGACTGCTGCGCGCCGCCGCCACCGAGCGCGGCGCGGCGGTGATCTGCGTCACCCACGACCCGCGGTTGGAGGCCTATGCCGACCGCGTCATCCACATCGAAGACGGCCGGATCCTGGACGACGTGCGTAGAACGCCCGACGCCAATCCCGCGCCGCTCAGCCACTGATTTCTGGGGGAAGTACACATGCCCGGCTTTTTGCGCCGTCCTGCGTTCTGGATCATGATCGTCGTCGTCGCCCTGATCGGCGGCGGGTTCTTCTACATGAAGGGCCAGGCGGCCGAGAAGAAGAAGAAGATCGAAGCCGCCGCCAAGATGGAGGAGCCCTCCCCCTATGCGGCCATCGCCAACGGCAAGGCCGACATCGAGGGCGGCGTGATCCAGGTGGCGGCCCGCCGCCAGGGCATCGTGCGCGACGTGTTCGTTCAGGAAGGCGACATCGTCGTGAAGGGTCAGCCCCTGGCCAAGCAGGAGGACGACGACGTTCGCCTGGCCGTCCAGACCGCTTCGGCCAACCTGGCGTCGGCCAAGGCCCAGCTGTCGCTCTATCACGTGCAGTTGCGCACCGCCCAGCGCGAGCATAAGCGCCTGCAGGGTCTAGCGACCTCGAACTTCGTCGCCGCCCAGAAGCTGGACGCCGCCGCCGACCAGATCGCTCAGGCCCAGGCCAATATCGGCTCGCAGCAGGCCGCGATCAGCGTCGCCGCGGCCCAGCTGGCTCAGGCCCAGTACAATCAGGAACTCACGGTGATCCGCGCGCCGGCCAACGGCCGCATCGCCCGCCGGCAGGCCAATCCGGGCGCCGGCGCCTCGACGCTGAACGTCACGGCCATGTTCGACCTGGAGCCGAACACCCAGCGCATCGTTCGCGCCGAGATCGTCGAGGCCGACATCCCCAACGTCACCATCGGTCAGGAGGTCGAGATCCAGCCGGAAGGCGATCCGGACAAGACCTACACCGGCAAGGTCCTGCGCCGCGCCGCCGTGTTCGGGGCCCGCAAGCTGGCCTCGGACGATCCCAGCCAGCGCAGCGACGAACGCGTGGTCGAGGTGGTGGTCAGCGCCGACGGCGCGCCGTTCCTGGTCGGCCAGCGCGTGCTGGTCAAGTTCATGAAGCCCGGCAAGAAGGCCGGCGTGAAGCGCGCCAGCCAGCCGATGGGCGGCGGCATGACCAAGCCGGCGAAGTAAAGCCTTGCGTCTTTGAGGCTCGGCTTCGCCTCGCACCTCAGGATGAGGAATTCAGAGCAACAGAGCTCCTCATCCTGAGACGCCCGCGCGGCGGACCTCGAAGGACGCACAGCGCTTCCCCACCTTGACGCCTCCCCTCCCGCGCCGCACAAACGCGCCAAACCAAACACGCGTTTGAGGGAGACTTGAGGCATGTCGGACATCCGTTTTGACGGCAAGGTGGCGATCGTGACGGGCGCGGGCGGGGGTCTTGGCCGGCAGCACGCCCTCGAGCTGGCCCGTCGCGGCGCCAAGGTGGTGGTCAACGACCTGGGCGGCAGCGTCGACGGCTCGGGCGGCTCGTCCGACGCGGCCCTCAAGGTCGTGGAGGAGATCAAGGCCGCTGGCGGCGAAGCCATCGCCCACGGCGCTTCGGTGACCGACGACGCGGGCGTCGCCGACCTGGTCAAGACGACCATGGACACCTGGGGCCGCATCGACATCCTGATCGCCAACGCCGGCATCCTGCGCGACAAGACCCTGTCCAAGATGGAGCTGGCCGACTTCGAGCTGGTCATGCAGGTCCACGTCTTCGGCACCTTCAAGCCGATCAAGGCGGTCTGGGACATCATGAAGGCCCAGAACTACGGCCGCATCGTCGTGACCACCTCGTCGTCGGGCATGTACGGCAATTTCGGCCAGTCAAACTACGGCGCGGCCAAGATGGCGGTGCTGGGCCTGATGAACACCCTCAAGCTCGAGGGCCAGAAGACCAACATCCACATCAACGCCATCAGCCCGGTCGCCGCCACGCGCATGACCGAAGGCCTGATGCCGCCCGAGGTGCTGGAAAAGCTGAAGCCGGAATACGTCACCCCGGGCGTCGTCTACCTGGCCTCGGAAGAGGCTCCGACCGGCGCGATCCTGACCGCCGGCGCCGGCGCCTTCGCCCTGACCCGCCTCTACGAGACCGAAGGCGTCTATCTGGGCGAAGGCGGCCTGTCGGCCGAAGAGGTCCGCGACAGCTGGGGCCAGATCACCGCCGAGGACGGCCAGAAGGCCTATTTCAACGGCGGCGAGCAGGGCCAGAAGTTCTTCCGCAAGATGGCGGGCGGCTGATCACAGTCCAGTTGTGAAAGTTACGCTAAGTAACGCGCCAGCAACAATCCTGGTTTTTGACATAACGACGATTGAAACGGGGCCTGCGCGGCCCCGTTTCTTTGACCAACTCAACAAAATTCACGGTTACGCGAATAAATAGCAACGGTTTCTGACGGAATGCGTTAGAGGCGGCGCTCCACGAGCGCGGAGACGCGTTCGG
The DNA here is from genome assembly GCF_058809215.1 of Caulobacter sp. GW821-FHT10F06. Lineage (NCBI taxonomy): Bacteria > Pseudomonadati > Pseudomonadota > Alphaproteobacteria > Caulobacterales > Caulobacteraceae > Caulobacter > Caulobacter sp. GW821-FHT10F06. Next base: position 656,575 of record NZ_JBXASK010000001.1, on the reverse strand, counting down.
CGGGCTTCTCCTCCCCCAGAAGGTCTCGTCAGTCTCATGTCTATTTCGCGTAACAGCCTCGCCGCCGGCGTGGCCTTCGGCGTGCTCGTCGCCGCCTCGCAAGCCTCGGCCTCGGCCTTCTATCTGCAGGAACAGTCGGTGCGCGGCACCGGCCGGGCCTATTCGGGCGAAGTCGCCGACCGCGGCGCCGCCAGCCTGTGGTGGAACCCCGCCGCGATCGCCGGCATGGACCACAACGAAGTCTACGGCGGCCTGAACGCCATCCTCGTCGACTCGCAGGTCAACGACGCTGGCTCGACCATCACCCGTCCGGTCCCGGTGACCACGGGCGTCGGCGGCGAACTGAAGTCGTCCAAGCCGATCAACGACGGCATCGTTCCCAACCTGGCCAGCGCCTGGCGGATCAACGACCAACTGACCTTCGGCCTGTCGGTCGCCGCGCCGTACAACTTCACCACCGAGTACGGCCCGCGCAGCTGGACCCGCTACGACGCCCTGAAGTCGCAGCTGACCACGATCGACGTCCAGGGCACCGTCGCCTACCGTCTCAATGACAAGCTCGACCTCGGCGTCGGCGTCAGCGCGGTCTATACCGACGCCGAACTGACCAACGCCCTGCCCAACATCTCGCCGCTGCAAGCCGACGGCCTGCAGTCGCTGAAGGGCGACGGCTGGGATTACGGCTGGACCGTCGGCGCGCAGTATCACGCCACCCCGGCCTTCACGATCGGCGCGAGCTACCGCTCGGCGATCAAGAAGACCCTGAAGGGCGACGTCGCCGTCTCGGGCCTGCTGGCCCCGATCCCGGCCGCCAACAACTTCACAACCAGCGGCGAAGCCGAGTTCTCCTCGCCCTGGATCGCCAACCTGGGCGCCCGCTGGGCCGTCAACGACCGCCTGACCCTGAACGGTTCGGTCAGCCGCATCGGCTGGAGCGAGTTCGACGCCATCCGCGTCAAGTTCGCCACCTCGGGCTCGACCAACGTCCAGGACTACAAGGACATCACCACGGTCGCCGTGGGCCTCGACTACCAGGCCTCGCCGCGCCTGACCCTGCGCACCGGCGTGCAATACGACCCGACCCCGACCCCGGACGTCGGCCGCACCGCCCGCGTTCCGGACGGCGACCGCATGATGTACGCGGCCGGCGCCACCTGGGCCGCCAAGCCGAACCTGAACCTGGACGCGGCGATCAGCTACATCAGCTTCGACGACACCAAGATCAACCGCACGGACGTGACGGCGACCAGCTCGACCGTCAATCTGCGCGGCGACGTGACCGGTTCGGCCGTCGTGATGTCGGCGGGCGCGCGCTTCAGCTTCTAAGAGCTGAGGTTAGCTGGAAACAGAGAGGCCCGCCCGGAGCGATCCGGACGGGCCTTTTCTTTTGCGGTTGTCATCCCGGGCGTAGCGCAGCGAAGACCCGGGACCACCGCATGCGCTTCCGGCGGTCCCGGCTCGGCGCGCTTCGCGCTTGGCCGGGATGACAGGCTTAGTTCTTGACCACGCCCCAGAGCGTCTTGGCGGCGCCGGCGAAGGCCAAGGCTGCGGCGCTGGCGGGCTTGCCGATCACCACCGGCAGGCCGCCGTCGCCGCCTTCACGGACGGCCAGCTCGATGGGGACCTCGGCCAGCACAGGCACGCCCAGCGCCTTGGCCTCGGCCACGCCGCCGCCAGACCCGAAGATCGGGATCGGGGCGCCGGTCGTGGGATCGGCGAAGAAGGCCATGTTCTCGATCAGGCCCAGGATCGGGGTGGCGGTCTTGCCGAACATGATCGCCGCGCGGCGGGCGTCGATCAGGGCGATCTCCTGGGGCGTCGTGACCAGCACCACGCCGTCGATGCGCAGCTTCTGCACCAGGGTCAGCTGAACGTCGCCGGTGCCCGGCGGCAGGTCGACCACCAGCACGTCCAGCGGCGCGGTCTCCGAGCCCCAGGCAACGTCGTGGATCATCTGGCGGACCGCCGACGAGGCCATCGGCCCGCGCCAGATCATCGCCTTGCCTTCGTCGACCAGGAAGCCGATCGACATGATCTTGACGCCGTGGGCCTCCAGCGGCTGCAGCTTGCCGTCCTCGAAACTGGGCTCGCCGTCGACGCCCATCATGCGCGGGGCCGACGGGCCGTAGATGTCGGCGTCCAGCAGACCCACGCGCAGGCCCATGGCGTTGAAGGCGCAGGCGAGATTGGTCGCGACGGTGGACTTGCCCACCCCGCCCTTGCCCGAGGCCACGGCGATGACGTGCTTCACATGGGCCGGCTTCTCGGCTTCCGGCGGCGGGACCATGCGGGCCTGCGGGTCCTCGGAAACCTTGGCGCCCTTGCGCACCCGGGTCGCGCCCTCGGCGGCCTGGGCGGTCAGCACCACCTGGGCGACGTCGACGCCCGGCAGGGCGGCCAGCGCCTTTTCGGCGGCGTCGCGGATCGGCGCATAGGCGGCGGCGTTGGCGGCCGGAACCTCCAGCATGAAGCCGGCGCGCGCGTTGCGGACCACCAGGCCCTGCACCAGTCCAGCGGTCACCAGACCCTGACGGCTGACCGGATCGACGATGCGATCGAGCGCCGCGCGGGCGTCGTCGAGAGATGCGGGAACTTCGCCGGTCACGTCTATGTCTTGCCTTGTTAAGCGGGGGTCCTCATATCCGCGTGCGGGGGTGCATTTACAACCCCATCAAAACAAGCCGACGGGAAGACAACGCCGCTCATGCCGTGGAACGACAATGCTGGCCCTGGTCCCTGGGGTTCTCCGCCGCCGAATGGCGACAAGGACAACACTGACCGGCCTCGCCCCGGTCCGCGCAAACCGGCCGGCGGTCCTGGCGGCCAGGGCCCGATCGACCTGAACCAGGTGCTGGAAGACCTGACCGAGCGCCTGCGCCGCAACTTCGAGGGCCCGGACCGTCCGCGCGCCATCGCCACCGCCGTCGGCGCGGTGATCGCCCTGTGGGCCCTGACCGGCATCTATGTGGTCCAGCCCGACCAGCAGGGCGTGGTCTCCACCTTCGGCGCCTATTCGCGCGTCGCCGATCCGGGCCTGCGCTTCCACCTGCCTTTCCCGCTCGAGAGCGTCGAGAAGGTCTCGGTCAGCGAGATCCGCACCACCGACATCGGGGCCCCGGGCGCCGAGGGCGGCGAGGAGCGCCTGATGCTGACCAGCGACGAGAACATCGTCGACCTGGCGTTCTCAGTGCAATGGCGGGTCTCCGACGCGCCCAAGTACCTGTTCAACATCCGCGATCCCGACAGCATGATCCGCGCCGTCGGCGAGAGCGCCATGCGCGAGGCCGTCGGCAAGACCGCCCTCACCCCGATCCTGACCACCGGCCGCGGCCAGCTCCAGGCCGAGGCCGAACGGCTGATGCAGCAGATCCTCGACCGCTATGACGCCGGCGTGTTCGTCGAAAGCGTGCAGATCCAGACGGCCACCCCGCCGCCGCCGGTCATCGACGCCTTCCGCGACGTGCAGCGCGCCAGCCAGAACGCCCAGTCGGCCGCCAACGTCGCGCGCGGCCAGGGCGCCCAGATCGTCCAGCAGGCCAAGGGCTATCGCGAACAGGTGGTCCGCGAGGCCGCCGGTGAGGCCGCTCGCTTCAACCAGGTGTATGATCAATACAAGCTGGCCCCGGCCGTGACCCGCGAGCGCCTCTATATCGAGACGATGCAACGCGTGCTGGCCAACTCCAACAAGGTCATCATCGACAACAAGGGCGCCAGCGCCCCGGTGATCCTGCCGCCCGACGCCTTCCGCCCCAAGTCGGCCACCGTGGTCCGGCCCGTCGACGGAGCCGCCCAATGAGCCGCCCCCAGAACCAACTGATGACCCTGGCCGCCGGCGCGGTCGCCGTGCTCGTCCTGCTGGGCTCTACCGTCTATCAGGTGGACCAGCGCCACCAGGCCCTGGTCATCCGCTTCGGCGACCCGATCCGGGTGGTCCGCTCACCGGGCCTGCACCTGAAGGCGCCGTTCCTGGATCGCGTGGTCAAGTTCGACAACCGCAACATCGCCCTGAACGCCGACCAGGAAGAGGTCATCGCCGCCGACCAGGAACGCCTGGTGGTCGACGCCTTCGTCCGCTATCGGATCACCGATCCTCGCCAGTTCTACAAGACCCTGCGCGATGAAACGAAGGCCCGCGACCGCCTGGAGCGGATCGTCAACGCCTCGCTGCGCCAGACCATCGGCCGGGCCAATTCGGAAGAGGTGATCGCCGGCAAGCGCGCCGCGGTCATGGCCCAGATCCGCAACCAGGTCGCCCAGCAGGTCCACGCCTCGAACCTGGGCGTGCAGATCATCGACGTGCGGATCAAGCGCGCCGACCTGCCGGAAGCCAACCAGAAGGCGGTGTTCGAGCGCATGCAGACGGCTCGCCAGCAGGAGGCCGCCCAGCTGCGCGCCATCGGCGAGCAGCAGAAGCGCGAGATCGTCGCCACGGCCACTGAAGAGGCCGAGAAGATCCGCGGCGAAGGCGACGCCCGCCGGGCCGAGCTGTTCGCGTCCAGCTTCGGGCGCGATCCCAGCTTTGCGGCCTTCTATCGGTCGATGCAGGCTTATGAGGCGTCGCTTGGTCAGGGGGACACCACCCTAGTGCTTTCGCCCGACAGCGCCTTCTTCAAGTACTTCCAGCGCGGACCGCAAGCGCAGTAAGACCCCGGGGGCCGCGAGACTCACTCGCGGCCCCTCTTGTTTCGGGACTGCCCATGCGTCGCCTCGCGGTACTTGCCTGCCTCTTCGCCTGCCTGACCGCCGCCCCGGTCCTGGCCGCGCCACTGGAGGTGCGGGTGGTGGTGGTCACCGCCTTCGAGATCGGCGAGGACACCGGCGACATGGCCGGCGAATATCAGGCCTGGGCCCAGGTCATGCCGCAGAAGATCCCCTTCAAGGCCGGCTTCCGCGACCTGCGCTACGACGCCGCCAAGAAGACCCTGCTGTTGTCGACCAGCATGGGCACCAACCGCGCGGCGATCTCGACCATGGCGCTGGGGCTGGATCCGCGCTTCGACCTCTCCAAGGCCTACTGGCTGGTGGCCGCCATCGCCGGCGTGAACCCCAACCAGGGCTCGGTCGGCTCGGCCGCCTGGATCGGCGCTGTGGTCGACAGCGACTTCGGCTACACGATCGACCCGCGCGAGACGCCCAAGGCCTGGCCGATCGGCCAGATCCCCTTCCACCGCAAGGCGCCCTACGAGGGCTCGCCGCCTGCAGACAACGAGAACCTCTTCCCGTTGAACACCGCCTTGCGTGACTGGGCCTTCGACCTGACGCGGAACGCGGCCATTCCCGACAACGACGCCCTGAAGGCCCTGCGCGCGCCCTATGTCGGCCTGCCGAAGGCTCAGACGCCACCCACGGTGCTGAAGGGCGACGAGGTCAGCGGTCAGGCCTTCTGGCACGGCGCGATCCTCAACGCCCACTACGAGGCCTGGGCCGACTACTGGACGGGCGACAAGGACGGCTTCGTGATGACGGGCATGGAGGACACCGGCGTGCTGGGCGCAATCGACGCCCTGGGCCGCGTCGGCCGCGCCGATCCCAGGCGGATTATGGTTCTGCGCACGGCCAGCAACTACACGACTCCGCCGCCGGGCGGCGACGCGGCGACCAACCTGCTGGGCGAGCACACCGGCGTGCCGGCGCTGCAGTCCTCGCTGGACGCGGCGTTCAAGGTCGGGAGCGTGGTGGTGGATGAGCTGAGCGGGAACTGGGCGCGTTGCGCGGGGACGGTTCCGGGTTCAAAATAAGCCGTCATCCTGGCCAAGCGCGCAGCGCGCCGAGCCGGGACCGCAGGAAACGCATGAGCTTGCCGTGGTCCCGGGTCTTCGCTGCGCTACGCCCGGGATGACAAGGGTTTGTTCGCTGGATCCCGGATCGGCTTCGCCGCCCGGGATGACGATCTTTCAGATCGTCACTTCTCCACGATATCCCGCTGCTGCGGGGCCAGCTTGGCCAGCAGCTTGTTCTGGGCGAAGAACGGCACCTTTTCCTGGTCCATGGCGAACTGCAGGTTCTCGATCAGCGCGTTCATGTCCTTGTTGCCGGTGCCCTGGTCCTTGTGGGCGTCCCTCATGTCCTTGCCGGTGTAGGCGCAGCCGCCGCCCAGGATGTAGCAGAACTGCTCCTTCAGGGTCCGCTTCAGGCGAACCTTGTCGGCGGCGGCGAAGAAGTCCTTGATCCGGGGATCGGCGAAGTTGCGCTCGACCATGGTCTCGACGATGCGATCGATGCCCGCCTTGCCGTGGAAGGCCTCGAACACCTTGGTGTCGGTCATCGGCGTCGCGCCGGCGTTGGCGTTGGACTGGGTGTAGGCGTCGACCGGCTTCTCGCCCGGCGGGACGTCCTGCGCGAAGGCGGCGCCGGTCAGGCCCAGGGTGATGACGGCGGCCAGCGCCGCGCTCTTGGTGAAACCACGCATGGGGCGCTCTCCTAGAAGCCGGCTTGCAGCGAGACGTAGAGGCCCCGCTGGTTCTTGAACGTGGCGATGTCGCCCAGGTCGACATAGGCGGCCGTCACCGACACCGTCTTGTTGATCGCATAGGCCGCGAACACGTCGGCCCAGTCGTCTTCCTTGGCGAAGCCCAGGTTGCTGGGCTTGGTGCGGTATTCGCCGCCGATCACCAGGCGCTTACTGAGCAGCAGGCCGGCCGAGCCCTCGAATTGGGCCTTGTAGCTGTCGTTCTTGTCGCCGCCGAAGCCCAGCAGGCCGGTCTGGTTGGCCTTGGTCGCGCGGACCGTGCCGTTCAGCACGAGGCTCTGGTTCAGCAACAGCTTGGTGGCGGCGACGTAGTAGTCGACGCCGCTGTCGTGCTTGCCGCCGACGGCGCGGATGATCGCGCCCTTGTCGTTGTCCTTGTATTGCGCGCCGACCGAGACCTGCGGGACCCAGCTGTCCTGAGTATAGACCGCGTCGCCCAGCACCCGAACCTTCACGCCGGCGATGTTCTGCTTGAAGGTGAAACCCTTGCCCAGGCCCAGCTTGGCGCCGGTCGGGCCGGTGTCGAAGCCCTGATGCGCGGCCGAAAGCTCGATGCGGTCATGGACGCCGACCGCGCCGCCGAAGGCCCGCAGCTTGTAGTCGGAGACGTCGACATAGGTGGCGTGCGCCTTGCCGCCGATCCCGTGGTTGGTCTCGTTGCCGGCGATGACGGCCCAGGTCGACAGACCCCCGCCCGCCCCGCCTTCGAGCGAGGTGACGCCGCCGGTCAGCAGCAGCTTGCCGCCCGTTTCAAGCTCGGCGGCCGAAGCGCCGCCGGCCAGCGCCAGTCCCCCGGCGAGCCCAAGGCCCAGGCCGAGCTTGCGCAGCATTTGAAGGTTCATGTCGCCCCCGTCGCGATCTGGCGCGCCCCTGCCCGCCTCTCGTTCGTGCGCGCAGAGTCGGGGAGAAGACTTTACAGAACCTTTCTAGGTCTTCTGGCGAGGATGACTGAGTGTCACACCCTAGAAACTGGTGTTAACGCCGATTTCATCTGAAGTCGTTTAATCATGGCTGATGAAATTCGTCGCAGCACTTCTCATGGTTGCGTTCATGGGCGGCAGCGCCATGGCCGGCAACCTTACGGTGACGGTCAGGAGCGCCGACGGGAAACCTGTTTCCGACGCCGTGGTGACGGTCTATCCGAACGGTCAGCCGACCAAGGGACCGATCAAGTTCCCCTGGCCCTACCGCGTCGCGCAGCAGAACATCCAGTTCACGCCGTTCGTGTTGATCGTGCCGGCGGGCGCGGAAGTGTCATTCCCGAACCTCGATAAGGTGCGCCACCACGTCTATTCCTTCTCGGCCGGCAACAAGTTCGAGCTGAAGCTCTACGGCCACGAGGAGAACCGCACCGTCACCCTGCCCGCCGTCGGCGTGGCCGCGATCGGCTGCAACATCCACGACCAGATGGTCGGCTTCATCAAGGTGGTCGACACCGCCTATGCGGCCAGGACCGACGCCAATGGCGTGGCGGTCGTGCGCGATGTGCCCAACGGCGCCGTCACGGCCCGGGTCTGGCATCCGTACCTGCGCGGCATGAAGAACGAGAAGGCCCTGGCCTCGACCTCGGTCGGCGCCGACACCAAGGAAGCCGTCTCGATCGAAATCCGCGCGCCGGCCCCGCACTGAGCAGCCCTGTGTTCAATCGCCTCCAGACCAAGCTGACCGTTCTCTACGCCGGGCTGTTCGCCCTGGCGCTGAGCCTGGTCGCCGTCACGGTCTATCTGGCGATCGCAAGCAACGCCCAGCAGGCGGTCCGCAAGGAACTGGCGGCGTCCGGCACCGTGTTCGACCGCGTCTGGGCGCTGCGCACCCAGCGCCTGCAGGACGGTGCCGACCTGCTGTCGCGCGACTTCGGCTTCCGCGCCGCCGTGGCCACCCACGACGTCCCGACCATCGAATCGGCCATCACCAACCTGCGCCAGCGCCTGGGCCTGGACCTGGCCTTCATCGTCGGCGTCGACGGCGAGGTGGTGGGCGTCGACCCATCCAGCCTCGATATCGAGAAGCTTTGGAACGCCTTGGACGCCGGCGACAAGGCCCAGGGCGTGTTCATCGTCAATGGCGATCCCTACCAGGTGATCTCGGCGCCGATCATGGCCCCCACCCTGACCGGCTGGATCGTGTTCGCCGCCAAGCTCGACAACACCGAGATGCAGGCGCTGGAGCGGCTTTCGGCCATCGGCCTGGACGCCCAGGTGTTCGACCAGCGCGACGGCAAGTGGATCACCGACGACACAGGCTTCGATCCCAAGCGGATCGGCGCCTATGTCGGCCACGCCCTGCGCGACAAGACCCGCGAACCCGGCCTGCTGAAGGCCGGCGGCCAGGACAACCTGATCCTGGTCAAGCCGCTGAAAGCGCTCGGCGACGCCAACTCGGCCGCCCTGGTGCTTCGCTATCCGATGGCCCAGGCCCTGGCCCCGTATCGCCCGCTGTTCACCGCCGTGATCATCGCCGGACTGATCGGCGCGATCCTGGTGGTCGTGGCCAGCTGGGCCCTGTCGCGCGGCCTGGCCAAGCCTATCGCCGCCCTGGACGACGCCGCCCGCCGCCTGCAGCGCGGCGAGGACGTCCGCGTCGAGGTGCAGACCCACGACGAGATCGGCCGCCTGGCCGACAGCTTCAACGTCATGGCGTCCGAGATCCGCGATCGCGAGGCCAAGATCACCTATCAGGCCTTGCACGACGAAGAGACGGGCCTGCTGAACCGCCGCGCGCTGGAGCGCGAGATCACCGCCCGCCTCGCCGCCGTCGAACCTGGCCGTCAGGTCGTGATCGGCGCCCTGGGCCTGGACCGCTTTCCCTTCGTACGCAGCGCCATCGGCTATGAGCTGGCCACCCAGCTGATCGCCAAGATCGGCGAACGCCTGATCACCATCGCCCCCGGCGTGATGGTGGGCCGCCTGACCACCTCGATCCTGTGCGTGATCTCCTCGACCGAAGAGGTCGGCGAAGCGGTCGTGCGCGTCGAGGAGCTGATGTGCGCCATGGAAGCGCCCGTGCGGGTCGGCGGCGAACTGGTCGACGTGCACATGACCCACGGCGTGGCGGGCGCGGCCCGCGACGAGATGGACGCCGGTCGCCTGATCGAGCGGGCCATGATCGCCCTGGACCAGGCCCGCGCCGCCAATCGCAAGGTCATGGTCTTCGACGCCGTCGCCTATGGCGATCCGGCCGCCAACCTTTCCCTGATGAGCGAGATGCTGGAAGGCGTCCGCACCGGCGCGCTCTATCTGAACCACCAGCCCAAGCTCGACCTTCGCACCGGCCAGATCACCGGCGTCGAGGCCCTGGTCCGCTGGAACCACCCGACGCGCGGCCTCATGCGCCCGGACCTGTTCGTCGGCATGGCCGAAGAGACCGGCCATATCCGCGCCCTTACCGACTGCGTGCTGACCCAGGCCATCGCCGACCAGAAGACCCTGCGCGCGGCCGGTCACGACGTGCTGATGTCGGTCAACATCTCGGGCCGGTTGATCGACGACCCCGACTTCGCCGAACGCGCCATCGCCCAGGTGGTCGAGGCCGGCGCCCGCGTCTGTTTCGAGATCACCGAGACCGCCGTGATCGGCAATCCGGACGTGGCGCTGGGCGTGCTGGAACGCTTCGACGCGGCCGGCATCAAGGTGTCGATCGACGACTACGGCTCGGGCCTGTCGTCCCTGGCCTATCTCAAGCAGATCCGCGCCGACGAGCTGAAGATCGACAAGGCCTTCGTGATGAGCCTGACGGCCGGCGGCAAGGACGCCCTGCTGGTCAAGTCCACCGTCGACCTGGCCCACAGTCTGGGCATGAAGGTCACCGCCGAGGGCGTCGAGACTCGCGAGGCGCTCGCCGTGCTGCAGCTGATGGGCTGCGACATCGCTCAGGGCTACCACATCGCCAAGCCGATGGGACTGGAGGCGCTAGAGACGTTCCTGGCGGAGTGGTCGATCGAGCTGCCGGGCGATGTGGCAGAGACGCGTACGGCTTAGTCACTGGCCCCCTCCTGGCTGCTGCGCAGCCGTCCTCCCCCATAGGGGGAAGATAAGATTGGCGCGTTTCATCTTCCCCCTATGGGGGAGGAGCGCCGAAGGCGCGGAGGGGGCGAGTTCGCCGCTAAACCGAAGCCTTCAACAGGTCCAGCACCACGTGCAGGCTGTCGGCGATGTGGACGCACTTGTCGTGCATCTCCTCGTTCGGATCGAGGATGTCGGGCACCATCACCGTCATCATGCCGGCGGCGTGGGCCGCACGGACGCCGGGGTGGCTGTCTTCCAGCGCCAGGCACTGGACGGGATCGACGCCGAGGCGGCGGGCGGCTTCCAGATAGGGATCGGGGTTGGGCTTGTGGCGCGTGACGTCGGCGTGGGCGACCACGGCGTTGAAGCGGTGCAGCAGGTCGAAGCGGCCCAGATACTTCTCGACCGAGACGATGCCGTTCGAGGTGGCGATGGCGCGCGGCAGGCCGATGTCGTCCAGATAGTCGAGGATCTCGACGACGCCTGTCTTCAACTTGGTCTCGGCTTCCAGCAGGTCCTCGACGTCGCTCCACACCCGCTCGAAATAGGCCTGAACCGGGAAGTCCTCGCCATAGAGCTCGCGCAGCAGGACGGCGCTTTCGGGATTGGTCTTGCCGACCATCGCCGCGTAGGTCTCGCCGCTGAAGCTGATCCCGAAGGTCGAGCCCGCCTCGATCATGGCGGCGCGGTAGACGATCTCGGTGTCCAGCAGCAGCCCGTCCATGTCGAAGACCACCGCCTCGACGGTGCGCGGGAAACTCACGAAACGAACTCCGAGGCCTTGTAGCCTTGGAAGTAGAGCAAGGCCGTCAGATCCGAATGGTCGACCTTGGCGTGGGCCTGGGCCGCCACGATCGGCTTGGCGCGGTAGGCGACGCCCAAACCGGCGACCTCGATCATCGCCAGGTCGTTGGCGCCGTCGCCCACGGCCAGGGCGTCGGCGGGGGTCAGGCCCAGAGCGGCGGTCTCTTCGCGCAGGGCGGCCAGCTTGGCTTCCTTGCCCAGGATCGGGTCGCCGACCTGACCGGTCAGCTTGCCGTCGGCCTCGATCAGGGTGTTGGCGCGATTGAGGTGGAAGCCCGCCGCCTTGGCCACCCGGCTGGTGAAGAAGGTGAAGCCGCCCGACACCAGGGCGCAGCGCGCGCCGTGGGCGGCCATGGTCTCGACCAGGGTCTTGGCTCCCGGATTGAGCCGCACCCGGTCGTCGTAGCAGGTCTGCAGCGCATCGACCGACAGGCCCGTCAGCATGCCCACCCGTTCGCGCAGGGCGCCCTCGAAGGCCAGCTCTCCGCGCATGGCGCGCTCGGTGATCTCCGAGACCTTGTCCTTGACCCCGGCGAAGTCGGCCAGTTCGTCCAGGCACTCGACGTTGATGATGGTGGAGTCCATGTCGGCGATCAGCAGGCGCTTTCTGCGGTTTTCCGAGGACGTCACCGCGAAGTCGACCGGCAGGCCCTGGGCCGCGGCTTCCGCCGCCGCCAGCAGTTCGGTCGCCTCGCCCTCGACTGCGATTTCCACTGCCCCGGGCCCCAGATCGACCGGCGAACCGCGACCGAACAAGGACACCGCCCGCGCCGTGGCGCTGGCGTCGGGGCTCACGAAGACGACGATCTGGACCATGGCGCGGGGCGTAGACCGCCGCGCGGTCGAGATCAACCTTCCCTGGCCCGCGATTGGTGGTAAGGCCAAGCTCGGCGCGACTCCGGAGAGACCGATGGCCGAGACCCGCAACGAAGATTGGCCGACCGTCGCCGCGATCGGCGTGCTCGCGGCGGGTCTGGCGGCGATCGGGCACGAGGCCGCCGGCCATGGCGGCGCCTGCCTGGCGCACGGCGGCCGGGTCCTGCTGCTGTCGAACGTCTATTTCCGCTGTACGCCGCCCGCGCCGCTGATCGACCTAGCCGGTCCGTTCGGCAACCTGGTGCTGGCGGCCGCCGCCTTCGCGGCCTTGACCCTGCGCAAGACGGCGGGAGAGGCCAAGCGCCTGTTCCTGATCCTGCTGTTCGCCTTCAGCGCCTTTTGGCTGGCCGGCGTGCTGCTGGTCTGCGGCCTGACCGGCGAAGGCGACGTCGCCTTCTGGGCGCGAGACACCTTGAGCGTTCCGCCTTCCGTCTGGCGTTCGGCGCTGACGATCCTGGGTCTGGGTCTCTATGTGGCGACCATCCCCGCTATCGCACGGCAGGCCCCCGCCGGCGCAGCCCGCCGGTTACGGATCGGCTGGCTGGCCGGCGCGCTGGGCATGGTCGTGGCCGTCCTGGCCTACAAGGGCTCGCCCCTGGCCGGCGGCGCCCGCGACGCCATGGTCGAGGCGTTCAAGGAGGTCGGCCTGGCTTCGGCGCCGCTGTGGTTCCTGGCTCGCCGGATCGAGACCCGCCCGCCGCCCCTGCCACGCGATTGGGCGTGGATCGGTGCGGCTGTCATCGGCTTTGCAGCTTTCGTCGCCACGATGGGGCGCGGCCTGCCTTGACCCCAGCGCCGCGCCGAAGAAGGGTCCGGACATGAGCGTTCCTCCCGTCACCCTGATCGCCGGACCGACGGCCAGCGGCAAGTCCGCCCTGGCCCTGAAACTGGCCCGCGAGATCGGCGGCGAGATCGTCAACGCCGACTCCATGCAGATCTATGCCGGCTTGCGCGTGCTGACCGCCGGCCCCTCGCCCGAGGAGTTGGAGCAGGCCCCGCACCATCTGTTCGGCGTGGTCGACGCCGCCGAAGCCTGGTCGGTGGGCAAGTGGCTGGAGGCGGCCATGGCCGTCCTGCGCGACATCGACCATCGCGGCAAGCCGGCCATCGTGGTCGGCGGCACCGGCCTTTATTTCCGCGCCCTGACCCATGGCCTGGCCGACGTGCCGCCCGTGTCGGAGACCCAGCGCGAGATCTCCAGCCTGCTCTACGCCGCTCAGGGCGAGCCCGAGTTCCGCGACGTGCTGGCCACGCTGGATCCCGAAGCCGAGGCCCGCATCGAGGTCGGCGACCGCCAGCGGCTGGTGCGCGCCCACGCCGTGGCCATCGCCACCGGACGCTCGCTCACCGCCTGGCAGACCGACACGCGGCCCGCCCTGTCCGCCGACCGCTGGAAGGGCGTGGTCCTGGACCCGCCCCGCGCCGAACTCTACGCCCGCTGTGACGCGCGTCTGGCGGTGATGGTCGAGGCCGGCGCCCTGGAGGAGGTCAAGGCTATGCAGGCCCGCGGCCTGGATCCGGCCCTGCCGGCGCTGAAGGCCGTCGGCTATCGCGAACTGGCCGCCTATCTGCGCCGCGAGACCACCCTGCCCGCCGCCCTGGACGCCGCGCGCCAGGAGACTCGCCGCTACGCCAAGCGCCAGCTCACCTGGTTCAGGAACCAGACGCCCGACTGGGAGCGGGTTTCCGGGGCGGCTCCGAAAGCGTGACGCCAGCGGCCGTCAGCATCGGCCGCACCTTGATCGTGTAGTCGTCCTCGAACAGCGTCGCCGTCTGCGGATCCAGCGTCGCCATCACCCGGCGCTCGGCTTGCTCGACAGGCTTGGCCATCACGTCGCACGCCTGGTCGGCCGTCAGGTCGCTCTGACCGGCGTCGCCCGCGGCCAGCGGGCCTGAAACCGGATCCGTGCAGCTGGTCTGTCCCGTCATCGAATAGAAGCAGATCTCGCGCTGCAGATAGGCTTCGATGCTCCAGGCGCATGGCGTGGCGCCGATCGCCTGTCCCTCGACGATGGCCGTCGCGCCCGCGCGCACCGAGGTCTTCAGGAAGATCTGGTGACGCACCACGGCTGTCTCGACGCGTCCGCCCTTGGTCAGGGTGACCGGCCGGACACGCTGGGCGATGGTCATCATCCGACTGGCCTGGACCGGCGGCTGAGGCGCCGGCGCGACAGCCGGCGGCGGAGCGGACGCTTGAACGAACACGAAGGCCTCCCAACTGAACCTTGGCCATTGGTTCCACATCCGCGCAATCTTGGCGAGAGCGACTTGCCGCCCACGGATTCGCCTCGCGATCGTCTTCACCCTATGGGGAAGGCGCGCGTCTGCGCGGAGGGGGCGAGTCTCCCGATCAAAAGGAGCAGCCCATGTCCGACCTCGCCGCCATCGCCGAACGCGTCGCCCAACGCCTGACCGAGCGCGGCGAGACCGTGGCCATCGCCGAGTCCTCGGCCGGCGGCCTGATCTCGGCGGCGCTGCTGGCGGTGCCGGGGGCTTCGAAGTTCTATGTCGGCGGCGCGGTCGTCTATACGGCGCGGGCCCGCCTGACCCTGATGGACATCCCGCAGAAGGCGATGGACGGCCTGCGCTCGGCCAGCGAGCCCTATGCCGTGATGCTGGCCCGGGTGGCGCGCAAGAACCTGAAGGCGACCTGGGGCCTGTCCGAAACCGGTGCGGCGGGGCCCGACGGCAACCGCTACGGCGACCTGCCCGGCCACTGCTGCATGGCCGCCGTCAGCGAGGACGTTTCGGTCAGCGCCACCCTGGAGACCGGCAGCGACGACCGGGCCGCCAACATGCAGGTCTTCGCCGCCGCGGCGCTGAAGCACCTGCTCGACACGCTGGACGCTCAGACCGCTCCGAAGAGCGAATAGGCCAGCTCGTCCATCGCCTTCTGGGTGACGCTGGTGTTGTTGAGCAGCACGACGGTGGTCTGGTCGTCGAACCGATGGGCCAGGACCGAGCGATAGCCGGCAGCGCGGCCCGTCTCCCAGGCGAACACACGCGGCATGCCATCGACGAACAAAGTCTTGACCCGTCCGCCCAGGGCGTAGCTCTCCTCCGGCCAACCGACCGTCATCAGCTCTCGCAGTCGGGCAGGCGGCAGGAAACCCTTGTCGAACACTTGGTGCGCCGCCTTCAGCAGATCGCCCGCCGTGCTGACATAGCCGCCGCCGGCGGTCATGCAGGTCAGGCGGATATTGGACTGCCGAACCAAGGGCTCGATGGTGCGATATGACGCGGCCATGTTCGGCGGATCGATCGGCGTGGTGCGGGTCACGCCCAGAGGCGCGATCACAAGCTCCGTCATGACCTCGGCGAAGGGCTGGCCCGTGACCGCCTCGATCACAGCGGTGATCAGGATCCAGTTGGTCAGGGCGTAGTCGAACTTCGTCCCCGGCTCGAACGCCAAGTCGCCCGAGCACCACTGCCGAACCGCCTCGGCCGTCGAAACCGTCTTCTTCAGGATGTCCGGATCAGCCTTGGCCGACAGCGTGAAGCCGTTGGGCACGCCGCTGGTGTTGGTCATCAGCCGCCTCAGGGTGATCTTGGCGCCGGTGTCGGCGCGATAGTCGGACAGCCAGCGCGTGATGGGCGCGTCGAGGTCCAGCCGCCCCGCCTCGACCAAGCGCAACAGGGCGATCGAGGTCAGCCACTTGGAGATCGAAGCGATCGCGTAGGGCGTGTCGAGTGTCGTCGGCCGCCGGGTCTCGATCTCGGCCAGGCCGACGGCGCGGCTGAACACCGGCTTGCCCGCCTTGCCGATCAGGATCACGCCCTGAAAGCCCTGTGATTTGGCGAAACCGTCAATCACGGCGTCGCGCGCGCCTCCAGACAGCACGTCCGCCGACGCGGTTTGGGCCAAGCTCAGGGCCGCGCCCCCCGCCAGAAATTCACGCCGTCCGAACACTGAAACGCTCCTGGCTTTCAACGAAGGCGACGGTGAAGGGTCGAACCTGCCCCTGTCACGTGAAAGCGCGGTAAGGTGCGACCGCCCGGGAAAGGCACAACCTTGCGGCAAAGAGCGCCTTGACGCTCCATCTGGCGCATGGCATCACCCTTTCCACAAGTTTGGAGCAAGACTCGTGCGCAAAACCATGATCGTACTTATGGAGCGGCCGTCCGCGGCGTGACCTAGAAGTCACGTCGTAGTTCGGTCGCGCGCGCAAAAGGTCCTTCGGGACCTTTTTTCTTTTCCACCTTCCCCTTCCGCTTCCCCCATCGGACCACCGCCATGACCGCCCATCAAACCATCGAGAGCCAGGCTCCCGCCGCCGCCGACACCTCCCGCGCCATGACCGGCGCCGAGATCGTCGTTCGCGGCCTCGTGGACCAGGGCGTCGAAGTGCTGTTCGGCTATCCCGGCGGCGCGGTCCTGCCGATCTATGACGCGCTGTTCCACGAGCCGCGCCTGCAGCACATCCTGGTCCGTCACGAACAGGGCGCGACCCACGCCGCTGAAGGCTATGCGCGCTCGTCGGGCAAGCCGGGCGTCGTCCTGGTCACCTCGGGTCCCGGTGCGACCAACGCCATCACCGGCATCATGGACGCCCTGATGGACTCCATCCCGATGGTCGTCATCACCGGCCAGGTCCCCACCCACCTGATCGGCACCGACGCCTTCCAGGAAGCCGACACCGTCGGCATGACCCGCTCGTGCACCAAGCACAACTACCTGGTCAAAGACGTCCGCGACCTGCCGCAGATCATCCACGAGGCCTTCAAGATCGCCACCACCGGCCGTCCGGGCCCGGTGCTGATCGACATCCCCAAGGACGTCCAGTTCGCCAAGGGCGAATATTACGGCCCCACCGAGGTCAGCTCGACCCACGCCTACGCCCCCAAGACCAAGGGTGACCAGAGCCGCATCGCCGAGGCCGCCAAGCTGATCGCCAGCGCCCGTCGGCCGATCTTCTACACCGGCGGCGGCGTCATCAACGCCGGCCCGCGCGCCAGCGAACTGCTGCGCGAGTTCCAGGCCCTGACCGGCGCGCCGGTCACCTCGACCCTGATGGGCCTAGGCGCCTTCCCGGCCGCCGATCCGGCGTGGCTGGGCATGCTGGGCATGCACGGCACGTTCGAAGCCAACAACGCCATGCACGACTGCGACGTGATGATCTGCGTCGGCGCCCGCTTCGACGACCGCGTCACCGGCCGCCTCGACGCCTTCTCGCCGGGCAGCAAGAAGATCCACATCGATATCGACGCCTCGTCGATCAACAAGAACGTCCGCGTCGACCTGCCGATCATCGGCGACGCCGGCAGCGTTCTCGAAGACCTGATCGCCGCCTGGAAGGCCGGCGGCCACCAGGCCAACAAGGCCGCCCTGACCGACTGGTGGGCCCAGATCGACCAGTGGCGCGCCCGCCAGTGCCTGGCCTATCGCCGCTCGGAGACGGTCATCAAGCCGCAGTACGCCATCGAGCGCCTGTACGAGCTGACCAAGGACAAGGACGTCTACATCACGACGGAAGTCGGCCAGCACCAGATGTGGGCCGCGCAGTTCTTCCGCTTCGAGGA
This sequence comes from Caulobacter sp. GW821-FHT10F06, assembly GCF_058809215.1. Taxonomy (NCBI): domain Bacteria; kingdom Pseudomonadati; phylum Pseudomonadota; class Alphaproteobacteria; order Caulobacterales; family Caulobacteraceae; genus Caulobacter; species Caulobacter sp. GW821-FHT10F06. The sequence goes on along the minus strand of NZ_JBXASK010000001.1, from coordinate 638,902 downwards.
GCCCAACCGCTGGATGACCTCGGGGGGCCTCGGCACCATGGGCTATGGCCTGCCCGCCGCCCTGGGCGTGCAGCTGGCCCATCCGGGCAGCCTAGTCGTCGACATCGCCGGCGAGGCCTCGATCCAGATGTGCATCCAGGAGCTGTCGACGGCGATCCAGTTCGACCTGCCGGTCAAGATCTTCATCCTCAACAATGAATGGATGGGCATGGTCCGCCAGTGGCAACAGCTGCTGCATGGCGAGCGCTACAGCCACTCCTATTCCGACAGCCTGCCCGACTTCGTGAAGCTGGCCGAAGCCTACGGCGCTCACGGCATCCGCTGCTCGGATCCGGCCGAACTCGACGCCAAGATCCTGGAGATGATCAACAGCGACAAGCCGGTGATCTTCGACTGCCGCGTCGAGAAGCACGAGAACTGCCTGCCGATGATCCCCTCGGGCAAGGCCCACAACGAGATGATCATGGGCGACGTCGAGGACATCGGGAACGTCATCGGCGAGGCCGGGGCGGGGTTGGTCTGAGGCGGGGTGCGTCCTTCGAGGCCCTCCTGCGGAGGGCGCCTCAGGATGAGGAAATGAGTGAAGGCGTCGTTTTTCCGCTTCCGGGATCCGTACAAATTTCCTCATCCTGAGGTGCTCGCCTCTAGGCGAGCCTCGAAGGACGCAGGGCCGATGTATGATCTCCAAAGCGCCTGGGTTTACATGCTGCGATGCCGGGATGGATCTTACTACGTCGGCTCTCACCGAGGGCCTGAAGTCGAAACCCGCGTATCGCAACATGCCGAAGGTCGTGGCGGTGAGTACACGTCGGCCCGTCTACCGGTGGAACTCGTCTGGTGCGAAGCGTTCCAGTTCATCACCGACGCCATCGCCGCCGAGCGCCGCATCAAAGGTTGGTCCCGCGCGAAGAAAGAAGCGATGATGCGCGGCGAATGGGATGCACTACCTTCGTTGTCACGTCGTCGTGGCGGCAAAATCAAAACAACAAGAGCACACAGCTAGAGCGCCTGACATGACCAGCCAACACGCCTCCGCCTACGACATGCCCACCGCCGCCCAGGCCGAGCAGACGGCCACCTTCGCCCTGCTGGTGGATAACGAGCCGGGCGTGCTGCATCGCGTGGTCGGGCTGTTCGCCGCGCGCGGCTACAACATCGAGAGCCTGACGGTCGCCGAGACCGACCACAAGGCCCACACCAGCCGCATCACGGTGGTCACCCGCGGCACGCGCCAGGTGCTGGACCAGATCGAGGCCCAGCTGAACAAGGTCGTCAACGTGCGCCGCGTGCACGACATCACCCGCGACCCCAACGGCGTCGAGCGTGAACTGGCCCTGGTCAAGGTGCGCGGTTCGGGCGCCGACCGGGTCGAGGCCCTGCGCGTGGCCGACATCTTCCGCGCCAAGCCGGTCGACACCACGCTGGAAAGCTTCGTGTTCGAGATCTCGGGCGCGCCATCGAAGATCGACAAGTTCCTGGACCTGATGCGCCCCCTCGGCCTGGTGGAACTTTCCCGCACCGGCGTCCTTTCCATCGAGCGAGGCGTCGAAGGGATGTAGTGGAGCGGGGCGATGAGCCTGACCGGTCTGATCGCGGGGCTCGCCCTCGCCGCCGTCCAGCAGGCTCCGTCGCCGCTCGATCCCAACCTGCCACCGCTGTCCGACCCGGTGACGTGGTGGTCGCCGGACATCCCCCGCCCCTCCTCCGACGTCGATCCGCTCTACGGCCGCCGGCTTGGCCGCCACGAAGAGCCCGTGCCGATCACCAATGGCGTCGATCCCCTGCTCTACCGCCTGTGGGGCTTGCAGCCCCTGCAGAACCAGCTGGTTCGGCGTGGCGAGATGGTGCTGGAGGTCTGGGCCCGTCCTTCGCGCGGGGTGCGGCAGGCCGTGATCCGGGTCACGATCCGCCGCGACGGCCGCGCCTTCGTCCAGGCTCGCGCGGGCCTGGGCTGCTGCACCCCCGAGATCGACCGCCGCGTCGACGTCAACACCGAGCTCGCCTCCGAGCAGATCCCGCCGCTGAAGGCCCTGGTCGGCAATCCGATGTGGAGCCAGCCGCGCGACGTCACGGTCGACTATGGCGACGGCTCGATCTCGCCGGTGTGCCTGGACGGCGTGGCCTGGGACATCACCCTGCTGGTCGCCGGACAGGCCCGGCATCTGCGACGAGCCTGCGACGACAGCGAGGTCGGCTCGATCGCCGACGCCCTGACCTTGGCGCTCGGCGCGGCGGTCGGCCGGGACGCCCGCTTCGACGCGGTGTTCCCGCGCGGGGCCGACGTCTCGCGGCAGAAGGCGGCCTATGAGCAGTTGATCGCATCCGGCGGCCACCTGAAGCCCGCCGCCGATGTCCGCCCGCAGCCGCCGGCCGCGCCGCTGCCACCCGAGGACGCGGACGACGACACGCCTGCTCCGATGGAAACGCCGCGCCCCTAGGCGCCGACCATCATGTCCGGCTGCTCACGCAGACGGGCCGCGTCCCGCAGCGGCGGGGCCCCGAACAGGCGGGCGTATTCGCGGCTGAATTGGGAGGGGCTGTCATAACCCACGGAATGACCCGCCGTGGCGGCGTCCAGATGCTGGACCAGGATCAGCCGCCGGGCCTCCTGCAGGCGCAGCTGCTTCTGGTACTGCAGGGGCGAGAGCGCCGTGACCGCCTTGAAGTGCTGGTGCAGGGCCGAGGCGCTCATTCGGGCCTCGGCGGCGACGTCGTCGATCTTGAACGGCTGGTCGAAGTTGCGGCGAATCCAGCCGATGGCGCGGTTGATCTGGCGCAGGCGGCCGTCGGCGCGGGCGATCTGGGCCAGGCGCGGGCCCTGGTCGCCGGTCAGCAGGCGATAGAGGATCTCGCGCTCGATCAGCGGCGCCAGCACCGGGGCGTCCTCGGGGCATTCCATCAGGCGCACCATCCGGCAGACGGCGTCGAACAGGGCCGGCGTCATGGCGCCGGCCGACATGCCGCTGACCAGAGGCGCGGCGGCGTCCAGCCGTGCGGCGAGACCGGTCTCCATGATCATCTCGCTGATCAGGGCCGGATCCAGGGTGATGCGGAAGCTCAGATAAGGCGCCTCGGGCGAGGCCTCGATCACCTGGCCCACCACCGGCACGTCGACCGAGGCCAGGAAGTAGTTCCTGTCGTCGTAGTGGTGAACGGCGTCGCCGACCAGCACGCGCTTGCGCCCCTGAGCCAGCACGCAGAAGGCCGGCTCGTGCACAGCATGCATCGGTTCGCTGGGCTGGGTGACCCGATACAGGCCCACGCGTGGTCCGCAGCAAGTGTCGTGCGGCCCCTCGTTCGGCGTGAATCGTTCAATCAGCGCCGCCAGCGCTTCGCGCGTGCTCATGGAATTTCCGTTGTTGTTCGAGGCTATTGATAGGCCTTGCACGATCCTCCGTCACGCGACGGCGTTCGGTTCTGGAGGATCATGCAATCAAGTCGGAGCATCGATCTACCGACTGGACGGCCCCGTCCTGCATATTGGCCTGGTTCCGCTCCCGATGCGGCAACTCCCAAAATCAGAGCTCGCCATGAGACGCTACACGCCCCGAGGCGGTGTCGCGGCTCCGCGTTGGTTCGTCGCCGCTCTGCTGGGCGGCGCGGCCGCGCTGACCGCCGCCACCGCCGTACTGCCCTCGATCTCCGCCTCCCCCGCCCCGTCTTCCTGGAGGACCGCCCGATGATGATTTCCGCCATCGTTCCCCACATCCCGGTCGCCGGCGTCTGGACCTCGCCCGACGGCCATATCAGCCTGGAACTGCGCGCCGACGGCCGCTTCATCGAGACACGCGACGACTTCGCCGACGTCTTCACCGGCGTCTATGTTCTGGTCGGCGAAACCCTGAAGCTGTTCGAGGATCGCGGGGCCGTGATCAGCGGCACCCTGGCCGACGGCCGCTTAAGCCTGGGGAGCGTCGCACGCGCGGCCTTCCATACGCAGGCCTAACCCCCTATATTGGAATTGTCCGGCCTCGGTCGGACTATGGGGATAAACGCGCACGTAATAAGCGGACTGGACCCGGGTGCGATTCCCGGCGGCTCCACCAATCTCTCCCAAGTTATCATGGGACTGCATGGGGCCGATCAGCATCGACAGACGTGTAAAGGTGTATTGCTTTCTCTCGGCGTGGCTCACCGTATCGGGCCGCTAAACTAACTGCGAACGATAACTTCGCTGAAGAGTTCGCTATCGCCGCGTAATGCGGTTCTAGTGAATTCGCCTCTTAAGTCCTAGGGGTTCAGATCCTTAGGCGGGGCCCGGAGGGAGCCTGCCAACAGAATCCCTCCACTTTCCATAAGTGGCAGCTTGGACCTGCGCCTTTCCCCAAATGAGGGCGAAAAGTTCGGGAGCGCCTCGCCCCTTAACCTTCTCCGAAATTTGTGGCGATCATGACGCCCGCGCCATCTTTGCCGGAGGCCCGCGACGCGCTACGCTGAGACTCTTTCTCAGTTCCAGTTTCTTGATGGACCGCATGGCCCAATCCAATCCGCCTGAAGATTTGATGCAGTACGAGGCCATGGCCCAGGACGCCCTGCGGGGCGTCGTCAAGGCGGCGCTCAAGAAGGCCGCGGCTCCGGGCGGCCTGCCCGAGCCTCACCACCTGTACATCACCTTCAAGACCCAGGCGGCCGGCGTGTCCGGCCCGCAGGATCTGCTGGGCAAGTACCCCGACGAGATGACCATCATCCTGCAGCACCAGTACTGGGATCTGGCGCCGGGCGAGACCTTCTTCTCGGTCACCCTGAAGTTCGGCGGGCAGCCCAAGCGCCTGTCGGTGCCCTACGCGGCCGTGACCCGATTCTACGATCCGTCGGTGCAGTTCGCCCTGCAGTTCGAGGCCCCCGAGATCGTGCCGCCCGAGCCGACCGTCGAGCCCGAGCCCGAACCCGCCGCCGAGTCGACCGGCGAAGAAGCGCCCAAGATCATTTCCCTCGACCAGTTCCGGAAGAAATAGCGCGTGAGCGACGTCGCGGCGGACGAACCCCAGGTTCTGACCGACGAGGCGATCCTCGAACGCTTTCGCGCGTCCAAGAACGCGCCTTCGGGCTCCCGCACGCTCGGCTTCCAGCTGCTGGCCGTGAGGCAGGCCGACAAGGAGGTCGAGGTCGGGTTCGAGGCGCGCGCCGACCTGCTGTGCAACCCGATGGGGCAGATCCAGGGCGGCTATGTCTGCGCGATGCTGGACGAGTGCATGTCGGTGGCCGGCATGATCACTTCGGGCATGACCCACGTCGTGCCGACTCTCGAGATGAAGACCAGCTTCCTGCGCCCCACCATGCCGGGCGCCCTGCGCGCCGTCGGCCGGGTGGTGAAGTGGGGCAGGACGATCTGCTTCACCGAGGGCGAACTCTATGACGGCGAAGGGCGGCTGCTGGCCAAGGCCTCCGGCACGGCCATTCCGACGCCGTTCGCGCGGTTCAAGAAATAGGAGCAGGGGATGCGGGGCGGGGCGGGCATCGTTTTCGGCGTTCTCCTGCTTTCCTTCTCCACGCTCGCCTGCGCCCAAGAAACGCCTCAAGGCCCGTTCGCCAAGTGGTCGGCGGTCGTGGTGGCCGGTGACTGGCACGCCCATTCCGGCGGACCGACCGAGGCTTTCGACAACGCCCGCCGCGACGTCGCCCACGCCCTGACCGAGATGGGTTTCGACCGCGACGAGGTGCGCCAGTTCTCGGTGCGTCCCGAGCGTTATCCGAGCCAGGCGCCAGCCCTCTCCACTGTCCGCACCATCCACGCCGGCCTGAAGGAAGGCGCCCAGGCGGTGACGGCCGGCTGCCTGTTCTACATCAGCAGCCACGGCGGCCCCGACGGCGCGGTGTTGGGCGAGGAGCTGCTGCGTCCATCCCTGCTGGCGGCGATGATCAACGACGCCTGCCCCTCGCGTCCGACCGTTGTGGTGATCTCAGCCTGCTTTTCGGGCGTGTTCATCCCCGCGCTCCAGAAGCCCGATCGCATGGTGCTGACGGCGGCGCGCCCCGACCGCGCCTCGTTCGGCTGCGGCGAGAGCGACAGGTACCCGTTCTTCGACGACTGCTTCCTGTCGTCCGCGCCCCAGGCCCGGGACTTCGTCGCCCTGGGTGCGGCGGTGCAGGGCTGCGTGGCCCGCAAGGAGAAGGAGACCGGGGCCGAGCCGGCCTCGGAGCCTCAGGTCTGGATCGGCCCCGCCCTGCGTCCGTTCCTGCCGCTGTACGCCTTCGCCCGGTCCAAACCCCGCGCGCCCTGAGAGCGTCCCCAGCAATACTCGCCAGGAACGCAAGCTGGCCTTTGAACGCCGCGCGAGGCGCCCTAGAAGTCGGCTGAAGCTCATGCTCAGCTCGGGGGTCGGTCCTTGACGTCGCGCCTATCGTCCGGAGCCGCCCTTTTGGCGGCCATGATCGGTTTCCTGATCTCGACGCCGGGCCTCGCCCTGGCGCAGGAGCCCGCGCCTCCGGCCGAGGCCGCCGCGGCGGTCGCCCTGCCTTCGGCGCCCCGCCCTTACAGCAGCCTTAACCGCCGTCCGCGCCCGCGGCCGCGCCCGGTCGCGCCGCGTCCCGTGACCGCTCCGGCCGCGCCCGTCGCTCAGACCGCCCCGGCCGAGACCGCCGCCCCGACCATCTTCAAGCCCAGCGCCGCGCCCCTGCCGCCGGCCGAACTCGAAGCCTTCGTCGACGGCCTGATGCGTCGCGGCATGACCGAGGACCACATCGCCGGCGCCACTATCTCGGTCGTCCAGAACGGCCAGGTGGTGCTGAAAAAAGGATATGGCGTCGCCAGCCTGAAGAACCGCCGCGCGGTCGATCCGGACAAGACCCTGTTCCGCATCGCCTCGATCTCCAAGACGTTCACCTGGATCGCTCTGATGAACGAGATCGAGGCCGGCCGCATGCGGCTGGACGGTCCGGTGAACCTGTACCTGCCCGAGGCCATCCAGGTGCGCGGCAAGAACAAGGCCCCGGTGCGCCTTCGCGACCTGATGACCCACACGCCGGGCTTCGAGGACCGCGCTCTGGGCCAGCTATTCGAGCAGGACTATCGCCGGGTGCGGCCGCTGAACGAGTATCTGCGTCAGGAGCGTCCGCGCCGGGTGCGCGAGCCGGGCGCGTTGCCGTCCTATTCCAACTACGGCGCGGCCCTGGCGGGCGCGGCGGTCTCCAACGTCACCGGCAAGCCTTTCGAGCAGCTGATCGCCGACGAGATCATCTTCCCCGCCGGCATGACCCGCACCACCTTCCGCGACGCCCGTCCGTGGCGCGACGACCTGCCGGCGCCGATGACCGAGGCCCTGGCCGCCGATCGCTCGGACGGCTTCCGCTGGACCGCATTGGGCTGGCGCGAGCAGCCGCCCGAGCTGACCGGCCAGATCGCTCCGGCCGGCGGCGCCTCGTCGACCGCGTCGGACATGGCCCGCTATATGCTGTTACTGCTGGGCAATGGCACGATCGACGGCAAGACGATCTATTCGCCGCGCACGGCCCAGGCTTTCCGCACCGTGATGTATCGCCCCGCGCCCGAGGCCGCCGGCTGGAACGCCGGCTTCCAGGACATCGCCCTGCCCGGCGCGCGACGCGGTTTCGGCCACGCCGGCAACACCCTGTGGTTCCACTCCAACCTGGTGGTCGTGCCCGACCTGAACCTGGGCGTGTTCATCGCGGTCAACACCGACACCGGCGCGGAGCTGCCGGCGGTCGTACCCTCGGCGATCATCGAGCGCTTCTATTCGCCGCCGCCGGCCGTGCCGGTCATCCGCTCGATCAGCGACGAAGACGCCCGGGCCTATGTCGGCGACTATCTGGGGGCCCGCCGCGCCTATCACGGCCTGGAAGGCTTCGTGACCCGCATCATCCGCTCGGCCAGCGTTCGCGCCACGCCGGACGGCCAGCTGGCCCTGCTGACCGACAGCAAGTCCACCCTGTGGAACGCCACCGACAAGCCGGGCGTGTTCAAGGCCGTCAATGGCCCCGAACTGCTGGTGTTCGAGGTGTCGGGCGGCCGCGCGATCCGCTTCTTCGCCCCCGACGGCACTGCGGCCTTCGAGCGCGTCAGCTTCCCCTATGGTGCGGGCCTGATGACCTGGATCGTCACCCTGGCGGCCCTGGCCTCGATCGCCACCCTGGCCGGCGTCTTCATGCGCGACCGTCGCGAGACCCGCCAGACCCCGACCCAGACCCGCGCCAACCTGCTGCAGACCACCCAGGCGGCCTTGTGGCTGATCTCGCTGGGCTGCGTGGGCATGTTCGCGTCCAAGGCCGGCGACATCGCCGCGGTGTTCTTCGGCTGGCCCAGCGGCTGGCTGGTCACCGGCTCGGCCTGCGCCCTGGTGGCCACGGTTCTGGCCGTGGTGACCCTGGCCATGGCCCCCATGGTCTGGCGCGGCGGCCGCCGGGTCGACAGCTGGACGACGCTGCGCAAGCTGGCCTTCACCTACACCGCCCTGCTCTACACGATCCTGGCGGTGCTGCTGGCGCTGTGGAACTTCCTGCTGCCCTGGAGCGGCTGATCGTCTCCAAGCCACGGCGCTGATATTGCACCGTTCTCCCAGAGGCAGACCTTTGGGAGGGGAAGACGTGTCAAAGCAGGACGGTTTGATCTTTGCCGGCGCCGGTCTGGGCGCCTGGCTGGCGGCGACGCTGTTCTACGCGGCGTTCGGCGGCGGGCTTCTGGAAAGCGCCTTCTGGTTCTACGCCGTCAACGCCTTCCTGGCGGCGGCGTTCGGGACGTTCGTATTCCAGGTCACCGCCCGGCTGCGCCACATCCGACGCGGCAAGCGCATGCTGCCGATGCTGACCTTCGTCGCGCCCGGCCTGATCGCCAGCGCCGTGGTGATCGGCCAGTTCGAAACCCTGATGCCGTTCGCCGACCCGGTCAGCCTGGGCCGCTACGGCGCGTTCCTGGCGGTGCTGTTCGTGGCCCTGGCCGCCTCAGCCTTCGAGCGTCCGGCGCAAAAGGCCTGATGGGCGCTTGCGCACCACGATGATGATCCGCTCGCGCTCCCCCGGACGGCGCTCGACCAGCAGCCGGCCGACCTGGGCGTCGTCGTGGAAGGCGTAGCCCTTGATCGAGTCCAGCAGCGCCTTGGCCAGGTTGTCGAGATCCATCCACGGCGGTTCGCCGACATATTCCATGAAGATGTCGACCTCGAACTCGCCCCAGGCCGGCCGCGCGCCGCGCCAGACCTTGCGGAAGAACTCGTAGATCAGCGGCTTGTAGTACTTGCCCTGGGTGGTCAGGCCGTCGACCACCAGGGTCAGTTCGCCGCCGGCCTCGCGAGCCCGCACCTTGCCGTGGTGGGTCCAGTCGGCGCCGTCCAGATCCAGGCTCACGCGCCCACCATGTCGGCCAGCTTCAGCACCGTGTTCCAGTTTCGGGTGGTGCCGACCGGATTGCGCTTGGTCTTCTTCCAGTCGCGGTCCAGCACCGAGTCGGCGATGCTGATCGGGAAGTCGATATAGAGTTCGCGCGCCGCGACGACGAACCGCTCGGGACCGGTGTTGGCCGCCCGCAGGATGTCCTCATCTCCCTCGGGCAGCGGCGCCTTCAGGACGTTGACGATCACATGGCTGGGATGATCCAGGGCTTCAGCCGTGAACGGGTTGCCGTCGATGATCGTCCGCAGGTCTGCCGGGGTGCGGACCATGAACTCGGTGCGCAGGCCCATGCGGGCCTCCAGCGCGTCCTCCAGCTGGCGCTCAAGGACCTCGCCGCCGGCGTGGTCGCCCCACAAAAGCAGATTGCCGCTCGCCAGATAGGTCTTGGCCTCCTTGAAGCCGGTGTCCTGGGCGATCCCCAGCAGGTCCTCCTTCAGCACCTTGCGCTTGCCGGTGTTGATCGAGCGCGGGAAGGCGATGAAGGCCTGCATCTAGAGGCGCTCGACCTTGACGGCCGTGCCGTAGGCCAGGACCTCGGTGATGCCTTCCATGATCTCGTTCGCGTCGTAGCGCATGGCGATCACGGCGTCGGCGCCCAGCTCCTGGGCGTGCTGCACCAGGAGGTCATAGGCCTCCTTGCGGGCGGTCTCGGCCAGGTTGGTGTAGATCGACAGATTGCCGCCGAAGATCGACTGGATCGAGCCGCCGATATTGCCGATCACGCTGCGCGACCGCACCGTGATCCCGCGCACCAGGCCGACATGAGAGACGATGCGATAGCCGGGCAGATCGTTGGTCGTGGCGACGAGCATGGCGCTTCTCCTTGCGTCAGGCCGGTATATCGAACGCGGTTGCGCCGCACCATGCCGTTGCGATCCGGCCTCGCGGGGGGTAGACCGCGCCATCTAGATTGAGGACCGCCGCATGACCGCCACGCGCACCGAGACCGACACTTTTGGCCCCATCGCCGTCGAGGCCGACAAGTACTGGGGCGCGCAAGCTCAGCGCAGCCTCGGCAACTTCAAGATCGGCTGGGAAAAGCAGCCGCTGCCGATCGTCCGCGCCCTGGGCATCGTCAAGCGCGCCGCCGCCGAAGCCAACCTCGCGCTCGGCAAGCTGGACCCGAAGATCGCCGAGACGATCATCGCCGCCGCCAACGAGGTCATCGAAGGCAAGCTGAACGACCACTTCCCGCTGGTGGTCTGGCAGACCGGCTCAGGCACCCAGTCGAACATGAACGCCAACGAGGTGATCAGCAACCGCGCGATCGAGATGCTGGGCGGCGAGATGGGCTCCAAGAAGCCTGTCCATCCCAACGACCACGTCAATATGAGCCAGTCGTCTAACGACACCTTCCCGACGGCCATGCACATCGCCTGCGCCGAGCAGGTGGTCCACGATCTGATCCCGGCCCTGAAGCACCTCCACAAGGCCCTCGCCGCGAAGTCGGCCGAGTGGAAGGACATCATCAAGATCGGCCGCACCCATACGCAGGACGCCACGCCCCTGACCCTGGGCCAGGAGTTCGGCGGCTACGCCCAGCAGATCGAGAACGGCATCGCCCGCCTTGAGATGACCCTGCCGATGCTGATGCAGCTGGCCCAGGGCGGCACCGCCGTCGGCACCGGCCTGAACGCCCCCGTGGGCTTCGCCGAGCTGGTGGCCGAGAAGATCGCCGCCGTCACGGGTCTGGCCTTCACGACCGCGCCCAACAAGTTCGAGGCCCTCGCCGCCCACGACGCCATGGTCTTCACCCACGGCGCCATCAACACGGTGGCCGCCAGCCTCTTCAAGATCGCCAACGACATCCGCTTCCTGGGCAGCGGCCCCCGCGCTGGCCTGGGCGAACTGGCCCTGCCGGAGAACGAGCCCGGCTCGTCGATCATGCCGGGCAAGGTCAACCCGACCCAGTCCGAAGCCCTGACCCAGGTCTGCGCCCAGGTGTTCGGCAACCACTCGACCCTGACCTTCGCCGGCAGCCAGGGCCATTTCGAGCTGAACGTCTTCAACCCGGTGATGGCCTACAACTTCCTGCAGTCGGTGCGCCTGGTGTCCGACGCCGCGATCAGCTTCACCGACAACTGCGTGGTCGGCATCGAGCCGCGCGTCGACAACATCAAGAAGGGCGTCGAGAACAGCCTGATGCTGGTCACAGCCCTGAACGGCAAGCTGGGCTACGACGCCTGCGCCAAGATCGCCAAGACCGCGCACAAGAACGGCACGACCCTGCGCGAGGAAGCGGTCGGCGGCGGCTACCTGACCAACGAAGAGTTCGACGAATACGTCCGTCCGGAGAAGATGATCTCGCCGGGCTGATGCTTCAGCTCGTCAGGATCTTTGACGACCTGCCGGAGGACTTCGAGGCTCTCGCCGCCGAGGCCTCCGGCGAAGGCGTGCGCAACATGGCCCTGCTGGCCGAGGGCTGGCGGGGCGGCGTACGCTTTCAGGACGACGGCGAGGCCCTGCTCGCCGCGTTCCTGGCCGGAACGCTCGCGGGGGTCGGCGGCCTCTCGGTCGAGACCGCCGCAGCCGAACCCGCCCGCCGCCTGCGCCGCGTCTATGTCTCCCCGCGTTTCCGCCGCCAGGGCGTCGCCACCGCGCTGGCTTCGGCCCTCATCCAAGAAGGTCTCGACAGCGTCGGTCTGCTGACCGTCAACGGCGCCGCGGCGCCGGCCGCCGGACCGTTCTGGGAAGCGCAAGGCTTCGTGGCGGATACGTCCGGGCCTTGGACCCATGTTCTGCGCCGAAGCATTCCCATGGCATGACCTGGGATGTCCGGAGCCGCACCCGCCTGCTGATCGCCGCGATCTATGCGCCGTTTGGCCTGCTGCACGTCCTGCACAGCCACGGCTTTCTGCCGATCATGCCGCCGGCCATTCCGTTTCCGCGCGAGATCGTGATCTTCACCGGCCTCTGCGAGATCGCCGGCGCCATCGGGCTGTTGATCCCGCGCACGCAGCGTCTGGCGGGGATCATGCTGGCGCTCTACGCGCTCTGCGTCTGGCCTGCCAATATCTACCACGCATTCAGCGGGGTCTCGGTCCCGCCCCTGCCCAGCACATGGTGGTATTACGGGCCGCGCCTGCTGCTGCAGCCGCTGTTCATCTGGGCGCCGCTGTGGGCGGTCGGTGTGACGCGTTGGCCTTCACGGGCGACGCCTAGAGAGAGCGAATTCTAGTTGCAACCTTTGCTTGATATGCGATCCTGACAGGAACGTATCAGGAACTCTACGAATGGTCGCGCTGGATCGCCCTTACTGGATTGAGGCTCGGATCGAGCCGCGCGAGGGCTGGGACGCCAAAACCTATCCCTTCAACCTGCCAGTGCTGCGCGGGTTAGACAGCCTGTACTTCCATCCCGTGTGACCTTCCTGGTTGGCGAAAATGGCTCAGGCAAGTCGACCCTGATCGAAGCCCTGGCCGTGGCTTGGGGCTTCAACGCAGAGGGCGGGTCGAAAGACCATCAGTATTCGACGCGCGAGTCGCACTCGGCGCTCTACCGCTTCGTTCGGCCGGTGCGAGCGCCGCTGAAGGCGAGGGACGGCTATTTCCTGCGCGCCGAAAGCTTTTTCACTACAGCAAGTTATCTAGAAGAGTCAGGCACCAGACGTCGGGGCCAAGCCGGACTGCACGAGCGGTCGCATGGAGAGGCGTTCTTCGATCTCTTTGATCACCGCTTCACGGGCGACGGCCTCTACATCCTCGACGAGCCGGAGGCGGCGCTGTCGCCCAGCCGTCAGCTGTCGTTCCTGGCCAAGCTGCACCAGCTGGTGCTGGCCCGCTCGCAGCTGATCATCGCCACTCACTCGCCGATCATCCTGGGCTACCCGGACGCCTGGATCTACGAGACCTCGGAGCGGGGCCTCAACCGCGTGGACTACGAGGACCTCGACCACGTGACGGTGACCCGGAACTTCCTCAATCGCCGCCAGACCTTTCTGGACGTGCTGCTGTCGGAGGATGACGAGGAATGATAATCTCCCGCCCCATGGACGCCCCGCGACGCGAGCCCGACATCGACCCCGAACTGCTGGCCCAGGCCCGGCGGCTAGGGATCGACGTGGCCGGCTTCAGCGAGATGCAGCTTCGTTTGCACCTGCACAAGGTTGACCCCGCAGGCGCGGAAGAACGCGCCCGGCGCTGGGCGGAAGAGAACGCCGAGGCGATCGCGGAGCACAACGCGAGGATCGCGCGGCGCGGATTGATTTCCGACCACTTCAGAAAGTGGTGATTTGCGGCAGTTCGACGCCTATCTGAACCCTTCGTTGGATAGTCGCGAGGTGGCGCCGTTTCTGGTGGTTCTGTCCTCGCACCATCTGCGCGACCTCGATGAAATCATCGTCGCGCCGGCCGTGAGCGACGCCAAGCGGCAAGTCCCCAGCCTGGAAATCGAGGTTGAAATCCAAGGTCGACGCCTGTTGCTGGTCGTCAGCGAACTCTTCAGCATGGCGGCGAGCGGCTTGCGAAGCCGAGCCGAAAACCTCGCCCGCCACGAAGACGCCATCCGCCGTGCGCTGGACCGGCTGTTCACGGGCTTCTAGCGGCGGACGACCACCACTTCGCGGCCGATCGGGGCCAGCGCGATCAGGGCCAGCTGGAAGTCCTTGATGGCGAAGGGGATGCCGATGATCGTGATGGCCTCGGCGAAGGCGATCATCAGGTGGCTGAGCGCGATGTACCAGCCGCCTAGGATGAACCAAATGATGTTGAGCACGAAGCCCAGCGGGCCGGTGCCAATATCGCTGCGGCCGGTCATGACCTCGCGGCTGACGATCTCCTTGCCGAACGGCCAGAAGGCGAAGCCCGCGATGCGCCAGGCCGCGCCCGTATAGGGCAGGCCGACGATGGTGACGGCCAGCAGGGCGCCGCCTAGGATCCAGAGCAGGCCGGCGATCCAGCCGCCCAGCACGAACCACAGGATATTCAGAATCAGTCGGATCATCGCGCCCGTCCGTGGAAACCAGCCCTAGACGTGGCCATGCCCATAGCGTTTGTCGAGATCAGGCGACCCGGGTTACGCCGAATTCACCCGACTACTTGATCAGCTGCCACTTGCGAGCCCAGCGGCCGTTGCCCACCCGGCTCAGGGCCAGCAGGTAGATGCCGGCATAGATCACCGTGCCGACGCCGATCGCCACCCAGGCCCAGGTCCCCGGGACATTGAGGGTCGGCGCGGTGTCGATCCAATCGTGCGGCGGCGAGCTGAACTCCAGCCACAGCCCGCCGACCCAGGCGGCCGAAAACAGGGTCACGACCGGATAGCGCAGGATCGGGCTCTTCTGGATCAGCAGCAGGCTCTGGACCAGGGCGGCGACGACGCCGGCCGCGATCCCGACCAGCCAGGGCCACCAAGGCCCGGGAACGAAGCGCGCCGTCCGCAGCGCGGCCCATAGCGGAGCCCACAGGATCGGTCCGAACATCAGCACGATCAGCACGAAGCCGACCAGCACGCCCACGCCGCCGCCGATCACCTTGCCGGCCGTCTCGCCAGCCTCGTGGGCGCGGACATTGGGGTCGCCGCTGGGATTGGCCGGCGAGGTCGCGATGATGGTCTGCAGGTGCGGCAGGGGCTCGTCTGGCGAGACCGGGGGGAAGCCCAGCGGAAGAGGCTTTTGCCGCCGCGCCATCAGGCCCTCCGGCTGACCGCGAAGTCGGCCAGGCTTTCCAGAGCCGTGCGCCAGTCATTGGCCGGGAACATCGCCAGGGCCGCCTTGGCCTTGTCGGCGTAGTCGGCGGCGAGGTCCAGGGTGGCGTCCAGCGCGCCCGAACCGATGATCAGCTCGCGAGCCCGGCGGAAGTCGGCTTCGGTCTGTTCGCGACGGCCGATGGCCCGTTCCCAGAACTCGGCCTCGCGGGGGCCCGAGCGGGCGATGGCCAGCAGCAGCGGCAAGGTGGCCTTGCCTTCGCGGAAGTCGTCGCCGGCGTTCTTGCCCAGCGTCTCGGTCGCGCCGCCATAGTCAAGCGCGTCGTCGGCCAGCTGGAACGCCAGGCCCAGGTTCATGCCGTAGGCCCGCAGGGCGTCGGACTTGACCACGTCCACGCCGGCCGACACCGCGCCGGCCTCGGAGGCGGCGGCGAACAACTCGGCGGTCTTGGCGGCGATGATGTCGAGATAGATCGCCTGCGACAGGTTCAGGTCGTGGCTGCGGGTCAACTGCAGCACCTCGCCCTCGGCGATGACGCGGCTGGCGCGGGCCAGGATCTCCAGCGCCTTCATCGAGCTTGTTTCCACCATGAGCTCGAAGGCGCGGGCGAACAGGAAGTCGCCGACCAGCACGCTTTGCGCCGCGCCCCAAATCAGGTGGGCGGCGACCTTGCCGCGTCGCAGCTGGCTGCCGTCGACGACGTCGTCATGCAGCAGGGTGGCGGTGTGGATGAACTCGACCGAGGCGGCCAGCTTCAGGCAGGCGTCGTTGTCCGATCCGGCCAGGCGCGCGGCGGCCACGGTCAGCAGCGGACGCAGGCGCTTGCCGCCGGCGGCGATCAGGTGCTCGGCAAGCGCGGGGATGACCGGCACGTCGCTCTGCATGCGTTCGGTGATCAGGCGGTCCACCCCGCCCATGTCGGCGGCGGCCAGACGCACCAGACGCTCCACCGATCCCGGTTCCCGGGCGAGGGTCGCTGCAACTGCGTCCAAGACCATACTCTCCTTGACCGACGCCCATTGAACGACTGCTCAGGGACGATCGGGCTTTCATCCGCCCCCCAGCAGGATCAGCCGTTGCGAGGGACAATGGTGGCGGGATAGGTCAGGGTCAAGGCAAGCACAAGGCCCGAAACGTTGGACGACCCCCAGCTTACCGAAGATCGCGTGCTGAACGGCCGTGTTCGCCTGCGCCAGAAGGCCGGCGGATACAGGGCCGGCATGGATGCGGCGCTGCTGGCGGCGGCCTGCGACGCCCGCCCCGGCGAGCGCGTGATCGAGGCCGGATGCGGCGTCGGCGGCGCCCTGCTGGCCGCCGCGACACGCCGAACCGCCAGCCGATTCCAGGGAATCGAGCGCGATCTCGAGGCGGTGGCGCTGGCGCGCGCCAATGTCGCGCTCAACGGCCTGGGCGAGCGGGTGGAGATCGCCGCCGGCGACGTGCAGGCCGGCTTCCGCGCCTTGGACCTGCCGCCATTCGACGCGGCGATCAGCAATCCGCCATTTTTCGACGATCCTTCGGCCTTGCGCGCGCCCGCACCGGCCAAGACCGGCGCCTGGATGGCCGACGGCGGTCTGGAGGCCTGGACGAGCTTCCTGCTCAAGGCCGTGCGTGAGGGCGGTACGATCACGATCATCCATCGCGCCGACCGCCTGGCCGACATCCTGGCCCTGCTGGCGCCCAAGGCCGGCTCGTTCAAGGTCCGCCCGATCCAGCCGTTCGCCGACGCGCCGGCCAAGCGGGTGATCGTGCGGGCGATCAAGACCGGCAAGGCCCCGCTGGCGCTGCTGCCGGCCCTGGTGCTGCACGAGCGTGACGGCGGCCATCATTCGACGGCGGCCGAGGCGCTGTTGCGCGGCGACGCCGACCTGGACTGGTAAGGCGGACACGGCTTCACGCGGAAAACCGCAGCGCCATGGGGTGATGCCCGGCTGGAGCCGCCTATTCCGCGTAGAGCGCCAGGGCGTCCAGGCACAGCTCCAGGCCCGTCAGGTCGTGCAGCGGGTCGTTGGTGATGATCACGAACAGCCGGCGCGCCTCGGCCCACAGCATCACCGTCTCCGGCAGGCCGTAATCCTCGACCACGCAGCCGTCGCCGTCGCGCCAGACGCCGGCCTCATCGCGCTGGGCGCCGACGAACGACTCCACGCGGTCGACATATTCGGCCTGGCTTTCGTCGGGCACGTTCAGATAGGCGAAGAGCGGACGGCCCAGGCCCGCCAGCACGCCGGCCTCGAAGGCCGCGCCGGAATCGGACGACGGCCCGCGCCACGGGGTCAGGTTGACCACGCCGGCGTCGGCCTGACGCAATCGCGCCATGCGGGCCGCATAGAGTTCACGCGACTCCAGTTCCGAGCCGGCGTCGGAAGCCGGCGGCATGGGATCGGGCGTCAGGCCCGTGAACCCCGCGTCGATGCACAGGGCGCGCTGCCGCGCCGCCTGGGCCTCGGAATCGGGGAGCCAGGCTTCCGGGCCGGCCAGCCATATGGAACGTACGGGACGCATGACGCTTTAGAGCTCGGTCCATGGGGTTGCTGTCAATCACTGTTGAAAGCCGCGATGCCGCAAATCCTCCGTAGAACCCTCCTGCAGGTCGCTCTGGCGACGCCCTTGGCCTTGGCCGCCCGCGCGACCTCCGCCGCGCCCGTGGAGCGCTGGCAGGCCTATGAGCGGCGTCTTCGCGCGGGCCTGGCCGACGCGGCCGGCGGCGACTTCGACGCGGGGTTCGAGGAAACACTGCTGGACCTCAACAACCTGATCCGAGAGCGTCAGGGCCTGGCGCCCCTGGCCGGCGATCGGGGCCTGACCCTGGCCGCCCGCGCCCACACCGCCGACATGGCCCGCACCGGCGTCTTCGACCACGCCACGGCCGACGGCTTCACCGCCGCCGGTCGAGTTGGCCTGCTGGCGCGCGATCTGGTCGGCGCGCCGGGCGAGAACATCGCCATGCGCCGCAACGCCGCCGGCGCGGTGCGGCCCGAGCAGATCATGAACCAGTGGCGCGACAGCCCCGGCCACCGCGCCAACCTGCTGGCGAGCGGCTTCACCCATGTCGGCTACGGCGTCCTGCGCCAAGGTCCGCGCGTGCTGGCCGTGGGCGCATACTGCGAGGTCGCCGCGCGGCTGGAACGGCCCGCGCCGCTGCGCGTGGCCTCGACCGACCAGATCGCCGCGGCGCTCAGCCGGGCCAGCCCGCCGATCGGCCAGTTCTCGGTCTCCGAGCCCGGCGGCGAGGTGCTGACCACCACCTATGTCGAGGGCCGCCCGCCCTCTGTCCTGCCGCCCGGAGCCTGGCAGCTGCGCCCACACCTGTCCTGGGGCGAGCACCGCCAGCAGGTCGCCTGGGGGCCGGTGTTCTTCCTCACATAGATTGTCATCCCGGGCGAAGACCCGGGACCGCGGCGAACTCAGAGCTTCGCGGCGGTCCCGGCTCGGCGCGCTTCGCTTGGCCGGGATGACAGCTTTTACTGCGCCACCGCCAGGGTCTCGATGCGGATGGCGACGTTGTCGCCGATCAGGCCCGCCGCGCCGGCGCTGCCGAAGGCCTTGCGGCTGATGGCGCCGGTGATGGTGAAGCCGGCCTGTTTCTTCTGGTTGTTGGGCGCCGTGCCCAGCTTGTTGAGCTTGACGTCCAGGACCGTCGGCAGCGTCACGCCCATGATGGTCATGTCGCCGGTGACCTTGGCGGTGTCGGGGCCGGTCTTTTCGACCTTGGTCGACTTGAAGGTCATGGTCGGGTTCTTGGCGGCGTTCAGCCAGCGCTCGCCGGTGACGTGCTCCTCGCGCGTCGCGTTGCCGGCCTGCAGGCTGGCCACCTCGACCGTCGCCTCGACGCGCGACTTCTCGGGCGCGGCCTCGTCCAACCAGATCGTGCCTTCCGACTTGCCGAAGATGCCCAGGATCGAGGTGAAGCCGAAGCGATCGATGGTGAAGGTGGTCTCGGTGTGGGTCGGGTCGAGTTTGTAGGCCACCTCGGCGGCCATCGACGGGGCTGCCGAACCCATGGCGACGCAGATGGCGGCGGCGGCGAAAAGGCGTTTCATCAGGCGGTCCCTCCAGTCCCCTTCAGCGGGGCCGCAGGACATTCCCGTTCCGCGCGCCGGACCGCAACCCGCAAAAACGGCCGGTGCTATTCAAAAGCTCGCGTGGGTGAACGCCAAAACGAAAAAGCCCCCGGGCGCGCGCATCCGGGGGCTTCCATCGATCGGCTTGGGGCCGAATTAGTTCTTGGTGACGTCCACCAGCTTGTTCTTGGCGATCCACGGCATCATGCCGCGCAGGCGGGCGCCGACTTCCTCGATCTGGTGCTCGCCCGAACGACGGCGGGTGGCCTTGAACGAGGGTTGGCCCACGGCGTTTTCCAGCATGAAGTCGCGGACGAACTTGCCCGACTGGATGTCTTCCAGCACGCGCTTCATCTCGGCCTTGGTCTCGGCGGTGACGATGCGCGGACCGGTGACGTATTCGCCGTACTCGGCCGTGTTGCTGATCGAGTAGTTCATGTTGGCGATGCCGCCTTCATAGATCAGGTCGACGATCAGCTTCAGCTCGTGCAGGCACTCGAAATAGGCCATTTCCGGCGCGTAGCCGGCTTCCACCAGCACTTCGAAGCCGGCGCGGATCAGCTCGACCGTGCCGCCGCACAGGACGGCCTGTTCGCCGAACAGGTCGGTCTCGCACTCTTCGCGGAAGTTGGTCTCGATGATGCCCGAGCGGCCGCCGCCGATGGCCGAGGCGTAGGCCAGGCCGAGGTCCAGCGCGTTGCCGGTGGCGTTGTGGTGCACCGCGATCAGGCAGGGCACGCCGCCGCCCTTCTGGTATTCGCCGCGCACGGTGTGGCCGGGGCCCTTGGGGGCGACCATCAGGACGTCGATGGTGTCCTTGGGCTCGATCAGCCCGAAGTGGACGTTCAAGCCGTGGGCGAACAGCAGGGCGGCGCCGTCACGGATGTTGGGGGCGATGTCGTTCTTGTAGATCGCGGCCTGATGCTCGTCGGGAGCCAGGATCATGATCAGGTCGGCCCAGGCGGCGGCTTCCGCCACGGTCATGACCTTCAGGCCTTCGCCCTCGGCCTTCTTGGCGGTGGCCGAACCGGCGCGCAGGGCGACGGCGACGTTCGAGGCGCCCGAGTCGCGGAGATTGAGGGCGTGCGCGTGACCTTGCGAACCATAGCCTACGATCGCGATCTTCTTGTCGAGGATGCGAGCGAGGTCGGCGTCGCGATCATAATAGACGCGCATGTTTTTTCTCCAAGGACTGGTCAATATGGCCGCCCCACGCAACGGCGGAGCGACAAAGGCCGGGCGTTTGAGCGTTTTTTTGCCGTTTCGTCAAGGCGATGACGACAGAACATTGTGACGCGAAAGCCTCTGCGGCCACGTTTTAGACCGTGAGGCGTTGTTTGCCCATGACCGAGACCGCCCAGGCCGACGACATGATGGCGCATCCCAGGGCCCTCAAGCCCTTCGACGCCCGGGCCAGCGCCTCCGCCCGCCACGTCGAGAAGAAGGGCCTGGCGGCGACGAGGGACGACGCGCGCGCGGCGAAGTCGATGACGAACCTGTAGAATTTAGGGCGTCATCCCGGGCGAAGCGCAGCGAAGAGCCGGGACCGCCAGAAGCGCGGCGCTTGCAGAGGTCCCGGGTCTACGCTGCGCTTCGCCCGGGATGACAGGATGTTATTGACCCCGCCGCCATGGAAACAGCGCGCGCAGCGCCGGGTCGCGCAGCCACAGGCCGCCCCACATGAAGAGGCCAAGATAGAGCGAGAAGAGCTCGTGGCTGAACAGCGGATTGCCGACCCGCACCTGCGTCGCCATCGCCCCGCCCAGCAGGCCGGTCATCAGCACTGCGCCCAGCACCGCCGTGGGCGGGAAGAGGTAGAGCGCCAGGAACACGAACTCCATGATCCCGATGGTCAGGACATAGTCGGCCTTCCAGCCCAGCGAGACCAGGGTGTCGGCGGCCACCTTCATGCCGGCGAACTTCGGATAGATCGATGCGCCCAGCATGAAGAGGGCGAACAGGCCGGTCAGCACGCGGCCGGTCCAGACCATGGGCGAAGCTTTCAACATCGTCGTTCCTTTTCGATGCGGCGCAGAGCAGCCAGAGCCCCTAGGACGCTGGCCAGGATCTTCATCCGACAGCCGCCGATCGAAAAACAAAAAAGCCCGGTCGGACCTCGGGGGTCCGACCGGGCTCTTTCGTCGTGGCGCGAACGCCTACCAGAACAGGTCGTAATAGACGCTCAGCACCTGGCCCGACCACACGTCGACCAGGATGGCGTCGTCGCCGACCCGGACCCACTCGCAGCCGATCGGCGGCTGGGGCAGGTCGTAGCGGTACCAGTCCAGATAGTAGGAGGTCGAATACCAGCCGCCCGGCAGGTAGTCGCCGAACGACCAGCGGTTGACGTACCAACCGCGCGGGGCGCGATACGAGCCGACGCGATAACGCTGCGGGGCCCGGAAGCTGGGACGGTAGCGGTGCTGGTCGTATTGCGGACGGCCCCGGTCGCGGTCGCGATACTGGCCGTTCTGACCCGGCCGGCCGCGATCGTCGCCTCGACCGTTGTTGTCGCGCCCGCCGTTCCAGCCGCTGGCGCCATTCCAGCCGCCACGGTTCCAGTCGCGACCGTCGTTGCGATCATTGCCTGGACGGCCTTGGTCCGGACGACCCTGGCCGGGGCGGCCCTGGTCGGGACGACCTTGATCGGGACGGCCGTTCTGACCCGGACGACCCTGGTTGGCGCCGTTCCAGCCGGTGTTGCCGTTCCAGGCTCCGCGATCGCCGCGATCCTGGCCGCCACGATCCTGACCGCCCCGGTCGCCGCGCTCCTGGCGCGGCTGCTGGGCTTGCGGAGCCTGGGGCGGCTGCGCGGGTTGCGACGGAGCCTGCGGCTGCTGCGCGGGGCGTCCGCCGCCGTTCCAGCCGCCGCGGTCCCCGCGGTCGCCGCGATCCTGGCTTCCCCGGTCCTGGCCGCCACGGTCCTGCCCCCCGCGATCACCGCCGCGATCACCACCACGGTCACCGCGAACTTGCTGTTGCTGGTCCCGCTGGGCGACGACCGCGCCAGCGGATCCGGCTTCCGCCGCGGCGCCGCCCAACAGCGACAGGACCATGGCGGTCGAGATCAGACGCTTCATTTCTTGCTCCAAGGGGCCTTGTGCGGGGCCCCGGCTTTGTCCCTTGATAGCAACATCGGCTGTCGCGGATGAACCGCGTTTGAACGGATACGCCAGGCTCGAAAATGACCGCCCACCCCCAGGATATAGTCGGTTTCTGGCGTTCGGCCGGTCCCAAAAAATGGTTCGCCAAGGATAACGGCTTCGATTCGGCGATCGCCCTGAAGTTCGAGCAGACCCACTACCGGGCGGCGATGCGCCGATATGACTCCTGGGCCGCGACGGCCGAGGGCGCGCTGGCCCTGCTGATCCTGCTCGACCAGTTCCCGCGCAATCTCTATCGCGGCACCGCCCACGCCTTCGCCACCGATCCCCTGGCCCGAACTTTCGCCCGCCAGGCCATCGCCGCTGGCCACGACCAGGCCACCGAGGCGCTGCTGCGGCCGTTCTTCTACCTGCCGTTCGAGCACTCGGAATCGCTGGCCGACCAGGAATTCAGCGTCGAGCTCTGCGCCGCTCTGCAGGCCGACGGCGGCGACGAGCGGACGATGGAATACGCCATCATCCATCGCGACATCATCGCCAAGTTCGGCCGCTTCCCTCATCGCAACGCCGTGCTGGGCCGCGAGACCACGCCGGAAGAGCAGGCGTTCCTCGACGAGGGCGGCTTCGCGGGGTGAGCCCCGTCTCCGCTTGACCCGTCCCCTGGGGCCGGCCCCATGGAGGTGGCGGTCTGCAACAGCGAGGTGAGTCGTGCGTGCTTCCGTCAATGTCCTCAACCCGTCCGAGGCGGCGCGCCATCTCGGCATCTCGGCCAAGGCGCTTCGCCTCTATGAGGCGCGCGGTCTGCTTCGCCCCATGAGAACCGCCGCGGGCTGGCGCGCCTACGGCCCGGACGAAATGCGACGCGCGGCGGAGATCGTCGCCCTGCGGTCGCTGGGCTTCAGCCTCAAGCAGGTGGAACGCGTCATGAATGGCGTCGCCGAAGGCCTGGAGCCCGCGCTCGGCGTGCTGCAAACCCGACTGGAATCGGAGTTCGGTCAACTCAACCAGCGGCTGGAACGCATCATCGCCCTCAGGCGCGCCCTGGCGCGGGGCGAGACGCCCGCAGCGCCGGACTTGGCCGACCTGGCGACGGACCCCACCACGGCGATCACGGGCTTCAACCTCCCCTGGCCTTGGGGCGGGGAATGGTTCGAGGTGCGCGGCGTTCGCGCGATCAACTACATCATAGGCCCTCTGGGCAGCGGGAAGACGAGGTTGGCCCAGACGCTGGCCGAGCACCTGCCCGATGGCGTCTTCTTGGGGCTGGATCGTATCGAGCGTCGCGCGGACGCCGAGCAAGCCCTAGCGATCGACGCCGAACTTCGCGACCGGGTCGAGACGTCGCTCGCGTGGTTGATGGAGGACGGGGCAACGGAATCCGCCGCACTCCTCGCGCTCGTGGTCGGCCTGGAGCAGGGCCGGTCGAGCAGCCTCGTCATCGACATGATCGAACAGGGGCTGGACGAAGCCACGCAGCAGGCGGTGATCTCCGATCTGCGCCGGCGCGGACACCAGCGCCCGCCTCTGTTCCTGCTCACACGCTCCTTGGGTGTTCTCGATCCGCCCTCGGCCACCTCGGACGAGGCGGTGATCTTCTGCCCCGCCAACCACGCGCCGCCCTACAGGGTTCGGATCACGCCCGACGCGCCGGGTTACGACGCGATGGTCAGCTGCCTGGGGTCTCCCGAAGTGCGCGCTAGGACGGAGGGGATGATGGCGGTGACGCGGTCCTGAAGCGCCACCGCTCGTAAACCACGGGGAATACCCGCCGACGGCTGTGGACCAACGCCCGCGCCGCACTGTGCAAACGCCCGATTCTCACTCATTCTGCGGGCATGAGCACCACTGTCCTCGCCCCGCAAAAAGCCGCCGCCGATCATCCTGAGCGGCAGTATCTGAACCTGCTGGCCGACATCCTCGAGAATGGCGTGCAGCGCGGCGATCGCACGGGCACCGGCACGCTGGGGGTGTTCGGCCGGCAGATCCGCTTCGATCTGTCCAAGGGCTTCCCGGTCCTGACCACCAAGAAGCTGCACCTGCGCTCGATCTTCATCGAGCTGCTGTGGTTCCTGAAGGGCGACACCAATGTCCGCTACCTGCAGGACAACAAGGTGCGCATCTGGGACGAGTGGGCCGACGAGAACGGCGATCTGGGCCCCGTCTACGGCAAGCAGTGGCGCTCTTGGGCCGCGCCCAACGGCCAGTCGATCGACCAGATCGCCAACCTGATCGAAGGCCTGAAGACCAATCCCAACAGCCGCCGCCACATCGTGTCGGCCTGGAACCCGGCCGATGTCGAGGACATGGCCCTGCCGCCCTGTCACTGCCTGTTCCAGTTCTTCGTGGCGGATGGAAAACTCAGCTGCCAGCTCTATCAGCGCAGCGCCGACGTCTTCCTGGGCGTGCCGTTCAACATCGCCAGCTACGCCCTGCTGACCCTGATGGTCGCCAAGGTCGTGGGTCTGGAGCCCGGCGAGTTCGTCCACACCTTCGGCGATGCCCACCTCTATCTGAACCACCTTGACCAGGCCCGCGAGCAGCTGACTCGCGAGCCCTTCGACTTCCCGACCCTGACCATCGCCGACAAGCGCGACCTGTTCGGGTTCGAGTACGAGGACTTCAAGCTCGAGGGCTACGAGGCCCACCCGCACATCAAGGCGGAAGTCTCGGTTTGATCCCGCTCGCCCTCGTCGTCGCCCGCGCCGCCAACGGCGTCATCGGCCGTGATGGCGACCTGCCGTGGCGGCTGAAGTCGGACCTGGCTCTGTTCAAGGCCAACACCCTGGGCAAGCCGATCATCATGGGTCGCAAGACTTGGGACAGTCTGCCCCGCAAGCCCCTGCCCGGCCGCATGAACGTGGTGCTGTCGCGCGACGGCAGCTTCGAGCCGCAACAGGCCGTGGTCTGCGAGAGCTTCATGGAGGCCGTTCAGATGGCCCGCGAGCAAGCCTCCGATGACGGGGCCGACGAGGTCTGCGTGATCGGCGGCCGCAGCCTGTTCGAGGCGGCCCTGCCCAAGGCCAAGCGACTGTACCTCACCGAGGTGGACGCCACGGTCGACGGCGACGTCACCTTCCCAGACTTCGACGAAGCCGCCTGGACCGAGGTCAAGCGCGAGACCTACCCCTCCGGCGAGGGCGACGACCACGCTTTCACGTTCCGGGTGCTGGAGCGGCGCTAAAATTCCCATTGCGATGTCGGCCCGCCGGGCGCTCGCTCGTCCTAAGGTCGGAAGGCCCCCACGACGGCCCGCAGGAGGACATCGACATGACGGACATCAGCCCCAAACAACGCGGCCCGACCGGCGGCCTGACGCCCTATCTCTGCGTCGGCGGCGAGGGCGCGGCGGCGGCCTCGGCCCCTTCTACCAGAAGGCCTTCGCGGCCCAGGAAAAGAGCCGCATTCCGGCCCAGGACGGCCAGCGCCTGATGCACTGCGCCCTGACCATCAACGGCGACGACCTGCTGTTCAGCGACGGCTTTCCCGAGCACGGACACCCGGCCCAGACGCCCGCCGGCGTGACCCTGCACCTGCAGGTCGACGACGCCGACGCCTGGTTCGCACGCGCGATCGAGGCCGGCTGCGAGGCGACCATGCCGGTGCAGCTGATGTTCTGGGGCGACCGCTACGGCGTGCTGAAGGACCCGTTCGGCTTTGTCTGGTCCCTGGGCTCGACGCCCAAGGCCTAAGGTCAAGCTTCGGAGCCCATTGAGAAATTCGACGTTGCGGCCTTAACGAAAAGCCGACGGTTTGTCGGCATGATCGGATCATGGGTCAGACGAGAAACACCGCGTGGCGCTGAGCCTCAAGCGCGATTTTGGACATCCCGGCTGGCGCAGGCTGGCGGCCCTGACCGCTGCCTATGCGGCCTCGATGACCTATAGCCTGCTGCTGGCCGGCGCGACCCATAACCTCCCTACGATCTGGACGGCCAACGCTGTGCTGGTGGCCGGCCTGTTGTTGCTGGATCACCGCAAGGGCCTGCTGCTGCTGGCGATCACGGCGCTGCTGCACATGGTCATCGAGCTGGGGGTCGGCGATCCGCCTCGGTTCGTGCTGACCGTCTCGGTGCTCGACAGTCTGCAGGCCTTGGCAACGGCGGCCCTGCTGCGGTTCTGCCGCCTGCCGACGCGGGTGCGCGGCATGCAGGGCCTGCTGCTGCTGGTCGCGGTGTCGGCGGCGTTCACGGCGGTCAGCTCGATCGTCGTCAACGGCGTGCTCTCGGCCGTCCACGGCGAGCCGTTCTGGTCGGGCTGGAGCGACTGGACCACCTCGAACGTGTTGGGCGTGGCCCTGGCCCTGCCGACCGTGCTGATCCTGTTCGACCGCCGCCACAGTCAAGGCTTCGCCATCCGACCGCTGGAGATCACCGGCGGCCTGTGCGTGGTGATGGCGGCCGCCGTCACTGTCTATTCGCTGCGGCCGTCGCTGCAGTTCCTGCTGTTCGCCCCCGTGTTGCTGGCGGCGTTCCGGGGCGGGCCGCGCGCCGTGGCGATCGTCGTCACCACCTCGCTGGCTGCGACCATTCCGGCGGTCCTGGACCAGACCGGCGTGTCGCCCGACAAGGCCCTGGGCCCGCTGCGACAGGCCCTGGTGTTCCACATCGCGCTCTACGCCGTGTGCCTGACCTCGGCCCTGACGCTGAGCCGTCAGAAACGTCTTCAAGCCCTGCTGGTGCGCCGCCAGGCCGTGGCCCGCGCCGCCCAGGCCCGGGCCCAGGCGGCCAACCAGGCCAAGTCCGACTTCCTGGCCACGATCAGCCACGAGATCCGCACGCCGCTCAACAGCATCCTCGGCTTCGCCGCCCTGGTGGCCGACGACCCCGACCTGTCGGCCGAGAACCGCCGACGGCTGGACCTGGTGGGCCGCGCGGGACGCTCGCTGGCCGAGATCGTCAACGACCTGCTCGACTTCGCCAAGGTCGAGGCCGGCCGCATGGACCTGACCCTCGCCCCCGCCTCGCCCGCCGCCCTGCTGCGCGACACCGTCGCCATCGTCGCGCCCACCGCCGCCGCCAAGGGCCTGACCCTGGACGTGACCATCGAGACGACCGGACAGGGCGACGCCGACGCCGCCTTCGCGCTGGACGAGACCCGCCTGCGCCAGGTGCTGCTGAACCTGCTGTCCAACGCCGTGAAGTTCACCGCGCAGGGCGAGGTCCGCGCCCGCCTGCTCGTGGGCCCCGCGCCCGGCGACCTGCGCTTCGAGGTGCGCGACACCGGCATCGGCATCGCGCCGGAGGTGCAGGCGCGCCTCTTCCAGCGCTTCAGCCAGGCCGACAGCTCGATCAGCCGCGCCTATGGCGGCGCCGGCCTGGGTCTGGCGATCAGCAAGGCGCTGGTCGGCCAGATGGGCGGCGAGATCGGCGTCGACAGCGCCCTGGGGCAAGGCTCGCGGTTCTGGATCACCCTGAGCGCCGCGCCCGCCTCTCCCGCCGCCGCCCCGGCCTCCGATCCGGTGGCGATGGACGATCCGGTCCCGGTGCGCGTGCTGCTGGTCGACGACCACCCGATGAACCGCGAACTGGGCCACGCCCTGCTGACCCTGGCCAGCTGCGAGGTGACCACCGCCAATGACGGCTTCCAGGCCGTCGAGGCCGCGCGCACCGGCGTCTTCGACCTGATCCTGATGGACGTCCACATGCCCGGGATGGACGGCCTGGCCGCCACGCGCGCCATCCGCGCCCTGCCTGGCCCCGCCGCGACCGTGCCGATCATCGCGCTCAGCGCCGACGTCCTGCCCGACCAGATCGCCCGCTGTCGTCAGGCCGGGATGAACGACCACGTCGCCAAGCCGATCCACCGCGACGACCTGCTGGCCGCCGTGGCCCGCGCCGTCGCCGAGGTTCCGTCGGACGCCGCCGCCGCACGCGCCTGAACGCCTGCCCCATGGTCACCCTAGCCGCCCGTTCAAACGCGCGTTTATAGTCCTGCCATCCGCCCGCCAGAGGCGGTCTGGGAGAGACGCATGGACATCCAACTCGTCGCCGAAGGTCTGCAGTTCCCCGAAGGTCCGATCGCCATGGCCGACGGCTCGGTGATCCTCACCGAGATCCAGCGCCAGACCCTGACCCGCATCACACCGGATGGACGGCGCGAGACCGTGGCCGAGACCGGCGGCGGCCCCAATGGCGCGGCGGTCGGACCGGACGGCGCGATCTATGTCGCCAACAACGGCGGCAGCTTCCAATTCCACGACATGGGCGGGCTGAACATTCCCGGCCCCACTCCGCCCAGCCACGAGGGCGGATCGATCCAGCGGGTCGACCTGGCGAGCGGCGCGATCACCACGCTCTACACCGCGTGCGACGGCAAGCGGCTGGTCGGACCCAATGACCTGGTCTTCGACAAGCAGGGCGGCTTCTGGTTCACCGACCATGGCTGCAGCACGCCCGATGGCCGCAAGTCCGGGGCGCTCTACTACGCCCTCGCCGACGGCTCGAAGATCACCCGCTGGCGCGACCACTTCGTCTCGCCCAACGGCGTGGGCCTCTCGCCCGACGAGAAGACCGTCTACATGGCCGACACCATGCTGGGCCGGCTGTGGTCGTTCGACATCGCCGAGCCCGGCGTACTGGCCGAGGCCGCGCCGCTGACGCCCGGCAACGTCGTCTGCAACCTGCCGGGCTACCAGTTGCTGGACAGCCTGGCGGTCGAGGCCGGCGGCAAGATCTGCGTGGCCACCATCATCAACGGCGGGATCACCGCCTCCGACCCCGACGGCTCGACCGAGCACTTCGCCTTCCCGGACGTGATCATCACCAACATCTGCTTTGGCGGCGCGGATATGCGCGATGCGTGGATCACGGCGTCGGGGACGGGGAAGCTCTATAAGACGCGGTGGCCAAGGCCGGGGTTGAAGCTGAACTTCAACGGCTGATCTCCGACCGCCCCTAATTGTCATCCCGGAAAGCGCGCAGCGCTTGTCCGGGACCCAGGGCCGGCGCACTGCGGTCGCCCCTGAGTCCCGGCTCTCCGCTGCGCTGCGGCCGGGATGACAAGAATTATTGCCCCTCCACACCCATCTCGAGGCCACGTCGCTGGCGCGTTGACGCTCGCCTCCACCCATGATGTATTAACTGGAACGTACATTACAAGTCGCGTTAAGCGACGGGAGAGGAAACGCATGAAACGTCTCGTCCTGGGCGCGCTGTCGCTCGTCACGATCCTGGCCGGCGCCACCGCCGCCAGCGCCCAGCTGGCTCCGGCCCCGGTGCTGTCGAAGGAGATCGACAGCTACGGCCGCCCCGTGCCGTTCGGCCGGCCCGCCTATCTGCCGGGCGAGACGCCGCTGGGCGCGGGACCGCACAAGGCGGTGATGGTCACCGACGAGACCCTGCCGGCTCACGTCCTCTACTATCCGGCCGATCTGAAAAAGGCCGGCAAGCTGCCGCTGATCGCCTGGGGCAACGGCGCCTGCATCAACGCCGGCAACCGCTTCCGCATCTTCCTGACCGAGATCGCCAGCCACGGCTATCTGGTCGCCGCCAACGGCGTGATGGCCAATACCGAGCTGGAGGTCGGCCCGCAGGAGAACCCGGCTATCCGCGTCCCGGGCGCACCGCCGCCGCCTCCCCCGCCAGCGCCCGATCCCAGCAAGCCGCCGCGCGCGCCAGGCAAGACCACGCCCGAGCAGCTGACCGAGAGCATCGACTGGGCGATCAAGGAAAACAGCCGTCCCGGCAGCAAGTTCTTCGGCCGCATCGACACCAGCAAGATCGCGGTGATGGGCCAGTCCTGCGGCGGGGTGCAGACCCTGAACGTGGCCGGCGATCCGCGCATCACCACCCTGATGATCTGGAACAGCGGCGCGGGCATGATCCCCAACAACCCCGCCACCGAAGCTCTGGCCAAGATCAAGGTCCCCGTCGCTTTCATCAGCGGCGAGCAAGCGCTGGACATCGCCTACCCCGCCTCGGCCGCCAATTTCGAGGCGCTGAACGACGTGCCCGTGTTCTTCGGCTGGGAGGACGGCATGAGCCACATCGGCACCTATGGCGCGCCGGGCGGCGGCTCGTTCGGCAAGATCGCGGTGGCGTGGTTGGATTGGCGGCTGAAGGGCGACGCGGCGGCGGCCAAGATGTTCAAGGGCAAGGACTGCCTGCTGTGCAAGGAGCCCAGCTGGCACGTGTTCAAGAAGAAGATCGACTAGCCAAGCCCCAATTGTCATCCCGGAAGCCTCGCAGAGGCTGTCCGGGACCCAGGGGCCAGCGCATTGCGGTTGCCCTGGGTCCCGGCTCTCCGCTGCGCTGCGGCCGGGATGACAAGATTTTAGCGGCGGCTCAGTCCTTCAACAACGACCCGATCACCAGCAAGGCGATGGCCGACAGCGCCAGAAGGCCGGCGATATAGGGCAACCAGGACATCAGCGCCTCCCCTTCGGGCGCGCGTGATCACCGTCCGATGAGAGACCATGGTCCGGGGCCGTCCGTGCGGACAGCCCCGGAACAGGGGGTGTCCTAGTAGAGGACGCCCAAGGCTTCGCGTTCGAAGTTCTTCAGTTCGTCGTTGCGGCCGTCGCGGATCTTCACGACCCATTCCGGATCCTGCAACAGGGCGCGGCCGACGCCGACCAGGTCGAACTCGCCACGATCCAGGCGCTCCAGAAGACCGTCGATCGAGGCCGGCTGGCTGCCTTCGCCGCCGAACGCCGCGATGAACTCGCCCGACAGGCCCACCGAGCCGACGGTGATGGTCGGAGCGCCGGTCAGCTTCTTGGCCCAGCCGGCGAAGTTCAGGTCGCTGCCCTCGAACTCCGGCTCCCAGAAGCGGCGTTGGGAGCAGTGGAAGATGTCCGCGCCGGCGTCGGCCAGCGGCTGCAGCCAGGCTTCCAGCAGCTGCGGGGTCTCGGCGTTCTTGACCGAGAAGTCCTGCTGCTTCCATTGCGACAGGCGAATGATGACCGGATAGTCGGGGCCGACGGCGGCGCGGACGGCCTTGAGAATCTCGGCGGCGAACTTGCTGCGCTCGGCGATGGTCGGGCCGTTCAGATGATCGTCACGGACGTTGGTGCCGTTCCAGAAGAACTGGTCGATCAGATAGCCGTGGGCGCCGTGCAGCTCGATGGCGTCGAAGCCCAGGGCCTTGGCGTTCTTGGCGGCGTCGGCGAAGGCGGCGATGGTGTCGGCCACGTCCTCGTCGGTCATCGGCGTGGTGAACTGGTCGCCGCCGGCCTTGGAGATGCCCGAGGGGCTGTCGACCTTGCCCAGCTTGTCCTTCCCCTGAGCCGAACCGACGTGCCACAGCTGCGGCGCGATCAGGCCGCCGGCGGCGTGGACCTCTTCGACGACCTTCTTCCAGGCCGCCAGTTCCTTTTCGCCGTGGAAGCGCGGGATGTTGGCGTCGTTCAACGAGGCCGGACGGGCCACGCCCGTGCCCTCGGTGACGATCAGGCCGACCTGGCCCTCGGCGCGGCGGCGGTAATAGGCCGCGACATCGTCGGTGGCCACGCCGCCGGGCGAGAACGACCGCGTCATGGGCGCCATCACAACCCGGTTGGGCAGCTTCAGCGACTTGAATTCGAACGGCTTGAAGAGGGCGTCGAGGGCCATGGGGCGCTCCGAAGGAGGGTCGGTGTTGGGCGAGTTATGAAGCGGGTTGCGATTGTGGACTATGCAGAAAAACTGCAACTGCATCGGTGTCTGGTTGATACGCTGTGCGTCCTTCGAGGCCCGCTGCGCGGGCGCCTCAGGATGAGGAAGTCAGAACAGAATCCCTCATCCTGAGGTGCGAGGCGCAGCCGAGCCTCGAAGGACGCAAGGCCTCACAACCCCAGCACCATCTTCGCCATGATATTTCGCTGGATCTCGTTCGACCCCGCATAGATCGACGCCTTGCGGTAGCTGAAATAGGCCGGCGCGGCGGGCGCGGCGTAGTCCGGCCCGGCCCTGCCCTCGTTGCTGGGCGCCCAGGTGTTCTGGACAAACGGCGCGGCATAGGTCCCGACCGCCTCGAGCGTCAGTTCGGTGATCGCCTGCTGGGCTTCGGAGCCCACGCATTTGAGCATCGATGACACCGGCCCCACGGCCTTGCCCGCCGATCGGCCCGAGAAGATCCGCAGCTCGGCGGCGTTCAGCGCCTCGACCTCGATCTCCAGATTGGCGATCTTGGTGCGGAAGTCGGGATCGTCGATCAGCCGGCCGCCGTCGTCGGACAGTTCCTGCGCCGCGATGCGCTTGACCTTCTTGAGCATGTTCATCAGGCCCGGCGCGTAGGCGTTGCCGCGCTCGAACTCGAGCAGGTACTTGGCGTAGGTCCAGCCCTTGTTCTCCTCGCCGATGCGGTTGGAGATCGGCACGCGGACATTGTCGAAGAAGACCTGGTTGATCTCCTGCTCGCCCTCAGCGGGACCGTCCAGCGTCGGCAGCGGCTTGATCTGGATGCCAGGGGTGTCCATCCGCAGCAGCAGGAACGAGATCCCCTCCTGCGGCTTGCCCTCGGTCGAAGTGCGCACCAGGCAGAACATCCAGTCGGCCCATTGGGCGTGGGTCGTCCAGATCTTCGAGCCGTTCAGGACATAGTCGTCGCCGTCTCGCTCGGCCTTCATCTGCAGCGAGGCGAGGTCCGAGCCCGAACCCGGCTCCGAATAGCCCTGGCACCACCAGATGTCGGACGACAGGATCGGCGGCAGGTGCTGCTTCTTCTGCTCTTCGGTGCCGAAGGCCAGGATCACCGGGGCGCACATCTTCAGGCCCATCGGCGACGGGTTCGGCGTGCCGGCCAGCGACAGCTCCATGTTGAAGATGTAGCGCTGCGAGGCGGTGAAGCCCGTGCCGCCCCACTCCACTGGCCAGTCGGGCGCGGCCCAGCCCCGCTCGGCCAGCTTCTTCTGCCATTTCACCTGGCCGGCCTTGTCCAGATAGCCGTTCTTGGACTGGCTCATCTGCTTGCGCAGGTCGTCGTCATAGGCCGACGCGATCCAGTCGCGGACCTCTTGCTGGAAGGCCAGGTCTTCGGGCGAAAAGGCGAGATCCATGGCGGCTACTCGACCGCGTCCAGATATTCGATCTCGGGACGACCGGCCATGAACGGCCCCATCGCCGCGCCGCCTGCCTTGAAATAGTCCGTACCGCCGTGAGCCTTCAGGTCGTCGGCGGAAGCGTAGAGCTCCAGCACCTTGTAGATCCCGACTTCCGTCTTGGACTTGGTCAGCTGGTACATCAGGCAGCCGGACTCGTTGGCCTTCACCTTGGCCGCCATGTCGAGGAACACCGCCTCGAACTCGGACGTCTTGTCCGGCTGGACCTTCAAGGTCGCGACGACACCGATCATGCTAGCCTCCCAACGTTTGTTTGAATGCAGCATCGACCACGCGGCCGCGCGCCGCAAGGGCGACGTTGAGGAAGGCGGCGTATCCGTTGGAAAAGTTAGGGCCGCTCGTTCCAGCCGTAGGCCACCCAGGAGTGGCCGCCGACGTGGCGGGCCTCGATCAGCGACGGATCGCTGCTGGCCTTGGCCTTGACCGTGCGACGAGCCCGGAGGGCCAGCGCCACCAGACCGAACAGCGCGCTGCCCATGAAACCGATCACGACGACGGTGGCGGCGAAGACGACGGCGAGAACCGAGCCGATCACGACGGCGGCGGACGTCGCCAGGGCGCCGGCCAGCCAGGCCATGCTGCGGAAAACCGAACCGCCGGCCATCGATGTCGAGCCCGTCATCAATCGTCCCTTCCCAGCGCTAGCGCCGTATATCAGTCCGTATGGTCAACAAGGTTGGTTCACGGAGGCTGAACGTCAACTCAACACCCGCGTGATCGATCTGAAAAGCCCATTTTTCCCGATACATATCGTCTCTGGGTAACCGCCAGGCTAACCAGCGGTCGCCAGGCCCAGTTCCCGACGCTCGCGCATCACCGTCGTGAAGGCGGCGTTGATGGCGGCCGACTTGGCCTCGGCCACCTCGATGAACTCGGCGGGCAGGCCCCGAGCGCGGGCGCGGTCGGGGTGGGCGTCCGACAGGGCCGACTTCCAGGCGGCGCGGACAACCGCGTCCTCGGCGTCCGCCGGCACGTCGAGGATCATGTACGGATCGTCCGGACCCGCGCCCAGATGCACGGCGCGCAGGCGGCGGAACGACAGGGGCGACAGGCCAAACAGGTCCGAGACCCGCTCGATGTAGTCCAGCTCGTCCTGGGTCACCACGCCGTCGGCCTTGGCGATATGGAAGAGGCCGTCGATGACGTCTTCCAGGATCTGCGGGCACGAGCCGTAGCGCTTGGCCAGGCGCTTGGCGTAGCTCTCGAAGCCGTGCGTGGTCTGGCGGGCCAGGTCGTACAGGCGGTGGATGTTGTCTTCCGAGGCCGGATCGGGATGGAACACCTCGGTGAAGGCCTCGAACTCATGACCGTCGGCGCGGCCGTCGGCCTTGGCCAGCTTGGCGCCGAGCGCCGTCACCGCGGTCGAGAACGCGGGGTCCTCGCCCGGCAGGCCGGACGGACATTCGGTGCAGTCGGCCAGATCCAGCCGGCGCGCGGCGATGCTTGCGATGTTGCGCCAGAAAGTCATTGAGAGCTTGAAAGTCCAGGAGCGTGGCGGAGTGATGGCGAAGTCAGGTACGCGCGTCCGCGCGACATGGATCAGGCTTCCATAGCATATTCTGTCGGCCGCCCCACCCCGCCGGGGGTCGAATGAAGCCGAATTCATGCTGGAGCTTTTCTCGACTTGAGTCGTTATGGCTCAGCTTCGGCGCCATCCACGGACGGAGCCGGCGCCATGCTGTGGTCCCATTCGGCCACGAAATGCTCTAGTCAATGCGCTGCAGCTTCTAAAAGGACTTCCGCCCGCATGGGGACCGCCCTTCTTCTCGCCTTGGCCATGATGGGTCAGACCAACGCGCCGATCGCGCCCGCCGCGACCGCGCCGACCGACGACTATGGCTATGTCTCGTGGTGCTATGGCGCGCTGGGCGGCTATCTGGACCTCTATGACAAGGTGATGCCGGAGGTCACCCGGATCGAGAAGGCCTTCCCGGGCCCCGACGGCGTCGAGGCCTCGCTGAAGACCTATCCGGAGATGCGCGCCCAGGCCCGGACCGACATCAAGACCTTCACCAGCGCGATCACGGCGGCCGAGAAGGCCAGCCCGCGTCCGATCGCGGACTATGGTCGCGCGGCGATCAACCGAGGTCGTTCGGTCTGGGCCGGCTCGGACACCATCAACAAGGCGCGCCTGGCCCAGGTGTGGATGAGCTGGTCGCCGCCCGGCGATTGCGAGACCCGCGCCAAGACGCTGGAAAAGCGCTCCAACGTGCTGGGCAAGGCCCTGATCTACAACGCCGCCAAGCCGCTGGAGACCCCGTCGGCGACCCGCGCCGAGCCGACGCCTGCGCCGGAACTGGCGCCGCCCGCGCCCAAGGCCGAGCCGCTGATGGACCAGGCCCCGCCGCCGGCCGCGCTGGTGATCAAAGAAACGCCCCGGCCCCAACCGGCCGCCGCCAAGCCCCTCGTGACCAAGCCCGCCGCCAAGCCGCCCGTCGAGAAGGCTCCCGCCACCAAGCCGACGCCTGCCCCGACCGCGGCCAAGCCGGTCGCGGCGAAGCCCGCCGTCGCCAAGCCGGCGGCTCCCGCGCCGACCACGACCAAGGCTCCCGCCAAGGCCGAGATCATCATCGACTACGCCGATCCCAAGCCCTGCGCCGGCCGCCTCGAGCCCGCCAAGCGCAACGGCAAGGACGTGCTGATCTGCAAGCCGGACTGATCTGAAGATCCTCCCCCGTCAGGGGGAGGATTGTAGCGCTCCGCTCTCCGCCAGCGCCTTGAACCACGCGTAGGACGCCTTGGGCGTGCGCACGCCGGTGGCCCGGTCGTGCGCCACCAGGCCGAATTTCGAGGTGTAGCCTAGGTCCCACTCGAAATTGTCCAGCAGGGTCCACTCGAAATAGCCGCCGACCCGTGAACCGGCCTCGCGCGCGGCCAGCACCGCTTCCAGGTGCCGGCGCAGGTAGTTGATCCGGAACGTGTCCTCGATCACCGCCGGCCCCGTGCCGAACGGGTCCGAGCAGCCGTTCTCGGTGATCAGCACCAGCGGATTGCCGTACTGCGTGCGCACCCGCTCCAGCACCTGGTAAAGGCCCGACGGATCGATGTGGCGGCCAAAGGCGTCCAGCTCCGCGCCCTTGGGCGGATTGGCCGGTGCGATCTTGCTAGGGGAGGCCAGGTCCAGCCGCATATAGGCCGGCGCATAGTAGTTCACGCCCAGGAAGTCGACCGTCCGGCGGACCGTCGCCATGTCGCCGTCATGGACCAGGCCGTCCTTCATCAACTCGGCCAGCGGCTTGGGATAGGTCCCCTTGAACAGGGGATCGAGCCAGGCCTGGTTCCACAGCGCGTCCAGCCCGTCCGAGGCCAGGCGGTTCCAGAACGCTCCGCCCGCCGGTCGGCAGGGCTGCAGGGCCATGGTGGTGCCGATCGACAGATCGGTCCGCGCCGCCCGCAGCGCCTGGATCGCCAGGCCTTGCCCCAGGTTCATGTGGTGGACCACAGGTCCCAGCTGGTTGAAGTCCTTCAGCCCCGGCGCGTGCTCGCCCAGCACATGGCCGAACACCGCGTGCACCGCCGCCTCGTTGAGGATGATGTAGCGCTTGAGCCGGTCGCCCAGAGCCTCGACCACGGCGTGGGCGTAGTCGGCCAGGCGAAGGGCGGTGTCGCGGTTGGCCCAGCCGCCCTTGTCCTGCAGCGCCTGGGGCAGGTCCCAATGGAACAGCGTGGCGTAGGGCGCGATTCCCTTGGCCAGCATGACGTCGACCATCTTCGAATAGTGGTCGAGGCCGGCCGGATTGATCGCCCCCTCCCCGGTCGGCAGGATCCGCGACCAGGCGATCGAGAAGCGATAGGCGTCTAGCCCTGCTCCCGCGATCAGATCGATGTCTTCGGCATAGCGGCGGTAGCTGTCGGTGGCGACGCTGGCGTCCGAGCCGTCCTTGACGATCCCCGGCCGCTTGGAGAACCCGTCCCAGACGCTGGGCCCGCGCCCGTCGACATCCAGCCCGCCCTCGGTCTGGAAGGCGGCCGTGGCCACGCCCCAGATGAAGTCCCTGGAAAACTGGCGGGACTTGGGATGGAGTTCGGTGTCGGGCCTGCCCTCGCAACC
The DNA here is from genome assembly GCF_058809215.1 of Caulobacter sp. GW821-FHT10F06. Lineage (NCBI taxonomy): Bacteria > Pseudomonadati > Pseudomonadota > Alphaproteobacteria > Caulobacterales > Caulobacteraceae > Caulobacter > Caulobacter sp. GW821-FHT10F06. Next base: position 601,660 of record NZ_JBXASK010000001.1, on the reverse strand, counting down.
GCTCAGGCCGACGGCCGCCCCGCTCAGCGCCAGAGCCGCGAGGCTCCTGCGGCTGACGCCTTGATGATCCACGTCTTTCCCTCCCGCTCGTCGGGAGTCGTCGCCCCCGTTCGAGGCGAGCATGACGTCAGAGAACGCCGGTTGACCAGCCTTCCCTTGCGACGGTCAGCGGCGCGTGCGGCTCGGGGCGGTTTCACGGGCGGGCTTGGCGCGAGCCTCGCGAACGGCGGCGATGGCGTCGGCCGGCATCGGGCGGCCCAGCAGGAAGCCCTGGAACTCGACGCAGCCCAGCTTCACCAGGATGTCGAACTGGGCCTGGGTCTCGACGCCCTCGGCCGTAGTCTTCAGACCCAGCGAGCGGGCCAGGCTGATGATGGCGCTGGCCACGGAGGCGGCCTCGCCCTCGGCCGTCAGGTTCGAGACGAACGAGCGGTCGATCTTCAGCTTGTCGATCGGATGGCGGCGCAGATAGGCCAGGCTGGCGTAGCCGGTGCCGAAATCGTCCAGCGCCAGGCGGAAGCCCAGACGCTTGATGCGGCGCAGGGCCTCGTGGACGCCGTCGCTGTCCTTGAGCAGGGCCGTCTCGGTGATCTCCAGCACGAAGGTCGAGGCCTGGGCGCCGGTCTCCAGCAGGGTGGCCTCGATCTCGTCGACGAAGCCGGGATTGCTGAGCTGCAGGGCCGAGACGTTGACCGACACCTCCAGGCCCGACCAGCGCAGGCTGTCGTAGCAGGCGCGGCGGAAGACCGAGCGTCCGATGGCGGCGATCAGGCCGGTGGTCTCGGCCAGCGGAATGAAAATGGCCGGCGAGATGTCGCCGCGCTCCGGATCGTTCCAGCGCGCCAGGGCCTCGACGCCGGTGATCACGCCGCGCGCGTCGGTCAGCGGGTGGTAGGCGACGGTCAGGCGCTCCTGCTCGATGGCCGCGCGCAGGTCGCGCTCCAGCGATTTGCGCAGGCGCAGGGCCGCGTCCATCTCGGGCTCGAAGAAGGCGTAGCGGCCGCGGCCGGCTTCCTTGGCGCGATAGAGGGCGACGTCGGCCTGGCGCAGCATCTCGGCCTGACCCTGGTCGGCGTCGGACACCACCGCCACCCCGACCGAGCACGACAGCTCGGCGCGGCCGATGGTCAGGTCCAGCTCGCCCGACAGGCCCTCGACCACGCGCTGGGCCAGGGTGGCGCAGCCGGCGGGATTGGTGTCGGGCTGGATGATGGCGAACTCGTCGCCGCCCAGGCGGCAGATGGTGTCGGTGTCGCGGCAGATGGCCTTCAGGCGACGGGCGACCTCGCGGATCACCTGGTCGCCGGCGTCGTGGCCGTAGCTGTCGTTGACCTCCTTGAAGCGGTCCAGGTCGATGCACAGCACGCCCAGATAGCCCGACTTGCGCTTGAGCAGCGCGTGGGCGTGGACCAGGCGGTCGGTGAACAGGGTGCGGTTGGCCAGGCCCGTCAGCGGGTCGTGCAGCGCCAGGTGCTTGGCCTCGGCTTCGCTGAGCAGCAGCTTCTTGGCGGCCTGGCGGGTGACACGGAACAACAGGAACGAGCCGATCGCGGCGGCCATGAAGGCCAGCAGCAGCAGGGGCGTGGCCTGGCGCAGCAGCTCGGCGCCCGGCCGGCGCGGATCCCAGCGCAGCACGATGCCCCGGCCGTCGGGGGCGCGGCTCAGCAGGGTCTGGGCGTTCTGGCCCTTGATCTGGTTGGCCGGCACGATCTCGATGCGGGCGTTCTTCAGCAGGAAGCGTTCGGAGAAGGCCTTCACCACACTGCTGGCCACCGGCATGCCCGAGACGATCAGCGGCGCGCGCTCGCCCTTGAGCTTGGCCTTCAGGTCGGGACGCACCAGCGACACGGTGATCATCACCGGCTCGCCGGCGACCAGCTCGACGCGGCCTTTGTGCACGGTGCGCAGCTGGGCGACCTTGACCGGATCCTTCTCGATGGCGCGAACGGCCTTGATCAGGCGCTGGGTCTGGGCCGAATAGATCTCGAAAGATTCCGGCGCGACGTCGGTGCCGTTCATGTGGCCGTAGATCGGCTTGTTGTCGCCATCCAGCACGAAGACGACGCTGTAGCCCAGGGCCCCGCCGATCGAGGCGCCGATGTTCTGGCTGGCCCACTCCAGGTCGAAGTCGTTGTCCAGCTTGTGAATCGCCTCGTCCCAGATGATGTACGGGTTGAGGGTGGCCTGGACCTCCTTGGCGCGCTGACGCAGGCCGTTGGCTACCAGGCTCTGTTCGTATTGGCGCTCGCGCAGGTCGGCCTGGCGGGTGGCGGTGAACAACAGGCCAGCGGCGAGCAGGATCATGCCCATCGCCATGCCGACGATCAGGCCGAAGATCTTCAGCTCGATGTTGTTGCTACGGTTCATTCCCCGGTCCCACCCGACCGGTCGCATGGTCCACGGCACTCGTTGTGAAACCCTTACCGTCGGGCGTCTTCGGACCTTTCGGCGCACATCGGTACGCTATTCTGGGTATGAGGCGCGAAAATGGGTCACGCGCGGCGCGGATCGGGGCCGTACTGATTGCTCCCACGCGTGCCGCCCAGGCACATCAGAACCAGATTGATCAGTCCCCCGATGAACGGGATGAAGGTCACCAGCCACCAGGCGAACGACAGGTCCGCGTCATGAAGACGGCGTGAGGTCACCGCCAGGTTGGGCAGCAGCAGGCCGATGGCCACCGCGCCGACGCCCATCACCAGGAACGGCGCGGACGCTCGTCCGGGCGGCAGCAGGGCGACCAGCCCGGCGACCACCGCAGCCAGCAAAAACCACTGCAACAGCACGAACAGCCAGTATTCCGAGCGCGAGGCCCGTCCGTCGAAGCGGGCGTACTTGACCAGCGGCGCGACGAGCAGCGGCACGCGCGGCGGCGTGACGGTTCGCGGCGCGACCGGGGCCGGCGAAGGCTCCAGCGTCAAAGGTTCGTCGTCGAAGCGGTGGGCGGGAACCGAGCGCTCCGTCGTCGAGGCGAAGGGATCGAACTCAGGCTCGGGCGCGAAGGGATCGACGGCGGGCTCGGTCGCCACGACTGGCGGCGGCGCGGCCGGAGCGGTCTCGAGCCGCATCTCCAAGGAATCGACCGCCGGCCCAGCGCGGGGCCCATAGCCATTGTCGCCTGGCGTGCCGGCCAGCAGGCCCAGCTCGACCAACGGCCACAGCTGCACGATCGGGATCAGGCCCACCAGCAGGAAGGCTCCGCTCCAGTTGCGGTCATGGCAGCGCCGGACCAAAGCCGCCAGCAGCAACCAGGTCGTCGGGATCATCGCGACCAGATAGGCCAGGCTGGCCAGCTGCTGCCAAAGCGCCCAGCCGACTTCCGGACCATCCAGCACGGCCAGCGGACGCCAGGCCGGCAGACCGGCCAGGCTCAACAGCCCCTCGGACGCCAGCGGCGCGGCGATCGCCAGTCCACCGACGAGCAGCGCCAGCCAGAAGCCGGACCGTCCGGTCCGACCTTCGAAGCTCGCCCAGCGTGCAAAATCAGACATCCCGGCCCTCACCACAGCTTTCCGTGGAGTGGACTGCAAGACGCCGGCCATCCCGAAACGAGACGTCGCGGCGATAAGATCTTAGGCCGCCGCCTCGCGGGCCCGGGCGTTAGGGTCGTAGTTGAGGATCGGCGACAGCCACTTCTCGGCCTTGGCGAGGTCCCAGCCCTTGCGGCGGGCATAGTCCTCGACCTGGTCCAGATCCACCTTGCCGACGCCGAAATAGTGGCTCTTGGGGTGGCTGAAATAGAGGCCCGAGACCGCCGCGCCGGGGCTCATGGCGTAGCTCTCGGTCAGGATCATGCCGGTGGCGGCTTCGGCGTCGAGCAGCTTGAACAGCGTGCCCTTTTCCGTGTGGTCGGGCTGGGCCGGATAGCCGGGCGCCGGGCGGATGCCCTGGTACGTCTCGGCGATCATGTGGTCGGCGTCGGCGTCCTCATCGGCGGCGTAGCCCCACAGCTCGACGCGGGCCTTGTAGTGCAGCCATTCGGCGAAGGCTTCGGCCAGGCGGTCGGCCAGGGCGCTGGCCATGATGGCGCTGTAGTCGTCGCCGGCGTCCTTGAAGCGCTTGACGATCTCGTCCTCGCCATGGCCGGCGGTAACGGCGAAGCCGCCGACATAGTCCGCGCCCTGCCCCACCGGCGCGACGAAGTCCGACAGCGCCGCGTTGGTCTTGCCGGCGCCCTTGTCCATCTGCTGGCGCAGGGTGTGCAGGCGCGACAGCTCCACGGTGCGGGTGTCGTCGGTATAGAGGACGATGTCGTCGCCCTCGGCCTGGGCCGGCCAGAAGCCGATCACGCCCTTGGCCCCGAACCACTTCTCGGCGACCACCTTGTCGAGCATCTCGCGGGCTTCGGCATAGAGCTCGGTGGCGGCCTGGCCGACCACGTCGTCTTCCAGGATCTGCGGGAAGCGGCCGATCAGCTCCCAGCTGGCGAAGAACGGCGACCAGTCGATGAACGGGACCAGCTCTTCGAGGCTCGGCTCGAAGGTGCGCGCGCCGATGAAGGTCGGCTTGGGCGGCGTGTAACCTTCCCAATCGATGGCGAACTTCTTCTGGCGGGCCTCGGCGATGCTGGTGCGGGCCTTGACCGTCTGGCCCCGGGCGTACTGCTCGCGAATGCGGACATATTCGGCCCGCGTCTCGGCCTGCAGGCGATCGCGCTCGCTGGCCGACAGCAGACCCGAGACCACGCCGACGGCGCGGCTGGCGTCCAGCACATAGGTGGTCGAGCCCTTGTGATAGGCAGGCTCGATCTTGACCGCCGTGTGGGTGCGGCTGGTGGTGGCGCCGCCGATCAGCAGCGGAATGGTGAAGCCCTGGCGCTCCATCTCCGAGGCCACGAACACCATCTCGTCCAGCGACGGGGTGATCAGGCCCGACAGGCCGATCATGTCGACGTTGTGCTTCTTGGCCTCATCGAGGATGCGGTCGGCCGGGACCATGACGCCCAGGTCGATGACCTCGTAATTGTTACACTGCAGGACCACGCCGACGATGTTCTTGCCGATGTCGTGGACGTCGCCCTTGACGGTGGCCATCAGGATGCGGCCGGCCTGCTCGCGTGGCTTGCCGGCCTTCTCGGCCTCCATGAAGGGTTCGAGCCAGGCCACGGCCTGCTTCATCACGCGGGCCGACTTGACCACCTGCGGCAGGAACATCTTGCCCGAGCCGAACAGGTCGCCGACCACGTTCATGCCATCCATCAGGTGGCCTTCGATGACATGCAGCGGTCGCTCGACCGACAGGCGCGCCTCCTCGGTGTCGGCGTCGATATATTCGGTGATGCCGTTGACCAGGGCATGGGTGATGCGCTCGTTCACCGTGCCCTTGCGCCATTCCAGATTGGCGGTCTGGACCTGGCTCTTGTCGCCCTTGTAGCGCGGGGCCATGTCGACCAGGCGCTCGGTGTTGGAGACGTTGGTGCGCTGCGGACGGTTGAGGATTACATCCTCGACGGCCTCGCGCAGTTCGGGATCCAGGGTGTCGTAGACCGGCAGGTCGCCGGCGTTGACGATGCCCATGTCCATGCCGGCCTCGATGGCGTGGTACAGGAACACCGAGTGGATCGCCCGGCGCACAGGCTCGTTGCCGCGGAAGCTGAACGAGACGTTCGACACCCCGCCCGAGATGCGGGCGTACGGGCAGCGCTTCTTGATCTCGCGCGTGCCCTCGATGAAGTCGACGGCGTAGTTGTCGTGCTCCTCGATCCCGGTCGCCACGGCGAAGATGTTGGGGTCGAAGATGATGTCTTCCGGCGGGAAGCCCACCTTGTCGACCAGGATGCGATAGGCCTTCTCGCAGATCTCGATCTTGCGGGCGGCGGTGTCGGCCTGGCCGACCTCGTCGAAGGCCATGACCACGACGGCCGCGCCGTAGCGCAGGCACAGCCTTGCCTGCTCGATGAACTTGGCCTCGCCTTCCTTCATCGAGATCGAGTTGACGATGGCCTTGCCCTGCACGCACTTCAGGCCGGCCTCGATCACCTCCCACTTGGAGCTGTCGATCATCACCGGAACCCGCGCGATGTCGGGCTCGGCGGCCATCAGGTTCAGGAAGGTGACCATGGCCACTTTCGAGTCCAACAGGCCCTCGTCCATGTTGACGTCGATGACCTGGGCCCCGGCCTCGACCTGCTGGCGCGCGACCGACAGGGCGGCCGGATAGTCGCCCTCGACGATCAGCTTCTTGAACTTGGCCGAGCCGGTGACGTTGGTGCGCTCACCGATGTTGACGAAGACGGGTCTCATGTTTGGCCGTTCAATAGGGACTGCAGAGCGGCGATCTGGGTGAGCCACGCATCGTGGTCCTCGCCCTCCTGCCAGAGTTCATCGAGTTCGGAGGCCGGACCGACCACGCGGGCCAGGGCCTTGCGGGCAAGGCTGGCCGCGCCTTCCGGCGGCGCGCCCATCTTGGCCTTCAGGTCGGCGTGGGTGTCGGGCAGCACCGAGGCCCTGCCGACGCACGAGGCGACCACCGCGGCGGCGGCCACGGCCAGTTCGCCCTCGGCCTCTTCCAGATAGCCGCTGACGCCGGCGGCGTGCTCCATCAGGGTCACGACCATGCGCCAGTCCGGCGCCTCGGTCAGGTCCTCGACGAAGTCGGCGGCCTCTTCGTTGTCGAAAGGTCCGGGAGCCCAGGCCGCCATCTCAGTTGGCCAGTTCGAACGGCTCGAGGCCCGCCAGGCGCATGGCCTTGGGACGCTCGGGGATGGCGCGCGGGGTGACGCCAGCGACGGCCTCGGCCACGTGGCGGATGTGGTCGGGCGTGGTGCCGCAGCAGCCGCCCAGGATGTTCACCAGGCCATCCGACGCCCATTCGTGCAGGGCGTGGCCGGTCTGGTGCGGCTCCTCGTCATATTCGCCCATGGCGTTGGGCAGGCCGGCGTTGGGATAGGCCGCGACCAGGGTGTCGGCGATGCGGGCCATCTCGGCGATGTGCGGGCGCATCAGGTCTGCGCCCAGGGCGCAGTTGAAGCCGACGGCGAACGGCTTGCAGTGCTTGATCGAGTTCCAGAACGCTTCGGCCGTCTGGCCCGACAGGGTGCGGCCCGAGCGGTCGGTGATGGTGCCGCTGATCCAGATCGGCAGCTCTTCATGGCCCTCGTCGCGCAGGTCGAGGATCGCCTTGATCGCGGCCTTGCAGTTCAGCGTGTCGGTGATGGTCTCGATCAGGAAGAGGTCGACCCCGCCCTCGTACAGGGCCGAGACCTGCTGGCGATAGGCCTCATAGACCTGGTCGAAGGTCACCTTGCGCGCGCCCGGATCGTTGACGTCCGACGACATCGACAGCATCACGTTCAGCGGACCGATCGAGCCGGCGATGAAGCGTGGCTTCTCCGGGTGCTCCCGCAGCCAGCGATCGGCCACTTGCCGGCCGATGCGCGCGCCTTCGTAATTGATGTCCCAGACGTCCTTCTCGCCGAGCCGATAGTCGGCCTGAGCGATGGTGGTGCCTGAGAAGGTGTTGGTCTCGGAGATGTCGGCGCCGGCGCTGAAATAGGCGTCGTGCAGCTCGGCCACGAGGTCGGGCCGGGTCAGGCACAGGACGTCGTTATTGCCCTTCATCTGGCCGTCGTAGTCGGCGAAGCGTTCGGCGCGGTAGTCGGCCTCGGCCAGCTTCTTCTTCTGGAACATCACGCCCCAGGAGCCGTCGAGGATCAGCACGCGCTGCTTGGCGGCGGCCTTCAGGGCGGCGATGCGGTTGGCCCGGATGGAAAAGTCGGTCATTTGCCCGCTCCCTGCTGACGCGCCAGCTCCTTGTTGAACGCGGCTTCCGACACGTCGACGAAGCGGTTCAGGTCGCCCGGATCGACGAAGGCGTTGTTGTCGCCGCGCAGCATCTTCTGGCGCTTGGCCAGCAGGTCGCCCTGCTCCTCATGGGCCGGCAGCATCACGTCGGTCGGGATGGCCCGCAGCTTGGCGAAGGTCGCGCGATAGTCGGCGACGATGCTCTTGTGGGTCTTGTTGCCGACTAGGACATTGCCGGCGACCGACAGCGAGCACGGGAAGGTCACGGCCAGCGGCCGGCCCTTCTCCGTCACCGAGGTGGTCCAGGACGTGCAGCCGATCGTGTGGCCCGGCGTGATGTGCGCGACCAGGCTGGTCTCGCCCAGCTTAAGCTTCTGGCCGTCGCCGAAGCCCTTGTCGACCTTCACCGCCGGGAAGGGAGTCAGGCCGTTGGCGTTGTCGCCGAAGTGCTGGCCCTTCTCGAGCGCCGGCTCGTCCAGGCGCGAGGCCCAGACCTTGGCGCCGGTGTCGGCCTTCAGCTGGGCCATGCCGCCGGCGTGGTCGAAGTGGGCGTGGGTGTTGATGAGGATCTTCACGTCCGTGAGCTTGAAGCCCAGGGTCGCGATATTGCCCTCGATCAGCTTGGCGCCCTCTGCCGACGGACCGCTGTCGAGCAGCACATGGCCCTCGGACGAGGTGATCAGCCAGGCCGACAGCCCCTCGGAGCCGACATAGTAGATGTTGCCGACCACGCGGTAGGGCTTCAGCGGTCGGGTCCAGTTGCTGTTGTCGGCGTTCGCCACGCCAAACGCGGCGAAGCTCAGCGCCAGGGCGATGCTGAGGGCTTTCATGCGGCGACCTCCGAAGACGCTGGTTCGCGCTCGCGCACGCCCAGCACGCGGCAGATCGCATAGACCAGATCCGCCCGGTTCAGGGTGTAGAAGTGGAAATCCTCGAAGCCCTGCTCCTGCAGCTTGGCGCACATCTCGGAAGCCACCGAGCAGGCGATCAGGCGGCGGGTCTCGGCGTCGTTGTCCAGGCCATCGAACAGGTTGGCCAGCCAGGTCGGCACCGCCGTCTGGCAGGCCTGGGACATCTTCTTCAGGCCATTGAAGTTGGTCACGGGCATGATCCCGGGCACGATCGGGATGGTGATCCCGGCCGCGCGGACCTTGTCGTTGAAGCGCAGGAAGGCGTCGATGTCGAAGAAGAACTGACTGATCGCCAGGGTCGCCCCGGCGTCGACCTTCTGCTTGAGCACCTCAATGTCGTGCTCGATCGACGGGCTCTCGGGGTGCTTCTCGGGATAGACGCCGACCAGCACCTCGAACGGCGCGATGCCGCGCAGGGCCTTGGTCAGCTCGGTGGCGTTGGCGTAGCCGTCCTCACGCGGGACATAGACGCCCCCGATGCCGCCCTCGGTCGGGGGCGGATCGCCGCGCAGCGAGACGATGTGGCGAACGCCCGTCTCCCAATATTCGCGGATCACCTCGTCGACCTCGTCGCGGCTGGCGCCGACGCAGGTCAGGTGGGCGGCGGGCTTCAGACTGGTCTCGTCCAGGATGCGCTTGACGGTGCGGTGCGTGCGCTCGCGCGTCGAGCCGCCGGCGCCGTAGGTCACCGAGACGAAGGCCGGATCCAGAGGAGCCAGGCGCGTGATGGCCTGCCACAGGCTTTCTTCCATCGCCGGGGTCTTGGGCGGGAAGAACTCGAACGAGACGCGCGGACGACCGCCGCCCTGGCTCTGGCCGCGCTCGCCGGCGCGGGCGACGGGACCCAGAACACGACGTGTGGGCGGAAGGGTCATGCGGCGCTCCTTTCAACGGAAGCAGCGGCCGGACGGCGCGCCGTCCAGATCTTGACGGTGAGGCCCTCGTCGGACGACGGCGGCAGGGCGATGTTGCTTTCCAGGCGCAGGCCGGCGGCCTCCAGCCAGGGGATGATCTCGGCGTCCTCGAAGCCCAGGCGGCGATGCTGATGGGCCTCGCGCAGGAACTCGTGGTCGTGGGGGGCGAAGTCGGCGATCAACAGCAGGCCGTCCTGGGCCACCAGCCGAGCGGCCTCGGCCACGGCGGCGGCCGGATCGCCCAGATAGTGCAGGACCTGATGGACGGTGACGAGGTCGGCGCAGCCGCCCGGCAAGCCGGTGGCGAAGATGTCGCCGTGGCGCAGCTCGCAGCGCGCCAAGCCCGCTTTCGACACCTCGTCGCGAGCGATGTTGAGCATCTGTTGCGACAGATCCAGCCCCAAGGCCGAACCGGCCCGCTGGCCCAGCAGGGTCAGCATGCGGCCCGCGCCGGCGCCCAGGTCGACCAGCTCGTCGAAGGGCCCCTCGCCCGCCGCGCGCAGGATCGCCGCCTCGACCTCGGCCTCGTCGACATACAGCGAGCGGATCTCGTTCCAGCGCGCGGCGTTGCGGGCGAAATAGGCCTGGGCGCCGGTCGAGCGCTCGGCCCGCACCTGGGCCAGCTTGTCGGCGTCGGCGCGCACGGCCGGGTCGGCGTCGTCGATCAGGTCCAGGGCGTGCCCGATCAGGTGACGCCCCGGCGACTTGCTGGCCAGGCGATAGAAAACCCAGGCCCCGTCGGGGAATCGCTCCACAAGCCCGGCCTCGGCCAGCAGCTTCAGGTGCCGCGACACCCGGGGCTGGCTCTGGTCGAGGATGCGGCACAGCTCCAGCACCGACAGCTCCTCGGCAGCCAGCAGGGCGAGCAACCGCAGGCGCGTGGACTCACCCGCCGCGCGCAGCACTTCGACAACCTGTTCGGCCGATAGCTTCATAAGGACATAAAGATATCTTTATGTCCGATTTGGCAAGCTGAAATTGATCCCACCACCACCCTGGCGGTGCGGCAAACTATGCCTCGGCTGAAGCTTTGGCGGGCTCCCAGAGCTCGATCTTCACCCCGGCCGGATCGATAAGCCAGGCAAATCGCCCCATTCCGCCCTCGTCCTGAACGGCGCTGGGCTCCGCGCCCTCGGCGGCCGCCTTGGCCAGCAGGCCGTCCAGGTCGTCGACGATGAAGTTGATCATGAAGGCCGCCTGCGACGGCTCGAAATACTTGGTGTCGGCGGCGAACGGCGACCAGTTGGTCTTGCCGACCTTGGGATGATCGAACATCGCCCCGCCCCAGTCGTGGACGTCGAAGCCCAGCACGCGAGCGTACCACTCCCGCACGGCCGCCGGATCGGCCGCCTTGAAGAAGATACCGCCCAGCCCCAGCACCTTGGCCATTCGTCAGGTTCCCTCGCCCAAATCGTCAGCCCAAACCTGCGACCAAGTCAGCAAGGGCGCAAGGGCGTCGATGAGGTCGAGGCCGCGCGGGGTCAGGCGATAGCCGCTTTGCGCCGAGACCACGTCGGCGGCGCGCAGCTCGGCCAGCCGGGTGTTCAGCGTGCCGGGCGGCAGGTCGGCGGCGGCCTGCAGCGCGCGAAAGGTCAGGACCGCGCCATCGCGCAGCTCCCACACGATCCGCAAGCTCCCGCGCCGCCCCAGCAGATCCAGCGCCGCCATGATCGGCTTGCCGGTGGACGAGCCCCGGACGGACTTGCCCGGCAAGGGCGCTTCAATTTTTGTAGCGACTCGATCCTTCGTCATGATACAAATTCTGTAGCACGAGGAGACGCCGATGTCGGCCCGCATCCATCCCGCAAAAGCGCCCTACCCGCCCGCCATCCAGGACACGCTGGATCGCCTGGCCATCCCGGGCGCCGAGCCCCTGTCGCTGTTTCGCACCCTGGCCCGGGACGAGCGCTTGTTCGCGAGGTTCACCGGCGGCGGCCTGCTGGACCCCGGCCACCTCACTTTGCGGGAGCGCGAGATTGTCATCCACCGGGTCTGCGCCCTGAACGGCGCGGCCTATGAATGGGGCGTCCACGCCGCGCTGTTCGCCGAGGCGGCCGGCCTGGACGCCGTCCAGCTGGCGGCCACAGCCGCGCCGAGCGTCGCCGCCCGCTGGTCGGCGCATGAGGTGCTGCTGATCGACTTCTGCGACGCCGTGAACGCTCGCGCCGACATCGACGACGACCTCTGGACGCGCCTGTCGGACGCCTTCAGCGAGGCCGCTCGTCTGGAACTGATGCTGCTGGCCGGCTTCTACCGCACGGTCAGCCTGCTGGTGAACGGCCTGCGCCTGGAGCCGGAGCCGTTCGCCGCGCCGTTTCCGAAAGCCTAGGCTCCGACGGGCGAAGCCAAAGGCTCGCCGTGGAAATAGCAGCGCAGGTTCTCCAGAGTCAGGTTGACCATGGCCGGGATGCTGTCCAGCGTCGCGCCGGCGGTGTGGGGCGTCAGCACGGTGTGCGGCACGCCGGCCCAGCGGGCGGGCGAGGTCGGTTCGTGGTCGAAGACGTCCAGGCCCGCCATGCCCAGGCGACCGTCCTTCAGGGCGGCGATCAGGGCGTCCTCGTCGACCAGCGAGCCGCGCGCCACATTGACCAGCAGGCCCTGGGGTCCGAGCGCCTCGATCACCGCCTCGGAGATCAGGTGGCGGTTCGAAGCGTCAGGTCGCGCGCAGACCACCAGCACGTCGCTGTTGCGCGCCAGGGCCAGCAGGCTTTCGGCGCGGGGACGTTCGGTCTCCTTGGGACGCGGCGCCCACCACGAGACCTTCATCTCGAAGGCCTCCAGGCGACGGGCCACCGCCTCGCCGATATGGCCCAGGCCGACGATCCCCGCCTTGCGGCCGCGCAGGCCGTGGCGCGGGGCCATGCGTTCGGCGTGGGTCCAGTGGCCCGAGCGCAGGCGCTGGTCGCCCTCGACGATGCCGCGCCAGGCGGCCAGCACCAGGCCCACGGCGTGGTCGGCGACGTCGGCGGCGTTGAGGCCCGTCGAGTGGGTGACCGAAATGCCGTGCGCCTTGCACCACGGCACGTCGATCCCGTCATAGCCGACGCTGACGCAGGCGATCAGGCCCAGCTGGGGCATGTCCGAGAGCATGTCGCGGGCCAGCGCCATCTCGCCCGCGTGCACGATCGCCCGCACCTTCCGCCCCGGCCCGTCCAGGAAGGCCAGGTGGTCGGGATAGTCCCACAGACGGTGCACCGTATAGGCGCCCTCCAGCAAGGGCTGCATCGGCATGAGCATCTCATGCGACAGCAGGATATGGGGCTTGTCGGCGGGGGCTTTCGGCATGCGGCTCCTCCATCCCGGACCGGGCCGACGACGGCGCGTCGGAGCCCGCGCGGGATCCTCTGTTCTTGGCGACCAAGCTACTCCACTGGCGGCGCGGCGCCAGGGTCAAGCAGCGCTTGAATTGCGGCCTAGTGGCGGCCTTCGGCGAATTCCTCGACCATCTTGGCGCAGAAGGCCGGCAGGTCGTCGGGCTTGCGCGAGGTGACCAGACCGTCGTCGACCACCACCTCGCGATCGACCCAGCGGGCGCCGGCGTTATTGAGGTCGGCCTCCAGCGACGGCCAGGACGTCATCTCCTTGCCCTCGACGCCGCCGGCGTTGATCAACGTCCACGGCCCATGACAGATCGCGGCCACCGGCTTCTTCTCCGTGACGAAGTGGCGGATGAAGGCGATGGCCTTGGGCTCGATGCGCAGGGCGTCGGGGTTCATCACGCCGCCCGGCAGCATGATCGCGTCGTAGTCGGCGGGATCGGCGCCGGCCAGGTGGCGGTCCACCCGCACCATGCGGCCCTTGTCGTGATGCTCCCAGCCCTGGATCTGGCCGCCCTTGGGCGACACCACCTCGACGCTGGCGCCGGCCGCCTTCAGGGCCGCGACGGGCGTCTCCAGTTCGGACTGCTCGAAACCGTCGGTGGCCAGCACGGCGACCTTGCGGCCGGACAGGGTTTGATCGGACATGGCGGGCTCCTCGAGACGATGACAGGCCGCTGAAACCCGGGGGCGGGGGCCAAGGTTCCCTGTTGCATGGCCAAGCTGTGAACAACCGCGAACGCCGGGGGTTCTACTCCCTGGCGCCGTCCTGGCGCTTCCAGGCCCGGAGACATTTCCATGTTGATCAAGACCCTCGCCGCGAGCGCGGCGCTTTCGATGCTGGTCGCCGGCGGTTCCGCCCTCGCCCAGACCACGGCCAAGACCTCGGCCACGGTCGGCCCCGGCCAGCCGATCCCCTACAGCCAGCTGAAAGCCTATTCCAAGGCCTCGCCCAAGGTTCGCGCCAGCAAGGACTGGAGCGCCAGCGCCTCGACCGGCGCCTCGGTCGACACTTCGGCCACGGCGCCGATGGCCAGCGGTTCGATGTCGGGCGACGCCAAGGCCTCGACCGACACGGCGGTCAATCCGCCCAGCGCCACGATGCCGATGACCCCGCCGACCCTGCCGGACTCGACCTTGCCGACCACGACGCCGGCGCCGGACTCCAACCTCCCGGCTCCGGCCCTGCCGCCCGTAACGCCGAAGTAGAAGACCAGGTCGAAAGGCGGGACGGCGCGATCCGCCCCGCCAGGCCTAGATCACCAGCCAGTCGCCCAGACTGGCCTGGGTGACGCCGACCAGGATCACCTGGTCCCCATTGCCCAGATCGACCACGACGCCCTCGGCCGTGTAGCTGAGCGTGTAAGCCTGCCCCTTGTCCAGCAGCACCCGGTCGCCGGCCGCGCTGGAGAAATCGGTCACGCGATCGATCGCGGCGCCCGCGAAGAAATAGAACGTATCGGCGCCCGCACCGCCCGTGACGGTGTCATTGCCCCGATCCCCGGCCAGCCAGTCGTTGCCCGCGCCGCCGTCGACGACATCATCGCCCTGGCCGCCGCGCACCCAGTCGGCCCCTTCGCCGCCGTAGACGGTGTCGTTGCCGAGGTTGCCGTAGACGACGTCGAAACCGTCGTCGCCATACAGCAGGTCCTGGTCCTTGCCGCCGACCACCCAGTCGTCGCCGTCGCCGCCATGGGCGGTGTCATCACCCTGGTTGCCGTTGATCTGATCGAAGTCGGCGCCGCCTTCGATGACGTCATTGCCTTCACCGCCCCAGAGGGTGTCCTCGCCGGAGCCACCCGACATGGTGTCGCTACCGGCGCTGCCTTGGGCGAAGTCGCTGGACGTCGTGCCCTGGACGGCCTGACCGGTCGCCCCGCCGCCTGTGCCCCCGCCGCTGGTCCCACCGCCGGAGCCGGAGTCCGAGCCGCCGCCACCGCCACCGCTCACGGGGGGCGCCGACAAGGCTATGGTCTTGTCAGTGAACTGGAGCGCCTCGATGTTATTGAGCACGTCGACGCCATCGCCTCCAACGTTGGCGGTGACGGTCCAGACTCCCCCGGCCAATGACCATACGTAGTCGGATGAGGCTCCGTTAAACACCGCGACGTCATTGCCATCGCCGCCGTCGAGAGTGTCCGCACCATCGCCGCCCGTCAGGACGTCTTGCCCCTCGCCGCCGCTGATCCAGTCGTCGCCAGCCCCACCGGAAAGCTGATCGTCGCCCGATCCGCCCGACAGCACGTCCTGGCCCGCGCCGCCTTCCATCGAGTCTGCGTCTTCGCCACCGACGAGCGTATCGTGACCGTTACCGCCAACAAGGCTGTCGTTGCCCTCGCCGCTGATGATCTGGTCGTTTCCCTCGTCGCCTGACAGCCAATCATCACCGTATCCGCCCCACAGCGTGTCGTGGCCATCACCGCCGCTGACGCTGTCGCTTCCGTCCCCGCCCACGAGGCTGTCGTTGCCGACGGCGCCGGAAAGTGTGTCATTCCCCGAACCACCCGACAGCGTGTCATCGCCTTCGTCGCCAGCGACCTGATCGTTTCCCGCGTCGCCTGAGAGACTGTCGTTTCCGGAACCACCCGACAGGGTGTCGTCGCCAGCATTGCCAGCGAGAACATCCTGGCCGTTACCGCCGACCAAAGAGTCGTGGCCGTCGTCACCGGAGAGACTGTCGTTGCCTTCCCCGCCCGAGAGAGTGTCGTTGCCGACGCCGCCGGATAGCGTGTCGTTGCCGTCATCGCCCGCGATCTGATCGTTTCCGGCGTCGCCAGAGAGACCGTCGCTTCCGGAACCGCCCGACAGGGTATCGTCGCCGTTTCCGCCCGTGAGGGTATCATTCGACGCACCGCCCACCAGCGTGTCCGCGAGTCTTGAGCCAACTACGATCTCGACACTCGTTATCCGGTCGCCGCCGGCGCCTGCCCCGGTCGCCAAGTTCACGACCACTCCGGATGCATAGGCGCCATAGTCTACGACGTCGTTGCCAGCGCCGCCGTCGATGGTGTCGGCTCCCGCCCCACTGACGATCGTGTCTTGGCCGTTTTCACCATAGATCAACGCGCCGTCCACACCCGTGGTCAGTGTGTCGTCGCCAGCTCCGCCGCTGATCGTGACTCCAGCCGCGGCGCTGGTGAGGCTGTCCGCGCCGGCCCCGCCTTGCGCCCAAACCATCTGTCGCGAGACGGTGATGAGGTCGTTGCCGCCTCCCCCGTCGACCGTCAGGGCGACCGAGGGCGAAGCTTGAGCGGCGATCGTCAGAGTGTCCGCGAACTCGCTCCCCCGAAGCGAACTCAGGATTTCGATGTTTGAGATGGCGCCGCCGCCGATGGTGTAGGAGCCTGTCGCCAGGTTGGCGGTATCGAAGACCTGCCCGCTGGTCGCGCCGCCCAGCGACAGCAACAGCACGTCTGTGCCCGAGCCGCCGTCGATGACGTCGCCAAAACCGCCAGCAATAGTGTCGTCGCCGGCGCCGCCAGACAGGCTGTCACGCTCAAGCCCCATGTCGGCCTCAAGCATGGGGTACCAGCTTCCGCCGGCCGAATAGATGATGTCGGCCTGATCGCCGCCCGTCAGCGTATCGGCGCCGTCGCCGCCCGTCATGGCTCCCTGTCGATTGGCGTCCGCGCGGATTTCGTCGTCGCCAGCTTGGCCATAGGCCCAGGCGATGCCATAGGCGTCCTGCTGGATGATCAGGTCATTGCCGTCGCCGCCGTAGGTCGTCCAGCTTCTTGTGTAAACCGTGTCGTTGCCCGCCCCGGCCGTGACGTTTAGGGAACCCGTAGTCGGAGTGTAGATCGTGTCGTCGCCCGCGCCACCGTCCAGTATCCAGAGATCGCCAGCGCCCCGCGCATCGAGGATGTCGTTACCATCTCCGCCATACATGGAATAGGTATTACGTCCGGCGACAAGACGGTCATTACCGTCCATGCCGAGCATACTTGGGTATCCATCGCCATATGCGGAATCCGCGATGATCTCATCGTCGAAGTTGCTGCCCTGAACCCAACTCAGATGCTCAATGCCTGAGATCGTTGCCCCGCCGACACTTACCGTGGACTGCGTGAAATCGACGGATACTCCGGAAGAAGCCCCAAGGAAGCTTATATATAGGTAGTCGCCACCACTGCCGTTCGCCCCCCCATCGACGTAGTCGCCGTAGCCGGCGAAGATCCGGTCATCGCCAGCGCCGCCGACCAGCGAGTCGTGAGCCGCTTCGATATCCGGGTCGGCAGGCGTGGGCGGGGTTGCCCCCATTGCCGGGCTTACCGTCTGGCTGTTGCTATACAGCGTATCATTGCCCTCCCCGCCGATAAGCGTGTCCGCGCCACCGTTACCGATGAGCACATCATTCCCGTCGTCGCCGCTCAGGCTGTCATTGCCCGCGCCGCCCGACGCGGAGTCACTGTCCGTTCCGCCGACAAAGATGTCGTCGCCCGTCGTACCCGTAAAAACCGTCACGCTGGCCCCCACCAACCGGGCCATCACACAAGGCGCGCCCAACAATCCGATTAAGCAAAGCTTAACCGTTGGGACGGCCGTAACATGCGCGCAATGCGTCAGCAACTTTGGATAAAGAAAAGGCTCCCCGCACGTACCCGTTGCGAGGAGCCTTCACCTTAAGCGCGAATAAAGTCGGCGACCGGCGACTTGAAAAGCCGCCAGTCGAACAGTCTAGCGCGCGAACTTCTGGAACTTGATGCGCTTGGGAATGAGGCTGTCGGCGCCCAGGCGGCGCTTCTTGTCTTCCTCGTACATCTCGAAGTTGCCCTCGAACCACTCGACGTGGCTGTCGCCCTCGAAGGCCAGGATGTGGGTGGCAAGGCGGTCCAGGAACCAGCGATCGTGGCTGATGACCACGGCGCAGCCGGCGAACTCTTCCAGGGCCTCTTCCAGGGCCTGCAGGGTTTCGATGTCCAGGTCGTTGGTCGGTTCGTCGAGCAGCAGCAGGTTGCCGCCGGTGGCCAGGGTCTTGGCCAGGTGAACGCGGTTGCGCTCACCGCCCGACAGCAGGCCGACCTTCTTCTGCTGGTCGCCGCCCTTGAAGTTGAAGCTGCCGACATAGGCGCGGCTGTTGATCTCGCGCTTGCCGACGATCATCACGTCAGTGCCGCCGCTGATCTCTTCCCAGATGGTCTTGTTGGCGTCTAGGGCGTCGCGGCTCTGGTCGACATAAGAGAGCTTCACGGTCTCGCCGACCTTGACCGTGCCCTGGTCGGGCTGTTCGCGGCCGGTGATCAGCTTGAACAGGGTCGACTTGCCGGCGCCGTTCGGGCCGATGACGCCGACGATGCCGTTCGGCGGCAGCTTGAACGACAGGTCCTTGAAGAGAACCTTGTCGCCATATTCCTTTTCCAGGCCAGTGACTTCCAGCACCACGTTGCCCAGGCGCGGGCCGGGCGGGATCTGGATGTGGGCCTGGGTCTGGGCGGCGCGGGCGTTCTCCTGCGCGGCCACCATCTCATCGTAGCTCGCCAGGCGGGCCTTGGACTTGGACTGACGGGCCTTGGGCGAGGAGCGGACCCATTCCAGTTCGCGGGTCAGGGCGCGCTGGCGGGACTCGCTCTCGGACTGTTCCTGGACGACGCGCTTCTGCTTCTGCTCCAGCCAGCCGGAATAGTTGCCCTCGTAGGGCACGCCCTTGCCGCGATCGAGCTCCAGCGTCCACTTGGTGACCTGATCCAGGAAGTAGCGATCGTGGGTGACCAGGATCACGCAGCCCGGGAATTCTTCCAGGTGGTGCTGCAGCCAGGCCACCGACTCGGCGTCCAGGTGGTTGGTGGGTTCGTCGAGCAGCAGCATGTCCGGCTTGCTGAGCAGCAGGCGGGCCAGGGCGATGCGGCGCTTCTCACCGCCCGACAGGCTTTCGATGTTGGCGTCGTTAGGCGGGCAGCGCAGGGCGTTGATGGCCATCTCGACCTTGGAGTCGATGTCCCACAGGTCGCGGGCGTCGATGACCTCCTGCAGCTTGGTCATCTCTTCCATCAGCTCGTCGGAATAGTCCTCGCCGAGCTTGTTGGCGATCTCGTTGTACTTGTCGAAGATCAGCTTGTCCTCGCAGTCGGCGATGACATTGCCCCAGACGTCCTTGGTCGGGTCCAGCACCGGTTCCTGGGGCAGGTAGCCGCGACGGATGCCGTCGGCGGCCTTGGCCTCGCCCGAGAACTCCTGGTCCAGGCCGGCCATCACCTTCAGCAGGGTCGACTTACCCGAACCGTTGACGCCGACGACGCCGATCTTGGCGTCGGAGTAGAACGACAGCCAGATGTTCTCGAACACCTTCTTGCCGCCCGGGAACGCCTTGGTCAGGCCTTGCATCTGGAAAATATATTGCTGGGCCATGGGGGCGTCGGTCTCGCTGTCAAAGTTCGGGGGAGGACGGGCGCTGAAATAGCGGTCGGGGGCGGTTTGCGCAATGTCGGCGGGCGCTTCAGTCGTCTCAGTGCGTCCTTCGAGGCTCGCCGGGCGGCTCGCACCTCAGGATGAGGACCGTTTTGCGAACTTCCTCATCCTGAGGCGCCCGCGCAGCGGGCCTCGAAGGACGCACGACCCGCCCGTCACCAACCCGTCATTCATCCGTCGATAACCCGACACGGAACCGTCGCCGCGCCGTCGTCGAGCGCTGTTACCCGAGCCTCAGATCCGGCCGCGCTCCCCGCGCGGACCGGCCTCGGGGATAGACCATGAAACACCATCTGATGCTGGGCGCCGCCTCGGCCGCCCTCCTGCTCGTCGCCGCCAGCCAGGCCTTCGCCGCCGACACTCCGGCGCCCGCCGCCACGACCGCCGACACCGAAGTCGACGCCGTGCTGGTCATCGGCCAGGGCCAGAGCCGCCAGGTCCAGACCCTGAAGAACGACGCCATCGCCCTGGAAGCGGCCGGTTCGAGCCCGCTGAAGGCCATCGACAAGCTGCCGGGCGTCAGCGTCCAGTCGTCCGACGCCTTCGGCGCCTACGAGTGGTCGACCCGCATCTCGATCCGCGGCTTCAACCAGAACCAGCTGGGCTTCACCCTGGACGGCGTGCCGCTGGGCGACATGAGCTACGGCAACCACAACGGCCTGCACATCAGCCGCGCCATCACCAACGAGAACATCGGCCGGGTCGAGCTAGCCCAAGGCGCCGGCGCGCTCGGCGTGGCCTCGACGTCGAACCTGGGCGGCACGCTGCAGTTCTTCTCGCGCGATCCGTCGGAAACCTTCGGCGCCCAGACCAACGTCACGGCCGGCTCGGACAGCATGTACCGGGTGTTCGGCCGCATCGACACCGGCGCGATCGCCGCCCTGGGCGGTCTGCGCGGCTACGCCTCGATCGCCGACCAGAAGACCGACAAGTGGAAGGGCGGCGGCGAGCAGAAGCAGCGCCAGTACGACATCAAGGCCGTGCTGCCCTTGGGCGAAGGCGACCTGACGGCCTTCTACAGCCGTTCGGAACGTCGCGAGCAGGACTATCAGGACCTGTCGTTCGAGATGATCAAGCGCCTGGGCAGCGACTGGGACAACACCCAGCCTAACTGGGCCCTGGCCGTGGCCGCCGCCAAGGCCTACCAAGCCGGGACCGCCCTGCCCGCGCCGTTCGCTACGGTCGACGACGCCTACTATGCCGGCGCCGGCATCCGTGACGACAACCTCTATGGCGCGACCCTGAACCTGCCGGTCACCGAGCACGTCAAGTTCAACGCCACCGCCTATGGCCACACCAACGAAGGCCAGGGCCTGTGGTACACGCCCTACCTCGCCAGCCCGGGCTACGGCACGGCCGGCTCGACCGCCGCGCCGCTGTCGATCCGCACCACCGAGTACGACATCGACCGCAAGGGCTTCATCGGCGGCCTGACCGTCGACCTGGGCGGCCATGAGATCGGCGCCGGCTTCTGGACCGAGAAGAACGACTTCAACCAGGCCCGCCGCTTCTACGCCGAGACCGCCGCCGCGCCGTCGCGCGACCCGCTGGACTTCCAGTCCAACCCGTTCTTCACCCAGTGGCAGTACAGCTTCGAGACCAAGACCACGACCGGTCACCTCGAGGACACCTGGACCGTCAGCGACGCCCTGAAGCTGAACTTCGGCTTCAAGGCCATCAAGGTCGAGAACAGCGTCCGCACCGTGGTCGGCTCGCCGCTGGCCGGCACGATCGAGAGCAAGGACAGCTTCCTGCCGCAGGTCGGCTTCGTGTTCAAAGCCTCGCCGGACGTGGAAGTGTTCGGCGGCTACACCGAGAACATGGGCGCCTATGTCTCGGCCGCCACGGCCGGTCCGTTCGGCTCGCAGAACCAGGCGGCCGTCGACTACATCGCCAAGACGCTGAAGCCGGAAAGCTCCAAGACCATCGAGCTGGGCGCCCGCTATCGCAACGAACGTTTCCAGGGCGTGGCCGCCGTCTATCACGTGGCCTTCGACAACCGCCTGCTGGCCGCCAGCACCGCCGCCCCGATCCTGGGCCTGCCCGCAATCCTGTCCAACGTCGGCTCGGTCGAGACCAAGGGCGTCGAACTGGCCGGCACGTACAAGCTGACCGACGCCTGGTCGGTGTACGGCGCCTACACCTACAACGCCTCCACCTACGAAGATGACGTCATCAACGGTTCGGGCGCGATCAGCATCCGCACCAAGGACAAGACCGTCGTCAACACGCCTAAGAACATCTTCAAGGGCGAGGTCTCGTTCGACCAAGGCGGCTTCTTCGGCAAGCTGGGCGTCGCCTATACCGGCGAGCGCTACTACACCTACGAGAACATCGGCGGCCTGGCGCCGTCGACCACGGTGGCCGACCTGACCCTGGGTTACCGGTTCGGCGACGACAACGCCTGGACCAAGGGCCTGGAGGTTCAGGCCAACATCACCAACCTGACCGACAAGGACTACATCTCGACCATCGGTTCGGGCGGCTTCGTCGCCAACGACACCGCCGGCACGGCCCAGACGGTCCTGACCGCCCCGCCGCGCCAGTTCTTCGTCTCGGTGAAGAAGGCGTTCTAGGCGCCTCCCTTCCCCCTCGATGGGGGAAGGGCCGGGGATGGGGGTGACGCGGCGCCGGCCGGTTCAATGGCGCGTCACCCGCCATCTCGGAGATCACCCCCATCCCAACCCTTCCCCCATCAAGGGGGAAGGGCTTTTTCGTGGAAACATCCATGACCGACCTCTCCCGCCGCGCCGCCCTGGGCTTGTCGGCCGCAGCCGTGGCCGTCGCGCCCGCCGCCAAGGCCGCTGTCGTCGATGCGCCGCACAAGGCCCTCGACCGAACCCTGACTCGCATCGCCTTCGGCTCCTGCGCCAACCAGTCCAAGGACCAGCCGATCTGGGAGGCGGTCCTGGCGGCCAAGCCGGACCTGTTCGTGTTCCTGGGCGACAACATCTATGCCGACACCCGCGACCCCAAGGTGATGGCGGACAAGTACGCCACCCTGGCCGCCAAGCCCGGCTTCAAGCGCCTGCGCGAGGCCACGCCAGTCATCGCCATCTGGGACGACCACGACTTCGGCGAGAACGACGCCGGCGGCGACTATCCGATGAAGGCCGAGAGCCGCCGGCAGTTCTGCGACTTCTGGGGCGAGCCGGCCGATTCCGTGCGCCGCACCCGCGACGGGGTCTATGCGGCCTATGTCTTCGGGCCCGACGGTCGCCGGGTGCAGATCATCCTGCCGGACCTACGCTGGAACCGCACGCCGCTGGTCGAGAAGTCGTTCCCCGGCGGCTACAAGCCCTGGGCCACCGCCCAGGCCCTGGCCGGCAAGCCGACGCCGGGTCCGTACGACCGCATCCCCGACCTGGACGCCACCATGATCGGCGCGACGCAGTGGGCCTGGCTGGAAAGCCAACTGGCCCAGCCGGCCGACCTGCGCATCTTCGGCTCCAGCCTGCAGGTGCTGGCCGACTTCGCCGGTTGGGAGGGCTGGGTGAACTACGCCCGCGACCACCAGCGCCTGTTCGACGCCATCCGCCGCCACAAGGCCGAGCGCCTGATCTGCATCAGCGGCGACACCCACTATGCCGAGGTCTCGCGCCAGGACCTCAACGTCCCCTACCCGATCTGGGACGTCACCTCCTCGGGACTTACGGAGGTCTGGCCGGTGACACCGCCCAACGCCCTGCGCGTGTCGCCGGTGTTGCGGGAGCGGAACTTCGGGCTGATCGAGATCGACTGGCGCGCGCCGGCGCCGGTGGTGACGGTGAGGATCCATGACGAGAAGGGCGCGGTGAAGATCGAGCAGCGGATTGATGCGGGGACGTTGAGCGTGAGCTGACGACTCGCCCCCTCCGCGCCTGCGGCGCTCCTCCCCCATAGGGGGAAGATAAGTCGCCGCAGTTCCTCTTCCCCCTACGGGGGAGGAGGGTCGCGAAGCGGCCCGGAGGGGGCAAGTGCGCCGCCCCATCAAACTTTTCACTGCTGACAACCGCGCGGCGCCGCTCTAGCGTCCCGCGCCATGATCAAGCCCTCGCTTACCGTCCTGGCGACCTGCATCGCCCTCTCCACCCCGGCCCTGGCTGATAAACTCGCGCCCGAGCGGATCTTTGCCGATCCCAGCCTGAGCGGTCCCGCCGCCAAGGGCGTGGCGCTGTCGCCGGACGGCAAGCGGGTCACCTATCTGAAGGCCAAGCCCGAGGCCGCCAACGTCCAGGACCTGTGGGCGGCGGACGTGAAGGGCGGCGAGCCCTATCGCCTGATCGACTCGGCGGCCCTGTCCTCGGGCGCCAAGGAGCTGTCGGAGGCCGAGAAGGCCCGGCGCGAGCGGGCCCGCGTCTCAGCCCGCGGCATCGTCGAATACAGCTGGGACAGCCAGGGCCGCTTCATCCTGGTGCCGCTGGACGGCGACCTCTATCTGGACAGCGTCGCCGACGGCAAGGTCACCCGCCTGACCGAAACCCCGGGCGACGAGGTCGACGCCAAGGTCTCGCCCAAGGGCGGCTTCGTCAGCTACGTCCGCGACCAGAACCTCTACGTCCGGCCGATCACCGGCGGCGCCGAGAAGGCCCTGACCACCGACGGCAAGGACGCCCTGTCGTTCGGCGTCTCGGAGTTCATCGCCCAGGAGGAGCTGGACCGCTTCACCGGCTACTGGTGGTCGCCCAACGAGACCGCCGTCGTCTACACCCGCGTCGACGAGAGCGGCGTCGACATCGTGCCGCGCGCCGACATCGGCCCGGGCGGCGCGACGGTGGTCCTGCAGCGCTATCCGCGCGCCGGCCGCCCCAACGCCGTGGTCGACCTGTTCGTGCAGAACCTGGCCTCGGGCAAGACCCTCCAGCTGGACCTGGGCGCGAACAAGGACATCTATGTCGCCCGCGTCGACTGGTCGGCCGACGGCAAGACCATCTACGTCCAGCGCCTGTCGCGCGACCAGAAGACCCTGGACCTGCTGGCCTTCGACGCCGTCACCGGCGCCGGCAAGACCATCCTGACCGACACCGACGCGCACTATATCGAGATCAGCGACGACTTCCGCCCGCTGGAAGACGGCTCGTTCCTGTGGTCGTCCGAGAAGGACGGCAACCGCCACCTCTACCGCCACGCCGCCGACGGCAAGCTGATCGCCCAGATCACCAAGGGCGACTGGCCGGTCTCGGCCCTGGAGGGCGTCGACGAGGCCCGCAAGGTGGCGATCTTCGCCGCCTCGATGGAGACGCCGCTGGAGCGCCGCATCTATGAGGTCAGCTACGCCAAGCCGGGCAAGCCCAAGGCCCTGACCTCGGCCGGCGGCTGGTGGACGGCCAAGGTCGCCGACACCGGCGGCGCCTTCGCTGGCACCTATAACGACCCCAAGACTCCACCGCAGACGGCCCTCTATTCGGCCGACGGCAAGCGCGTGCGCTGGATCGAGGAGAACAGGCTGGCCGAGGGCCATCCCTACTGGCCCTACGCCTCGACCCTGCCGGTTCCGGAATACGGCTCGCTGAAGGCGGCGGACGGCGAGACGCTGTATTACGAGATCCTCAAGCCCCAGGGCTTCGATCCCAGCAAGAAGTACCCGGCCATCGTCGCCGTCTACGGCGGCCCGCACGCCCAGCAGGTCAAGAAGACCTGGCAGAGCGTCTCCGAGCGCACCTATCTGGAAGCCGGCTACGTCATCTTCCGGCTGGACAACCGCGGCAGCGGCAACCGCTCGGCCAAGTTCATGCGCGCCCTGGACCGCAAGCTCGGCACGGTCGAGGTCGACGATCAGCTGCAAGGCGCCAAGTTCCTGGCCGGCCTGCCCTACGTGGACGCCGAGAACCTGGGCGTGATGGGCTGGTCGTACGGCGGCTTCATGACCCTGATGCTGCTGACCGCCGACGACACCCCGTTCAAGGCCGGTGCGGCGGGGGCTCCGCCGACCGAGTGGGGCCTCTACGACACGGCCTACACCGAGCGCTACATGGGCAAGCCGTCCGAGAACGTCGACGGCTACGCCCGCTCCGATGTGCTCAACCGCCTGGACAAGCTGAAGCCCGGCAGCCTGCTGCTGCTGCACGGCATGGCCGACGACAACGTCATCTTCGAGAACAGCACCCGCCTGTTGGCGGCCCTGCAGAAGAAGGCCATCCCGTTCGAGACGATGCTCTATCCGGGCGAGCGCCACAGCGCGCCGGGCAGCAAGGCCAAGGGCCTGCATGTGCTGAAGACCCACCTGGGCTTCTTCGGCCGCAAGCTGAAGGGCGAATAGGAAATCCCCTCGCGCGGCGATCGTCGCGCGAGGCCCCCTGCGACGGAATGCGTCACCCGAAGGACCCTGTGTCGCAGATCCTTGGAGATGGACCGTCGCTATACCTCCGCGAGCATTGTCGTGAGGATAGCGTCGTGACCAAGACCACCGAAGAAGCCGTCGAATGGATGCTCGACGTCGTCAAGACGGCGCTCGAGGAAGGCACGGCCTCGGCCTCCGAGCTCGAGGACTGGCTGCTGGCGGCCATCACCCTGGAAGAACTGGCGCTGGAAGAAGCCGCCGACGCCCGCGAGGCGCGGACCTTCTCATCCTGGATGACGCCGACCGGAACGCTGCACTAGGGCGCTCTCAAGCCCGGCGCGCGATCAGATCGGCGCGGGCGTCGCGTCGCTCTTCTCGCCCAGCACCACCGTGAAGCTGCCGGCCAGGATCATCAGGCCGCCGATCACCAGCGCCGCCGTCAGGTGATCGCCAAACAGCGCCACGCCCAGCACGGCTCCCATCATCGGCTCGATATTGATGAACACCCCGGCGCTGGCGCTGCCGACGCGCGAAAGGCCGTATTGCCAGGCGGCGGTGGCCAGCAGGGTCGACAGCGCGCCTTGGGCGGCGATCGCGGTCCAGGTGACCGGATGAAGGTCCAGCTTCGGCGGACCATGCATCAGCAGGGCGATGGGCAGGATCGTCACGGCGGCGATCACCACCGTCACGGCCGGCACGGCCATGCCGTCGGCGACCTTGGGCGCGCGGCGCATCACAACGATCCACCCCAGGAAGATCAGCAACGAACCCAAAGACAGGGCCACGCCCAGCGGCGAGCCGGCGCCGTCGGGCTTGCCGGCGATCAGGGCGGCGCCCAGGGTGGCGGCCGCGACGCCGGCCCAGGTGACCCGGTTTACGTGCTCACCCAGCAACCGCGCCGAGATGGCGATCAGGGCCGGCATGGCGCCGACCAGCAGCGCCGCCAGGGTGACGCTGACGTGGGCCAGCCCCTCGAACTGCACCAGGAACGCCACGCCGTAGAGCGCGCCGCCCAGCAGGATCAC
Organism: Caulobacter sp. GW821-FHT10F06; assembly: GCF_058809215.1. Taxonomy (NCBI): domain Bacteria; kingdom Pseudomonadati; phylum Pseudomonadota; class Alphaproteobacteria; order Caulobacterales; family Caulobacteraceae; genus Caulobacter; species Caulobacter sp. GW821-FHT10F06. The sequence goes on along the minus strand of NZ_JBXASK010000001.1, from coordinate 575,087 downwards.
CGGCGAGCGGAACAGCGCCCGCGCCTCGGCCTTCAGCACGAACGGGATCGAGACCACCGCCGCCACGGCGAAGCGCAGCAACACCATGTGGGCGGCGTCGGTCTCCTTCAGCACCAGCTTCCCGAGCGGGAAACCCATGCCCCAGAGAACTCCGGCGGCGGCGAGGGCGAGAAAGGCGAGACGGTTCATGGCCGCTTCCTGAACCATCCGCCCCTCGAACGCCACCCCGCCTCGCACGCGCTGCTGACATCCTCTGGCGCCAATGCATCCAGGCCGCTTGACTTCCGTAGCGAAAGAAAACGAACCTCCCTGCAATCACGGAGCTTCGCTTGACCGCCTATACCGATCTGATCGCCGCCATCACGCCTACGGACATCGGCCACGTCGTCCAGGTCACCGACGACTGGAAGCAGGGCCGCACCACCTATGGCGGCCTGTCGGCGGCCCTGTGTCTGGAGGCGGCGCTGAAGGCCGCGCCCGACGCCCCGCCCCTGCGCTCGGGCCAGTTCGCCTTCGTCGGACCGGCGGCCGGCGAGCTTTCCATCGAGACGAAGGTGCTGCGGCGCGGCAAGTCGACCCTGTTCATGAGCGTCGACCTGGTCGGCGAGCAGGGCTCGGCGACGCACGGCGTCCTGACCTTCGGCGCGGCTCGGGAATCGGCGGTGAGCTACGGCCATGTCCCCTGTCCGGCCGTCGCGCCGGCCGCCGACTGCGAGCCGTTCTTCCCGCAAGGCGGCGGCCCCGGCTTCGTCGGTCAGTTCGAGGTTCGCATGGCCGGCGGCGCGCGGCCGCTGTCGGGCGAGGCTCCCGAATACCTGCTGTGGATCCGTCATCGCGATCCGGCCGCCCGTTCGCTGTCAGCCCTGATCGCCCTTGCCGACACCCCGCCGCCGCCGGCCATGACCCTGTTCCCGAAGTTCGGTCCGATCTCGACCATGACCTGGTCGCTGGACGTGGTCGGCCTGCCCGCCGAGGACGACGACGGCTGGCGCCTGCTGCGCAGCCGGGCCGAGACCATCGCCGACGGCTATTCCACCCAGGAGATGTTGCTGTGGGACGCTGGCGGTCGACCCTTGATCCTGGCGCGGCAGAACGTGGCGGTTTTCGTCTAAACACGCACGATCCTGCTCGCGCGGGCTTGGCGGATGCGGATTTTTGACCTCATCCTCTGCCCCGTCCGGCCGCCCCGATAAGAGTCGCGGTCCTTCGGGGGAACACCAGATGACCAAGACCGCCTGCCTGGCCGGAGCGGCCCTCGCCGCCCTGCTGTCGACCACCGCGTTCGCCCAGTCCGCCGAGGAGGCGACCAAGGGCTATCTGGCCGCGATCAAGGACAAGAACCCGACGCTGCACGCGGTGATCGCGCTCAATCCCCATGCCCTGGCCGACGCGCGCAAGCTCGACGCCGAGCGCAAGGCCGGCAAGATCCGGGGCCCGCTGCACGGCCTGCCGATGCTGCTGAAGGACAATATCGAGAGCGCCGACGACACCGCCACCACCGCCGGCTCGCTGGCGCTGAAGGACAATGTCACCAACCGCGACGCGCCGCTGGTCAGGGGCCTCACCGACGCCGGCGTGGTGATCCTGGGCAAGGCCAACCTGTCGGAATGGGCCAATATCCGCTCCAACAAGTCGATCAGCGGCTGGAGCGCGGTGGGCGGCACGGTGCGCAACCCCTACGCCCTGGACCGCAGCGCCTGCGGCTCGTCCAGCGGCTCGGGCGCCGCGGTGGCGGCGGGCTTGGCCTGGGCGGCGATCGGCACCGAGACCGACGGCTCCGTCACCTGCCCGGCGGCGATCAACGGGCTGGTGGGCCTGAAGCCCACCGTCGGTCTGGTGTCGCGCACCCACATCGTGCCGATCAGTCACAGCCAGGACACCGCCGGCCCGATGACCACGACGGTCGAGGACGCCGCCAAGGTCCTGACCGCCATCGCCGGCTCCGACCCCGCCGATGTCGCCACCAAGGACGCCGACGCCCACAAGACCGACTACGCCAAGGGATTGAGCAAGGACGCGCTGAAGGGCGTCACGCTGGCCGTCGCCCGTTTCTACACCGGCTATTCGCCCAAGACCGACGCGGTGTTCGAACAGGCCCTGAAGGACCTGCAGGCCCAGGGCGCGACCCTGGTCGAGGTGAAAGAGTTCGACGAAGGCCCGATCGGCAAGGCCGAGGGCGTGGTGCTCTACACCGAGTTGAAGGTCGACATGGCCGCCTACCTGGCCTCGACCGATCCCAAGAAGGTGCCCAGCCGCACGCTGGCCGACCTGATCGCCTTCAACAAGGCTACGCCCAAGGAGTTCGAATGGTTCGGCCAGGAGAGCTTCGAGAAGGCCGAGAAGACCAAGGGCTATGACGACCCGGCCTATATCAAGGCCCTGGCCGACTCCAAGCGACTGGCCGGCCCCGAAGGGATCGACAAGATCCTGAAGGACACCGGCGCGGTCGCCATCGTCGCTCCGACCACAGGTCCGGCCTGGACCATCGATCCGCTGAATGGCGACAACTATGGCGGCTCGTCGACCACCCTGCCCGCCGTGGCCGGCTATCCGCACCTGACCGTGCCGATGGGCGCCGTCACGGGCATGCCGGTGGGGCTGTCGTTCATCGGCCCGGCCTGGAGCGAGAAGCTGCTGCTGAATCTGGGCTACGCCTACGAGCAGGCCACCCATCGCCGCCAGCCGCCGACCTTCCACGCGACGATCGCGCCCTAACCTGCGCCCAGCGCACTCCCCTTGTCTTTCCACGAGGACTTCCCGATGCGGCTTTCGCGACGCGATTTTGGTTTGGGCGCGACGGCGGCCCTGGTTCCAGCCAGCCTGGCCGCCCAGCCGGCGGGCGATCTGGACAAGGCCCTGACCGCCTATCTGGACGCGGCCTTCGAACAGGAGCTGGCCATGGACCCAGAGCGCCTGACGCGCCTGGGCCGCAAGACGCTGAATAACCAGCTGACCGACCGCAGCGACGCCGCCGCGGCCAAGCGGCTGGCCTGGCGCAAGCAGAGCGTGGCGGAGATGAAGCGCAAGTTCGATCCGGCCAAGCTGGGCGACGACGCGCGCACCTCCTACGACATGTGGGCCCTGGAGCTGGGCCGGGCCGAAGAGGCCGACCGCTGGCGCGGCCACGCCTATGTCTTCGATCGCGGCGGGCCGCATACGGGCCTGCCCAACTTCCTGATCAACGCCCACCGCGTGGATAGTCCGGCCGACATGCAGGCCTATGTCGAGCGCGTCGCCGCTATCGGTCCGGCCCTGGACGTGCAGCTGGAGCGCGCCAAGCGCTCGGCGGCGGCGGGCGTGCGCATGCCCCGCTTCGCCTACGAGCAATCGCGGGAAGAGGTTCGGCGGCTGACGGTCGGCGCGCCGTTCGACGGCGGTCCGGACGCGGCCCTGTTCGCCGACGCCAAGGCCAAGACCGCCGCGCTGAAGACGGCGGGCAAGATCGACGACGCCCAGGCCTCAGCCTTCGTGAAGGCCGTGGCCGACGCCATGACGGTGAAGATGAAGCCGTCCTACGACCGGCTGGGCGCCTGGCTGGCGGCGGACGTCGCCAACGCCTCGGCCGAGCCCCAGGGCGTCGGCGCATTGCCGGACGGCGCGGCCTTCTACAAGGCCATGCTGCGCCAGCAGACCACCACTGACATGACCGCCGACGAGATCCACCAGCTGGGCCTCGCCGAGGTGGCTCGCATCCGCGGCGAGATGGAAACCCTTAAAGCCAAGATCGGCTTTGCCGGCACGCTGGAGGACTTCTTCGCCTTCATGCGCAGCGACGACCGCTTCTATGTCAGCAACGACGACGCCGGCCGCGCGCGCTACCTCAAGCTGGCCGAGGGCTATCTGGCCGGCATGAAGGCCCGGCTGCCGGACTATTTCGGCCGGCTCCCGAAATCGGACCTGATCGTCAAGCGGGTGGAGGCCTTCCGTGAGGAGCCGGGCGGCGCGGCGCACTACAGCTCCGGCGCACCGGACGGCTCGCGGCCGGGCGTGTTCTACGTCCACCTCTCCGACGTCCGCGCCACCCCGACCTACGAGATCGAGGGCACCTGCTACCACGAGGGCTGGCCGGGCCATCACCTGCAGATCTCGCTGGCCCAGGAGATGACCGGCATTCCGGTGTTCCGCACCCAATACGGCTACGGCGCCTATATCGAGGGCTGGGGCCTCTATGTGGAGCGGCTGGCCAAGGAGGCCGGCTTCTACCAGGATCTTTACAGCGACTTCGGCCGGCTGGGCCGCGAGATCTGGCGCGGCATCCGGCTGGTCGTCGACACCGGCATCCACGCCAAGGGCTGGAGCGAGGCCCAGGCCCTGGCCTTCTACACCGCCAACTCGCCGCAGCCGGCCAGCAAGATCCGCTCGGAGATCCGCCGCTACTTCGTCACGCCGGGCCAGGCGACCTCGTACAAGGTGGGGATGGTCAAGATCCTGGCGCTGCGCCAGGAGGCCCGCCAGACCTTGGGCGCCAAGTTCGACCTGAAGGGCTTCCACGACACGGTGCTGGGCGCGGGCGCCCTGCCGCTGCCGGTCCTGGAAACGCGGGTTCGGCGCTGGACGGCGGATCGGGCCAAGGCCTAGGCGTCGCGCGGACGCTCTCCCTCGGGGGAGCGTCCTAGGCGCCGACCTGCGGCCGGATCACGTCGATCGGCGGCGGGGGCGGCGTCACCCGCGAGGGCGATGGCGCATAGGCGCCGGGGGGGCCGCCATGGCCATGCGAGGCGCAGGCGCCCAGGGCCGAAGCCGCCAGCGCCAGGATCACGGCCGTCCTCAGCATCCGCCGGCGCCCGACGAGCGGCCGAAACCGCCACCTTGCGAGAAGATGCCCAGGCCCGACTTGAAGCAACGGTTGTCGTCGCGCGGATCCCAGATCTCGACCCGGCCGTCGGCGCGGGTGAAGGCCCAGCGCTCGCCCCGACCGTCGCGGCTGGTGACGCTGAGCTGGCCCTGGCGATCGGAATTGACGCTGTAGGAGTCGCGGCTGAAGCCGTCGACGGCGCAGGACGACACCAGGCCTGGCTTGGAAAGGTCGCCCTTCAGGGCCGCCGCCGAACCGGTCTGGGCGTTGAAGGCCGAGACGTCGGCGTCGCCGCCCTTGCCGCCGCCGACGAACACCTGGGTGCCGGTCGCGCGGTCATAGGTCATGATGTCGGGCGCGGCGCCGACCAGGGGTCCGCCGCAGGGACCGCCCCGGCCGCCGCTGGGACCGCGCGGCTGGGCCTGGACCTGGGTGACGGACAGCGAGGCGGTGGCCATCACGAGCACGGCCAGACCGGTGACGAGCTTGCTCATTGGGGAGCTCCTTCGGGTTTGGGCGCGCCCGCGAGCGGCGGCTTGCTGGTGTAGATCGGAACCCCGGCGTTGGGGCCGCTGGTGGCGCTGGGAAGCTTGTAATAGGTCGGAGCCCCCGGCGCGGCCGGGTCCCGCGGCGCGGGTGCGAACCCGCCCGAGGCCTCGTCGATCGTGGCGCTGGCGGGCAGCACCGTGGGCGCGGGCCAGTAGGTGTCGTAGTCGAGGCGGGCCAGGTCGCGTTGGGTCCGGAAGATCTCCGGAGCCTCGAACCACGGCCGGCAGGTCAGCGCGCCGTCGAAATAGCCGGTGACCAGGGCCTCGCAGCCGCCGGGACGGGCGAAGACGCGGTTGTCGCGAGCCCGAATCTGGGCCCCCTTCTCGGCGTAGAGACCGGCGCGCATGACGCCGACGATCTTGTTGTCGGCCGCGTACAGGGCGCCGGAGTCGACATAGAGGCCTACATCCACCGCTTCCAGCTGACCGTCCAGCACGCGCAGATTGGCGTTCTCCAGCGCGATGGCCCAGTCGCTGTCGCGAACCACCGGCCGCAGCAGCGTCGTCTCGTCGCCGCCCGACACGTAGATCCCGCGCGAGAAACCGTCGACATAGAGGCCGTCGATCTGCACCAGCTGCTGGCGGTTCATGCCCGAAAGCACGAAGCCGGCCGAGTTGCGGGTGCGGCCAGAACCGCTCCAGTCGCCCAGACGGGTGACGCGGACGTCCTTCATGCGGCTGTCGCCCGAGGTCTCGAGCGCCGCGCCGATGGCGGTGGCGGCGATCTCGACATTGGAGACCTCCAGCTCGCCCGAGGCCTTCACGACCGGCTGGCGGGTGCGGCCGATGAACACCGTGTCGGCCAGCTCGACCCGGCTGTCGGTGACGTCGAGGGCCGAGCCGTCGCCGTCATAGCGGATGGTCACGCCCTTCAGGGCCAGCTCGGTGGCGCGGCCGGTGATGCACGACTCGCGACCGGCGCGCTTGGCCTCGATGCCCAGGCCTTCCAGCACGACGTAGGACACGCCCGCGCCGATGGTGATGCACGGCTGGCCGCTGGGGGCCACCAGGATCGGCCGGTCGATCGAGGGCGTGTAGTCGCGCACGACGATGGTCACCGACTGGGTGATCTTCAGCGAGTCGACGCAGGCGCCGCCCTCGGTCGAGGTCAGGGTCAGGACGTCGCCGTCATAGAGGCGCGCCAGGGTGTCGCTGATCTGGCCGGGATAGGCGTAGTCGCAGTTGATCTCGCGCTGCACCGGGCGACCGCCGGGGCCGTAGCCGCCCCCCGCCACGCAGCGGCCGCGAACGCGATAGTAGCCGCGCGCGCAGGGCTTGGGCTTGGCGTAGCGGACCTTGCAGCCGTGCGAGAGGTTCGGCTCGATCAGCAGGCCGAAGCACGGGCGGATCTGTTGATCGATCTTGGCGTCCGGCGAGGCGGACGCGACTTCGGGCGCGGCGACGAGGCCGAGCGTCAGCATGGCCAGGAGGGCCAGCAGGCGGCCGAGGCGGCTCATCGGTAGTCCCTTTCGATATAGGGTCGTCCGCCGCGATCGGCGGCGGGCCGGGGCGGACGCGAGACCTGGGCCAGCAGCTGCTGCAGGCGCCAGACCGACGGCTTGAAGCCGGCCAGGGCGCCGTCCAGCTGGTAGACCACGGCCTTGGCGCGATCCTGGTCGGCCACGCCCTGCAGGCCCAGCGAGAAGAAGGTCGACATGGCGTACTTGGCCTCGGCCGAGCCTTGGCGTTCGGCTTCCTCGTACCAGTGATAGGCGCGGGCGTAGTCGCGCGGCACGCCCACGCCTTCGGAGTACATCACCGCCAGGACCAGCTGGGCCTTGGACGAGCCGTTGACGGCCGCATACTCGATGGCCCGCACCTTCTCGATCGGCGTCAGGCGGCCCGTCGCGGGACGGCCGATCATCGACTGGAAGGTCTGGGCGTCGTTGGTGGTCAGCAGCTTCTCGTCCAGCAGCGGGGCTGGGATCACCCGCAGATAGGCCAGGGCCTCGCCGATGTGGACGAAGGGCAGCTCGTTCAGGCGCGCCTGGGCCGCTTCCTTGGCCTCGCCCGACTGGTCGGACTCATCCGAGTGCGGCACGCCCGATTCCGGGCTTTCCGGCGGATAGAATTCGTAGGGCGGGATCCAGCGCTTGGCCTTGGTCTCGACGAAGCCGCCGTACGAGGCGCGCTGCGGCGACGAGCGCTCGAAGTCCTTGAGCATCACATAGGCCGACACGTCGCCGGTCTGCACCGCCAGGTAATTGTAGAGATAGGCGTCGACGTCGTTGCGGCGGAACAGGTCCAGCGCGGCGGGCGCGCCAGCCTGGCGCTGGTTGCCATAGGCCTCGATGGCCTGGAGGTTGTCGGACGGTTCGCCATACGGGCCGAAGAAGCCGTCGTGAATGCGGGCCAGCACGCGGAAGCCGTCGGCTCCCTGGCTGGACAGGATGTAGATCACCCGGTTGCGGACGCTCTCGCGCTCCTCGGTCGACATCCGCGACAGCAGGCGGTCCAGCGCGCCATAGGCGGCGCGGCGCTCGAAGGCGCGGCAGTCGTCGAAGCGCGACAGGGCCTTGGGTTCGCCCTTGCCGCGACGCTCATAGGCCGCGATCGGCGCATAGCCGCCGGCGTTGGACAGCGCCATGGCGTACCAGACGGCCGCCTCGACAGGATCTTCCAGGTTCTTGTCGACCGAGCGCTGGCCCTCATAGCGGCGCGCCAGCTCCAGTTGGGCGAAGAAGTCGCCGCGGAAGCCGCCCTGACGAAGGGCGCGGATTTCCTGCTGCTGCTGGTTGAACTGGCCAGACACGCCCTGGGCCGCCTGCGGGCGCGGGCAGGCGCTGGCGCGCTTCTGGAACCACAGGTTGGGACCGGTGTCGCAGCCCACGAGGGGAATCACCACGGCGGCCACCACCGCACCGAGCGGAATGCGGCGCAGCAGATGGCTACGCTCCGAAACCGCCCGAAACAGGCGGCCTTGGAGCGCTACAAGGCGCGAAACAGCGTCGCTGGTTTCGTGCATCACTCCCCCTCAGCACGCCGTTAACCATATCTCCAGAGAACTCATGTGCCCGCCCCCGGGGACTGTCAAGTTCATGCACCCGTGTTGGGCGAGTCATGTTTCATCAGGTTACGAAGACGACGGAAATGCCCGTTTTCGGGATTTCGCCCGGCACGCGAAAATGAGCGTCGGATCGGCGACCGACGCTCAGGATTCGTGACGAAATGACGTCGCTTTACCGTCCGGTCGGCATGTCCTTGAAGGCCACGTCCTTGTCGACGCGCACATCGCCGGGCAGACCCAAAACGCGTTCGGCGATGATGTTCTTGAGGATCTCGTCGGTGCCGCCGGCGATGCGCAGCCCGGGAGCCCACATCAGGCTCTGCTGGAACGCCGCCTCGGCCGGCGCCTGATCCGGATCGACCAGGATGCCGTACTGGTCCTCCATCTCGACGGCGGTGTTGGCCAGGTCCTGCATCTGGTTGGCCGCGATGATCTTGCCGATCGAGCTTTCCGGTCCCGGCGTCTGGCCGCGCGACAGGGCGGTCATGGTGCGGAAGCGGGTGAACTTCAGACCCTCGGACTGCACGTACCAGTCGGCCAGCTTCTCGCGGAAGGCGTTGTCCTTCAGCGCCGGGCCGGTGGCGCCGGTCAGCTCGCGGGCCAGGCCCATGATCTCGCGATAGTTGGGGCCCGACGAGCCGCCCACGGCCAGGCGCTCGTTCATCAGGGTGACCAGGGCCACCTTCCAGCCGTCGCCCACTTCGCCCAGACGCTGGCTGTCTTTCACGCGCAGGTCGGTGAAATAGACCTCGTTGAACTCGCGACCGCCGGACATCTGATGGATGGGTCGGCACTCGACGGCGGCGTCGCGCATGTCGATCCAGAACATCGTCAGGCCCTTGTGCTTGGGCACATCGGGATCGGTCCGGGTCAGCAGGATGCCGTAGTCGCAGTAGTGGGCGCCGGTGGTCCAGACCTTCTGGCCGTTGATGACCCACTCGTCGCCGTCCTTGACCGCCCGCGTGCGCAGGGCCGCCACGTCGGAACCGCCGGCCGGTTCGGAGAACAGCTGGCACCAGATCTCCTCGCCTTTCACGGCGGGAGAGACGAAACGCTTCTTGGTGTCGGTGTCGGCGAAGGCCATCACCGTGGGCACGCACATGCCCAGGCCGATGGTGAAGTAGCCGTAGGAGACGCCGGCCTTGGCCTCTTCCTGCCCGAAGATCACCGACTGGATCGGCGTCCCGCCGCCCCCGCCGATGGCGGCCGGCCAGGTGATGCAGGCGTAGCCGCCCGAGGCCTTGCGCGCCTGCCAGCTCTTGGCGGCGGCCATGTGCTCGGGCGTGTTCGGCTTGGGATCGCCGACCTGGGCGCGGTGCGCGGCGGCGTTCTCGACCAGCCAGGCGCGGGCCTTCTCACGATAGGCGGCTTCTTCGGGGGAATCGTTGAAGTCCATCTTGCTTCTCCAAACTTGTCATCCCGGCCGCAGCAAAGCGGAGAGCCGGGACCGCCGGAAACGCCGGCGCTTGCCGTGGTCCCGGCTCGGCGCGCTACGCGCTTGGCCGGGATGACAGCGATTTCAGGCCGCGTTCTTCTTCTCGAGCTGGCTGACCAGCCGCTCCTTCCAGACCCGCGGCGCGCCGGCCACGAGGCTGAGCTGGCGCGATCGCCGGTAGTAGAGGTGGCAGTCGACGTCCCAGGTGAAGCCCATGCCGCCATGCACCTGGATGCTCTCCTTGCTGGCGAACCAGTAGGCGTCGGAGGCGGCGATGCGGGCGGCCGAGGCGGCGATCGGCAGCTCCGGCGCGTCCACGTTCAGCGCCCAGGCGCCGTAATAGGCGTTGGAGCGGGCGACCTCGTTCTTGACGTACATGTCGGCCAGCTTGTGCTTGATCGCCTGATAGCCGGCGATGACGCGGCCAAACGCGTAGCGGCCCAGGGCGTATTCCTTGGCCATCTCCAGGCAGCGGTCGGCGCCGCCCAGTTGCTCGAAGGCCAGCAGCACGGCGGCGCGGTCGAGGATCGCCTGCACCAGCTCGAAGCCGGCGCCCGCCTCGCCCACCCGCTCGGCGGCCGCGCCGTCGAAGGTCAGCTTGGCCACGCCGCGGGTGGGGTCCAGGCTCTTGAGCGTCTCGCGCGTGACACCCGAGGCCTTCAGGTCGACGAGGAACAGGCCTGGCTTGCCGCCCTCGCTGGCCAGCACCAGGGCCGTGTCGGCGACGTCGCCGTCGGTGACCGGGATCTTCACGCCCGTCAACTTGCCGCCCTCGACCCGGCAGGCCAGCGATGAGGCGTTGACCACGCCCGGCCCTTCCGAAGTCGCCAGGCAGCCGATCAGCTCGCCGGCGGCGATGCGCGGCAGCACGGCGGCCTTCTGGGCCTCGCTGCCGAACGCCATCACGCCCTCGGCCAGGAAATAGACCGTCGAAGCGAACGGGATCGGCGCGACGGCGCGGCCCAGTTCCTCGGCGATGGCGCACAGCTCGACGCGACCAAGGCCCAGGCCGTTGAACTCTTCAGGGATGCAGGCGCCCAGCCAGCCCTGCTCGGCAACGGCCGTCCACAGGTCCTGGTCGAACGAACGGCTGGCGTCATCCAGCACGCCGCGCACGACGGCGGGGCCGCAGCGGCCGTCGAGGAACTTGCGCGCCTCGTCCTTCAGGAACTTCTGGTCGTCGGAAAAGTCGAAATCCACTGGACGCCTCCCTGGACGAGGCTCTGAGCGGCCCGTCTCGCACGCCACCCTGACCGACCTTGCGCCGCAGGGAAAGATTGACCCGGCGTCAAGGATTTCAGGTTCTTATGACGCCTGTTCAGTTCACGTCGCGTCCAAGGGGCCCATGGCCAAGACCGTCTATCAGCGGAACCAGAAGGTGTGGGTCGAAAGCGTCGGCGCCTGGGCGACCATCGAGCGCATCGTGCCGATCTGGGCCAAGGGCTTCGACGAGCCCGTGCGCGTCACCTACGACGTCGGCCTGGGCCGCGAATTCCACGCCCACGAGCTGAAGCCGGAAGACGCCATCGACCCCAAGGCCGGGGGCATGGTCGATAACTGGCGCGTCCTGCGGGCCCGCAACAAGTGGCAGCAGGAAAGCGACTGCGTCCACCATCCCTATCCCGGCACCTATCCGGTGGTGGTCACCGATCCCAACGACTGGGGCGGCTGGCGCACGCCGGGGGCCGAATACGATCGCGACCCGCGCAAGATCGAGTTCCAGGCCCGGCTGATCGCCAGCGCCCCGCGCCTGCACGCCATCGCCAAGCAGGTGCTGGAGCTGGTCGCCGATCACCCGGAAGACGCCCCACCCGCCCTCGCCGCCCTGGCCCAACAAGCCTCGGCCATCGAACGCTATCTGCACGAGGTTCCGGCGGCCGACAGCACGGGCGCAAAAGCCGAGGACTAAACACGAGGCTTGGGGAGGCGCCGCCTAGCTCGGTCGGCGCCGCCCCCAGGCGCTGAGATAGTCGTAGAGTGCGTCGACGTCCGCCTTCGGCAGGCCCGCGAAACGCAGTCGCGCCGCCTCGCCCATCTCGCCGACGTCGCGATCGGCGCGCCCGCGCCCTTCGTGCAGCAGGGTTTGGAATTGCGCGCGACTGTAAGCGCCGACCACCGCAAGGTCTGGCGGGTCACCCGGTTGGGGCGGCTGAAAGCCGCGCAGGCTCGGAGCATGGCAGCCGGCGCAAAGGGTTCGCGCCAGATAGCGGCCGCGCTCGAGGTCGGCGCCCAGCGCCGCGGGCGGATGAGCCAGGTCCTGCGCCAAGCTCAAAGACTCCGGCCGCACCTGACCGGACAGCACAAGCTGGTCGAAGGTCAGGCTGGTCTTGATGCGGGGATGAGCCTGCCCGACGGGCGGCACGGTCCGGAGAAATGCGATCAGAGCGGTCATGTCTTGCGTCGACAGAACCGCATAGGGCGCGGCGTCCATTTGCCAGAGCCGCGTTCCGTCCGGCCTCAGGCCAGTGGTGAGCACGGTTCGCAAAGCCTCGTCCGAGTAGGACGGCACGGCTCGGGTCAGATTGGCGCTGTAGAGCACCGCGATCTTGTCGTCGTGGGAAACCTTATGCCCGCTGAAATCGGAGCCATGGCAGTCTCCGCATCCCAAGGCCCTCGCCAACTCGCGTCCGCGCCCCGCATCGGCGCGTTGCGCCGAGCACGCGGCCAAGCCCATCGCGAGCCCCGCCGCCAGCATGACCGCCAAAACACGAACCTTTGAAATGTTCAGCCCCCACGCAAAGCGAGACGAGCGTGGCATTGTCAGCGCCTGGCGGCAACGTCCCGTCGGGGCGAAAGGCGGCCTTGGTGAAGGCGGGGCTCATCCCAACCTCCAGGCGTGTCCAAGCTTTGAAGGCGATGCGCGAGCGTCGTCTTAAACCGGCCAGTCGCGGCCGGAGCCCGGACGCCTCAACCGGTCGTGCGCCTTGAACATGACGGGCGGCCGCACGACGCCCAGGTCGATTTCGCCGCCGCCGGGCCTCAGCCTCACGCAGCGTCGGCCGGTCCAGACCAGCACCTCCATGCCCTGCGACGCGCCCTCGGTGGCCCAGGCCCGCAGCACCGCCTCGTAGGGCGCGCGCTTCCAGGCGCTGGGCTGAGCGGGATCCAGCTCGACATTGATCACCCGGCCGCCCTCGCCGGCGTGCAGGATGAAGCCGCTGCGGTCGGGCCGCCAGCCGTCGTCGAGCCGTTTGTCCAGCAGCCAGTCGCAGGCGAACTGGCCACAGCCCTCGGGCCGAACCTCATAGACCTCGCAGCCCTTGCCCTTCCGGTAATAGCGGCACCAGACGTGCGGAGCCTTTTCCAGCTCGCGCACGCCGATCAGCTTGCAGCACTGGCCGCACGCCCCGCACTCCCGTTCCGCCATCGCCTCGTCGAACTCCCGCCGTCAGCGCAACGGCGAGACGTTCGTACACGGCGTATGTATCAGAACCGATATCCGACCCCGACCGAGGCCACGAGCGGGTCCAGGTTCACTTTCGATTTCAGCGCCCCGCCGTTGATCGCGGCGTCGGTCTCGAACCACACCTTCTTGACGTCGAGGTTGAGGTTGTAGCGCGGGTTCAGCGGCACGTCGGCCCCGACCTGCAGAGCGTAGCCGAAGCCGTCGTCCAGCTTCACCTTGAAGCCGTTCAGGTCCTTGTCGCCGTAGAACAGCATGTAGTTGACGCCGGCCCCGACATAGGGGCTGAAGCGCGCCGCCGGGAACGGGTGATACTGCAGCGACACCACCGGCGGCAGCACCCAGGTCTTGTGGACCGCCACCTCGGTTCCAGGTCCCACCGCCTTGACCGTGTGCTGGGTCGTGCCGGCGATCACCTCGACGGCCAGCTTTTCGGTCAGGAAGTAGGTCAGGCCCAGGGTCGGCTTGATGTCGTCGTTGACGTTGGCCTTCAGGCCCGAGGCCGCGCCGGCGGCGGTTAGGATCGCGTCGCCCGCGTCGGGGGCCACGTCGGTGATGCGGACGTTCAGGACCAGATCGCCCTTGGCCTTGGGCCTGACGGCCTCCTGGGCATTGGCGGCGGAAACGGCCAGCAGGCTGACTGCGCAGGTCAGGGCCAGACGGGTAGAGACGGACATCTTGTATCCCCTTCTTCGAAGCGGACGCGTCTTCGCGCGTCCGCCAGGGGATTGCGCCCGCCAGTGGCGTCCATCCTTGATCCGGAACAAGTCCGCACAGATTTTGTGGATATCGCCGCCGGCAAATTAGCCGAGGCCTTATTGCCCAAGGACTCTCGCCGGAGCGCCCGCGGCTGACTACATTGGCCTCATGCGCACCGAAACGCCCCAGGCCGTCCGCCTTCAGGACTATCGCCCCTTCCCGTTCGCCATCGAGACCACCGACCTGGTCTTCGACCTGCAGCCGAACGCCACCCGGGTGAAGGCGACGCTGTCGATCCGACGTACGGGCGACGCGGGCGAGCCCCTGGTGCTGAACGGCGAACGGCTGAAGCTGATCTCGGCCGCGGTCGACGGTCGGACCTTAAGCGCCTCGGACTACACGCTCGACAGCGAATTCCTGACCATCGCCGACCTGCCTGACGCCTTCGTGTTGACCACCGAGGTCGAGATCGCCCCGGCCGCCAACAAGGCGCTGATGGGCCTCTACATGTCGGGCGGCCGCTTCTGCACCCAGTGCGAAGCCGAGGGCTTCCGCACCATCACCTTCTTCCCCGACCGCCCGGATGTGCTCTCGCGCTACACCGCCCGAATCGAGGCCGACACCGCCTTCCGCCACCTGCTGAGCAACGGCAACCTGGTCGAGAGCGGCGAGCTCGACGGCGGCCGCCACTACGCCGTCTGGAACGACCCCTTCCCGAAGCCCGCCTATCTGTTCGCCCTGGTGGCCGGCGAGCTGGACGTGCTGGAGGACAGCTTCATCACCATGACCGGGCGGACCATCGCCCTGAAGGTGTTCGTCGATGTCGGCCAGGCCCCCCGCGGCGCCTACGCCATGGACAGCCTCAAGCGCTCGATAAAGTGGGACGAAGAGGCGTTCGGCCGCGAATACGACCTGGACCTGTTCATGATCGTCGCCGTTCGCGACTTCAACTTCGGGGCCATGGAGAACAAGGGGCTGAACATCTTCAACAGCTCGCTCCTCCTCGCCGATCCGGAGACCGCCACCGATCAGGACTACGAGCGCATCGAGGCGGTCGTGGCCCACGAGTACTTCCACAACTGGACCGGCAACCGCATCACCTGCCGCGACTGGTTCCAGCTGTGCCTGAAGGAGGGCTTCACCGTCTTCCGCGACCAGAGCTTCAGCGCCGACCAGCGCGGCGCGGCCGTGCAGCGGATCAAGGACGTGCGGGCTCTGCGCGCCCGACAGTTCGCCGAGGACGCCGGTCCGCTGGCCCACCCGGTGCGGCCGTCCAGCTACATGAAGATCGACAACTTCTACACCGCGACCATCTACGAGAAGGGCGCGGAGATCATCCGGATGCTGAAGACCCTGCTGGGCGCTGACGCGTTCCGGAAGGGCGCGGATCTCTATTTCGAGCGCCACGACGGCGAGGCCACCACAGTTGAAGCGTTTATCGCGTGCTTCGCCGACGCCTCGGGCCGCGACCTGACCGATTTCTTCGCCTGGTACGAACAGGCCGGCACCCCGGCCGTGACGCTGACCAGCGCCTATGACGAGGCGACCCGGTCGCTGGAGCTGACCCTGACCCAGGCCACCGCGCCGACGCCGGGCCAGCCGACCAAGAAGGCCCTGCCGATCCCGGTGACCATCGGCCTGCTCGACGCCGACGGTGCGGTGCTGCGCGACAGCGAGGTGGTGGTGCTGGACGGCCCGACCAAGACCGTGCGCTGGGAGGGTGTCGCCGCCGCCCCGGTGATCTCGGCCCTGCGTGGCTTCTCAGCCCCGGTGAACCTGACGACGGACGCCCGGCCGGTCGACCGCTACGCCCTGTTCGCCGCCGACCCCGACCTCTTCAACCGTTGGGAAGCCGGCCAGACCCTGGCCCGCGAGCTGATCCTGTCGCGCGCTGCGGGCGCCGCCGACGAAGTGGGCGAGGAACGCTATGCCGACGCGCTCGGACGCGCCTTGGTCGACGAGGCCTCCGAGCCGGCGTTCAAGGCCCTGCTCCTGGCCCTGCCCAGCGAGCCGGACCTGTCGCTGGCCATGGAGCCCGCCGATCCGGCCGCGATCCACGAGGCGCGCGACACCCTGCGCAACCGCATCGCCGTCCATCTGGGCGACCTGCTGCGCCGGCTGCATGGCGAACTCCAGGGGTCCGGCGAGTTCTCGGCCAGCGCCGCGGCGGCCGGCAAGCGCGCCCTGCGCAACGCCTGCGCCGACCTGCTGGCGGCCGATCCGCATACGATCAATGTCGAGCGCATCGTCGGCCACTTCCAGGCCGCCGCCAACATGACCGACGCCATGGGCGCCCTGAACGCCCTGGTCCAGATCGGCGGCGCGCCGCGCGACGAAGCCCTGGCCGCCTTCCACGCCAAGTGGCGCGAGGAGCCGCTGGTGCTGGACAAGTGGTTCGCCGTCCAGGCCCGCGATCCGTCGCCGGACGTTCTGGAGCGCATCGTCGCCCTGACGAGGCACGCCGATTTCGACGCCCAGAACCCCAACCGCTTCCGGGCCCTGGTCTCGACCTTCGCCAACTTCAACCCGGCGCGGTTCCATGATCCCAGCGGCGCGGGCTATCGCTTCCTGGCCGAAAAGATCCTGGCCGTGGACGCCTACAACCCGATGACCGCGGCCCGCCTGGTCGAGGCGCTGGGCGGTTGGCGGCGCTATCCCGAGGCGCTGGGCGCCCAGATGCGCGAGGCGCTGAAGGGCGTCGCCGCCCATGCGGGCCTGTCCAAGAACGTGCTGGAACTGGCGACCAAGGCTCTGGACTGATCAGTCCTAAACAGAGTCGCCCAAGGGGCGATTGCGACCAATAGGCTCATCCCCCGCCAAATTGGGTGATCGGCCGTGACGCGGCGGTCGCCCGTGCGGTAGATTCACCATGTTGGCGAAGTGACTCGCCAGGGGACCATGGGAGCCATTTTGCGAGTTGGGGCTGCGAGACCCGGGAGGCCGGCGGGAGCCGGACCTGCCGTGGCGGGCGCCGTGCGGTCAAAGACCACACGTTCGCCGTCGCAGGCCTATGTGCGCGTGGCGATCCTCGCCGCCCTGCTGCTGCTGGCCGTCTACACCGCCTTCGGCGTGCTGCGCCTGCAGAAGGAAGCTCGCACGCCGTCCGGCGGGGCTCCGCTGGCGGCCGAGGCCAACCTCGTCGCCGGCCGCATCGAAACCAATCTGGCCGCCCAGCGCGCCGGCCTCTCGGCCGCCTCCGACATCCTGCAACGCGACCCCGCCTCGACCATGGACGCCGCCGAGATCGCCCTGCGCGCCAGCGGCGGCGAAGCCATGGCCGTGGCCGTCGCCAGCCCGACCGGCGCCCTGGCCGTCGCCGGTCGCGACGACAGCGCCGACTGGAAGGCCGCCGCCCGCGCCGCCGGCCAGTCAGGCCGCTCGACCTGGGTGGGCTCGGCGGGCGAATCCGGCCGCCTCTACGTCGCCACCGTCGCGCCGGCCAATGTGGGCCGCGCCTTCATCATCGCCAGCGGCGATCCCAACCGCCTGGTCAGCGACCCCGGCAAGGGCGGCTCTCGCGCCATCGCCCTGCCCGATGGTTCGCTGGTCGCGTCACAGGGCCGCTCGGCCCAGGGCGCCAAGACCTTCAAGGAAGCCTTCGCCCTGTCGATGGAGGACGTCACCGGCGACCTGGCCGCCCTGCGCGGCGAAGGCGCGGACGGCTCGGCCCTGGACGTCGCCATCCAACCGCTGGCCGAAGGCGCGCTGCTGGCCGTGGCCGGCGCGCCGTCCAGCACCGTGGCCAATATCGACCGACGCTTCATGGAAGGCGCCTTCACGCTGCTAGCCCCGCTGGCCGTCGGCATCGCCCTGGCGCTGATGCTGATGATGCAGAGCCGCAAGGTCGAGGCCCAGCACCGGGAATTCGTCGACAGCGAGCAGCGCTTCCGCCTCGCCGTCGAAGCCGCCCGCTGCGGCATCTGGGAGTGGGACCTGCGCGGCGACCAGGTGTTCCTGTCCGACGTCACCGGCGCGATGTTCGGCTGGGGCGGCGGCGGCATCGTCTCGGGCCAGGAGATGCTGGAGCGCATCTCGATCGATCACCGCGAACGCGTCCGCCAGGCCCTGGCCAACGCGGCCATGTACGGCGCGTTCGACGTGTCGTTCCGTGTCCCGGCCACCCAGCAGGGCGGTCGCTCGATCTGGGTCGACGCCCGTGGCCAGGGCTTCGGCAAGCCGGGCGAGGACGGCTATGTCCGCATCATCGGCGTGGCGCTGGACGTCACCGAGGAGCGGCTGGCCCAGGCCCGCGCCCAGGCCGCCGAGAACCGCCTGCGCGACGCCATCGAAAGCGTGTCGGAAGCCTTCGTCCTGTGGGATCGCCAGGGCCGGCTGCTGATGTGCAACCGCAACTACCGCAGCGTCTTCTCGCTGGAGCCCAAGCTGCTCAAGCCCGGCGCCGCGCGGGCCGAGGTCAACCGCTTTGCGGCCCTGGCCATCAAGCAGGACCACCCGGCCCCGGACGGCGCCAAGGGCGTGCGCGAGGCCGAGCTCAACGACGGCCGCTGGATCCAGATCAGCGAGCGCCGCACGGCCGAAGGCGGCCTGGTGATGACCGCCGCCGACATCACGGCCATCAAGAACCAGGAAGAGGCCCGCCGCCTCAACGAGGAGCAGCTGCAGCACGCCGTGACCGGCCTGGAGCGCAGCCAGGACCAGTTGGCCGAGCTGGCCCGCAAGTACGAGATGGAGAAGGTCAAGGCCGAGGGCGCCAACAAGGCCAAGAGCGAGTTCCTGGCCAACATGTCCCACGAGCTGCGCACGCCGCTGAACGCCATCAACGGCTTCTCCGAGATCATGATGAACGAGATGTTCGGTCCGCTGGGCGACCAGCGCTACAAGGGCTACAGCCTCGACATCCACAATTCCGGCCAGCACCTGCTGGCCCTGATCAACGACATCCTCGACATGTCCAAGATCGAGGCCGGCAAGATGAACCTGAAGTTCGAGCCGATTCATCTGGAGGACGTCGCCGAGGACGCCGTGCGCCTGGTCCGCAACCGCGCCGAGGCCGCCGGCCTGAAGCTGGAGATCGACTTCCCGCAGCTGCCCGAGATCGAGGCCGATTATCGCGCGGTCAAGCAGGTGCTGCTGAACCTGCTGTCCAACGCCATCAAGTTCACGCCCCGGGCCGGCAGCGTCACCATCCGCGCCGAGATGCGCCGCGATCCGCTGGGCGAGCGCGTCAGGGTCTCGGTGACCGACACCGGCATCGGCATCGCCAAGGAAGACCTGTCTCGCCTGGCCCGCCCGTTCGAACAGGTGGAAAGCCAGCTGTCAAAGACCACCCAGGGCACGGGCCTGGGCCTGGCCCTGACCAAGTCGCTGATCGAGATGCACGACGGCGCGCTGGACATGACCAGCACCCCCGGGGAAGGCACCACCGTCAGCTTCATCCTGCCGGTCCGCCAGAGCGACCTGGGCCAGGCCCGCGACTTCGTCGCCGCCTGATCACTTCACCTGCCGAACTGAATATTACTTTTCTTTCATAGACTTAATTCGGCGTCATGAACCCGACGTAACGGGCTTTTCGCGGAACGCGGTTCTAAACCCTCCCCATCGCAACGCGCCGCCGGCGCCAGATCGAGGGAGAGTTTCACATGGGCAAGTTCATCAACCGTCTGGCCGCCGTGGCCGCCTTGGCCCTGGCCGCGACGCCGATCGTCGGCCTGACCGCCGCCCACGCCGCCGAGCGCGCCCAGCCGACGATCCGCATCGCCGTCGGCGATCTGAAGCTGTCGCATCCCGCCGACGCCGCCGAGTTCGTCAATCGCGTCGAAGCCGCCGCCGACGAGGTCTGCGCCGCCCGCACCCACGCCGAGCGCCTGCGCGGCCTGTCGATCCGCGCCTGCATCGTGGACTTCAACGCCGACGTCCGGGCCGAGCTCAGCCGCAAGCAACGCAACGACCTGAAGACCGCCCGCCGGGCCCAGCCCTCGGCCTTCGCCACGCGCTCGCTGGGCCTGTTCTAGAGCATACCGACAGCCGCTCGCGGAGCTGAAACCTCGTCCTTCGACAAGCTCAGGATGAGGTTTCTATGGACGCCGCCTATCCATGGACCTCACCCTGAGCCTGTCGAAGGGCGAGGTCCACGCTACGCCTGACGCATCCACGCTGCGACCGCCCAGGCATGGGCGTCGTGGCGCAGGGCGACCACCGCGTCGCGCGGATCCAGCCAGACCAGTTCATGGTCGTCCTCGACCTTGAGCGAGGGCTCGAACCCGACCTGCCGCGCGACATGCACGCCGCCGCAATTGCGAACGGGCTGACCGTCCGACCTCAGGAAGTGCTGCGAGACCTCGACGATCAGGCGATCGACCGCGACCACCAGGCCGGTCTCCTCGCCGAACTCGCGCACGACGGCCTGGGGTTCGGTCTCCTCGCCGTCCACCGCCCCGCCGGGCAGGTCGAAATAGGGCGGCTTGGCGGGTTTGGAGACCCGCACCAGGGCGATCTGTCCCTGGGCGTTCTCGACGACGCCGAAGGCCGCCGGGCGATCGAGATAGTCGAGCCCCGGCGCCGCCTTGCCGAACGACAGCAAGTCGTCAGTCCTTGCCGTAGAGATCGAACCACGGATCGGCCTTGCCGCTCTCGACGTCGGCGACGCTGATCTCGGGGCGATAGCCGATCTTGCCGTTGGCGCTTTCGCGCCAGGCGTCGGTCACCAGGTCGCGCAGGGCCGCCGCGCCGGCCGCCAGGCGAGCCTGGGTGAAGGCCTTGCCCTTGGCGTCGGTCTCGACCATGCCGCCGGCCTTTTCCAGCTGGTACAGCGGCTCGGTCTGCTTCCAGGTGTCGGTCAGATAGCTGACGATGCGGGTCTCCACCGAGCAGGCGCAGGCCTTGTAGGCCGGGATCAGCGCCTGGACCTGGGCCTCGTCGCCCGAGGCCTTGGCCAGCGGGCCCTCGAAGTTGAAGTGGGTCGAGCGGGCGTTGGTGTAGCCGTTGGGGTTCGGATAATCGCCCCAGCCGTTGTAGTGCACCGACAGGTGCAGCGGCTGGCTGCCATCGCCGACATAGTGCGCCCAGACGCCCAGGTCGCGGATCAGCAGGTCTTCGCGACGCTTCAGGTCGGCCGAGTAATAGGCCTTCTTGGTGGCGTCGGTGGTCTGCTTCTCGGCCGCCACCAGAATGCGCCAGTAGGTAAAGTCCTTCACCAGCTGCTGATAACCGTCGATCATGGCGTAGGGCAGATAGCCGGCCTTCCAGCTGTCGACGCCGGCCGCGCGCAGGGCGGTCTCATAGTCGGCGCGGGTGGGCGGCAGGGTCTCGACCGTGAAAGCCGGGCCGCCAAACATCTTGCCCTGGTCGTCGACGTCCAGGAAGTGGGCCGCATCGCGGTCGGTGTCGTGGACCTTGCCCGCGCCCTTCCAGCGGTCGGGCTCGCGGGCGTATTCGCCGATCGCCGCGATCGCCGTCGGCGTGCGCACGAACGCGGGCAGGTCCGACGGGAAGTTCTTGGCCCCCAGCACCCCGACCAGGCGATGGCCGGACGAACCCCAGGCCAGGGCCGAATTGGCCGGCGCGGCTAGGGCCGCGGCGATGGCGAGGACTTTCAGGCTGGACGACAAGCGAGACGACAGACGCGACATGCGAACTCCGGCGAAATCTTAGAGACCGAGCGCCGCTTCGACCCGGCCGACCCAGGCCTTCACGGCCGGATACAGCGAGAGATCGAAGCCGCCCTCGTGAGCGACCCGGGTGTAAGCCACCAGCGCGATATCCGCCAGAGTGAGCCGCTCGCCGACCAGATAGGGCGTCTGTTTCAGCTGTGTTTCCAGGCGGGCCAAGGCGGCCCCGCCGCGCTCGACCAGCTTGGCGTCCAGTTCCTCGATCGCCTTGCCCAGATAGGTGACGTGGAACCGGGCGACGGCGACATAGGGCTCGTGGCTGTACTGCTCCCAGAACAGCCACTCGTGCATCTTGGCGCGGTCATAGGCGTCGGAGGGGATCAGCACCGAGCCCTCGGCCAGGTGAAGCATGATGGCGTTGGACTGGGCCAGGGCGCGCCCGTCCTCGAGGATCACCGCCGGGACTTGGCCCGCCGGGTTCATGGCCAGGAACTCCGGGGTCCGCGACTCCGACTTCAGGATGTCGACCTCGATCCAGTCGAACGGCAGGCGCAGCCGCTCGGCGGTCCACTTCACCTTCAGGCAGTTGCCCGAGATCGAGTCGCCGAAAATACGCAAGGTCATGCCGGTTCCTTCTGTGAAGCTTCCGAAAGGCAAAAATCGACGCCGTTACGGCCAAGTTTCAAGCGCTTGATCTCATGACTAATTTTCGCCCAGCGAGCGAGCCCCGCCGCGACAAGATCGCCTCAAGGGTTGTCACAGGAGCGTGATCCGACTATCCAAACCCCGCCCGACAGATACGCCGATAAGAGGAATACCTCGATGCGTCGCACGCTCGCCGGATTTTTGGCCGTCCTGGCCATGTCCACCGCTCTCCCCGCCTTCGCCGCCGACTCGGACTCCGGCCCGAAATCCGACCCGCTCGGCGACCTGATCACGGGCGCCCTGACCGGCACCATTCCAGGCTCGCTGGAATGGAAGATGAAGGCGACGATGTACCACGCCGGCGCCAAGGGCATCCGCGCCCTCGACTCGCTGGGCTGCCGCGTCGCGGCGATGCGCACCGTCGCGGTGGACCCCAAGGTGATCCCGCGCCGCACCGTCCTCTTCATCAAAGAAACCGTCGGCCTGCCGATGCCCGACGGCGGCGTCCACGACGGCTACTGGTACGCCTCCGACATCGGCGGCGCGATCAAGGGCCTGAAGCTGGACCTGTTCAGCGGAACCGGCGCCTCGTCGATGAAGGCGCTCTCCGGCGTCAACCTGACCAACCTGTCGGTCAGCAAGGTCGGCGAGTTCAAGGGCTGCCCGCCGGAATAAGCGTCGCGCCTTGCGCTCGGCCAAGCTTCTCCTAACCTGACGACCGATCGAGCCTGAAGGCTCCGGAGGTCTCATGCGTTCTTCCAGCCTGCTGGCGCTGCTGTCGCTCGTCGCCCTCGCCGGCTCGCCAGCCCGCGCGGCTGACGACCTCCCCCGCCTGAAGGCCCGCGCCGCCAAGGTCGAGATCGTCCGCGACGACTGGGGCATCGCCCACATCCACGGCAAGACCGACGCCGACGCCGTGTTCGGCATGGCCTATGCGCAGGCCGAAGACGACTTCAACCGCGTCGAGACCAACTTCATCACGTCGTTGGGCCGTACGGCCGAGGCTGACGGCGAGAAGGCGATCTGGAGCGACCTGCGCCAGAAGCTGTTCATCGATCCGGTGGTCCTGAAGGCCGACTACGCCAGGAGCCCCGCCTGGCTGAAGGCGCTGATGAACGGCTGGGCCGACGGCCTGAACTTCTATCTCGCGACCCATCCTGCCGCGAAGCCGCGCACCATCACGCACTTCGAGCCATGGATGGCGCTGAGCTTCTCGGAAGGCAGCATCGGCGGCGACATCGAGCGTGTGCCCCTCAGCCAACTGGAAGCCTTCTATGGCAAGCGCCAGTTGGCCATGACGACCGACGAGAAGGGCCTGCTCTTCAAGGAGCCCACCGGCTCGAACGGCTTCGCCATCGCTCCTGAAAACACCCTGGCCGGTAACGCCCTGCTGCTGATCAACCCGCACACCTCGTTCTTCTTCCGCTCCGAGATGCAGGTGGCCAGCGACGAGGGCCTCAACGCCTACGGCGCCACCACCTGGGGCCAGTTCTTCATCTACCAAGGCTTCAACGCCAAGGCCGGCTGGATGCACACCTCCAGCGGCGTCGACGTGGTCGACGAGTTCGCCGAAACCATCGTCGAGAAGGACGGCCAGCGCTTCTACAAGTACGGCAAGGACCTGCGGCCGCTGACGAGCGACGTCATCACCGTGCCGTACAGGGCCGCCGACGGGACGATGGCCGAGCGCAGGTTCACCGTTTTCCGCACCCATCACGGCCCGATCATTCGCGAGGCTGACGGCAAGTGGATCAGCATCGCCCTGATGAACAAGCCGGTGGCGGCGCTGGAGCAGTCGTTCCTGCGCACCAAGGCCACCGACTATGCGTCGTTCATGAAGGTGGCGCAGCTGAAGGCCAACTCGTCCAACAACACCATCTTCGCCGACAGCAAGGGCCAGATCGCCTATCTGCATCCGCAGTTCATCCCGCGCCGCGACGACCGCTTCGACTACACCCAGCCGGTCGACGGCTCGGACCCGGCCACCGACTGGAAGGGCCTGCACGCCCTGAACGAAGCCCCTCACCTGCTGAACCCCAAGACCGGCTGGATCTTCAACACCAACGACTGGCCGTATTCGGCGGCGGGCCCCTACAGCCCCAAGAAGGCCGACTATCCCAGGTACATGGATACGTTCGGCGAGAACCCGCGCGGGATCCACGCCACCCGGGTGCTGACGGGCCGCAAGGACTTCACCCTGCCCGGCCTGCTGGGCGCGGCCTATGATCCCTACCTCACCGCCTTCGCGCGGCTGGTCCCGACGCTGGTCGCCGCCTACGACGCCGCCCCCGCCAACGAGAAGGCCAGGCTGGCCGATCAGATCGCGCTGCTGAAGGCCTGGGACTTCCAGTGGTCGGCCAAGTCGGAAGCCACCTCCCTGGCGGTGTTCTGGGGCGAAGCGATGTGGACCACCGCCGCGCCGGCCGCCAAGGCCAAGGGCGTCAATGTCTATGACTACATGGCCGATCAGATGACCGGCGCGGAGAAACTGAAGGCGCTGGCGCAGGCCTCTGATCGCCTGACGACGGACTTCGGCGACTGGCGCACGCCCTGGGGCCAGATCAACCGCTTCCAGCGCCTGACCGGCGACATCGTCCAGCCGTTCAACGACGACGCCCCCAGCATCCCGGTGCCCTTTGCCTCGGCCCAGTGGGGCTCCCTGGCCTCGTTCGGCGCCAAGCGCTGGCCGGGGACGCGGAAGTACTACGGCACGTCGGGCAACAGCTTCGTCGCCGTGGTCGAATTCGGCGACAAGGTCCGCGCTCGTGCGGTGTCGGCTGGTGGGGAGAGTGGCGACCCGAGTTCACCGCACTTCAACGACCAGGCGCTGAGGTACAGCCAGGGGAACCTGCGGGAGGTGTATTTCTATCCGGAGGATCTGAAGGGGCACATCGCTCGGACCTATCGGCCAGGGCAGTAGCGCGCCCTAGCCGTCCTTCTCGCGCAGCAGCACGGGAGCCGTCGTCACGGTCTTGACGCCCTCGTGAGTGGCGATGGCGTCTCGGGCGACGTTAACGGCGTTCATGTCCGCGCCCCAGATCTCGACGATCAGGTCGATCTCGCCAGCCACCGACCAGCAGCGGCGGACGGCCGCCATCGCGACCAGATCGGCGACCGCCCCGCAGTCGGGCGTCGCCTTCAGCCGCACCATCAGGATCGCCGAGACGCCCGGAGCCGTCAGCCCCAGCCGAGCGCCGTAGCCGACGATCAGGCCACCACCCTCCAGCCGTGCAATGCGTTCGCGCACCGAGCTGCTGGCGAGACCGACCGCGCCGGCGATGGTCTTCAGCGGCAGACGTGCATTGTCGCGTAGCAGCTCCAGTATGGCGTGGTCCTTGGCGTCCATCGGCGGCGGCGCTCGAAACAGCGGTGAAACCGTCGATCGGACGGCGGCCGGCCGCGCCGGTTCAAGGCACAGTTTCCGGAGTCGCCTCACCTCACAAGAAACCGGCCTCACAAGAAACCGATGGACCGCCGCCTATTCACCCTCGCCGCCCTGGCCCTGACGGCCGGCGCTCCCGCAGGAGACCTCATGCATCGTCCGATCAATCCCACCGGCCTCAGCTATGCCGACGCCCATGAGGTCATCGCCGGATCGCGGATGGTATTCGTGAGCGGCCAGGTGCCGGAGGACGCCAAGGGCTATGTGCCGGAAAGCTTCGCCGACCAGTGCCGCCTGACCTATGAGAACGTTGAACGCCAGTTGAAGGCGGCGGGCATGACCCTGGCCAACCTGGTGAAGATCACGGTCTTCCTGTCGGATCGGAAGTATCGCCAGGGCCATTACGAGGTGCGCAAGGCGATGCTGGGCGAGCTATCGCCGGCCATGACCATCATCATCACCGGCATCTATGACGAGAAGTGGTTGCTGGAGATCGAGGCGGTCGCCGCCGACTAAATGTCGCCGCCCACGTTGGGCGCCGCTCCAGGGGCCCGGGCCACGTGGATCCCGCACTCGGTCTTTTCCTGACCCGCCCAGCGGCCGGCGCGGACGTCCTGGCCTTCCTCGGCGGGTTGGGTGCAGGGCCAGCAGCCGACCGACGGGAAGCCCTGGGCGACCAGCGGGTGGGCCGGCAGGTTGTATTCGGCGATGTAGCTGTCCAGCTCGGCCTTCGACCAGTTGGCCAGCGGGTTGAACTTGATCTTGCCCTCTGCCTCCTCGACCACCGCCAGACGCAGGCGATCGCCGCCGTGGAAACGCTTGCGGCCGGTGATCCAGCCGTCGAAGCCGCCCAGGGCGCGGTCCAGCGGCAGCACCTTGCGGATGTTGCAGCAGGCGTCGATGTCGCTTCGCCACAGGTCGGACTTGGGATCCTGGGTGGCGATGTCGGCGAAGGCCGGGCGCAGGTCGCGCACGTCGGTCAGGCCCAGCTGGGCGGCCAGCGACTTGCGGTAGTCCAGCGTCTGGCCAAACAGCATGCCGGTGTCGAGGAACAGCACGCTGATGTCGGGCGAGACCCGTGAGGCCAGGTGCAGCAGCACGGCTGACTCCGCCCCGAAGGACGAGACCAGGGCCAGCTTGTCGCCGAAGGTCTCGTGGGCCTTGCGCAGGATAGTCAGCGGATGGGCGTCGCGCAATTCGGCGTCCAGCCGGGCCGCCAAGCTGGGCGTGGCATCCGTCTGGTCGTACGCCATCACGCAGTCCTTTCCTCATAGGCGACCTGACGATCGTCGGCCGCACGCTGATAGACATGGCGGAAGCGGCTGGCGGCCTTGGTCCAGGCTTCGGGACTGGCCCCGTCGGCGGGCTCGAAGGCGTCCATGCCGCAGCGGATCATGAAGCCGGCCTGCTCCTGCAGCACATCGCCGACCGCCCTCACCTGGCCGGTGAAGCCCAGCCGCTCGCGCAGCAGGCGGGCCGAGGTGTAGGCGCGGCCGTCGCGGAACTTCGGGAAGGCCACGGCCACCACCGCCAGGCGCGGCAGGTCATAGGCCAGGGCCTCGACCTCCTCGTTGGACTCGATGCGCACCCCGACCTTGCGGCTGTTGGACGACAGCAGCGCGTCGCCCTCGGCCTGGAAGCGGGTCAGGGACAGGATGACATCGCCGGTTTCCGGGATCGCGTCCTCGTCGGTGACGTGGACGAAGCTGTCGTCGGCGAAGGCGGCGACGCCGTTTTCGAGCTTAATCAGCTTGGGCATAGACCGCCTCCTTGAAGGGCTCGAGGCCGACGCGGCGATAGGTGTCGAGGAAGCGCTCCTCGCCGGTGCGGATGCCGAGATAGGCCTCGACCAGGGTGTCGATGGCGCCGGCCACCTTGTCGGCCGGCAGGGCCGGGCCGAGGATCTTGCCGATCGAGGCGTCTTCCGCGCCCGACCCGCCCAGCGACAGCTGGTAGAATTCCTCGCCCTTCTTATCGACGCCCAGGATGCCGATGTGGGCGACGTGGTGGTGACCGCAGGCGTTGATGCAGCCGCTGATCTTGATCTTCAGCTCGCCCACCTTCTCGGCCCGGTCCTCATCGGCGAACTTGGCCGCGATGTCCTGAGCGATCGGGATGGCGCGGGCATTGGCGAGCGCGCAGTAGTCCAGGCCCGGGCAGGCGATGATGTCGCTGGCCAGGTCGATATTGGCCGTCGCCAGGCCGGCTGAGGCCAGGGCCGCATGCACGGTCGGCAGATCGTCCAGCTTGACGTGCGGCAGGACCAGGTTCTGGGCGTGGGTCACGCGCACATCGTTCAGGCCATACTTTTCAGCAAGATCGGCGACGAGGTCGAGCTGGTCGGCCGTCGCGTCGCCCGGCGTCTGGCCCTGGGCCTTCAGCGAGATCTCGACGATGGCGTAGCCGGGCTTCTTGTGCGGCTTGACGTTGTTGCGGGCGAAGCGCTGCAGGGCCGGGCTGGCGGCCTTGGCGGTTTCGAAGACGTCCGACACGGCCGGCAGGGTCTCGAACGGCGTCTGGGCGAAAGCGCCGCGGATGCGGGCCAGTTCGTGGTCCGGCAGATCGGCGCGGGCGGCGTCGATCTTGGCCCATTCCTCTTCTACCTGGCGGCCGAATTCCTCGGCGCCCAGAGCGGCGACCAGGATCTTGATGCGGGCCTTGTAGATGTTGTCGCGGCGGCCGTGGCGGTTGTAGACGCGCAGGACGGCTTCCAGGTAGCTCAGCAGGCGCGAGGCCGGCAGGTGCTCCTTGATGGTCGGGCCGACATAGGGCGTGCGTCCCTGGCCGCCGCCGACGATCACCTCGAAGCCCAGCGAGCCATCGCGCGCCCGGCGCAGCATCAGGCCGATGTCGTGCACCTTGGCCGCCGTGCGGTCCTGGACCGAGCCGGTGATGGCGATCTTGAACTTGCGCGGCAGGTACGAGAATTCCGGGTGCAGGGTCGACCACTGGCGGATCACTTCGGACCACACGCGCGGGTCGTCGATCTCGTCGGCGATGGCGCCGGCATAGGGGTCGGAGGTGGTGTTGCGGATGCAGTTGCCGCTGGTCTGGATCGCGTGCAGGTCGACCTGGGCCAGGGCGTCGAGGATGTCCGGCGCATCCTTCAGCTTCACCCAGTTGAACTGGATGTTCTGACGCGTGGTCATGTGGCCGTAGCCCTTGTCGTAGGTCCGGGCGATCCAGGCCAGGCGACGCACCTGCTCGGCGTTCAGCGAGCCGTAGGGGATGGCCACCCGCAGCATATAGGCGTGCAGTTGCAGATAGAGGCCGTTCATCAGCCGCAGCGGCTTGAACTGGTCCTCGGTCAGGTCGCCCGACAGGCGGCGCTGCACCTGGCCGCGAAACTCGTTGGAGCGGTCGGTCAGGAACTCGCGGTCGATGACGTCGTACTGGTACATCGTTACTTCCTGCGGATCAGGTCGACACGGCCGGTCGAGCGGGCCGCGCCGTGGGCATGGCGCAGGGCGTCGACGACGTCGCCGCCCTCGGCCTGCTTGCCGTGCGTGGGTTCGTTGGTGGGGCCCAGGGCCCGGATGCGTTCGCGATAGCTGACCGGGGCCCAGTGGCCTTCAGACTGTGTCAGGTCGATCGGATAGACGTCGACCACCACGGTCGGCTGGCCCTTGCCCGTGGCGACGGCGGCTTCGACGCCGGTCTCGTCATTGTCGAACAGCTGGGCGTCGCCGAAGCGGTCGACCCACTGGCCGGCGTTCCAGAACACGACCTCGCCGTCGAGCAGGCGATTGGCGGTGATGGCTTTCATGAGCGACCCGAACCTTGGGAAATTGAGGAGCCGACCTCGCCCTTCGACAGGCTCAGGGTGAGGTCTGCCGATGCGCCCAGGACAACCTCATCCTGAGCCTGTCGAAGGACGAGGGTGTCCGCCGCGACGTCGGCCATGGCCATGGCCTCGCCGACCATCAGCAGCGCCGGGCCCTTCAGGCCCTCGGCGGCCGAGGCCAGGTCGGCCAGGGTGGTGAGGATGCGGCGCTCGTCGGCGCGGCTGGCGTTCTCGACGATCAGGGCCGGGGTCGCGGCGGAGCGGCCGGCGGCGGTCAGGCGCTCCGCGATCAGGCCGGCGGTGGAGACGCCCATATAGACGACGACGGTCTGGTTCGGCCGCGCCAGGGCGGCCCAGTCCAGGTCCGGCTCGCCGTGGGCGGCATGGCCGGTGACGAAGGTCACGGCCTGGGCGCTGCCGCGGTGGGTCAGGGGCGCGCCGGCGCTGGCCGAGGCGGCCAGGGCGGCGGTGACGCCCGGGACGACATGGCATTCGATCCCGGCCGCACGGCAGGCGGCCAGCTCCTCGCCGCCGCGCCCGAACAGGAACGGATCGCCGCCCTTCAGGCGCACGACGGTCAGGCCCTCCAGGGCCAGGGCGACCAGCAGCTGATTGATGTCGTCCTGCGGCAGGGTGTGGCGCGACTTGCGCTTGGCCACGTCGATGCGCTGGGCGTCGTCGCGCGCCAGATCGAGGATCTCGGGCGACACCAGGCCGTCATGCACGACCACGTCGGCGGCGCGCAGGGCGTTGAAGGCGCGGAAGGTCAAGAGGTCCGGATCGCCGGGGCCCGCCCCCACCAGATGCACGACGCCAGGCGCGCGCGCGGCCGCGTTCCCGCCGATGACGACGAGACCGGATTTGCGGTTACGGGCCGGAAGCCGGGACATGGGGTATCAGAACCTCTATCAACGCGGTCGGGATAAACCCGTGGAACGCAAGACGGGGCGGACTGTTAGGTCCGCCCCGCGCGCGCAAGCCGGTGAAAAGGGCCAATCCACCAGCGAGCCCTTGCAAACTGGGCTCGGGCGGTCCAATTCGCAAACAAGGACTTCTGCCGGGGCGTTCAGTAAAACTCATGGAAAGACAGACCGAGCGACGCAGGCTGCCGCCGTTGAACGCCCTCCGGGCGTTCGAGGCCGCCGCGCGCCATCTGAACTTCAGCCGGGCCGCCGACGAGCTTTCGGTGACGCCGGGCGCCGTCAGCCAGCAGATCCAGAACCTGGAAGACTATGTCGGCGCGGCCCTCTTCAAGCGCACGCCCAAGGGCCTTTTGCTGACCGACGCGGCCCAGACGGCCCTGCCCGCCCTGCGCGAGGCTTTCGACCGCCTGGCCGAGGCCGCGTCCCTGCTGACCGCCGCCGTCGACGGCCGCCGCCTGACCCTGACAGCCGCTCCATCCTTCGCCGCCAAGTGGCTGGTGCCGCGCCTGGGCAAGTTCGAACAGGCCCAGCCCCAGGTCGACGTCTGGCTGTCGGCCGGCATGGAGGTCGTCGATTTCGCGGCCGGCGAGGTCGACCTGGCGATTCGCTACGGCTCGGGCCGCTACCCGGGCCTGGAGGTTATCCGCCTGCTCAGCGAGACCGTCGTGCCGGTGGTCAGCCCAGACCTGCTGGCCGAGAACCCGCTGAACGCGCCCGAGGACCTCGCCCGCCATATCCTGCTGCACGACGGCTCGCCCGACGCCGACGACAGCTGCCCCGACTGGGCCATGTGGCTGGCGGCGCGCGGCATGCGCACCATCGACGGCTCGCGCGGCCCGCGCTTCAACCAGTCCAGCATGGTCATCGAGGCCGCCGCCAACGGCCGCGGCGTGGCCCTGGCCAAGCGCACCCTGGCCCAGGCCGACCTCGACGCCGGCCGCCTGGTGGTGCCGTTCGAGATCGCGACCGCCGTCGACTTCGCCTATTACGTCGTCCACCCCAAGGCCAAGGGCCGCCTGCCTCAGGTGAAGGCGTTCGTGACCTGGCTGAAGGCCGAGGCGGAAGCCCACGAAGCGGCCCTGCTGACCATGGACAACGGCTCGGGGATCTAGTTTCCCCGGCCCGCCAAACCGGCTTAAAGGGACCCATGATCAAGACGACTCTCACGGTCGACGAGCGCCTCGTCCCCGCCGATTGCCAGACCATGCTCGACGTCCGTCAGGGCGTCGACGCGCTGGACCGGGCCCTGGTGGCCCTGCTGACCGAGCGCCAGGGCTACATGGACGCCGCCGCCCGCATCAAGCCCGACCGCTCCAAGGTCTTCGACCGCGCGCGGATCGAGGACGTGGTGGACAAGGTGAAGGCCGCCGCGCGGGAGTCGGGGCTGTCGGAGGCCATCGCCGAGCCGGTGTGGCGTACGCTGGTCGACCGCTGCATCGCCTATGAGTATGCGAGCTGGGATCGGACGAAGGGGTAGTTTCGGCAACCGCCGGACGCCCCCTCCGTCTCGTCGCCTGTCGGCGCCGATCCACCTCCCCCGCTTCGCATGGGAGGAGGAGATCAGCGGCCTTCCTCCTCACCCGTGAAACGGGGGAGGTGGCGCGATGCGAATACGCATCGTGACGGAGGGGACGTCCGGCGTCGAAAACTACCTGTTCCCCCCGATCAGATCGCCGATCTCGCCGAGGATCGAGCCCTCGCCCCGATTGCCGCCCTGCCCGCCGGCCGCCTGCAGCATCCGGCCCGCCAGACGCGAGAACGGCAGCGACTGGATCCAGACCTTTCCGGGACCGCGCAGGCGGGCGAAGAACAGGCCCTCGCCGCCAAACAGCACGCTCTTGACCCCGCCGGCCATCACCAGATCGAAGTCGACGCTGGGGGTGTAGGCGGCCAGGCAGCCCGTATCGATGTGCAGCTCCTCGCCGGGCGCCAGTTCGCGCTCGACCAGGGTGCCGCCCATCTGCACGAACACCCAGCCGTCGCCTTCCAGCTTCTGCATGATGAAGCCCTCGCCGCCGAAGA
This sequence comes from Caulobacter sp. GW821-FHT10F06, assembly GCF_058809215.1. NCBI lineage: Bacteria > Pseudomonadati > Pseudomonadota > Alphaproteobacteria > Caulobacterales > Caulobacteraceae > Caulobacter > Caulobacter sp. GW821-FHT10F06. Next base: position 542,876 of record NZ_JBXASK010000001.1, on the reverse strand, counting down.
GGCCCGTCATCACCCGGCGCTGGAAGAAGACGCCGATCGACACGCCACGCGCGGCGGCCAGGAAGCTGTCTTTCTGGCAGATCAGCTGGCCGCCCAGCTGGCCGAGGTTCAGCGGCAGGATCGAGCCGGGGGTCGGCGAGGCGAAGGCGACACGCGCCTTGCCCTGTCCGGTGTGGGTGAAGACGGTGGTGAACAGGCTCTCGCCGGTGACCAGGCGCTTGCCCGCGCCCAGCAGTTTGCCCATGAACCCGCCGCCGCCACCGTCCGAGCCGTCGCCGAACACGGTGGTCATCTGCACGCTGGCGTCCTTCCAGACGAACGAGCCGGCTTCGGCCACCGCGCTCTCGCCGGGATCCAGCTCGATCTCCAGGAACTGCAGCTCCTGGCCCTTGATCTCGAAGTCGATGTCGTCGGCGACGCTGGCGTTGCGCTCGTGATGCCAAGGGCTCGGGGGCATGGGAAGGCTCCTAGATTGAACTGCCCGCAGCTTAGGCGCGCGACGCGCTGACCGCCAATTACACATCCTTAAATTGCCCCGCGGCCGACGCAATGCTCCGGTAGCTGCACCGTCGTCATCAGGCGCGCCGGTCGCTGGAGTTCAGTTCGCATGGTCCCCGTCGCCCTCGCCGCCGCCTTGGCCCTCGCGGTCGCGCCGTCCCAGGCCCCGGTCGAGGCGATCACCAACGGCCTGCTGCCGGCCGTGTCGATCAAGGGCCAGCCGCCCCTGAAGCGCACCCTGGCCGACGAGATGAAGGCGCTGCACGTGCCCGGCGTCGCCATTGCGGTGATCCAGGACGGCCGCATCGCCTGGGCCCAGGGCTTCGGCGTGATCCGCGAGGGCGGCCCGCCGGTTCAGGCCGACACGCTGTTCCAGGCCGCCTCGGTCAGCAAGCCGGTGGCCTCGATGGTCGCCCTGAGCCTGGTCCAGGAAGGCCGCCTGTCGCTGGACGCCGACGTCAACGCCACGCTGAAAAGCTGGAAGCTGCCGTCGAACGCCTTCACCGCCGCGACGCCGGTCACCTTGCGCGCCCTGCTCTCCCACACCGCCGGGACCACCGTGCACGGCTTCGCCGGCTATCCGGCGGGCGTCCCCGTCCCCACCCTGGTCCAGGTGCTCAACGGCGAGGCTCCCGCCAACTCCAAGCCCGTCGTCGTCGACCAGACGGTCGGCGCCGAGTACCGCTATTCCGGCGGCGGCTATTCGATCATGCAGCAGATGGTCGTCGATGCGACGGGCCAGCCGTTCGAGGCGGTGGCGGCGCGAGCGGTGCTGAAGCCGGCCGGCATGACCTCCAGCGGCTACGACCAACCGCTGTCGCCCGAACGCCTGGCCAAGGCGGCCATGCCGCACGACGCGAAAGGCGCCCCCATCGCAGGCGGGCCGCACGTGTATCCCGAGCTTGCGGCGGCCGGCCTGTGGACCACCGCCCCGGACCTCGCCCGCTTCGTGATCCAGGTGCAGAAGGCCGCTCGTGGGGAAGCCGGCGGCGTGCTGTCGCCCCAGACGGCCAGGACGATGCTGACGCCCATCAAGGGCGGCTATGGCCTGGGCCTGAACATCGCCGGCGTCGGACCCGAGAAATACTTCGGCCACGACGGCTCCAACGCCGGCTTCAAGGCCACGATGATCGGCTATCCGTCGGGCGACGGCGTGGTGATCCTGACCAATGGCGACCAGGGCTATCAGCTGGGCCAGGAGATCGTGCGCGCGGTGGCGGCGGCCCGGGGCTGGCCGGATTTCCACCCGATCGAACGGATCGCCGTCAGCCTGGCGGCCGACGCCCAGGCGCCCTTCGCCGGGACCTTCACGATCAAGGACGTCGGCGACTTCACCATCCGCCGGCAAGGCGACGGGCTGGTCGCCGAGATCTGGAAGGGCGTGCTCGATCCGCTGATCCCGCAATCGACCAGCAGTTTCTTCGTGGTGTCGCAGGACCTGACCCTGACCTTCGACGGGCCCGATCGCGGGACCATCGTGCTGGGCGACTTCAAGGCCCCCTTCGAACGCGCCAAGGCCCAGTGACGATCGCCAAGCCAGGCTGTTGACCCACGGCGCGGTTCGCGCACCATCGGCGCCATGATCCGAACCGTCATCCTGTGGGCGCTGGTTCTGGCCGTGGCGGCCTTCGCGCTGCAATGGCTAGAGTACCGCTTCCTGGTCCGCGCCATTCCCGGCCAGGTTTATATCGGCCTGATCGGCACGGCCTTCGCCGCCGGCGGGGTGTGGGTGGGCTGGAAGCTGGCGGCGCGGCCCGTCACGGGCGGCTTCCAGCGCAACGACCTGGCGCTGAAGGCCCTGGGGTTGACCGGCCAGGAGGTGCGGGTGCTGGAGCGCCTGGCCGCCGGCCAGTCGAACAAGGAGATCGCCAAGGTGCTGGGCCTGTCGCCCAACACGGTCAAGACCCACATCGCCAACCTGTTCGGCAAGCTGGACGTCAGCCGCCGCACCCAGGCGATCCACAAGGCGCGGGAGCTGCGGCTGATCCCATGACCGCCTCACCCGAACAGCCGAACCGGACGATCTCACCCTTTCGGGCGATACCTTTCGCGCCGCCGCCACGCCACGGTTAGGCTTCCTTTCCAGGCGTCGCATGAGGGAGCCGACACCATGACCCGCACCATCCTGACCTACGGCCTGATCTCGGGGCTCGTCATCATCCTGGGCATCATCGCCACCACCGTCTCGTCCGGCGGCGACGCGCCCCATTCCAGCGTCTGGCTGGGCTATCTGATCATGCTGGTGGCGCTGTCCTCGATCCTGGTCGGCGTGCGCCAGCATCGCGACCAGGTGCTGGGCGGAGTGATCAAGTTCACCACCGCCGCCCTGCTCGGCCTCGGCATCGCCCTGGTGGCGAGCCTGGTCTATGTGCTGGTCTGGGAGGTCTATCTGGCCCTCACCCACTACCGGTTCATGGACCAGTACGTCGCCAGCGCCCTGGCGGCCAAGCGCGCCGCAGGCGTCACGGGCGAAGCCTATGCCAAGGTCGTCGCCGAGATGGAGGCCATGCGCGTGGCTTACCAGAACCCGCTCTACCGGATGCCGATAACCTTCGCCGAGATCTTCCCGGTCGGCCTGCTGGTGGCCCTGGTCAGCGCCGTCCTGCTGCGCAATCCGCGCTTCCTGCCGGCGAAGGCGCACTTGGCCTAGGCGGCGACCGGAGCGGCGCGCCCGCGCCGCTTCACCCGCGCCTTGCGCTTCTTGAGCCATATGACCACGCCCGTGACACTGAGCGCGGCGACCACCAGGCCGACGAACGAGATCAGGATGCGGCCCGGCAGGCCCAGGATGCGGCCCGAGTGCAGCGGGAACTGCGCCTGGACGAAGATGTCGGCGGCCGTGCCCACCCAGGGCTGACGATCGCCGATCAGGCGGCCGTCGCCGCCCTCGTAATAGAGATAGGGCGGGCCGACGCCGGCCGCGCCATGGTCGCCGCCGGGCGCAAAGAAGCCCGCGCCATAGATGCCGTATTCCTTCGAATAGAACAGCGCGCCCACCGGCTCCTTCCAGCCGCGCTTGGCGCCCTCGGCCTGGGCCGTCCGGAGGATCTCGGCATAGGTCTTCTTGGCCATGATCGGCGAATTGATGTCGGCCGGCTTGCGCAGGTCGAAGGGGCTGGGCGTCACCTTCGAGATCTTCGACATCACCGGATAGAACACCTCGCTGTAGAGGTTCAGCGAGAAGGCGGTGAAGGCCACCGTGAACAGCACGCCCCACAGCCAAAGGCCAAAGGCGCGGTGGATGTCGAAATTGATCCGGTAGGCGCTGGCCTTGGTCTTGATCAGCCAGGCGGGTTTCCAGCGGCTCCAGAAGCCCTTCTGGGCCTTGGTCGAGGTCGGCCTGGGCGGCAGGGTCAGGTAGAAGCCGACGAAGCAGTCGATCGTCCACAGCACCGCCACGACGCCCAGCAGCCAGATCCCCCAGCGGTCGACACCCCACAGGGCCGGGATGTGCAGGGTGTAGTGCAGCACATAGAGGAACGAGACGAAGGTCTCGCGCGTGATCGGCCAGACCGCGCCCCACTCGCGCCGGCCTTGCTCCGCGCCCGTCGCCGGATCAATGAAGACCTGATTGTAGTGCGGCTCGAACAGCTTGCCGGTGGCGGGATTGACCCGGGGCTCGACGCCGAAGGCCAGGGTGCCGCCCGCTTCAGGTTCCAGAGGCAGCCAGGTCACCTGCACGCGCGGGTCGCGCGCCTCGATCGTCTTGGCTAGGTCGAGCGCCGACAAGGCCGCCCCCTCGCCCTTGGACTGGGCGTACATCAGGTGCGGGTTCAGCACGTCGTCAAGCTCGTGATCCCACGAGATCACCGCGCCGGTCACGCCGGAGATGAACAGGAAGCCCGCGATGAACAGGCCCACCCAGCGGTGGATGAAGGTCAGGGCCGGACGGGGGCTGAAGGCCGCCCGGCCCCTGCGCGCCGTCTCGCCCAAGGGGCCAGACGCGACGGCGGCGCTGTCGAGATCGGTCGCCGCGTCCCGCGCGGCCTGCGCCTGAGTGCGTCTCAGCTGCGGGAACACGGCGATCTCCGACTTAGAAGCTGTAGTCCAGGCGCACCGACGCGCTGCGCGGCGCGGCGTAGTACGACTGGTTCCACATCAGGCTGGTGTAATAGGTCTCGTCGAACAGGTTCTTGACGTTGAGCGTGGCGCGAACCTTGTCGGCCAGCTTCACGCTGGCCATCACGTCGACCACGGCATAGGCGTCCTGCTCGACCAGGACGATGTCCTGCACCGAGATGTCGTCCTGCCAGCGCACGGCAGCGCCCAGCTTCAGGTCGCGCAGGGCCGGCACACTGTAGGTGGTCGACAGCTTCAGGGTCTTGCGCGGCAGGTAGGTGCGCACGTCATTGCCGTCGGGATCCTCGACCGACAGCGAGGTCCAGCCGCCCGACACCGTCCACTTGTCGGTGATCGCGCCGCTGACTTCCAGCTCGTAGCCCTTCACCTGGGTGTCGATGCCGGCGTAGTAGCTCTTGCCGTCGGCGAAGGTGCCCGCGTACTCGGCCAGGTTCTTCTGCTCGGACTTGAAGACCGCGGCGGTGGCGTACAGGCGCTTGCCGAACCACTCGCTCTTGATCCCGCCCTCGTAGCTCGTGCCCTTGGCCGGATCGAGACGGACATGGTTTTCGTCCACCTCCGACTGCGGATTGAAGATGTCGGTGTAGCTGCCGTACAGCGACACGTTCGGCGTCAGGTCGAAGGTCGCGCCGGCATAGGGGCTGACCTTGGATTCCGACCGCGACTGGTCGGCGCCATAGGAATAGCCCGTCGACTTCAGGTCGATGGCGCTGACCCCGACGACGGCCTTGAGACGGTCGGTCAGGTTCAGGTGCGCGGCGCCGTAGGCGCGGTTCAGGCGATCGGAGCCGTCGGCGGCCAGATAGGCGCCCGGATAGGTCGGCTCGGCCACCTGCTGGATGCCCCAGGTCCCGATCGCGGGATAGGTGGGATAGGTCTCCGAGAAGTTCTCCCACTCCTTGCCCGTGCCCTTGGCCGAGCTGGCGCCGAAGACCAGCTCATGCTTGCGGCCCAGGACCTCGACCGGGCCCGAGATCGTCGCGTCGAACAGGTTCTGGCGATATTCCGACGGATAGATCCCCGTCATGCCGGCGACGCCCAGACCGGTGGTCTTGTCGGGGTTGCCGAAGGCGTAGAGCAGCTTGGCCTGCTCGTCGAAGCTCTTGTGGGTGTAGGTCGCCTTGGCCTTCCAGCCGTTGTCGAAGGCGTAGCTGGCTTCCAGGAAGGCGCTCTGGTCCTTGGTGTCCCAATAGGTCCAGTCGGCCGAGGTCGAGGCCGAGCGCGAATAGGGGATCTTCGTGCCGTCAGAATAGACCAGCGGCAGCGCGCCCCAGAGGACGCCGGTCGCCAGGTTGTCCTGGCGCGAATAGCCGACCGTGGCGTTGAACTTCGGCGTCAGGTCCCACGACAGCACGCCGTAATAGACGTTCCGGTTGACCTTGTAGTGGTCGAGATAGGAGTCGCTGTCCTCGTTGGCGTAGACGAGGCGGCCGGTGACCGTGCCCGAGGCGTTCAGCGCGCCCGAGACGTCGGCCTCCAGCCGCTTGTCGCTCCACGAGCCGTACGAGGCCGAGGCGGTGGCCTGGAAGTCCTTGGTGGGACGCTTGCGGATGTAGTTGACGGTCGCCGACGGGTTGCCGGTGCCGGTCATGATGGCGTTGGCCCCGCGGATGACGTCGACGCGATCGAACAGCGCCGTGTCCAGCGAACCGAACTGGATGCCCCAGATCAGCGGCAGGCCGACGCCGTCGACCTGGAAGTTGGTGATGTCGAAGCCGCGCGCGTTGTAATAGGTCCGGTCGGTCTCGACCTTCTCGACATTGACGCCCGTGACCATCGACAGCAGGTCGTTGACGTTGTTGAGGGCGAAGTCCTGGATCTGGGCCCGCGAGACCACGGTCACCGACTGCGGCGTCTCGCGCAGGCTGAGGTCCAGACCCGTCGCGCCGGCCGAGCGCTTGGCCCGCTCGCTTTCCACCAGAACCTGGCTGACCGCGTTCGACTCGCTGGTGTTGTCGACCGCGACCTCGTCGGCGGCGTGGGCTGCGCCCAGGAACGGCGTGAACGCCAGGACGGTCGTCGCGAAGAGAGCGGCGCGAACGGACATGAGAAACCCAACCTTGCACTTGAGAGCGATTATCAAGTCGCGCTCATAGGAAAGATCGCAGGTCGGGGTCAAGGAATAATGCGATTGACTCGCATTATTACGAGAGATTTCACGTGGCTTACATCAGGTGGCGCGGATGGCCTCAGCCCTTCAGAGACTTCAGCATCTGCTCGTGGGCATAGGCGGCGATATCCAGCAGGGCCAGGTCCAGGGCCGTCTTGACGGCCTCCAGGCTCTCCTGCCCCGCCTCGGCGCGTTCGCAGACGTCGCCCAGGGCGAAGGCCCCCACCCCGCGCGCGGCGCCCTTCACGGTGTGCACCGCGTCACGCCAGCCGGCATGGGTCGGGTCCAGCATCGGGGTCCACATCGAGGCCTGTTCGCGGAACAAGGCCAGCACCTCGTCGACCACCCCGGAATCGCCTGCAGCGAACCCTTCCAGATAGCCAAAATCGACCGCGCCGCTGATGTCTCGTCTGGCCATGAAATAGTCTCTTGCGTTCCAAAAATCTTTGCGTATGTTCCGCGCCTCGCCGCCGAGGCAAACCACCGCTTCGGGCCGCGCGGGCGCATAGCTCAGTTGGTAGAGCAGCTGACTCTTAATCAGCGGGTCGTAGGTTCGAATCCTACTGCGCCCACCACTTTCTCCACGAATTCAACACCTTGAAAACCACCCCTCCGGGGACCCACGCCAGGTCCGTCGGCGACGACGGCTGTCCGACGCGCAAGCGTCGGCCCCTGGCTACGACAAGCGCCGGGCAATGACCAGTCGTTGGGAAATCTGGCGGACCATCTCCCGCGCGGCGCTCGCGCCTGGGGTCGAGCCCAAAAAAGAAGGCCCGACCTTTGCAGGCCGGGCCAGTCATTAGGGAGGAAACGCCCAGGAAGGGCAGAGGCGCGCTCGGCGCGTCTCACAGGTGGGTACTTAAGCTGCCTGGCGTTTCGTTCAAGGGGCCATGATGACGCAGTTGCGAAAAGATCGCGTCAGGCCTCGCTTTTCAGCACCACCGCCGAAGCCTTGAGCCCCTTGGCGGTCGCGGTGACTTTCAAATCGCCAGCCTGACCACGTCGTGTGCGCACGATCGCCTGGCACAGACCGTTGAACGCCTGGCGCTGACTGGCCTGGTCCGGCTCGTGGCTGGTCGGGTTTCCGTTGCCCACGCCGACCACCTGCCCCGGTCCCGTCACCTCGAACGACACCAGATCGTCGGCGCGCGGCGCGGGACGGCCCTTGGCGTCCAGCACCTCGACCTTGAAGATCGCGACGTCCTGGCCGTCGGCCTTCAGCCGCGAGCGATCGACGGTCAGGCGCAGGGCGGCGGCCGGACCGGCGGTCTCTCGGCGCTCACGGAGAATGACCTTGCCGTTCTTGTAGCCGTGGGCCTCGAGCACGCCCGGCGCATAGGGCACGGACCACTCGACGTGATGATTTCGGACCACCTCGCGGACGCCCTGACTCTTGCCGTTCAGGAACAGCTCGACCTTGTCGCAATTGCTGTGCGCCCACACCGCGATCGGCTGGCCCTGGCCTTCCCAGTTCCAGTGCGGCAGCAGGTGCAGCAGCGGCTCGGGCCGCCACCAGGCGCGGTAGTAGAAGTAGTTGTCCTTCGGGAAGCCGCAGGTATCCAGCGCGCCGAAGTGCGAGCTGATGCTGGGCCAGCGGTTGAAGGGCGTCGGCTCGCCGCGATAGTCGAAGCCCGTCCAGATGAAGCCGCCGCCCATCCAGGGCCGGTCGGCCGCGTGGCTCCACCACTTCTCGGCGGTCGTCGCCCACCACGGGTGTTCGGTGTCGTAGGCCGGGACGTAAGACTTGGCGTCGTCGCGAGCATATTCGCCACGCGTGGCCACGGTGCTGGCGCTCTCGGTGCCGATGATCGGCAGCTTCGGGAAGCGGGCGTGGAAGTCGTCCATCTTCTCGTGGCGATAGTTGAAGCCGATGACGTCCAGCGCCTCGGTGATGCCTTCGCCAAAGCCCGAGTCCATCGCCGCCACCACCTGACGGGTGGGGTCGAGGCGGTTGACCAGGCGCTTCAGGGTCCTGGCGACCTTCAGCCCCCGCGCCGTGCCCTGCTGCGGCTCCTCGTTGCCGATCGACCACAGGATGATGCTGGGATGGTTGCGGTCGCGCCGCACCAGGATCTCCAGCTCTTCCAGCGAGGTCGCGTCGCTGGACATCCGGCGGGTCTCGTCGATCACCAGCACGCCCAGGCGATCGCAGGCGTCCAGCAGTTCCGGCGTCGGCGGATTGTGCGAGGCGCGATAGGCGTTGCAGCCCATGCTCTTCAGCTGTTCCAGCCGCCAGACCTGCAGCGCGTCCGGGATCGCCGCGCCGACGCCGGCATGGTCCTGGTGGTTGCAGGTCCCCTTCAGCTTCACCGGCTTGTCGTTGAGGAAGAAGCCCAGATCCGGATCGAAGCGGACCGATCGGACGCCAAAGCGGCTGACGAAGCGGTCGACCACCGCGCCGCCGACCCTGGTCTCGGTGACCAGCGTGTAGAGATGCGGGGTCTCCAGCGACCACAGGACGGGGCTGGCCAGCTGAACGGTCTGCGACAGGCCCTGGCGCTCCCAGGCCGGCAGACGGCCGGCGGCGGGGGCCACGGCCAGGACCGGCTTGCCCGAGGCGTCCAGCACCGCGTGCGAGACCTCGAAGGCCGCCGCGGCGTCGCCCTCGTTGATCAGGTCGGTGTCGATCTCCAGCTTGCCGTCTACGCTGGCGCGGACGGTGACGCCCCAGCGCGGCACGTGGACGGGGGCGGTCTTGACCAGCCACACATGGCGATAGATCCCCGCCCCTTCGTAGAACCAGCCCTCGCCCAGGCTGGCGTCGACGCGGACGGTCAGGATGTTGTCGCCGCCCAGCACCGCCAGGTCGGTGATGTCGACGCGGAACGGCGTGTAGCCGCTGTCGGCGCGCTCCAGGATGTAGCCGTTGAAGATCACCAGGGCGTCGCGGAACACGCCGTCGAACTCGATCGACAGCCGCTTGCCCGCGTCGCCGGCCGGCAGGGCGAAGGTCTTGCGGTACCAGCCGACGCTGGTCTCGGGGAACTCGCGGCCCAGCGGCTTGTAGCCATGGGCGGCGCGCAGGTCTTCCTCGTCCGGCTTGCCGGTGGGGACGTAGTCGGGGTTGTTCACGAACGGCAGCTCGACGCCCCAGTCGTGCGGCAGGGTCACCGACGCCCAGGCGCTATCGTCGAAGTCCTTCTGCGGCGCGGCGGCCACCCACCAGTTCGGTGCGCTGGCGCCGGACTTGGCGTAGGTCCGCTGGTTGGCCCCGAAGCCGAAGTCGCGGGCCGGGTCCTGGGCGTGGCCCAACTTGAACTTCCAGTCGAAGTCCAGGGACGTGCGCTCGCGCGGGCCAAGATCGATGGCCGGCGACGCAGGCGCTGTCGGCGCGGCGGCCGTGGCGGAAGACGCGGCGGCCAGGGCGGCGGCCCCGGCGGTGGCGGCCAGGGCTTGGCGGCGGCTGAGTTCGACCATGGGAACCTCACGCTAAAAAAATGGGGAGGAAGCGCGGAGCTTCCTCCCCAGTCGCAGGATCATCGGGGAGGAGTGATGAATCCCAAAGGGTCCGCGACGACCGCCGCCCGGCTCGGCGGGGCGGCGGCGCGCGAAAGAGGAGACGACGGACCTAGAACTTGATGGTCACGTCGGCCAGGAAGCGACGGCCATAGACGTCGTAGCGGCCGATCCGGTTGGGATCGTTGTCGCGATACATCCGCAGCGCCTCGTTGGTCAGGTTGTTGACCTGGAAGCGTACGCCGACGTGGTCGCTGACCTGGTAGGACGAGCTGAAGTCGAGGGTCTTCTCGCTCTCCAGGGTCTGCAGGTCCGCGCCGCTCCAGCCGTAAATCACGGTCATCGGGCTGTGATACTTCCAGCCCAGGCGGGCTTCCAGCGGACCGGCGGCGTACCACAGGTCGACCGTGGCGGTGTTCTTGGCCAGGCCCGTCATGCTGAGCGGGTTATTGGCCGGCGAGAACTCCTTCAGGTTCGACTGCACATAGGCGTAGTTCGAATAGATACCGAACTTGCTGAGCGGACCGGGCAGGAAGAAGAACGGCGTCTGGAAGGTCAGCTCCGCGCCCTGGATGTGACCGCTGCCGCCGTTGGCCGGGCTGGCGACCGTGTAGGTCTGGCCGCCGAAGGTGGCCGGGCTCTGCTTCCAGCCGATGTAGGAATCCACGGCCTTGTAGTAGTACGACAGGGCCACAAGGGCTTCGGGACGGAAGTAGTATTCGGCCGAGGCGTCGAACTGGGTGGCCTCGAAAGGCTTCAGCTTGGGATTGCCGGCGCTGCCGGTCCAGGGCGACCAGTTGGCCAGGGTGCGGCTGGCGCGCAGCTCGTCCAGCGGCGGACGGGCGATGACCTTGGCCAGGCCCAGGCGCACGACCTTGCCGTCGCCGAAGTCGAACTTGGCGTTCGCCGAGGGCAGGAAGTCCGTATACTCGTTGTCGACCGTCACCGGGGTGAAGGCGCTGGCGGTGTTCTGCTGCTGGCCGTCGCTGCTGGTCTCGGTGTGGACCAGACGGGCGCCGATGTTGCCGCTGACCCACGAGCCGGCGAAGCCGTCGGCGGCGAAGTTCAGCTTGCCATAGCCTTCATAGACCTTCTCGTTGACCGACCAGCGCTCGGCCAGTTCCTCGGTCGCCTTGGAGACGTCGAAGGCGTTGGCGCCGTAGGCGATGGCCGCGATCTTATCGATGTCGCCGGTCAGGATGGCCGGGACATTGGCGCCGTCGCTGAGCGTGTAGGCCGTCAGCAGGCTGGCCGGAACCGTCGCGCCCGTGGCGGTCGGAGCGAAGCTGTAGCTGTTGTGGTCCTTGGTGCGGTCCGAAAGGCGCGCGCCGAACTGCAGGCTCTTGAAGACGCCCTCGCCGAAGTCACGGGTGAAGTCGAGGGCCGCGGCCTTCAGCTCGTCGTTCAGGTGCTCGGGGCCGTCGTACGAGCCGGCCAGATCGGCCGTCTGCGACAGGCCGAGACTGTCCTGGCTGGTGGTGATGGTCGGCGTCTTGCCGGCCCGCCAGTCGAAGCTGGTCCAGGTCGGATAGGCCTCGAAGCGCACGGCCTTCCAGGTGTTTGTCCGCTTGGCCTTCGAATAGGAGACGTCGCCGGTGACGGTCCACTGGTCGCCGGTCCACTTGCCGTTCAGGCCGCCGGCGAACAGGTCCTTGTCCTCGGTGTACTTGGCCAGGACCGTCTGCACCGAGCTGTAGGGCAAGGTGGCGGCCACAACGGCGTTGTTGATCAGCGTGAAAGACGCGCCGGCGGCGTGATAGTCGCCGTCGTTCCAGCCGGTGTTGGTGCCGTCGCCCTTGTTCCAGTTGCCCCAGTTGTTGGCGCCCCAGACGGTCTGGTCCTGGACCTCGGTGATCTTGATCTTCGAATAAAGGGCGTCGGCCTTCAGTTCGAAATGGTCGGTGGGCTTGTACTGCAGGCCGCCCGAGACGCCGGTGCGCTTCTGGTCGATGCGGCTGGCCGACATCTGCGCGCCCCACGGCGTGTAGTCGACCTTGCCGTCGCGGTTCAGGTCGCTGCTGTAGTCGCTGGCGCCGGCCGGGGGACGGGCGTTGGAGTCGTTGTAGCCCCACCCCGTGAACGAGCCGTAGCCGTTCTTTTGGCGCTGGCCGGTCACACCGACGACGACGGCCAGATCGTCGTTGAGCTTGTGAACCCACGAGCCCGAGGCGCGATAGCCGGTGGTGCTGTAGTTCGGGATGTCCTTGCCGCCGTCGTAGAACACCGGGCCGGCGCGCAGCACGAATTCGGGACCACGATAGTCCAGCGGCGCGATCGTGTTGATGTTGATGGTGGCGGCCACGCCGCCGGCGATCAAGTCGGCCGACTGCGACTTGTAGACCTCGACGCCGGACACGACTTCCGAGGGATAGATCTCCCAGCGGACGTTGCGGTCGGGCTCGCTGGAGGCGACTTCGCGATTGTTGATGGTGCCCAGCACCAGGCGCGCGCCCAGGCCGCGGACGACGGCCTGGCTGTCGTTGCCGCGGTCGCGGGTGGCGTTGACGCCCGGCAGGCGAGCGATGGATTCGGCGATGGTGACGTCCGGCAGGACGCCGATGTCCTTGGCCGAGATGGCTTCGACGACCTTGTCGGAGCCCTGCTTCACGGCCAGGGCGTCGCGCATGCTCTTGCGCACGCCGGTGACGACGACTTCTTCGACTTGAGCGGTTTCCGGAGCGGGCGGTGCGGTCTGGGCGTGGACGCCGGTCGCGGCGGCCAGGGTGAGACCGCTGGCGGCGGCGAGCAGGATGGCGTGACGAGTCATGGATTCCCCCGATTGCGATTGCGCCGCGCCTCGTTGGACGCAGCTGCTTTGTGGCTTCGATGGTGAGAGGGCCAGCGCGGACACCCGCTGGATCAGTGAGGCGCGGTCCCCGCTGGCGAAGAAGGGCGCGCCGAATGTGATGTCGCGCCTCTGACGGGCGCTCCCGGTTCAGGCTTGGCCGGACCGGAAGTGCTATTTATCATACCAATCACATCTGACAAGCGTCAGGACGCGGACGCCAGCGGGACCACCGTGGCTCCCTTCCCGACCGTGGTCTGCAGGGCCGTCGCGTCGGCGACGCCCTCGGCAGTGACCGCCGTGCCGACCGTGACCTTGGCGCCCGGCATCAGGCGCGTGCGATAGATCCAGAAGGCGCCCTCGCGGCTCATGGCCCGCGCGCCGATCCCGCCCAGGAAGTCGCCGTCGATGAACCGTGCGGCCTCGGCGCCGGCCGGGACCCGGAACTCGACATCGACCGGATGGACGTAGGGCGTCTTCAGCCAGTCGACGCCTTCCAGGGCCTGGCCCTTGAAGTCGAACAGGGCGGCGTTCTCCCAGTTGGACCCCACGCCCCAGCGGGTCTTGCACTTCGTCGAGACCCAGGACGGCTCCCAATAGACGACGCCCACGCCGCCGCTGGCGAAGACCAGCTGGGTCAGGTCGGTGAGGTACTTCTTCTGGCCCGCCGGTGTGGCCGGATAGCCGGCGATCAGCGAGTCCTCGCCCAGCAGGTTGGGCGAGCTGTCGGCGCCGGCGTTGGTGAACGGATAGGCCGTCTCGACCACCAAGACGTCGGCCTTGTAGCTGTGGCGCAGGCGGTTGATCGTCTCGCCCAGCTGGCTCATCGAGCGCTTGGACCACTTGCTGTAATAGCTGATGCCGATGAGGTCGAAGTCGGTGACGCCGGCCTTTTCCGCCGCCGCGAACCAGGGCTCGACGTTCTCCGGCTGGGCGATATGCAGCATGATCCGGGGCTTGATTTTCGACGTCGCGCTGAAGTCGCGGACGGCCTTGATCCCGGCGTTGAACAGCAGGGCGTTGCGATCCCAGTGGATCGAGTCCTTGGCCTTTTCCAGGCTGGAGACGATCTCGCCGTTGGTCTCGTTGCCGACCTGCACCAGGTCTGGCGTCAGGCCTTCGCGCTCGAGCTCGGCCAGGGTGTCGTGGGTGAAGGCGTAGAGCGCCTTGGCCTGGTCTTCTGTCGACAGCTTGGCCCACGCCTTGGGGGCCAGCTGCTTGTCGCCATCGGCCCAGTCGTCGGAATAGTGGAAGTCCAGCAGCACCTGCAGGCCGGCCGCACGGGCCCGGGCGATGCTCTTCTTGACGTCCTTGAGATTGGAATAGGACGTCCAGTCCGGGTCGTTCCAGATGCGGATCCGCGCCAGGTTCGCGCCCGCCGACTTGAAGAAGGCGTACTGCTCGACCGTCTTGCCGCCCGCGCGATAGACCGCGCCGCAGTCGTCCATCTCGTTGGCGTAGGAGATATCGACGCCGACATAGGACGGCGGCTGGGCCGCCCGGGCGGGCGTGTTGAGCAGCATCGCCGAGGCCAGAAGGCCCACGCCCAGGGGACGGATCATGCTCGTGCTCCATAGCCGCCAGGATCGGCGCGCGGCTCTTATGGGCACATTTGTAGTATCAATCAACCAATCAGGCGGACGGTCCCAGCACGCGCGGGTCGTTCTCCAGGCTCGACGTATCGAAGCCGTGATAGAGCGACAGAAACCGGAACGGGTGCTCCTGGTAGGTCTCGAACATGATGTTGTTGATGTCACTGGCGGTGTCGAAACATCCCAGCCTGACCTCGGGCGCGTGCCGGGTCAGGTGATGCCGGCCCAGCAGCAGCGCCACCTGGTCGATCCAGCGGGTGACGATCGGGCGGCTCAGGCGGTCGTCCAGATAGGCCCTTAGCCAGCGCAGCAGGATCGCCGTGCTTGGGGTCGGATTGACCAGCAGCAGGTTGGCGGTGATGCGCGAACCTGCGGCGGTGTTCTTGCCGTTCTCGTTGAACACCACGTCGGCGTCGGTCCACTGCTCCAGGAGGTCGCTGACCCCGCGCTGAAGCAGGAGGTCGATGTCGGAGACGAAGACCGGCCGGCCCAGCGTGTCCAGCAATCCGCCCAGCCGCTGGAAGCGCACCGACTGGAAATGGGCCACAGGCAAGGCGATCAAGCCCTTGGGCGGGGCGTCGTAGCAGAGCGTGGTCACCGCCGAGGCGTCGAAGTCGTCGCCGACGAAGACCAGGCGCTCATCATGGACCCCGACCGCCTTGGCCGCCTCGGCCAGGCGCGCGGCCCCGCCGATCACGTGGATCACCACCAGGCTGGACACGTCGCTGTGGCGCAGCACCGACAGGGCGTACCAGCGCGCATAGAGTTCGACATACTTCTCGTCGGCGGCCGCGAAGAACACGGTCTTGACGTCCAGCCGGTCGGCCAGCGCCTTCAGGCCCGCCGCGTCGAGGCTCTCGCCGGTCGCGGTCAGGTAATGCGACGGCCCGTCGTCGGGCGCGGACGGGGTCGGCGCGACGATGGCCTCGATATCCAGCGAGCCCAGCAGCGCCTGGTAGTGCGCCACCCAGCCCGCCCATTCCGGATCATTGTCCAGGTCGCCGACATCGACCTTGGGCAGCTCGCGCGCCAGGTGGGCCAGCGTGCTGATGTCGTCGTCCGATAGCGGCCTGCAGAGCAGCAGGCTCATGGATTCGTGGAAGTCGCGCAGGCGCACCAGCGGATGGATCGAGGTGTCCGGCGAAACGGCCAGGGCGGCCCGCAGCTTGATCTCGCTCTCCTTGTCGCCCCGAGCGCGCGCGTCGTCGGCCAGCAGCGCCATGGCCCCGGCATGGCCCGGGCTGAGCGCCAGCAGGCGGCGGGCGAACTCCAGCGCCACATCCGTCCGGCCTAGGGCCTGGTTGCAGGCCATGGCCGCCCCGACGGTCTGGGGATTGCCCGGCGTCAGCTCGGCCATGGCCGAGACATAGGGCTCGGCCTGGTCGATCTCGTTGCGCTGCAGATGGAAGTTGAAGGCCTGCGAGCCGCGCGCCGTCTGTTCCTGGATCAGCGGCCAGATGGTCAGGACATCCGGGACGACCGCCTTGGCCTTGGCCAGCGCCCGCAGCGCCTCCAGCACCCGGCCGGCGGCCAGGTGGGTGCGCGAGACGCCGACCCAGGCCTCGTAGGGATCGCCCGCCTCGCCCGCCAGATGCTCGAACAGGATCAGGGCGTCGTCGTGCCGCCCCTGCTCGCGCAGCCGCTGGGCCAGGCCCAGGACGTCGGCCTGACGCGCGCCGGCGGTCGTCGACTGGTTCCGTGGCCGGTCGACGCGCTCGAACAGGACGTCGATCTGCAGCAACGCGTTGTCGCGGATCTGCGGCATGCGGTTGAACTCGACGATGTCGGCGCACTTGAAGCCCATCGCCGCCATCTGCTCGAACACCGCCTCGGGCGTGGCCCCGCCGATGTTGTAGTCGACCAGCGACACCTCGATCAGGATGTAGTCGGCCTTGGACAGAACCTCGCGGCCGCCGACCAGCACGTCGACCTCCGAGCCCTGGGTGTCGATCTTGACGAAGTCGAAGCGCCGGCCCGCGAACAGGTCGTCGATGCGGACCTTGGACACCGGATGGACGAAGGCGGTGTCGTCGTCGAAATATTCGGAGTTCTCGCGATAGAGCGAGCTGCCCGTCGACTGCAGCCACTGGCGGCTGAGATAGAGGTCGGCCGTGCCGCTCTCGTTCGAGGCCGCCACCGCGTGCCGCTCGAACGGCAGCCGCGCCAGGTCGTCCTGGCAATGCGGGTTGGGCTCGATCAGGGTCGGCGCGCAGGCCGGGAACACGGCTACGAACTCGCGGGTGAAGTCACCGACATGGGCGCCGATGTCCAGCAGGGTCCCAGGCGCGTACCCCTCGCGCCGCAGGGCCTCGATGCGCTGGCGGATCATCGGCGGGTCCTCATGCGTCCCGGCGCTCGGCCGTCGCGACGTCGTCCTCGGTCCAGAACCGGTCGTCCGGCCGCATCGGCTTGGCCAGGTGGCGTCGCGTCAGGGCGCCCTTGTAGAGGGCGTCGAAATCGGGCTCGACCTGCATCTCGCGATCGTCGCGATCCAGGGCGATGCCGATGTCGAGATAGGCCTCGAGATTGGCGACGTTGGGCTTGGGCCGCTGGCCGGCCTGATGCTCGGCGGCCATCTCGAAATAGAGGTCCTCGACGCTGCGGACCAGCAGGTCCATGTCGAACAGCACGCAGGTGGCGCGGTTGGCCTCCAGGCGGTCGCTCAGCGCCCGGGCGGCCGCGCGGTCCGCGCCCAGCGCCACGGCGCGCTCGACATAGTCCGAGGCCGCCTCGCAGACCAGCTCGGGCAGGCCGGCCGAACGCACCAGGCTGCCGCAGACCCGTGAGGCGAAGCTGCGGCCCGACAGGGTCAGGACCGGCACCGCCATCCACAGCGCGTCGGACGCCGTGGTGTGGGCGCCGTAGGGCGCGGTGTCGAGGAACAGGTCGGCCAGCGGATAACGGGCCATGTGGGTCGGGTTGGGCTGCTTGGGCGCGAACACCAGGCGGTCGCGGGCCACGCCGCGCAGCTCGGCCTGCTCGCGCAGGCGATCGTTGATCTCGGCGCTGGCCTCCAGCAGCCACAGAACGCTGCCGGGGGTCCGCTTGAGGATCTCCATCCAGCGGTCGAAGGTCGAGGGCGTGAACTTCTGCACGCCGTTGAAGCAGCAGAACACGAAGGCGTCCTCAGGCAACCCCGCCTCGGCCCGCGTCGGCCGCGCGTCGGCCACCCGCCGCTTGCGGTCGTTGGGCTGGTAGCAGGGGATGCGCTTGACCGCCTCGGAGTAGTAGAGCTCGAAATCCTCCGGGATGATCCACGGGTCGCCGATCACATAGTGATGGTAGGGGCTGCCCATGGTGCCCGGATAGCCCAGCCAGTTGACCAGCACCGGCGCCGGCCGGCGCGCGAACACGCCCGTGCGGGAGTCGCGCGTGTGGCCGTTGACGTCGACCAGGATGTCGATCTGGTCGTTGGCGATCAGACGCGCGGCCGCGTCGTCGCTCATCTCGCGGATGTCGGCATAGTGCTCGACGGCCGCGCGGGTGCGGGCGTTGAGGGCGTCGTTGGCGGCGGGACCGCAATAATAGGCGAACACCTCGACCCGCTCGCGGTCGTGCAGCTCGAACAGCTCGGCCATCAGATAGCCGACCGCGTGGTCGCGCAGATCCGACGAGATGTAGCCCACGCGCAGGCGACGGCCGGTCAGGTCGATCGGCGCGTCGCGGCGTTCGGCGACGATGGCCTCGGCCGGGGCTTGGCCCTCGCGCTCGATGAAGCGCGCGGCGACGCCCAGTTGCAGGAACGGATCGTCGGTATAGGCCGCCGCCGACAGCGGATTTAGGCCCAGCATCAGGGTGCGGCGATCGGCGCGCTCCCAGGGCTGCAGCGCCGGCCACTTGCCCTGCCCCATCCGTCCGGCGACCAGCTGGCCGACGGTGTCCATCTGGCTGGGATCCAGGTCCACGCAGCGCCACAGGGCGCTTTCCGCGCGGCCGCCCTGCCCGCCTTCCAGCAAGGCCCGGGCGATCTGCTTGTAGGCCGCGAAGACATAGCCCGCGTTCGAGCCCGTCACCGCCTGGGCGCGGGTGGCGGCCTCGTTCCAGGTGTTGACGGCCAGCTCGAGATTGCCGGCGCGCTCCTGCAGTCCGCCCAGGTTGATATAGGCCGGCAGGAAGTCGGGATTGAGCGTGATCGCCCGCTCCAGGCTGGCCATGGCGTCGGCCGGGCCGCTCAGCGACGACTGCAGCACCGCGCAGTTGAACAAGGCGATGAAGAGCTGCGGATGCTCGGGATTGAACTGGATCCAGACCTTGTAGACCTGCTCGGCCGCCTCGGCCTGACCCGTCGCGGCGAGCTGGCCGACGGTGTTGATCAGGTCGTTGAGCGACAGTCCCTCGGACGTGATCTTCCGGAAGACGGCGAGAACTTCATTATCGGCCATGTTCTTCTCAAGCGCGTGGGTCGAGGCGGACCAGGGCCGACTCGCTCCGCACGATGTTCGCACGTTGGACAGGGCTAATAAATCGCCGGCCGATCAGGGCCTCGACGCCGGCGCCGCGGGATGAAACCCGACGGCGCCGGCGATCGGCGTCTCTTACGAGGCGCCGAGGTAGGCGACGATCTGGTCGTTCGACAGGCTCTGCACCTGGGTCGACGTCAGGGCGTTGGCCTGGGTCGTGGTCAGGGCCGAGATATTGGTCGTCGTCAGTTGATCCAGCTGGGTCGTCGTCAGGCTGGCCAGCTGGGTGCCTTGCAGGAACCCGACCTGGGTCTCGCTGAGACCGCCGATCACCGTGGTCGACAGGGCCGCGACCTGGCTGGTCGTCAGCGCCTGCACCTGGGTGTCGAACAGCTCGCCGATATCCGTGGTCGTCAGGCCCTTCACCTGGGTCGCCGTCAGGCCCTTCACCTGGGTCGTGCTGAGCGCCGCCGTCTGGGTCTCGTTGAGCGCCGAGATGTTGGTCGCGCTCACCGCGGCCAGCTGCGTCGTCGTCAGCGCGCCCACGTGGGTGGCGTTCAGCTCGCCGATGTCCGTGCTCGACAGGCCCGCCAGTTGCGAGGTCGTCAGACCCTTGATCTGGGTGGCGTTCAGCGCCGCGACCTGCGTATCGGCCAGGGCCGAGAAGTTGGTCGCCGTCAGCGAGCCGAGCTGCGTGGCCGAGAGGGCGGCGACCTGGGTCGTCGACAAGGCCTGCAGGGCGGTCGGCGCGAAGGCCGTCAGCTGCGAGGTGTTCAGCGCGTTGACCTGGGTCGCCGACAGCTCACCGATGTCGGTCGTCGTCAGCCCCTTCAGCTGGGTCGTGGTCAGGCTCTTGACCTGGGTGGTGTTGAGGCTCGCGACCTGGGTCTCATTCAGGGCCGAGACGTTGGTCGCGCTCAGCGCAGCCAGCTGCAGAATGGTCAGGGCGGCCACCTGGGTGTCGGCGAGGTCGCCGATGTTGGTGGTCGACAGACCAGCCACCTGGGTGTTCGTCAGACCCTTGATCTGCGTGGCGTTCAGCGCGGCCAGCTGGGTGCTGACCATGGCCGAGACGCCGGCCGGAGCCAGGCCGCCGATCTGGGTCGCCGTCAGCGCGCCGACCTGGGTCGCCGACAGCTCACCGATATCGGTGGTCGTCAGGCCCTTCAGCTGCGTGGCGGTCAGGCCGTTGATCTGGGTGCCGGCCAGGACCGCGATCTGAGTGTCGACCAGGGCCGAAACCCCGGTGGCGCTCAGGGCGCCGAGCTGGGCCGCCGACAGCGCGCCGACCTGGGTCGCCGCGAGGTCGCCGATGTTGGCGGTCGTCAGCGCGCCCAGCTGGGTCGCCGTCAGGCCCTTGACCTGGGTGGTCGACAGCGCCGCGAACTGCGTGTCGGCCAGCAGGGTCAGGTTGGTGGCGGAGAGGCTGCCCACCTGGGTCGCCGTCAGGCCGCCGATCTGGGTGGTCGACAACTGCTGCAGGTTGGTCGACGTGAAGGCGCCGATCTGGGCGGTGCTCAGCGCGCCGATCTGGGTCGAGGACAGCTCGCCCACGTCGGTGATCGACAGACCCTTCAGCTGGGTCGTCGACAGCGCCTGCACCTGGGTGTTGCTCAGTGCGCCGATCTGGGTGCTGTCCATCGCAGAGATGGCGGTGTCCGCGAAGGCCTTCAGCTGATCCGGCGTCAGGGCGCCGACCTGGGTCGAGGACAGCTCGCCGATGTCGGTGACCGTCAGGCCCTTCAGCTGCGTCGCCGTCAGACCCTTGATCTGGGTCGTGCTCAGCGCCGCCGTCTGGGTCTGGTTCAGGGCCGAGACATTGGCCGCCGTCAGGCTGGTCAGCTGGGTCGGCGTCAGGGCCTGCAGCTGGGTGTCGGCCAGTTCGCCGATGTCCGTCGTGGTCAGACCGGCCAGTTGCGGAGCCGTCAGGCCCTTGATCTGGGTCTGGTTCAGCGCCGCGACCTGAGTGTCGGCCAGGGCCGAGAAGTTGGTCGCCGTCAGCGCGCCGATCTGCGAGGCGCTGACCGCGCCGACCTGGGTCGTCGTCAGGGCTTGCAGGTTGGCCGTGTCGAGCGCCGCGAACTGCGCCGTCGTCAGGGCGCCGACCTGGGTCGAGGACAGCTCGCCGATGTCGGTGGTCGTCAGGCCCTTGATCTGGGTCGTCGACAGACCCTTGATCTGGGTCGGCGTCAGGACCGCGATCTGGGTGCTGCTCAGGGCCGAGACGTTGGTCGCCGACAGAGCGCCCAGCTGGGCGACCGAGAGCGCCCCCACCTGGGTTTCCGACAGTTCGCCGATGTCCGTCGCGTTCAGGCCGCCCAGTTGGGTGGCCGTCAGGACCTTGATCTGGGTCGGCGTCAGGGTCGCGACCTGGGTGGTGTCCAGGGCCGAGACGTTGGTGGCCGACAGGTTGGGCAGTTGGGCGACCGACAGGGCGCCGACCTGCGTGCCGGCCAGCTCACCGATGTCGGTGGTGGTCAGGGCCTTCAGCTGCGTGGCGGTCAGGCCGCCGATCTGGGTGGTGGTCAGCGCCGCGACCTGGGTGTCGACCAGGGCCGAGAAGCCGGTGGCGCTCAGGGCGCCGACCTGGGCGGCGCTGAGGGCGCCGACCTGGGTGCTGGCCAGGTAGCCGACATTGGTCGTGGTCAGGGCCGCCAGTTGCGAGGTCGTCAGGCCCTTCACCTGGGTGGTGCTGAGCGCGGCGAACTGGGTGTCAGCCAGCAGGGTGACGTTGGTGGCCGTCAGGCTGCCGATCTGCGTGGCGGTGATGCCGCCGATCTGCGTGGTCGACAGCTGCTGGAGGTTGGTGACCGTCAGGGCCGCCACTTGCGCCGCCGCCAGAGCGCCGACCTGGGTCGACGACAGCTCGGTGATGTCGGTGGTCGAGAGGCCCTTGATCTGGGTCGTCGACAGCGCCTGGACCTGGGTGTTGCTCAGGGCGCCGACCTGGGTGGCGTCCAGGGCCGAGATGGCGGTGTCCGCCAGAGCCTTCAGCTGATCCGCCGTCAGCGCGCCGACCTGGGTGGTCGACAGCTCACCGATGTCGGTGGTCGTCAGACCCTTCAGCTGCGTCGCCGTCAGACCCTTGATCTGCGTGGGGTTCAGCGTCGCGATCTGGGTGCTGCTCAGGGCCGAGACGTTGGCCGCGCTCAGCGAGCTGAGCTGGGCCACGGTCATGGCCTGCACCTGGGTGTCGGCCAGCTCACCGATGTCGGTGGCGGTCAGACCCTTCAGCTGCGTGGCGGTCAGGCCCTTGATCTGGGTGGCGTCGAGCGCTGCGATCTGGGTGTCGACCAGGGCCGAGACGCCGGTCGAGCTCAGGGCGCCGATCTGGGCGGCGCTGAGGGCGCCGACCTGGGTGCTGGCCAGGTAGCCGACATTGGTCGCCGTCAGGTTCGACAGCTGGCCGGTGGTCAGGCCCTTCACCTGGGTCGTCGACAGGGCGGCGAACTGGGTGTCGGCCAGCTGCGAGATGCTGGTCGAGGCCAGGCTGCCGATCTGGCTCGCCGAGAGGCCGCCGATCTGGGTGGTCGAGAGTTGCTGCAGGTTGGTGACCGTCAGGGCCGCCACCTGCGCCGCCGCCAGCGCGCCGACCTGGGTCGACGACAGCTCGGTGATGTCGGTGGTCGACAGGCCCTTCAGCTGGGTCGTCGACAGCGCCTGGACCTGGGTGTTGCTCAGGGCGCCGACCTGGGTGGCGTCCAGGGCCGAGATGGCGGTGTCCGCCAGGGCCTTCAGCTGATCGCCGGTCAGGGCGCCGATCTGGGTCGTCGACAGCTCACCAAGGTCGGTGGTCGTCAGACCCTTCAGTTGCGTCGCCGTCAGACCCTTGATCTGGGTGGCGCTCAGCGCCGCCGTCTGGGTCTGGTCGAGGGCCGAGACATTGGCCGCCGACAGGTTGCTCAGCTGGGTCGCGGTCAGGGCGCCGACCTGGGTCGAGGACAGCTCGCCCATGTCGGTGGTCGTCAGCCCCTTCAGCTGGGTGGCCGTCAAAGCCTTGATCTGGGTGTCGGCCAGGGCTGCGGTCTGGGTCTGGCTCAGCGCCGAGACGCCGGCGGCGCTCAGGGCCGAGACCTGGGCGGTCGTCAGGGCCGCCACCTGCGTGTCGAGCAGCTCACCGATGTCGGTGGTCGTCAGACCGGCCAGTTGCGAGGTCGTCAGACCCTTGATCTGCGTGGCGTTCAGCGCCGCGACCTGGGTGTCGGCCAGGGCCGAGAAGTTGGTCGCCGTCAGTGAGCCGATCTGGGCCGCCGACAGGGCGCCGACCTGGGTTTCGCTCAGAGCCTGCAGGTTGGCGGTGTCGAGGGCTTGCACCTGGACCGTCGTCAGGGCGCCGACCTGCGTCGCCGAAAGCTCGCCGATGTCCGTGGTCGACAGGCCCTTGATCTGGGTCGTCGTCAGACCCTTGATCTGGGTCGGGGTCAGGGCCGCGACCTGGGTCTGGCTCAGGGCCGAGATGTTGGTCGCCGACAGCGAGGTCAGCTGGGCCGTCGAGAGCGCGCCGACCTGGGTCTCGGACAGTTCGCCGATGTCGGTGGCGTTCAGGCCGCCCAGTTGCGTGGCCGTCAGGGCCTTGATCTGGGTGGTCGTCAGGGCCGCGGCCTGGGTGCCGTCGAGGGCGGAGACACTGGCGGCCGACAGGT
Organism: Caulobacter sp. GW821-FHT10F06; assembly: GCF_058809215.1. Taxonomy (NCBI): domain Bacteria; kingdom Pseudomonadati; phylum Pseudomonadota; class Alphaproteobacteria; order Caulobacterales; family Caulobacteraceae; genus Caulobacter; species Caulobacter sp. GW821-FHT10F06. The sequence goes on along the minus strand of NZ_JBXASK010000001.1, from coordinate 519,312 downwards.
TGGTCACCTGGGCGGCGCTCAGGGCGCCGACCTGGGTGGTCGACAGCTCACCGACGTCGGTGGTGGTCAGGGCCTTCAGCTGCGTGGCGGTGAGGCCGCCGATCTGCGTGGTCGACAGGATCGCGACCTGGGTGGTGTTCAGCGACGAGAAGCCGCTGGCGCTCAGGGCGCCGACCTGGGCGGCGCTCAAGGCGCCGACCTGGGTGTCGGCCAGGTAGCCGACGTTGGTGGTGGTCAGGGCGCCCAGCTGGGCGGTCGTCAGGCCCTTGACCTGGGTGGTCGACAGGGCCGCGAACTGGGTGTCGGCCAGCAGGGTGACGTTGGTCGAGGTCAGCGAGCCGATCTGGGTCGCCGTCATGCCGCCGATCTGGGTGGTCGACAGCTGCTGCAGGTTGGTGACCGTCAGGGCGCTGACCTGGGCCGCGGCGAGCGCGCCGACCTGGGTCGCGGACAGTTCGGTGATGTCGGTGGTCGTCAGACCCTTCAGCTGGGTCGTCGACAGGGCTTGGACCTGGGTCGTGCTCAGGGCTCCGACCTGGGTCTGGTCGAGGGCCGAGATGGCGGTGTCGGCCAGGGCCTTCAGCTGGTCGCCGGTCAGGGCGCCGACCTGGGTGGTCGACAGCTCACCGATGTCGGTGGTCGTCAGACCCTTCAGCTGGGTGGCCGTCAGGCCCTTGATCTGCGTGGCGTTCAGCGCCGCGACCTGGGTCTGGTCCAGCGCCGAGACGTTGGCGGCCGACAGGCTGCCCAGCTGCGTCGCCGTCATGAAGCCGACCTGGGTCGCCGACATCTCGCCGATGTCGGTGGTCGTCAGACCCTTCAGTTGGGTGGCCGTCAGGGCCTTGATCTGGGTGTCGACCAGGGCCGCCGTCTGGGTCTGGCTCAGGGCCGAGACGCCGGTGGCGCTCAGCGCCGAGACCTGGGCGGTCGTCAGGGCCGCCACCTGGGTGTCGAGCAGCTCACCGATGTCGGTGGTGGTCAGCGCCGACAGTTGCGAGGTCGTCAAACCCTTGATCTGCGTGGCGTTCAGCGCCGCGATCTGGGTGTCGACCAGGGCCGAGAAGGCGGTCGAGGACAGCGCGCCGATCTGCGCGGCCGACATCGCGCCGACCTGGGTCGTCGTCAGGGCCTGCAGGTTGGTGACGCCCAGCGCCGTGGTCTGCGAGGTCGTCAGGGCGCCGATCTGGTTGGCGGTCAGTTCGCCGATGTCGGTGGTGGTCAGGCCCTTCAGCTGGGTGGTCGACAGGCCCTTGATCTGGGTCGTCGACAGCGCCTGGGTCTGGGTTTCGTTCAGGGCCGAGATGTTGGTCGCCGACAGCGAGCCCAGCTGGGCCACGGTCAGGGCCTGCACCTGGGTTTCGGACAGCTCGCCGACGTCCGTGGTGGTCAGGGCCGACAGTTGGGTGGCGGTCAGACCCTTGATCTGCGTCGCGTTCAGCGCCGCGGTCTGGGTCTGGTCGAGGGCCGAGACGCCCGTGGTCGACAGGGCGCCGATCTGGGTGGCGGTCAGGGCCTGCACCTGGGTCGAGTCCAGCTCACCGATGTCGGTGCTGGTCAGCGACTTCAGCTGCGTGGCGGTCAAGCCCTTGATTTGCGTGGCGTTCAGGATGGCGGTCTGGGTGCTGTCCAGGGCCGAGACGCCCGTCGCGCTGAGCGCGCCGATCTGCGTGGCGCTGAGGGCGCCGACCTGGGTGTCGGCCAGATAGCCGATGTTGGTGGAGGTCAGGGCGCCCAGCTGGGCGTTCGTCAGACCCTTGACCTGGGTCGTCGACAGAGCCGCGAACTGGGTGTCGGCCAGCAGGGTGATGTTGGTGGCCGTCAGGCTGCCGATCTGCGTGGCGGTGATGCCGCCGATCTGGGTGGTCGACAGCTGCTGCAGGTTGGTCGAGGACAGCGCGCCGACCTGGGCGGCGCTGAGCGCGCCGACCTGGGTCGACGACAGCTCGGTGATGTCGGTGGTCGACAGGCCCTTCAGCTGGGTCGTCGACAGCGCCTGGACCTGGGTGTTGCTCAGGGCGCCGACCTGGGTGGCGTCCAGGGCCGAGATGGCGGTGTCCGCCAGGGCCTTCAGCTGGTCGCCGGTCAGGGCGCCGATCTGGGTCGTCGACAGCTCACCAAGGTCGGTGGTCGTCAGACCCTTCAGTTGCGTCGCGGTCAGGCCCTTGATCTGGGTGGCGCTGAGCGCCGCAGTCTGGGTCTGGTCGAGGGCCGAGACGTTGGCCGCCGACAGGTTGCTCAGCTGGGTCGCGGTCAGGGCGCCGACCTGGGTCGAGGACAGCTCGCCCATGTCGGTGGTCGTCAGACCCTTCAGCTGGGTCGGGGTCAGGGCCTTGATCTGGGTGTCGGCCAGGGCCGCGGTCTGGGTCTGGCTCAGGGCCGAGACGCTGGCGGCGCTCAGGGCCGAGACCTGGGCGGTCGTCAGGGCCGCCACTTGCGTGTCCAGCAGTTCGCCGACGTCCGTGGTGGTCAGGGCGGCCAGTTGCGAGGTCGTCAGACCCTTGATCTGCGTGCCGTTGAGGGCGGCGACCTGCGTATCGAGCAGGGCCGAGAAATTGGTCGCGGACAGCGCGCCGACCTGCGAGGCGCTGAGGGCGCCGACTTGCGTGGTCGTCAGGGTCTGCAGGTTGCTGGTGTCCAGCGCGGCGAATTGCGCCGTCGTCAGGGCGCCGACCTGGGTCGACGACAGTTCGCCGATGTCGGTGGTCGTCAGACCCTTGATCTGGGTCGTCGTCAGGCTCTTGACCTGTGTCGCGTCGAGGGCGGCGGTCTGGGTGCTGTCGAGGGCCGAAACATTGGTCGCGGTCAGGGCGGTCAGCTGCGCCGTGGTCAGGGCGTTGACCTGGGTGTTCAGCAGCTTGCCGACGTCCGTCGTCGTCAGGTTCTTCACCTGGTCGGCGGTCAGGCCGCGCACCTGGGTGGTGCTGAGGGCGGCGACCTGGGTGTCGGCCAGGGCCGAGACGCCGGTGGTGGTCAGCGCGCCGATCTGGGCGGCCGACAGCGCCTTGACCTGCGTAGTCGACATCTCGCCGATGTCGGTGGCGGTCAGGCCCTTCAGTTGCGTGGCGCTGAGGCTGGCGACCTGGGTGGTCGACAGCTGCGCGACCTGAGTCACGTTCAGGCTCGAGATCTGGCCGGCCGAGAACGAGGCCAGTTGAGCGACCGACAGCGCGGCCACCTGGGTGTCGGCGAGCTCGCCGATGTCGGTGGTGGTCAGGCCCTTGATCTGGCTGGCGGTGATGCCCTTGATCTGGGTGGCCGACAGCGCGCCGATCTGGGTGTCGACCAGGCCCGAGAAGTTGGTCGCCGACAGGACGCTGACCTGCGTCGCGCTGAGGACGGCGATGTGGGAGGTGTCGAGCGCCGCCAGCTGGGTCGAGGTCAGGGCCGCGACCTGTTGCCCGCTCAGGGTGGTCAGCTGGCTGACGTCGAAGACGACGTTAGGCGAGAACTTCGGGATCTGGGTTGTGGCCAGAGCCTTGATCTGGGTCGCCGATAGCGCAGCGACCTGAGTATCCGCCAGGACCTCGATGCCCGAGGTGTTGATCGCTCCGATCTGTGTCGTGCTGAGCGACTGAATCTCGGTCGTGCTGAGCGCTTGGATCGCGCTAGCGGGAAGCGCCGAGATTTGAGCGGCGGAAAGGCTCGAGATCGACATTCAGCTGTCCTGGCCTAGGGTTCGCGCGGGGCCGCGCAACTCTGAACTCAAAATGAATCACCACGCCCCGATTACGCGAGCGTTCACTACTGACCTATTAAGGCGAGCATTTCGGTAACCATATTTTCTTTCCAAGAGGTTTCAACGAGGCACACGGACGCAGGACGCCACGACGGATCGCGGGCCCTGCGAGAAGAGTGAAATCGAGGTTGGGTTTGCTTAAAAAGCCTTGAATATAAGGGCTTCAGACAGCAAGTCGTGTTGGCCATCTGTCCTTGAAAGGACATATTTCGGCCACAGGTGCGAACGCCGTTTCAGATCGGAAACAGAGCCAAAAATCGTCGATGGCTACATTTTGTCGCATTTGCTGATTCGGGGACGGTAACCAAGACCGCCCCTTCAGGGTCAGTCAGCCGACACTCTTTCGACCGTCGCGGCGAACAGATAGCCCTCGTAGCGCACCGTGCGAATCAGTTGGGGGCCGCCTTCGACGTGACTGAGCTTGGACCGCAGCCGGCTCATGGTGACGTTGATCTGCTGCGAACCTGCCCTCGCCTCCCCGCCGCGCGGCCCCTGCATCAGCTGGGCGCGGGTCAGAATCTGCTGGGGCTTGGAGACCAGGGTCCACAGCAGCATGAACTCGGCCGACGATAGATCGACCACGCCGCCGTAGGGGTCGAACAGCTGGTGGGTGGCGACGCTGAGCCGCCAGCCGTTGAAGCGATAGACCGTCGAGCGGTCGTCGTCCTGCCCGACCCGGCCGCATTCGCGGCGACGGCGCATGACCGAGCGGATGCGGGCCAGCAGTTCGCGCGGGCGATAGGGCTTGGCCACATAGTCGTCGGCGCCGATCTCCAGGCCCACGACGATGTCGCTTTCCTCGGCGAAGGCGCTGACCACCACCACGCCCGGGGACGGCGCGCGGTTGCGCAGGCGTCCGCAGACCGAGAGGCCGCCCTCGTCCGGCAGCATGATATCGAGCACGACGACGTCGACCTCGATCTCGCTGAGTATTCGATCCATCTGACGCCCAGAGGACGCCACGACGACTTCGTATTCGTGCTTGGACAGCAGATCGCTCAACGAAGAGCGAGCGTCTTGGTCTGAATCGAGAAGAAGAATTCGTTGGCGCACGGTGGAAATACTTCTGATACCTGGGACATCTTCTGGATATCAGTCACGCTTGGCGCCGGAATTTCATTTCTAACCGGTTTGTAATGAAACACGCTTGAAACCGAGGCCGGAATGTGGCGGCCAGAACGAGGTTCTCGCCGCCACCGTCCCCGACGCCTAGAACATCGCCCGGCCCGACAGGCGCATATTGTACTTGGTCTGCTTCTTGGCCGCCTCGGCCCCGCCTTCCAGCGCCAGGTACGACATCGAGGTGCCGGCCCGCACCGCGAAGCCCAGGGTCACCGCGCCCTGCTTGTCGTTCAGGGCCGACATCGTGAAGGGCGTGCCATTGCGGAAGCTGGCGACCGTGTCGCCGATCTGGCCGGCCAGGGTCTGGCGATAGCCGACCCGCACCTCGGGACGCCACCAGACCTCCTTGCCGAACTGGGCGCCGAACACCAGGCCCGCGTCGCCGCTGAGATTGGTGAAGTCGCGCGACTGGACCGTCAGGTCGAAGCCGTCGCCGCCGCCGGTCTCCACCCGCTTGCCTTCGCCGAAATAGACATAGTCCAGCCGGGCCTCGGGCCGGGCGAAGAAGCGCCCGAACTTCTGCTCGTAGGAGACGCCGGCGAAGGCGTTGGCGGTGACGCCGTTCCAGTGGGCGGTGTTGGTGACGATGACGTCGGCCGTCCCGTCGCTGTCGGTGTCCTCGCTGATGAAGCTGCGGTCGCCGGTCAGCCAGCCATAGCCGGCCCCGCCGCCCAGGTTCACCCGCCAGCCGCCGATGGCCCGCCGCCAGTAGGCCCCGCCCTGCACGAACGACGCCGTCGTCTCCTCGCCGACCTTGGCGAAGGTGTCGTGCTCCTCGATGCTGACCACGGCCAGGGTCAGGCCCAGCGCGCCGCCCGCGTCGCCCATCGCCTCATAGCCGGCTACGAAGCCCAGGGCCTGGGTGTCCGAGCCGAGAGTCTCGCCATCCTCGCGGTGCACCAGCGTGTTGATCTGCTGCACCCAGACGCTGTCGGGCCCGTAGCGGTCCTCCAGGTCCGGTCGGATGGCGGTGGCCGCCGAGATCTGCTGGTTCACCGACTGCAGCGCGGCGAACATCCCCTCGCCCTGGCTGGGCAGCATCTGGTTGTAGAGGTTGTAGAAGCCGTCCTTGCTGTTCTGGGCCAGGAAGGCGCTGGCGATGTCGCTGTCCTGGCTGAGCGCGGCGAAGATCGCGTCATAGGCCGCGCTCTGCGAGACGGTCATGCCGGCCTCGGCCGCCGTGCGGCGACGCACGTCGACATAGACGCTGTTGCCGCCCTGATAGGCGTTGGCGACATAGAGGAATGGCGCGTCGCCCAGCAGGTCCTGGCTGATCGCCCCCGCCGTCAGGGTCCCGGCCTTGATCACCTCGTAGGTCGTGGCGTTGGTCAGCAGGTTGTTGAGCACCAGGCCCAGGTTCGCGCCGGTGGCGATGTTGGCGGTGTCGACCACGAAGCGGGTGGCGGTGTCGGCGGCCGGATCGACGCTGAAGATCAGCTTGCTGGTCGCGCCCAGGGTCAGGCTGGTAGCCTTGATGTCGGTGGTGTTGGTCAGGCCCAGCGTGCCCGAGGCCACCGTGACGTCCAGCTTGCCGTCGCTGTCGGTGAGCTTGGTCAGCACCGAGGCGCCGCCGTCGATCACGAAGGTGTCGGCCCCGTCGCCGAACGAGATGTCGCCCACGACCGCGCCGTTCAGGATCTTCAGGGTGTCGTCGCCCGAGCCGAACAGCACCTGGCCGACGATCAGCGACTCGTCGGCGTCGTCCACGCCGTCGCCGTCGGTGTCGGTGTCGGCGACCCCGTCGTCATTGTCGTCGCCGTCGTTGATGCCCGACTGCACCACGGTCACGCCGGTGGTGTTCTTGCTGACGTCGATGGCGATGGCCTTGCCCGTCACCGTCTCGTCGGTGGCGTCGGTGTTGTCGTCGTCGGTGTCGTAGTCGTCGTCCGTAGCGGTGACATAGGCGGCGATCGAGCCGTTGTTGGTGATGCTGGTCAGCGTGCCGGCGTTGTCGAGGATCGCATACGACGTGCCCTTCTCGCCGGCGACCGTGGCGGTGATCGAGCCGGTGTTGAGGATGCTGGTCATCGACGCGCCTTCGTCGATGACCACGCCACGGGCCGAATAGTCGCCTTCGGAAATGCTGTAGCCGGAGATCGAGCCGCTGTTCCACAGGGTGTCGGCGATCGCGCCGGACTTCAGGCGCAGGGCCGTGGTCTGGGCCTCGTAGGCGGTGCTCGACAACGCGCCGGCATTGCGGATCCCGCCGGTGATCAGGGTCGAATAGCCGGCGTCGCCGCCGATCTGCACGGCCGAGGTCTCGACATTGTCCAGCGAGCCGTAGGCGCCGACCGAGCCCTTGATGATCAGGCCATAGGCGTCGTCGCCCGCGCCCACCGCGCCGATGGTGACGGTGTTGGCGTCCGAGCCGATCTTCAGGGCCGGCGAGCCTCCATAGACGGTGACCGAGGCCGTGCTCTCACTGCTGTCGGTGACGCCGTCGCCGTCCTCGTCGTCGCTGGTGTCGTCATTGGTGTCGGTGGGCGGCGCGTCCAGCAGGATCCCGCCCGTGACATTGGCCGTCACCCGCACCGCCGAACCGCTCTCCAGCTTGTCGTCGGCGTCCAGCAGGGCGCGATCATCCGGATCGGTGATGCGGCTGGTGTAGCGATAGCCCAGCGCCGAGACCGTGCCCTGGACCACGAAGGCGCCGTCGACATTGGCGTCGATGGCCACGCCGGTCGAACCCTCGCCCGTCACCGCCACCGAGCCCTCGACGGTGACCTTGCCCGTCACGCTGTTGGCGACATGGATGCCGTAGCCTTGGTCGCCGATGACCGTGATCGTGCCCGAATTGGTCAGGTTGCCGACCAGGCTGGTCTCCAGGGTGACGCCCGCCGAATTGACGCCCTCGATATAGATCGTGCCCGAAGAGTCGCTGGTGATGTCGCCCGTGAAGGTCTCCGGACCGGTGACGCGGATGCCGTAGCGGTTGGTCCCGATCGCATAGGGCGTGTCGTTGTCGCCGTCGTCGTCGGTGTCGTCGTAGTCGTAGTCCTCGGTCAGGCTGATCGAGCCGCTGTTGAGCACCGTGCCCTTGTGGCCGCCAAGCACCAGGATGCCGACCGAGTCGTTCTGGTCCACGCTAGCCAGGCCGCCGTTGTTGGTGACCGTGTTGTCGCTGTTGAGCGTGACCAGGGGGCCGGTGACGCTGAGGGTGATCACCCCGTCGGCGGTGATCTTGACGTCGTCCGCCGAGCCGCCGTTGGGCGCGGCCGTGGTGATGGCGGTCGTGCGCGAGCTGCTGGTGACCTCCACCTCCGCGAGGGCGGCGCCGGCGCAGGCGAGCAAGGGAGCGGCGGCGGCCGTGGCGACGAGGAGCTTACGCAGCATAGAGAGACCTTCACGAGAACCGTCGAAGGCCTACCGGGGCGGGGTGGCGCAGGCGTGTCTGGCTTGTTGCCCACTGGTCGGGCGCGGATATCTGGCGTTTCGGGCCGCCAATCCTCGAAAGCGTCACAGGTACTTGAGCAGGCTCACCGACGAGAGCGAGCTGATGGTCGAGTACAGCGCCTCCAGCTGGGTCTGGTACTGCACCACCAGCACCGCCGCCTGGGACAGGTCGGCGTCCTTCAGCTCCGAGGCCAGGCTGTCGAGGGTGTCGATCTTGGTGGTGTTGCGCTCGACCAGGCTGGACAGCGAAGCGGCCTGAACGCCCAGCGTTTCCTGCACGCCGCCCAGGTCGGTGATCGACTCGCCGACCAGGTCGACGGCCGAGGACAGCACGCTGGTGTCGCCGGGATTGGCGATGATCGAAGACAGCGCCCGGGCCAGGGTCTCGAAGGCGGCGTTGTCGGCCGAGACCGACAAGGCGGTCTTCGTGCCGTCCGAGGCGGTGAAAAACCGCCCCGTCGACGAGCCCTGGTAGTAGCCCGTGTCGCCGCTGGTGGTGGGATCGTAAGTGGCGTCGCTGAAATCAACGGGCGCCGTGTCGACCGCATTTCCGGAGAACAGATACACGCCGGCCAGGTCGCCGTTCAGCTGGGTCTGCAGGTCGTCCAGCCAGCCCTGGGCATAGGTGGCCAGGGTGTCGGAATCGATCGGCGAGGCGCTGATCAGCGAGGTCAGCTGGCTCTTGATGGTGGTGGCCAGGTCGGCGATCTCGCCCACCGCCGAATAGGCCGCCTGGACATAGCTGCCGGCGCTGTTGGCGGCGGTGTTGTCGGCCGTCAGCCGCGAGGACTGGCTGGCCAGCTTCAGCACCGAGGCGGCGTCCTTGGACAGTCCGCCGAAGCTGGTGGACTTCAAGCCCGAGGCTTCCTTGGCCTGCTGGTCGGCCAGCCGCGCCTGGGTCTTCAGGCTGGCGGCGATCATCGTGCTGGTGTGCGAGAAGGTGGCGATCCGGCTAATCATCTAGCTCACCATGCTGATCAGGGCGTCGAACAGGTCCTGGACCATCGAGATCAGCTGGGCGTTGGCCTGGTAGCCCTGCTGGTAGACCTCGAGCAGGGCCAGCTCCTCGTCGAGGTTCACGGCCGTGACATTGGCCAGCCGCGTGGTGGCCGCGTCGTGGGTCGCCGTGGAGCTCTCGGCCTGGTCGGCGGCGTCCGAGATCATCGTCGCGGCCGTGGAGACGAAGCTGGAGGCGTAGTCCAGCAGGCTGGACTTGCCGGCGGTCATGTTGCCGGCCGCGGCGAACGTCACGTCGGCGGTCAGCGCGGTCAGCAGCGAACTGGCCACGCTGGCGTCCGAAGTGAAGGCGGTGGGATCGGCCAGCAGCGTGTCGGACACAGCGATGTCGACGGCGCTGGTCCCGGTAAAGGTGTCGGCGGCCACCGAATTGACCTGGGTGATCAACGCCGAGGCCAGGCTGTCGATGGCGTCCTGCTCGCCGACCAGGGTGTCGTCGCGCAGGGTGATCAGTCCGCCCAGCGAGCCGCTGGTGATCGTGGTGGTGACGTCCTTGCCGTTCAGCATCACGCCCGAGATCGTGTCGGGATAGACGGTGTCGGCCGAAAGGCTGCTGGACGCGGCATAGGACAGCTTGGCGGCGCTGGCCCCCAGCAGCTGGTCGCCGCTGGTGGTGTAGATCGCTACCTTGTTGTCGGACGTCACATAGCTGGTGACGCCGATCATCGACGACAGGGTCGCCAGTTCCGCGGCGCGTTGGTCCTCGAGGGTGGTGGTGTCGCCGCCCTGGGCCGTGGTGGTGACGATCTGGTCGTTCAGCGATTGCAGCGTCGAGAGGCTGGAATTGATCGAGTCGACGGTCGTGGCGATCTCGGCGTTGGCCTGAGTGCGCAGGTCCTGGATGTCGCTGGACAGGCTGTTGAGCGCGCTGGTCACGGCCGAGGCGGCGCTGACCACCTGGGCCTTGGTGGCGCTGGTCGCCGAAGAGGCCAGGCCGCTGATCGCGGTCTGGAACGCGTCCAGCAGGCTGGAGACGTCGTCGCCGCCGTCCACCGAGCCCAGGCTGGCGTCGTAGGTCTGCATATAGGAGTCGATGGCGCTGTCGCGGGCCGCCGCCGAGGCGGTCTTGATCACGGTCTTGGACAGGAAGGAGTCGGCGGCGCGGGTGACGACGCTGCTGGACACCGCCGAGGTGGTGCTGGTCGCCGACGTCGCCACCGTCTTGCGGCTGTAGGTCTCGTCGTCGACATTGGCGACGTTCGTCTGCGAGACCGCCATCTGGTACTGGGCGGTCGTCAGGGCCGAGCCCGCCGAGGTCAGGATCGAGGTCAGCGACATGGCTGGTTACCGTCGCTGGCGCGCCGGCGCGTAGCCGTCGATGGCCCGCAGGCCGTGGTTGACCGAGCGCAGCCGCTCGCGCTCGACGGCCAGATCGCCCTCCAGCTTGGCCATCCGTTCGTCGAGCGCCTGGCGGACGTCGTCGAGGTTCGACAGCATCAGCAGCCGCGCCTCGCCCTTCAGCCCGTCCAGGCCGCGCGCCACGGCCTGGGCCAGGGCGATGGCCTGTTCGACGCTGTCCACCACCGGTTCGGCGGCCTGGGCGTTCCGGGACCGCGCCGCCTTGATTGTGAGCTTTGCGACCGTGTCCATGGTCAGCGCACCGACTGCATCAGCGTGTCGAACATGTCGCCGGCGGCGCTGACCACCTGCGAGGCCGCCGAATAGGCCTGCTGGGCGATGATCATCTTGTTGAACTCCGACGCGATGTCGGTGGTCGAGCCCTCCAGCGCGCTGGCCACCAGACTGCCCGCCCCGCCCTCGCCCGGCAGGTTCAGGTGGACCTGGCCGGCGGCGGTGTTCTCGTCATAGGTCGTGCCCGACACCAGGGTCAGGCCCTTGGGGTTCGAGAAGGTGGCGATCGGAATCTGGTAGATGGCCAGGCTGATGCCGTTGTCGAAATTGGCGGTGACCAGGCCGTCGGCGTCGATCGAGATGCCCGACAGCTCGCCATACAGCGCGCCGTCCTGCTCGGTGGTGACGTTGCTGATGCTCAGCGTCGACGAGGTCGAGGCGTACTGCGTCACGCCGTCGGTGCCGCCCACCGTGCCGATGTCGAGGCCGATCGCGCTGTCGGCCGCGCCGCTGCTGAAATCGGTGATCGAAAAGTCGAGGTCGGGGGTCACCGACTCCAGCGAGCCGTCGGTGGCCGAGAAGTTGACGGTATAGGGCCCGCCGGTGATCGTGCCTGACTGGGTCGTGCCGTCCGAGGTCAGCACGGGGTCCGACAGGGTCAGCTCCCAGGCGTTCTCGCCGGTCTTGGTCCAGGTCTGGCCGACCGTGTGGCTGACGCCCAGGCTGTCGATCAGCTGCATGCTGGTGGTGAAGCTGTCGCCCACCGCGGCGTCGGCCGGCAGGTTGGCGCTCATGGTGATGGTGCTGGTCGCCTTGGCGGTGCCGCCGATGGACGACAGGTTGATCGCCTCCAGGCCCGTCAGGTCATTGGTGTTCGAGGCCAGGATGTTGCCGTCCGCGTCGGTCGCGAACCCCATCAGGTAGAAGCCTTCGGTATTGACCAGATAGCCGTCGGCGTTGGCCTCGAAGCTGCCGTTCCGGGTGTACATGTCGGCCGAGGCCGCCGCCGTCGGATCGCTGGTGACGACGAAGAAGCCGCTGTCCTGGATGGCGATGTTGGTCGCCACGCTGGTCGAGGCGATGGTGCCCTGCACCGTCATGCCCTGGCTGGACTTGGCCGTGACCGCGCTGGTCGAGGTCGACGAGCCCTGGCCGCCGCTGACCAGCGCCTGGAAGTAGACGTCGGTGGTCTTGTAGGCCGTGGTCGACGAGTTGGCGATGTTCTCGGAGATGGCCGAGAGGGCGCGGCTCTGGGCGGTCAGGCCCGAGACGGCGGTGGAGAGCGCTGCTGACAGGGACATGCGATCAGCTCCCCGAGGCCAGGAGCGAGACCTGGGTCAACACGTCGGCCATCGTGTCCGACATGGTCGACAGCGTGTCGTTCATCGAGATCTGCTGCTCGAGGCCCGAATAGGTCGCCAGCTGGCTGGTGAACTCGGTGGGATCGGTCGGATCCAGCGGGTTCTGGTTGGTCAGCTGCGTCATCAGCAACTGCAGGAAGTCGGTGGTGCCGAGCGCCAGGCTGCTGGACGAGGACGACGTGGTCGTCGCGGCCGTGGTGGTGGCGGAGGTGACTGTGGTCATCGGAGCCCTCGCGGTTGAAGTGTCGCGACGCCCAGCGGCGCCGATCGAAAACTTCAACGGAGGGTCGGGGACGGATGGGGCGGAGAATTTTTCGGGGCTTGAACGGCCGGCTCAGGACGCCCCCTCCGTCACGATGCGTATCCGCATCGCGCCACCTCCCCCGCACGCTTCGCTACGGGGCAGGAGGGTTTAGCCGTTCTTCTCCTGCCCCGTGAAACGGGGGAGGTGGCGCGGCGCCGATAGGCGACGTGACGGAGGGGGCGCACGACGCGTCCGAAGAGACCCTGCAAAAAAACACCGCCCCATCCGCGTCCGCCGTCCCGTTGAAGCTTCGAAGCGCGACCACCAAGAACGGGGGGCCGCTTCCCGTTCGGGACTTTCCCCGGCGGTCTCCCGAAGAGAAGCGGATTAGAAAATGCCTGTTATCTCGACCAACACAGCCGCCAACACCGCGCTGCGCTACCTGAACAACAACTCAGCGGCGCAGAGCGAGTCCCTGGCGAAGCTGTCGAGCGGCTCGCGCATCGTGAGCGCCAAGGACGATGCGTCGGGTCTCGCCATCGCCACGTCCATGAACGCTGACATCTCCGCGTTGAACCAAGCCGCCACCAACGTCACGAGCGGCACCTCGGTGCTGAACACGGCCGACGGCGCCCTGTCCAACATCGCCGACATCCTGCAACGGATGAACGCGCTGACGGCCCAGGCGCAGTCGGGCAGCTCCAGCACCGACGACCTCTCGTACATCTCGGCCGAGTACTCGCAGCTGACCGAGGAAATCGACGACATCGCCACGACCACGACCTTCAACGGCGTGGCCCTGCTCGACGGGACCTCGTCCTATTCGAGCGGCGTCGACTTCATGGTCGGCACCTCCAGCACCGACGTCATCACCGTCACGCTGGACGGCGCGGACTCGACCACCCTGGGCCTGACGACCACCGCCATCACCGACTCGACCACCGCCCAGACCGCGATGGACGAGATCGACACCGCGATCACCACGATCTCGGAGATGCGCGCGAACGTCGGCGCCAGCCTGTCGCGTTTCGAATTCCGGGGCGACGTCATCAGCACGTCGCTGGAGAACCTGGAATCGGCCGAGTCCTCGATCTCGGACGTCGATATCGCGAGCGAGCAGACCAACTTCACCAACTATCAGACCCTGACCAGCGCAGCGATTTCGGCCCTTTCGCAGGCCAACTCGATGAGCCAGTCGCTTCTGAAGCTGCTGCAGTAGTCGGTTCGACACCTGGCGGGAGGGCCTTCGCGGCTCTCCCGCCGCACTTCCTGACGCGGCGCCCATGACCACGACCAGCTCTGTCTCAACCAGCGGTTCGACGTCCTACCTGACGGGGACGATCTCCGGTCTCGACACCGACGCCCTGATCGAGGCGGCGGTGGCGCAGAAGACCGCGCGCGCCGACACGCTCGAGGCCAAGGTCACCGCCAACACCACCAAGATCAGTTCGTACCAGACCCTGCAGGGCCTGCTCAGCGACATCACCGACTCGATGTCCGCCCTGAAGTCGGTCGCCTACAGCAGCCTGTCGACCACTACCGGCAACGCCTTCGACGAGAAGGAAGCCTATCTGACTGCGTCCGACGGCTCGGACGCCACCGACATGCTGGCCGTCAGCGCCGACGCCGACGCCGTGGCCGCCTCCTACACCCTGACCGTCAGCCAGCTGGCCAAGGCGATGAAGGTCACGTCCACGGCCCATGATTCGACGACCGCGCTGGGCCAGGCCGGCGACTTCACCATCGGCGTCGAGGGCGGGACCACCGCCACGATCGCGATCACCGCCGACATGACCCTGAGCGGGCTGGCCGACGCCATCAACGCCCAGTCCGACACCACCGGCGTCAACGCCACGCTGCTGAAGGTCGCCAGCGGCAGCTACCAGCTGGTGCTCTCGGCCAGCGACACAGACGTCGATATCGAGATCACCGACACCAGCGGCGCGGCCCAGGCGATCGGTCTTACCGACGGCGACGGCGCCTTCGCCAACGTGCTTCAGGCCGCCCAGCCGGCCATCGTCACCATCGACGGCATCGAGGTCACCAGCTCCAGCAACGAGCTGACCGACACCATTCCCGGCCTGTCGATCTCGCTGCTGCAGGTCACCACCGACGGCCAGTCGATCACCCTCGACATCGAGGCCAACTACGAAGACATCAAGACGGCGATCACCGACTTCATCACCGCCTACAACGCCCTGCGCGACTTTGTCACGACCAACCAGACGGTCGGCTCGGACGGCACGGTGTCGGACGACGCGGTGCTGTTCGCCGACAGCCAGCTGCGCGGCGTGGCCAAGCAGTTGTCCAGCCTGCTGACCGGAACCACCGCCTCGGCGGACGACACGGTCTCCACCCTGGCCGACCTCGGCATCACGCTGAACGACGACAACCAGCTGGAGCTGTCGGACGAGACCACGCTGGACAATCTGCTGCTGTCGAACCTGGACAGCATCCAGGCCTTCTTCGAAAGCAGCTTCACCACCAGCGACAGCGCCCTGAAGCTGCTGAAGAACGACACCACCCGCTCGTTCGATTTCACCCTGGACGTCACCGTCACCGACGGCGCGATCAGCGACGTCACGGTCGGCGGGGTCAGCGGCCTCTTCACCGTGTCGGGCAGCCGGATCGTCGGCGCAGAAGGCTCGATCTACGAGGGCCTGTCCTTCGCGCTGGTCGCCTCGGCAAGCACGTCCATCGACGTCTCGCTGCAACAGGGGTTCGCCGACCGGCTCACCACCCTGGTCGACGCCTTCTCCAACACCTCGACCGGCACGATCCAGACCGCGATCGACAGCCTCACCACCACCGACACGGCCCTGACCACCAAGGCCGAATCCATCCGCGACGACGCCGAGACCTATCGGACCAAGCTCGTCGCGAAATACGCGGCCATGGAGCAGGAGCTCTACGCCGCTCAGATTCTGCAACAGCAGATCCAGGCCATCCTAGGAGCGAGCAGCGATGACGACAGCTAACCAGGCGGCCTCCGCCTACAAGGCCTCACAGCAACTGAACCAGCACCCGCGCGACATCCTGTCGGCTGTGCACGAGGAACTCTATCGCGCGATAGTCTCGGCAAAAGCTGCCCATGAGCAAAATGCGCTCGATCAGATGTGCGCCCACCTGGCGCGCGGGGTGCGCATTCTTACCGTTCTCGCGACAACCCTGAATTTTTCCGCAGTCGGCGGAGATGGGGTTCGGTTACGGCGATTCTACATGGAGCTGCTGAATCTGCTCAATCGCGGCGGTCGCGGAAACAGCATTGCAGAAACGCATCAAACCGCCCTCGATTTGTTGCGGCCGCTCTGTCGAGAATTTCGCAAAAATTCTCAAGATTGATCGTCGTGACAATTCAGTACATATCGAACGTGTACATTAAGAATACTTGTTACAGGCACGTGGATTGCTTGGCATCGACCGCATACTTCAGCGGACAGCCAAATGACCGTGTTCGACATCAATGATCTGCCCACCCCGTCGTCTTCAGACCGTGCGAGCCTGCTCGCCTGGACCGACGAAGCCCTGTTCGAGGCCTGCCGCGGCGGCGATGAGACGCCGTTCCGCGTGCTGGTGGATCGTCATGCCCGGCTGGTGCGTCGACTGGCGCTCAACATCCTGGGCGACGAGCATGAGGCCGAGGACGTGGCGCAGGAGGCCTTCGTCGCCGCCTGGCGCCATCGCGAGCGCTGGTCGCCGGAAGCGCGCTTCACGACCTGGTTGCACCGCATCGCGGTGAACAAGGCCATCGACCGCTATCGCGGCCGCCGCGTCACGCCCGAGCCGCAGGAAACCATCACCCGCCTGGTCGATGCGGCGCCCGCCGAACCGACCGACAGCCAGCACCAGATGCTGGAAAGAAAGGAGACGTCAAAGACGCTGCAGGACCACCTGGCCAAGCTGCCCGACAGCCAGCGCCAGGCTTTGACAATGTTCTATTTCGAGGACCTGGACGTGGCTAGAATAGCCGCCGTCCTGGAAACCACGGAACAAGCCGTGCGCTCGCTGCTCAAACGCGGCAAGCAGGCGTTGCGGACCACCCTCCAGAGACAGAAGAAGATCTGTGACCATGGACCTTTCGCATTTTCGGGAGCGCCTCTCGGCGCTCGGCGCTGACCTCAGTCGCTGGCCCGCGCAAGACGCCGACGCCGCGGTCGAACTGCTGGCCGCCTCGGACGAGGCGGTGATGCTGTTCGCCGAGGTCAGCGGCCTTGGGCTGGACGCCCAGGACGAGACCGCTTTCCTTGACGTGGTGCTGAACAAGACCCGCCGCCCATGAGGGCGGCGGGCGCGACACGTTCTAGAATGACGCCGTGAGCGAAGCCACCACGCCGCCCCCGGCGCGGTCGCTGTCGACATAGCTCAGCCCGGCCGAAACGGGTCCGAAGCGCCGCGACGCCGACGTCGACCAGTCCCACTTGCCACGCGGGGCGAAGGCTCCGCGCTCATAGCCGGCCTGCACGCCCAGCTTCACCGCGCCCGGCGTCCATTCCAGACTCGCGAAGCCGTAGCGGTTGTCTTCCGAGCCGAGGGCCTTCTGGCTGGGCGCGTATGCGCCGCCCACCGTCGCGGTCCAGACGTCGAAGGCGCGGCTGACGCTGACCGGCGCCTCGAAGAAGGCGACGTCCCGCCCGCCTGGATAGGTGTAGCGTGTCACGGCGGCGTCGATGTTCAGCCCTGCCGCCTCGCCCGACCAGCCGACGCCATAGTCGACCTCCAGCGTCGCGCCCTTGCCGTCCGCGCCCGCGCCATATTCGTCGATTGTCGACGCCCAGACCGAGCCGTAGAGACCGCTCGCCCCGGAGGCCGTGACGCCGCCCTGCACGGCCGGAGCCTTGTCCGACAAGGAAAACCCGCGATATCGATAGTCGGAAACGACGCCCAGCTCATAGCTCAGCGACACGCTCGTCCCTTCGGCGGCACGCACGCTGACAGGCAGGGCAAATGTTGTCGCGGCCAGGATCAACGGCGCGAAGAATTTAGACATGTCGCCCTCCAAAACAGGCGAACAATCAGGACCTCAACGACTAAGGATTGCATAACAACCGCCACCCCGGACGTCGTGCGGCCAAGGGCCGCACTTTACGACTTGCTAGTCTTGCCGACGGTATCGGCAGCAATGGACCAACCCGCCCCCATCTCCGAAACGCGACGCCTGCGTTCGATTCACTGGATCGTGGGCTCGACGATTGTCCTGGTGCTGGTCTCGATCCTTGGCGGTCTGGCCCTGATGCTGTTCGCGGCCAAGCAGCTTGATCGCATCGAAAGCCTCGACGAACGCGAGTTGGTCGAGCGCACGATCCAGAGCGATCTGACGCGGATGACGCGCGAACTCACCTCGGCGACAGTCTGGGACGACGCCTATGGGGCCATGGGCCCGTCTCCCGACATGGCCTGGGCCGACCTCAATTTCGCCGAGTACTATCATCGCTATTTCGGTCACGATCTGACCTTTGCCCTGCGCGACGGCAAGATCACCTACGCTTCGCTGGCCGGAGCGCGCGTGACCCAGTCCGCCTTGGGCGCCCTGCCCTCCGACGCCCGGATGCTCATCGACGCCGTCGCGGCCAAAGCCGCAGTCGCCCATGCGAAGGGCAATTTCGGCCTTGAGGGCGCCACGACCGGAGCCGGACTGATCCGTTCGGGCGATGAGGTCTATTTCGTGGTCGCCGCCGACACCATCGTGGAAAGCCAGGCCGCGGTCGCGAACCGACGTCAGCCGCCGACCATCATCGTCTCGGCGCGCCGGATCAGCGGCGCGGTGATCCGCAACATGGAACAGGCGCTCGACGTTCCTGGCCTGGCGCTCGTCGCCCGCGCCGAGGCCAAGGCGCCCAAGGTCGACCTGATCGACGCCCAGGGAAAGCGGATCGGCGCCCTGACCTGGACCTCCGTCAACCCGGGCATGTCCCTTTTACGCAGCGCCGCGCCCTGGCTGGCTCTGGGCTTCCTGGTCATGGCCGCGGCCGGACTGGTGCTGTTCATGCGGGTGAGAGACTCTCTGGCCAAGCTGGCCGAAAACCGCCTGGCCCTGATCGAAGCCAAGAACCAGGCCGAGGCCGCCAACATCGCCAAGACCCAGTTCCTGGCCAATATGAGCCACGAAATCCGAACGCCCCTGAACGGCGTCCTGGGCATGGCCCAGATCATGGAGGCCGACCAGCTCTCGGGGCCCCAGCGCACCCGGCTGCGGATCATCAACGAGTCCGGCGCCGCTCTGCTCCGCCTCCTCAACGACATCCTGGACATGGCCCGGCTGGACTCCGGCGCGATCCGGCTGCGCAACGAGACCTTCGATCTGCACACGCTGGTCGAGAGCACCAGCGCCGCCTTCTCCGGCGCGGCGGCCAGCAAGAGCGTCCTGCTGGACCACGCCCTGGCCCCGGAATGCGAGGGCGACTGGGTCGGGGACCCCATGCGCCTGCGGCAGGTGCTGGGCAATCTGGTGGCCAACGCGATCAAGTTCACCGACCATGGCTCCGTCCGCCTGACCGTGCGGGAGACCGGCAAGGGCGTGCGGTTCGCGATCAGCGACACCGGGATCGGCATCGATCCGAAGGATCAGTCCAGCCTGTTCGCCAAGTTCTCCCAGGTCGACGGCTCGTTGACCCGCGCGCACGAAGGCTCGGGCCTGGGCCTGGCGATCTGCCAGGAGCTGGTCCAACTGATGGGCGGCAAGATCAAGGTCGACAGCAGGCTGGGGGAAGGCTCGACCTTCCACTTCGACATCCCGCTGCGCCGGCCCCACATCGCCCGTCCCGCCCGGCGCGTGGCGGCGAAGATCTAGGCGGAGACCAGCTCGAAGCTGCCCGCCAGGCCGTCGACCGACGAATTGGCGACCCAGACGTCGAACATCCCCGGCTCGACGATCCAGTGGTCCTCGTCGCCGACGAACATCAGGTTCTCGCGCTTGAGCTCGAACTTCACCTCGCGGCTTTGCCCGGGGGCCAGACTGACGCGCTGGAAGCCCTTCAGCTCGCGCACGGGACGGGTGCGGCTGGCCACGCGGTCGCGGACATAGAGCTGCACCACGTGCTCGCCATGCACCTGGCCGGTGTTGGTGACCTTGGCGGTGATCCGCTGGGTCTCGCCCCAGGACAGCTTTTCCTCGCTGAGCTTCAGATCGCTCAGGGCGAAGGTCGTGTAGCCCAGGCCGAAGCCGAACGGATAGAGCGCCTCGTTGCGGATCGACCGCCAGCGGGCCTTGTACTCCTGGGCGTTGGGATCGACCGGCGCGGGACGGCCCGTGGTGCGGCCATTGTAGAAGAACGGCTCCTGGCCGCTCTCCAGGGGAAAGCTGACCGGCAGGCGGGCCGAGGGATTGACCGCGCCGAACAGCACGTCGGCCACGGCGTTGCCCATCTCGCTGCCCAGGAACCACGTGGCCAGGATCGCCTTGGCGTCGCGCACCACGCCTTCCAGGGCGATGGCGCGGCCATGGCGCAGCAGCACGACGACGGGCTTGCCAGTGGCGGCGATGGCCTCGGCCAGGCGCTGCTGCACGGCGGGGATGCGGATGTCGGTGCGCGACTTGGCCTCGCCGGTCATGTCCTGGCCCTCGCCTACCGCCAGCAGCACGATGTCGGCGCCTTGCGCCGCCGCGACCGCGCGCTCGAAGCCTCCGGCGATCGTGGTCTCGACCTCGCAGCCGCGCTCGACGATCAGGGAGCCGGGGTCGGTCATGGCCGCGCGAACGCCGGTGGCCAGGTCGACGTTCAGTCCCCGGTCGGCGAAGAAGCCGCCCCACGCGCCCAGCACATTGTCCTTGTCATCGGCGAACGGACCGATCAGGGCCAGGCGCTTGCCGGCGCGCGGCAGCGGCAGGATCGCGCCCTCGTTGCGCAGCAGCACGATCGACTTCGCCCCGGCCTCGCGGCTCAGCGCCCGCATCGCCGGCGTGGCGGTGCGCGCCGCCTCGGCCTTGGGGTTGATCGAGCGATAGGGATTGTCGAACAGCCCCAGCGCCTCCTTCAGCATCAGCACCCGGCGCACCGAGGCGTCCACCGTCGCCACCGGCGCCGCGCCCGAGGCGACCAGCTCCGGCAGGTAGCGGATGTAGAGGCCGCTCTGCATGCTGATGTCGACGCCGGCCAGCAGGGCCAGACGCGCCGCATCGCGATCGTCCTGGGCGTAGCCGTGGGCCACCAGCTCCTGGTCGGCGGTGTAGTCGGAGATCACCACGCCCTTGAAGCCCCACTCGCCGCGCAGGATGTCGGTCAGCAGGCGCTTGTTGGCGGTGGCGGGCACGCCGTTGATGTCGTTGAAGGCCGACATGGTGGTCAGCGCCCCGGCCGCGAACGCGGCCTGGAACGGCGGCAGGTGCACCTCGCGCAGGGTGGCTTCGGACAGCTCGACGGAATTGTACTCCAGCCCCGCCGTCACCGCGCCATAGGCGGCGAAGTGCTTGGGCGTGGCCAGCATGCTGTCGTCGGCCTTCAGGTCCTTGCCCTGGAACCCGCGCACGCGGGCGGCGGCCAGAACCTCGCCCAGATAGACGTCCTCGCCGGCGCCCTCGGCCACCCGGCCCCAGCGCTGGTCGCGGGCCACGTCGACCATCGGCGCGAAGGTCCAGTGTAGGCCGGACGCCGAAGCTTCCGAGGCGGCGGCCCGGGCGGTGCGCTCGGCCAGGTGCGGATCGAAACTGGCGCTCTCGCCCAGCGGGATCGGAAACACGGTGCGGAAGCCGTGGATGACGTCGGCGGCGAAGATCAGCGGGATCTTCAGGCGCGAACCCTCGACCGCCGCCTTCTGGGCCTCCAGCGCGCCGGCGGTCCCCACGCCGTTCATCAGTACGCCGATGCGGCCGGCCTTGATCTCCGAGATCAGGGTCTGGGCGTTGCGGATATTGACTAGCGGGTTCATGTCGCCGATCGGCGGGCGGATCATGTCGGCGAAGCAGCTGAGCTGCCCGGCCTTCTCCTCGATCGTCATCTGGGCCAGCAGGGCCTCGATGCGATCGGAGCCGCGCGCGGCGACGACGGCGCGGGCTGGTGCGGTGATGGCGAACCCGGCGATGGCCGCGGCTCCGGCGAGCATGGACCTGCGGCTCGGCCCGGACCGGCCGCCTTCACTCGCCTTCGACACCATCGATTCCCTTTACGCGCCTTGAGGCGGGCAACCTCGCCGCTAAAAGCGACAGGCGCAACCGGGCTCGCCTGTGGGGTTTGCCCCGGCGAACACTCGCGTCCGCTACTCCGCCGCCGCCAGCGTTTCGGTGGGAACGCGGCCCGCGTTGTAGACCTCCAGATCCAGGATCCCCTCGCGCTTGGCCACCAGGGTCGGCACCAGCGCCTGCCCCGCGACGTTCACCGCCGTACGGCCCATGTCGAGGATCGGGTCGATGGCCAGCAGCAGGCCCACGCCTTCCAGCGGCAGGCCAAGCGTCGACAGGGTCAGGGTCAGCATCACCGTCGCGCCGGTCAGGCCGGCGGTGGCGGCCGAGCCGATCACCGACACGAAGACGATCAGCGCATAGTCGGTGATCCCCAGGTGCAGGCCGAAGAACTGCGCCACGAAGATCGCCGAGATCGCCGGATAGATCGCCGCGCAGCCATCCATCTTGGTGGTCGCGCCCAGCGGCACGGCGAAGGCCGAATAGGCGCGCGGCACGCCCAGGCTCTGCTCGGTCACCGCTTCGGTCACCGGCAGGGTGCCGACCGACGAGCGCGAGACGAAGCCCAGCTGGATCGCGGGCCAGGCGCCGGCGAAGAACTTCACCGGGTTCAGGCCATTGGCGGCCAGCAGGATCGGGTAGACGACGAACAGCACCAGGGCCAGCCCGACATAGATCGCGCCGGTGAAGGCGCCCAGCTGGCCCAGGGTGGTCCAGCCATATTGCGCCACGGCGTTGCCCAGCAGGCCGATGGTGCCGATCGGCGTCAGGCGGATCACCCACGACAGCACCTTGCGCACCACCACCAGGGCCGAGGCGTTGAAGGCCAGGAAGCCCTTGCCCGCCTCGCCCGCCTTCAGGGCCGCGACGCCGGTGACCAGCGAGATCACCAGGATCTGCAGCACGTTGAACGACAGCGAGGTCTTGGCCGCGCCGGTGTCGCTGATCGAGGTCGAGGCGTTCAGGCCCAGGATGTTGGAGGGCACCAGGCCCGTTAGGAAGTCGAGCCACGAGCCGTTGGTCTTGGGCGCATGGGCCTCGGCGGCGGCGACCGTGGTGTGCAGGCCCGGCTGCAGGACCAGGCCCAGGGTGATGCCGATCAGCACGGCGATCAGGGCGGTGACGGCGAACCAGAACAGGGTGCGCCAGACCAGCCGCGCGGCGTTCTGAAGTTCCGCCAGATTGGCGATGCTGGCGACGATGGCGGTGAACACCAGCGGCGGCACCAGGGTGCGCAGCAGCTGGACGAAGATCGAGCCGATCTGGCGAAGGGTCTCGGCCAGCACGAAGCCCGCCTGCCCCTTTTCCGGCCCCAGCTCGCGGGCCAGCAGCCCCAGGCCCAGGCCGATGACCATGGCGATGAGCACCTGAAAGCCGAACCCGCTGATGAAGCGGTTCTTGGAAGTCGCGGCGGCGGCCATGATCGATCCTGAAAACAAGTCTGGACGCTGAATGTCGTGCCGGGACCGGGGAATTACCAGCAAGGAAATTCCTCAAGCGCCTTCAGGAAAGCTGAGGTTCGGAGAATGTTCGAAACCGCGCCGACACGTATTGTCACGCTTGGGGATTCCGTGAAAGACAACCTTGGGGGCTGCCGCGCGCTAAGCGCGAGCCAGCAAGGTTTGCTTTCGTCGCCGTTGGGCGCGCGCGGCGGCCGCGACGGGGGCAATCGATGGCGACGCTGAACTTCAACACCGCGACCCAGGCTCAAGCCGACGGCTTCACAGCCAATGACACCCTCCAGGTGTCGGCCGGGACGGCGCCCAGCCTGGTCGTCGTCGAAACCGGCGCCGACCTCTCCCTGACCCTGGCCGGCAAGACCCTCGTCTTCAAGACCGCCACCCTGGCCGGCCTGGGCCGGACGACCTTCGTCGACGGCTCGGTCTTCGTCTACGGCGCGGCCGCGTCCGAACTGATGACCGGCGGCATATACGGCGACTACCTGCTCGGCGGAGCCGGCGCCGACACCATCAGCGGCGGCCGCGGCATGGACGTCCTGTTCGGCGGCGACGGCGCGGATTCCATGCTCGGCGGGGCCGACGACGACTTCCTGCAGGGCAACAAGGGCCAGGACACGCTCGACGGGGGCGAACACTCCGACACCGTGCTCGGCGGCCAGGACGACGACAGGCTGTCGGGCGGCGACGGCGGCGACTATCTCCACGGCAACCTCGGCCGCGACACCGTCGACGGCGGCGAGGGCCGCGATACCATCCTGGGCGGGCAGCAGGACGACCTGATCTACGGCGGCGCCGGCGACGACACCATCTATGCCGATTTGGACAACGACCGCGTCTATGGCGGCGACGATTCCGACACGATCTATGGCGGCCTGGGCGCGGACCAGCTCTACGGCGAAAGCGGCGACGACGTCATCTGGGGCGGCGAAGGCGCCGACACCCTCGACCCGGGGTCGGGCTCCAACATCGTCCATGGCGAAGGCGGGGACGATCGGATCGTCGCCGACGGCGGGTCCGGCTCCAACGTCCTCTACGGCGAGGGCGGCAACGACACGATCTATTTCAATGGCGGAACGGGCGTCGATTCCATCTATGGCGGGGCCGGGAACGACTGGCTTGGCGGCGGCGCCGGCGACTATGTCGATGGCGGCGAAGGCAACGACGCCATGGGCGTCAGCGGCAACGGCGGCTACGCGTTCGGCGGCGCGGGCGACGACGTCGTCAGCGGCGGCGACTGGAACGAGATCATCTCCGGCGGCGACGGCAATGACCGGCTCAATGGCTATAACGGCAACGACATCATTTACGGCGGCGCCGGCGAAGACCTGATCGACGGCAGCAACGGCGCCGACACGATCGACGCCGGGGACGGCATCGACAACATCAACGGCGCCACCGGGGCCGACTCCATTCTCGGCGGCGGCGGAGACGACGATATCGACGGGCTGTCGGAGAACGACACCATCGATGGCGGCGCGGGAGACGACTGGATCGACGGCGGCGGCGACGACGACCTTCTGCTGGGCGGCTCGGGCAACGACACCCTCATGGGCGGCACCGGCAACGACACGCTGATCGGCGGCACGGGCGTGGACGAACTGCGCGGCACCTGGGGCCGCGACGTCTTCTCCTTCGCCACCGGCGACTCCGGCCTGACGTTCCTCGAATTCAGTCCCACCAGCTCGGTCGATACGATCAAGTCGTTCGACCCGATCCTCGACAAGATCCATCTCGACGTCAGGCCGGTGCTGTATTCGGAGGCCAGCGCCGACCAGGCGACCTATGCCGACGCGCTCAGCCTGGCCAACAAGTACTTCGACACCAATCCGTCGGCGACCGTCTACGGCGCCTATGTGTCCGGCTACGGCCTGTTCATCTTCGTCGACTCCGTCGGCTCCACCAGCGCGGACTACGCCATTCGACTGTTCGGGACCACGGCCGACAACTTCGATGTCAGCCACTTCGACTGAGGTCGTTCGTCTGTTTGCTCCGTCATTTCGCCCTTGTGGCGGGAGCCCCCTCGCGGTGGCTATCTGACGTCTGGATGCGGCGCCTGCACTGACGTCTGCGCACGCCCCGTGCGGCCTTCATCCCGCCCTCAGTGCGCGTCGGCCGGCGGCTTGGCGTCCAGCGGTGGGGGGCGACAGAACGGCGCCATCACCAGGGCCGCCAGGAAGATCCACGACATCAGGCGGAAGACGTCGTTGAAGGCCAGGGTCAGGGCCTGGCGGCCGACCACGCGCGCCATCTCGCCCTGGGCCATCAGCAGGGCCTGGGCCGGGTCGCTGGTGGTCTCGCCGATCCGGGCCGCTAGTTGCGCGATGAAGGCCGTGCCCGACGCGCCCAGGTGGCCCAGGCCCTCGCCCAGATAGGCGGCGTGGATGCGGGCGTTGTCGCCCAGCCAGGTGTTGACCACGGCGATGCCGATGGCCCCGCCCAGGTTGCGCATCAGGTTGAACAGGCCCGAGGCGTAGCGCAGCTCGGTCATGGCGAAGCCGTTCAGGGCCAGGCCGACGCTGGGCACGATGCACAGCATGATCGCAAAGCCCCGCAGCGCCTGCGGGATCAGCAGGGCCGAAAAGCCCCACTCGCTGGTCATGTGCGAGGTCAGGAACAGGCTGGCGGCGAACAGGGTCAGGCCGAAGCTGATGACCATCCGCTGGTCGACCTTGGTCGACAGCCGCGCGGCGATCACCGTCGACAGGATCTGGGCGATGCCGGTGACGAAGACCGTCGTGCCGATCTCCAGGCTGTTATAGCCGCGCACCCGGCCCAGGAAGACGGGGATCAGATAGGTCGAGGAATAGAGCCCGAAACCGATCACCAGGTTGAACACGCAGGCGAAGGCGAAGGTCGGCTTGCGGAAGGGCGACAGCTTGACGATCGGCCCGCCCGACCGCAGCGAGCGCTCGACGAACAGCGCGAAGGCCACCAGCGACACCCAGGCGGCGATGGCGATGTGGCTGTCCTCGAACCACTGTTTGCGCGGGCCTTCCTCGAGCACGAACTCCAGCCCACCCAGGAAGACGGCCATCGCCACCAGGTGGGAGTAGTCGATGGTCTTGAGCATCTTGAAGTTGGGCCGATCGACCTTGATGACGCTGATCGCCAGCAGGGTGACCAGGGCTCCGGGGACGATGTTGATGTAGAAGATCGCGCGCCAGCCGACCGCCTCGGTCAGCCAGCCGCCGACCGTGGGGCCCAGGGTCGGGGCCAGCACCGAGACCATGCCCAGGATGGCCGGGATCATCGCCCGCTGCGGTCCGGAGAACATCGCAAAGCCCGTGGCGAACACCGTCGGCACCATCGCCCCGCCGGTGAAGCCCTGCAGTACGCGGAACAGGATCATCGAGTCGATGTCCCAGGCCATGCCGCACAGGGCCGAGGAGATCGTGAAGAGGCCGGCCGACAGGGCGAACAGCCAGCGGGTCGACAGAGCCTGGGCCAGGAACGCCGCGAACGGGATCATCACCAGCTCGGCCATCAGGTAGCCGGTCTGCACCCAGCTGATCTCGTCGGGTCCCGCCGACAGGCCCGCCTGCACGTTGTTGAGCGAGGCTGCGACGATCTGGATGTCGATCAGGGCCATGAACTGGCCGAACGCCATTACGCCGAAGATCAGATACTTGATGCGGTCGGGCAGAGCGCCCGGATCGATCGGGGCGGCCTTCGCTGTCGGAGCGCTCCCTGTCGAGCCGAAAGTCGCGTCGGTCATGTCCGGCCCTTGAAAGTATGATGTCTATAATATTATATGGATCATACCAACCGAGGCCGCAAGTCATGCGCTACGACGCCGAGCACAAGCAGAAGACCCGCGAGCGGGTTCTGAAGGAGGCCGCCAAGGCCATCCGGGCCGAGGGGCCACACAAGCTGGGCGTGGCCGGGGTGATGGCCCGGGCCGGCCTGACCCATGGCGGCTTCTATGCGCACTTCCCGTCCAAGGAGGCCTTCGTCGCCGAGGCGATCGGCCAGATGTTCGAGGACGGCCCTACGGCGATGCTGAAGCGCGTGGCCGACCAGCCGCCGCGCCAGGCGCTGCGCAACTACATCAACTTCTACCTGTCGGCCTCGCACCGCGACACGGTGGACGGCGGCTGCCCGCTGCCGTTCCTGGCCGCCGAGGCGCCGCGTCTGGCCCAGGCCTCGCGGGAGCGCTACGCCAAGGGCGCGGCCAGGCTGACAGAGATCCTGGCCGCCCACCTGGCCGGCATCGACTTTCCCCATCCCGAGGACGAGGCCAGCGCCATGCTGTCCCAGATGGTCGGCGCCGTCAGCCTGGCGCGGGCCGAGACCGATCCCGAGCGCTCCGACGCCATCCTGGCCCGCTCGCGCGCCCAACTGAAACGCCGCTTTGGCCTAGAGGCCGCCCAATGACCGACGCTACGTTCGACGGGGTCTCCGCGCCCGCCGCCGCCAGGACCAAGGCCCCGTTCTCGCGCAAGACCGTGCTGGCGGTCGGAACCGCGATCGCCGTGGCGGGGATCGGCGGCGCGCTGATCGCCATGCCCAAGAGCACGGTCTCGACCGACGCGGCCTATGTCCAGGCCGACAGTTCCAGCGTCGCGCCCAAGGTGCGGGGCCTGGTGTCCGAGGTGCTGGTCGACCACAATCAGACCGTTCGCAAGGGCGACCCGCTGGTGCGCATCGACCCGGAGGAGTTCGACGCCCGCGTCGCCGGCGCCCAGGCCGATCTGGCCAACGCCCAAGCCGAGGCCGCCGCCGCCCAGGCCGCCATCGTCGCCCTGGCGGCTGAGGAGCGCCTGGCCGACAGCAACGTCCGCGCCGCTCGCACGGCCATCGTCTCGGCCGATGCGCAGAGCGTCCGCGCCCAGGCCGACCGCAAGCGCTTCGAGGACCTGGCCGACAGCGGCGCGGTGGCCCGCCGCGACGTCGAGCGCTACCGCGCCGCCGCCATCAGCGCCCAGTCCGACGCCGACCGCAGCCGCGCGCAGCTGGACATCAGCCGCGACCAGGTCGGGGTCACCCAAGCCAAGCGCGCGACCCTGGCCGCCGCCCTCGCGAAGGCTGAAGCCTCGGTGGCCCGCGCCCGCGCCGCCCTGCTGCTGGCCGACCAGGACCAGGGCCACGCCCTGATCCGCGCCCCGATCGACGGCGTGGTCGGCGACCGCCAGGCCGAGCCCGGCGACTATGTCCAGCCCGGCACGCGCCTTCTGACCATCGTGCCGATGAAGGCCCTCTACGTGATCGCCAACTTCAAGGAGACCCAGGTCGCCCGCATGGTCGTGGGCCAGTCGGCGACGATCAAGGTCGACGCCCTGGACGGCAAGCCGCTGACCGGCCGCGTGGAAAGCTTCGCCCCGGGCTCGGGCTCGCAGTTCTCGCTGCTGCCGTTCGAACCCGGCACGGGCAACTTCACCAAGGTGGTGCAGCGCGTGCCGGTGCGCATTGCCCTCGACCCCGGCCAGAAGGGTCTGGACCGGCTGCGTCCGGGTCTGTCGACGACGGTGAAGGTGCGGTTGAAGGGGTAGGGGTCTCTCCTGAAGCATTCCCTCAAAGCTTGTCATCCCGGCCGCAGCGAAGCGGAGAGCCGGGACCCAGGGGCAACCGCGATGCGCCGGCCCCTGGGTCCCGGACAGCGCTGCGCGCTTCCGGGATGACAAGGTTTGTTTGCTCGCGAGAGCTGCCCAATTCCTACACAAAGCCGCCTGTCGGGCGCCGCGAAATGACGGCGTCGTCGAGAACGCCTCGAGTCGTTCCGCCAGGGCGTGCGTCGCGCGAGGCCCGCTTGCTACGTCTGAGTCCTGACCGTCGGACGGGCGGCATGGGGGATCTGGCGCATGGCTCTGGGCGACCGCGTACCGACACGACGACAGCTTCTGACCGCCATCGCCCAGGTGGGCGGCACGGCGGCGCTGTACCAGGCCATGACCTCGATGGGTCATGCGGCCGAGACCCAGTTCAAGGGCCCGCTGAACCTGACCGGGACCCGCAAGGGCGCCTCGGTGATCGTGCTGGGCGCGGGCCTGGCGGGCATGCTGGCGGCCTATGAGCTGACCAAGGCCGGCTATCAGGTGAAGGTGCTGGAATACCAGAACCGCGCCGGCGGCCGGAACTGGTCGCTCCGAGGCGGGGATAGTTACACCGAACTGGGCGGGGCGACCCAGAAGGTCGGCTTTTCCGAAGGCAACTACCTCAATCCCGGCCCGTGGCGGATCCCGCACCATCACCGCACGCTGCTGCACTACTGCAAGCAATTCGGCGTGGCGCTGGAGCCGTTCATCCAGTTCAACCACAACACCTGGGTCCACTCCTCGCAGGCGTTCGGCGGCAAGCCGGTGCGCTTCAAGGCCGCCGCGGCCGACTTCGAGGGCAATGTCGCCGAGCTCCTGGCCAAGTCGGTGAACCAGAAGTCGCTGGATGAGGCGATCACCGCCGAGGATCGCGACCGCCTGCTCGAAGCCTTGAAGGGCTGGGGCATGCTGGACAAGGACTACAGGTACGCCAAGGGCCTGCGGTCCTCGTCGCACCGGGGCTATGACCGCCCGCCCGGCGGCGGGGTGAACGGCGCGCCGCTGCCGTCGGAACTCTACGACTTCCACGACGTGCTGGACCCGCAGGTCTGGACCTCGATGGGCTTCTTCATGGGCCACGAGATGGCCACCACCATGTTCCAGCCGGTCGGCGGCATGGACATGATCGGCAAGGCCTTCGCCAGGCAGGTCCAGGGCCTGATCACCTACAACGCCAAGGTCAGCAAGATCGCCCAGGACGACAAGGGCGTGGCCGTCACCTATGCCGACACCGCCACCGGCAAGGTCGAGACAGCGCAGGCCGACTGGTGCGTCTGCACCATCCCGCTGTCGATCCTCAACCAGATCGAGACCCAGGTCAGCGACGGGATGGCCGCCGCCATCGCCGCCGTGCCCTATTCGGGGCAGGTGAAGATCGGCCTGGAGATGAAGCGCCGCTTCTGGGAGGAGGACGACTCCATCTATGGCGGCCACAGCTTCACCGACCAGGAGATCGCCCTGATCTCCTACCCCAACAACAACTTCTTCACCGACAAGCCGGCCGTGCTGTTGGGAGCCTTCGCCCGCGAGATGGGGGCCTATCGCCTGGCCGGCATGACGCCCGAGCAGCGGATCGAAGTGGCGCTGCAGCAGGGCTCGGTGATCCACCCCGGCAGCTACCGCAAGGAGTTCCTGACCGGCGCCTCGGTGGCCTGGAGCCGCGTGCCCTGGACTCTGGGCTGCTGCGCCCGCTGGAACGAGGACACCCGCAAGGAGCACTACCAGACCCTGGTGGCCATGGACCGCCGCGTGGTGCTGGCCGGCGAGCACGCCAGCTATGTCGGCTGCTGGATGGAAGGGGCGCTGCTGTCGTCGATCGACGCCGTCACCCGCCTGCACAAGCGCGCGCTGGAGGCCTGAGCATGAGCCCGTTCCGCAACATCCTGGCCGCCGGCCTCGTCGCCGCCGCCTTCGTCGCCATCCCGGCCGCCGCCCAGGCCCCGCAGGGCGGCGACACCGGCGGCGGCATCGTCCGTGTCCCCAAGCCGGTCACCGGCGAGGAGGTCTATCGCGCCGTCTGCGCCGCCTGCCACATGCAGGACGCCAAGGGCGGCTCTGGGGCGGGAACCATCCCCGCCCTGGCCAAGAACCCCAAGCTGGCCGGCGCGGCCTATCCGATCGTCATCGTCGCCGGCGGCCGGGGCGGCATGCCGGGCTTCGCAGGCACGCTCAGCAACGCCCAGATGGCCGCCGCCATCACCTATGTCCGCACCAACTTCGGCAACGCCTACGCCAAGCCGGTCACCGAGGAAGACGTCGCCAAGCTGGCGCACATCCCGCATCCCGAGGCGCACTAGAGCGTATCGCCCTCCGGGACTCCGCCTGACCTCATAGAGCCCCGTCAGTCCCTTCCTGAAATGACGGGGACTGTTACTGGCAACCAGCTGGGCGGCGTCAGAAAGCTGGCTCTCCGAAAGCCTGGCGAGGTCCGTGAGCGGACGCACGCAACTCGCAAGAAAAGGCCCGCCGGCGAAACCGGCGGGCCTTTCCGTCTTTCAGGCGCTGGCGATCAGTGACCGCCGGCGACCGCCTCGGTGATCTCGTGCGTCGGGGCCTTCTTGGCCGCGAAGGCGAACCACAGCACGTAGACGTAGCAGACCAGCGGGGCGATGAAGCCCATCGAGATCGAACCGGTCGCCTCCTCGATCTTGGCGAAGGCCAGCGGCAGGAAGGCGCCGCCCACGATGGCCATGCACAGCAGGCCCGAGGTCGCCGAGGTCGGCGCCGAGGACCGTTGCAGGGTCAGGGTGAAGATGGTCGGGAACATGATAGAATTGAAGAGACCGATCAGCAGCGCCGCGAAGGCCGGGATCAGGCCGCTGGTCAGCGGCGCCGAGGCCAGCAGCAGGTTCACGGTCCCAGCGTGGGCCGTCGGGGTCATGTCCTTGGTGAAGATCACCACCAGGCACAGAGCGATGGCGCCCACGGCCACGAAGGCCAGCAGGAAGTAGTCCTCGACCGCCTTCAGCAGGGCCGAGCCCCCGAAGCGGCCGATCATCGCGAACACCATGTAGAAGGTGGTCAGCTTGCCAGCCTGTTCGGACGGGATGTCGAGGATGCGGGTCTGCTCCAGGAACAGCAGCAGGTGCAGCGAGATCGCCACCTCGGCGCCGACATAGAGGAAGATGCCGATCGCGCCCAGGTTCGCCCACTTGGACGTCAGCGCCGTAAAGGGATTGACCAGCTGGCCGGTCTTCGGCGCGGCGTCGGTGATCTTCTGGCGGACCAGGAAGATCAGCAGGATGAACAGGGCCAGGCCCACGCCGATCGCGAAATAGACGTTCGAGACGAAGCCCAGGGCCTGCTCGCGCAGGACGTCCGTGACCACCACGTCCTTCTTGAAGATGTCGCCCTTGAGCAGGAAGTTGGCGCCGAACCACAGGCCGCAGGCCGCGCCCAGCGAGTTGAAGGCCTGCGACAGGTTCAGGCGGAAGGACGAGTCTTCCGGCTTGCCCATCGAGGCGATCAGCGGGTTGGCGGCCACCTGCAGCAGGGTGACGCCCGAGGCCATCACGAACAGGCCGACCAGGAAGACGCCGAAGGTGTGCAGCTTGGCCGCGGCGATGGCGATGAAGCAGCCCGCGACGATGCCGCCCAGGCCCACCATCACCGACTTGGCGTAGCCGATCTTGGACAGGAACGCCGCCGAAGGCAGCGACATGATCCCGTAGGCGATGAAGAAGGCGAAGCCCGTCAGGCTGGCCTCGACGGGGGTCAGCGTGAAGACCGTCTTGAAGGTCTTCAGCAGCGGATCGAGCAGATTGGTGACGAGGGCCCAGATGAAGAACAGGCAGGTCACATAGACCACGGCCAGTCCAAAGCCGCCGGCCTTCTTGGCGGGGATCGCGGCGTCGCTCATCGCGCGGCTCCCGTCAGACCGTTCACAGACGCGTCCGCCCCCGGCGCGCCGATACCCTTACCTGTCATGCTTTCACTCCCTGTCCGTCTTCGCGGGCCCAGTCCGTCTTCACGGGATGGCGCATTCCTTCGATCCGTGACAACGTTGTCAATAGAAAGCTCCAGAATACGCTCCCTGAGAGCGCTACCAGACAGGAACCAAAGCGTCTCTTCCACGGTTAATTTCGCAGCTGGGGAGAGCCGCCATGACGCCTGTCATCGTTCTTGTTTCGGGTATTTTCGCCGTCGCCGCCGTGATCGGCCTGATCGACCTTTTCGTGCACATGGTCTGCGCCGGCGCCAAGGCCCTGCGCGCGCCCGAAGCCCTGGTCGAACGACGTCCCGAGCCCGCTCAGCGCCCCGCGCAGGGAATCGCCGCGTAGATCCTGGCCTTGGCCCAGCGCTCCGACGTCTCGATGTAATACGGAGTCGGCAGGGTGAAGACCCGCGCCTTCAAGCCGGCGTCGATGCCGCGCGCATCGGCCAGGGGCGCGATGATCCAGGCCGGCGCATCGGTCGCCGCGCAGAAGCCCGTCACCTGAGCCAGGGTCGGCCTTGGCGGCGCCACGGCCAGGACCGAGAACGGCTGACGCCAGCTCTCGTCAACCAGCCCGGCCGCGATCAGCCGGTCAACGCGCGGGCCCAGGGTGACGGCCAGAGGTCGTGACAGCACCACGCCCGCGCCCTGCAGCTTGCTGGCCCAGCTGGGTCGTCCCGCCAGGGTCCAGGGATCGACATCCCCCGCCAGCCACAGCGCTTCGCCGGGCCGGTCGGCCAGCTGGCGAACCAGCGGCGCGCTCTGACCGCCCGATCGCCAGCGGCTGAACGCCGTACGGCCGTCCCACAGCGCCACGGCCGCGAGACTCAGCACGACGGCGCCGGCGATGGCCAGGCGTGGCTTCAAGGCCTCCGGGCGAACCGCCAGGCTTACGGCGAGCGCGGCGGCGACCCAGCCCGGCAGGCCGCTGTTCCAGACCAGGGTGGCGGCCAGTCCGCGCTCGGGCGGCAGCAGGGCGAAGCTGGCCACGGCCGCGCGCAGGCGAACCACCGCCCAGGCCAGGATGATCAGCGACGTGATGATCACGATCGCCCGGTTGGCGACCTCCGGCCGACTCCAGGCGCTGGCGGGAATGCGGGTTGCGGCCAGGGCGATCACGGCCAGGGCCAGCGGCGCCGGTCCCCAGCCCAGAAGGGTCCAGCCGACGACCAGAGCGGCCACGGCCAGCACGCCGCTGGGACCGCGCGACGGCAAGGCCTGCAGACAGACCGCCAGGCCGCCCGCCCCCATCACCGCCATCAGGGCCAGGGTGCGCCACAGTTGCAATTGCAGCGGCAGAACGAGAGAGAAGCCGTCCGCGATCCATGCGGCGGCGACGCCCAGCAGGCCCGCGACCAGGGCAGCCGTCATGATCCGGCGGACCGCGCCGCGCGACAGGCTGGCGGCCAGGCCCAGGGTGACGGCCTGCATGGCGATCCGCCCCCAGGCCTCCATCGGCCACAGCGACACGAACACCGGCGGGCTGCGCAGCGCGCTGATCCGGCGCCAGGCGGGATCCATCACCTCGAACAGGCGACCGGCGACCGGCAGGTCCAGGGCCGCTGCGGCCAGCAGCGCGGCGAGACCCGCGCCGACGGCCAGCAGCCAGCGACGGTCCTCCAGGCACAGGGCGACGGCCAGCAAGCCGAGGCCGCACAGGGCCATGATCGGGTGCAGCGCCATGGCGGCCAGCAGCATCAGGCCGGCCAGCCACCGCCGATCGCTCAGCCAGGCGGCGACGGCGGCCATGCCCACGGCCTCGACCAGCACGCGCGGGGTGGCGAAGGCCTCGCCATAGGCGAACACCTCGAAGGCTCCGTAATAGGGCGCGGCGACGATGACCAGCACCACCGCCAGGCGGCGCCAGGCCGTCGGCAGGTCGGCCAAGAGTTTCGACATCAGGGCCAGCAGCGCAGCCAGCCACAGGACCAGGCCCAGGCCGCTGACCAGCATCACGGCCATGTCCAGGCCGGTGCGCGCGACCAGCCAGGCCAGGGCGGGCGTGTAGAGGCTGAAGCCGAACTGGCCGTCATGGGCGAAGATCAGGTCGCGGCCGACGCCTTGCGGGTCCAGCCGCGCCAGGGCGTCGCCGAAATAGAGCCGGGCGTCGTGGCGCAGGCCCAGATGGATGCGGCTCAGCGCCAGCAGCGACGCGGCGACGGCCAGGAACATCCAGCGCCCCCTGCCCCCCTCGGTCGCCTCGCGGTTCACGCGGCGGCGCGGGGCGCGCGGAACAGCAGCGCCCGTCGGACGGTGAAGTTGAAGACGAAGACCAGAACCGCCGTCGGGATCTTGGCCAGGCCCGGCGTCAGGCCCAGGCGTCCGACCCACAGCGCCATCAGCGCCTGCGTCAGGACCAGGCCGACCAGGCCCACGCCCACGAAGCCGACGAACTCGCGCCGGCGATCGGTGACGCCGCGATGCTTGAAGACCACCGAGACGCTGGCCGCATAGGTGACGACCATGCCCGACAGGAAGCCGATCGCCGCGGCGACCAGATAGTTCAGCCCCGCCCCGCTCAGGACGACCAGCAGACCCCAGTCGACCGCCAGGGCGGCGGCGCTGGCCAGGCCATAGAGACCCAGCTCGCGCAAACCGGCCGGCAGGCGAAGCCAGAGGTCGCGGACCAGGCTCATGCTCAGGCGGCGACCTTGCGCGGCGCGTCGCGGACGCTGCTCAGCGCCTCGCGTGCGCCCGAGACGCCGGCCTCGCCGTATTCGGCGTCCTCGTTGACTTCCCACACGTCGTGCAGGGTCTCGCCGGCGATGATGTTCTCGGCCGTCAGCAGGCCGGTCATCATGGCGTGGTCCTGGTTGTTGTACTTGTGCATGCCGTTGCGGCCGACCAGGTGCAGGCCCGGGAAGTGCATCTTCAGGTCCAGGCGGATCATCTTGATGTGCTCGGCATAGGCGTCGTCATAGACCGGATAGGCCTTGTGCTGGCGCACCACGCAGGCGTCGTAGACGTCGGCGGGATCCATCAGGCCGATCTTGGCGATCTCGCGCTTGGCCTGGGCGACCAGGTCCTCGTCGGTCGAGGTCCACAGACCATCGCCCTCGAAGCAGAAGTATTCGAGGCCCAGGCACGTCGAGACGCCGTCCGGGATCATCTCGGGCGACCACGAGCGGAAGTTCTGCACCCGGCCCACCTTCACCGACGGGTCGTGGATGTAGATCCAGTTGTCCGGCAGCTCCTTCTGCGGCTTGCCGATCAGCACCACGGTCAGGAAGTCGCGGTACATCAGCTCGCCGGCGTGGAACAGGCTGATGGGCGTGGGCGACACGGCCTGCATCAGCTCGCGGATCGGCGCGGACGAGACCACGTCGTCGGCGGTGTAGATCTCTTTCTTGCCATCGGCGCCGGTGACGCTGACGGTCCAGATCTTGGCCATCTTGTCGTAGTGCAGGCCATCGACCTTGCGGCCCATGCGGATCTCGCCGCCCAGGCCGGTGATCTTCTGCGCGCAGGCTTCCCACATCATGCCGGGGCCCTTGCGGGGATAGCGGAAGCTCTCGATCAGGGTCTTGGGCGCGCCCTCGGCGGTCGCCTTGGCCTTCACGCCCAGCGAACGCTTGACGCCGTCGACGATGGCCGCGCCCAGGTCCAGGCCCTTGATGCGCTGGCTGGCCCAGTCGGCCGAGATCTCGTCGCAGCTCATGCCCCACACCTTCTCGGTGTAGGTCTTGAAGAAGATCGAGAACAGCTTCTCGCCGAACTGGTTGCGCACCCACTGGTGGAAGGTGGTCGGCTCGCTGATGGGGCGGAACTTCGCCCAACCGAACGAGGCCATGCACTTGGTCGCGGTCCAGACGCCCAGGTTCGCCAGCGCCTCGAAGGCCTTCAGCGGATAGGCGTAGAACTTCTCGCGGTAATAGATGCGCGACAGGCGCGGCCGGTCGATGAAGTCGTTGGGCAGGATCTCGTTCCAGAGATCGACCACCTCCTTGGACTTCGAGAAGAACCGGTGGCCGCCGATGTCGAACTTGAAGCCCTTGTAGTCCACCGTCCGGCTGATGCCGCCGACATAGACCGGGTCCATCTCGAGCACGGTCACGCCCCGCCCGGCCTTGGCCAGGGTGTAAGCGGTGGTCAGGCCCGCCGGGCCGGCTCCGATCACAAGGGTTTCGACGTGCTGGGCCATGTCCATTCCAATCCCGTTTCGAGACAACAATGGCCGCCCTTGGTTAAGGCCGGGTCGCGAGGCGTGGTGAATCCCGGTTAATCGTGAATCTGGGACGATGGGCCGCGGCGCGCGCTAGATCGGCGGCGGCGGATCGAACGCCATGGTCCAGGTCTTGGACCCTTGAGCGATGCCGATGTCGTAGCCCCGGCTGAGCACCACCTTCACCCGCTGTCCCGGCGCCAGGCGATAGCGCGACAGCGCCGCCTGGGCGATCTTGTCGGACATCGGCTTGAGCTCGTCGGGCCAGGTCCGCAGCTTGGCGGTGACGATCAGCGTCCGGGCCGTCCGGCGGCCCTGGCCCGAGAGGCTGGTCATGGTGTTTTCCTGCACGCCCGCGGCCAGCACGGTCGGCACGGCCAACACCGCCTCGCGCGACGCGCTCAGCGTCGCCATCGACGCCGGCAGGAACTTGGTCCCGTAGGTCGTCATGCCGATCATGACCACGAAGATCGCGGCCACGACCACGCCCGCCGTGACGACCGCGCCCCGCGCCTCGCTCGCCGGCGCCGTATCGGCCTCGACCCGGACCACGGCCGCGCCCGACAGCAGGTCGTGAACCAGCCGGCCCGACGCCCGGTTGAACAGCAGCAGGATGATCTGCGCCAGGCCCAGGCCGAAGACGATCGTCCCGACCACCACCGCATAGAGCTTGGCCCAAAGGCTGTCGGGCACGGTGACGATCATGCCGTTCAGCATGAACGGCGCCTCCAGCAGCACCGCCCGCCACAGCGACATCGGCAGGCCCAGCGGCCCGCCCCGCACCGAAACCACCTTCAGGCCGGTCACCCGCATGCCCAGGGTGCGCGAGCCGCCGGCCACGCTGCTCAGCGCCCCGAAATAGACCGCGCCGATGGCCAGGCCGATCAGGCGCGTGGGTCCGGTCAGGTTTGAAAGCTCGTCATAGAGCAAGGCGCCCAGACCGATCCCGACGAGTCCCAGCACCAGGCTGTCGATCACGAACCCCAGGACCCGGCGCCAGAACCCGGCCCGGATCGTCTTCACGTCACTCACGCACGCCCCCGAAATACGTCGCGCCCCCGCGCGAGCCGTCAGCTTGGCAGTAAAACCTCCGCAAGGCGAGCGGCGGCAGTCGCGCAGCCTGTGGACGATCCGACACACCTCCCGATCCATGTCGGCTCGCCGACGCATCCATAGTGCGCGACGATGCGTTGTCTGGTCGCGAACCCTCACAGTGAGGACAAGGACATGACCCGGATGATCGTGATCGGCCTGGCGGCCGGTCTCCTGGCGCTTCCCGCCGTCGTCGCGCCCAGCGACGCCAACGCCTCGTGCCGCAGCCGCAAGACCACCGGCACGGTGATCGGCGGGGTCGGCGGCGCGCTGATCGGCAATTCGATCTCGAAGGGCGGCGGCGGCCTGCTGTTGGGCGGCCTGGGCGGCGCTGTGGTCGGCCACCAGATCGCCAAGAGCGGCTGCGGCTCGCGCACCACGACCTATTACGAGAGCGCCCCGCGCGAGACTGCTCAGGCCAAGCCGAAGGCCGTCCGCTACGTCTATTACGACCAGTACGGCAATCCGGTCTCCAGCGGCCCCGCGCCCGGGACCGGCGGGACCTATCAGACCGTCTCCAACGCTGGCGGCGCCTGCCGCACCGAGACCCGGTCCTTCTATGACGAGCGCGGCCTGCTGACCCAGCGCCCCGTGCAGATCTGCTCGCGCTGAGCCCCCGCCCCTACCGACGAGGACCCTTCATGATCCGCAAGCCCCTGATCGCCGCCCTGGCCTTGACCGCCCTGGGCCTGGCCGCCTGCGACGACCGCCATGACGCCATGGTCAACTCCAAGATCTGCGCGAACTTCAAGACCAACAGCGCCGCCCAGGCCGGTGTTCCAGCCATCGCGCCGGCCGACGCCGCCACGCCGGTGGACGAATGCACGCGGCGCTGGGCCTACAGCCTGGCCGGCTCGCGCGACAGCGCCGACGTGGTCGCCGAGGCCACGGTCGCGGCCTGCTCGGCGGCGCTCAGCCGCTGGAACCAGGCCTCGCTGGGCCAGACCCCGCCGGCCGAAGGCGCGGAACAGGCGCTGAGCCTGTCAACGGGCCAGCCCACCAATCCGCTGGCCGAGCACGCCGCCTTCGCCCATGGCCGGGCGCTGTTCTACGTGGTTCAGGCCCGCGCCGGCCGCTGCAAGCCGCCGCCCGTGGTCAACGGACTGCCGGCGGGGGTGTAAAGCAAGGCGCTCCCCTATGGGGGAGCTGTCGCGGAGCGACTGAGGGGGTCCTCAACGGCATAGACCGGAGAGGACCCCTTCCGGCCCTCCGGGCCACCTCCTCCAAAGGAGAGGATCTGCGCCTTAAGCCAGCGCCGTACGCTCCCAGTCCAGATATTCCGGCGTCTCCAGAAGGCGCTGGTTGTAGGCGCTCGCCGCGCCGCCGTCGCCATAGGCCGAAAAGTCGACGCCATAGGTGCGAAAGCGTGTCGCCACCGGCGTGTAGAAGGCGTCGGCGATCGACCAGTCGCCCAGCAGGAACGGACCGCCCGAGCGCGCCAGCAGGTCGTTCCACAGCGTCACGATCCGCCGTACGTTCTTCTGCGTGGCCTCCGACAGCTCGACCACGCGCGGCGCCTCGTCCAGGGCCATCGGGCATTCGTTGCGCAGGGGCCCGAAACCCGAATGCATCTCGGCCGAGGCCGAACGCCCCAAGGCCCGCAGGACAGGATCCGCCGGCCACAGCTTTGCGTCGGGAAATTTCTCGGCCAGGTATTCGCAGATCGCCAACGAGTCCCAGACCACCAGCTCGCCGTCCTTCAGGGCCGGGGCCAGGGCGCTGGGCGAGCGCTGGGCGAGCTCCGCCGCCGTCACCTCGGCCTGGCGCAGGCTGACCAAGGTCTCGGTGAACGGAACGCCCAGGCGCTTGAGCACCAGCCACGGACGCAGCGACCAGGACGACCACAGCTTGGTGCCGATGACGAGTTCCATGGGGCGATGCTCCAGATGCTTGGGGTGGCCATCCCGCTTAGCGTGCGTCTAAGGTGGCCACAACGATTAGAACAACTGTTTGAGGGAGAGCGCTCATGACGGACACGGCAACCCCGTCGCCGGTCATCAACCCCGTCTCGACGGCCTATCGCCGCTACGCCCTTTGGGTGCTGCTGATCATCTACACGCTGAACTTCCTGGACCGGCAGGTGGTCAACATCCTGGCCGAGCCGATCAAGCGCGACCTGGGCCTGGCCGACTGGCAGCTGGGCATGATGAGCGGCCTGGCCTTCGCGATCTTCTACACCGTGCTGGGCATTCCCATCGCCCGCCTGGCCGAGCGCCGGAACCGGCCGATGATCATCGGCGCCTCGGTCGCGGCCTGGAGCTTCTTCACCCTGCTGAGCGGCTTCGCCCAGAACTTCACCCAGCTGATCCTGGCCCGCATCGGGGTGGGCGTCGGCGAGGCCGGCTGCACCCCGCCCGCCCACTCGCTGATCACCGACTATGTGCCCAAGGAGAAGCGGGCCAGCGCCATCGCCTTCTATTCGATCGGCACGCCGCTGGGCACGCTGGCCGGCATGGCCATGGGCGGGCTCGTCGCCGACGCCTATGGCTGGCGGGTGGCCTTCATGGTCGCCGGCGCGCCGGGCGTGATCTTCGCCCTGGTCGCCGCCTTCACCCTGATCGAGCCGCGCCGCCAGCTGGCCGCCGACCTCGCCGCCCGCGCCAGCCAGCAGATCAGCCTGGGCGCCGCCCTGGCCGTGCTGGCCGCCAAGAAAACCTTCTGGCTGGTGGCCCTGGCCGCCTCGATCAAGGCCTTCATCGGCTACGGCCACGCGCCGTTCACCGCCTCGTTCTTCTTCCGCAACCACACCGCCGAACTGGCCAGCTTGGCGGCGATGTTTGGCCTGAAGTCGGCCGGCTTCCTGGGCCTGGCCCTGGGCCTGATCGGCGGCACGGCCGGCGTCATCGGCGCCTGGCTGGGCGGTGTCCTGGCCGACCGAATGGGCGCCAAGGACCTGCGCTACTACGTCATCGTCCCGGCCATCGCCTCCCTAGCCGCCATCCCCTTCTACCTGGTGGCCATCAACCTGCCGTCGCTGATGCAGGCCATCGGCGTGCTGACCGTGCCGCTGCTGCTGGGCACGCTGTGGTACGGCCCCGTCTACGCCACCACCCAGAGCATCGTCGAACCGCACATGCGCGCCACCGCCTCGGCGGTGATCCTGTTCGTCATCAACCTGATCGGCCTGGGCCTGGGCCCCGTCGCGGTGGGCGCGCTGAGCGACATCCTGGCCGGCCCGATGGGCCTGGGCGCGGCCGAAGGCGTCCGCTGGGCCCTGATCGTCTCGGCCCTGCTGGGCGTGGTGTCGTTTGGCCTGTTCTGGCAGGCGCGCAAGACGATCCGGGAAGACATGGTGGGGTGACCGAGATCCTCCCCCTGAAGGGGGAGGATCCAGCGCGCTCTATCCCCGCGCTTTTCCGACACAAAGCTCCATCCAATCAACGCCATGC
Source organism: Caulobacter sp. GW821-FHT10F06 (assembly GCF_058809215.1). Lineage (NCBI taxonomy): Bacteria > Pseudomonadati > Pseudomonadota > Alphaproteobacteria > Caulobacterales > Caulobacteraceae > Caulobacter > Caulobacter sp. GW821-FHT10F06. The sequence goes on along the minus strand of NZ_JBXASK010000001.1, from coordinate 478,187 downwards.
AACTTTCTCGACCGCGCCAATCCACGGTGCCTCAACCCGCCCCATACTCAACGCTGTCCCCGTCGCAGGGGGAGGGCGCTTGGTACCGGCCCAAAGCGGCGATGGGGATGGAGCTGAGCGGGGCCGCGATGTCCCGGCCGGCGGGTCGAAGCGTGCGGGCTGTCTCAGAAGGACGGCGCAAGCGCCGAGTGGCTCGCAAGGTCGGGACAAGCGCGGGAACGACAGGGCGGTGATCGTACAAGCCGCCTATCGGGGATAGTCGGGGTCGAGACGGACAGAGACCGATCGATCTTATCCCTGCCCGTCCGGGGGCTCTTGGGGACCCGAGCCGAAAAACGCTCACGCCTCCCATCCTCAGGTCAAGAACAGCGCCTGCGAAGCGGACGATCGAACCGAAACGCACACAACACATCACGGTCCCCGGGTTCGTCCCGGCCGCTTCGCGCCTCCCCACACCCTTCAGCGGTCTTCCGCGTGAGGCGGCGAAGCCGTGCGTCCTTCGAGGTCCGCTGCGCGGGCGCCTCAGGATGAGGAGATCAGATGCAAAAGGGTCCTCATCCTGAGGTGCGAGCCAGCGGGAGCCTCGAAGGACGCAAGGCGACTGCCAGACTGGCTGTCCCGCCCACGCCCAAATCCCCTCTGGCGCTCCGCGTTCCCTTACGTCTACAGTCCGATCAAGAATTAGAACAAATGTTTGAAGGGAGAGAGTCAGGATGGCCGACGCAACTGCGTCCGGCGGTGCGAAACCGCTATACTCCAATGCGTACAAGGCCTCGGTGCTCGGGCTGCTGCTCGCCACCTACACCTTCAACTTCATCGACCGGACGATCATCGCCACCATCGGCCAGGCCATCAAGGTGGACCTGAAGCTGACCGACACCCAGCTGGGCCTTCTGGGCGGTCTCTACTTCGCCCTCCTCTACACCCTGCTGGGCATCCCCATCGCCCGCATGGCCGAGCGCTGGAACCGGGTGACGATCATCTCGGTGTCGCTGGTGATCTGGTCTGGCTTTACCGCCCTGTGCGGCGCGGCCGGCAACTTCGCCCAGCTGGCCCTGTACCGCTTCGGCGTCGGGGTCGGCGAGGCCGGCTGCTCGCCGCCCAGCCACTCGCTGATCAGCGACTACTACGCCCCCAAGCAGCGCGCCTCGGCCCTGTCGATCTACTCGTTCGGCATTCCGCTGGGCACCATGTTCGGGGCCATCATCGGCGGCTGGCTGGCCCAGGAATTCAGCTGGCGCGTGGCCTTCGTCATCGTCGGCCTGCCCGGCATCCTGCTGGCGGTGATCGTCAAGCTGGTGATCAAGGAGCCGGCCCGCGGCCACTCGGAGATCAAGGAACAGCCGCTGGAGGCCGAGGCCGTGGTGGTCGAACCCGCCAAGCCCGCCTTCTCCCTGGCCAACGAGTTCAAGGAGATCGGCGCGGTCCTCAAGACCCTGTTCGGCAAGTGGCCCGTGCTGCACATGATGATCGGGGTGACGATCGCCTCGTTCGGCTCGTACGGCTCCGGCGCCTTCGTGCCCTCGTATTTCGTGCGCAATTTCGGCCTGGGCTATGCGCAGGTCGGCCTGATCACCGGCGTCGTGGCCGGCTTCTCGGCGGGCCTGGGCACCTTGGTCGGCGGCTTCCTGGGCGACTGGGCCGGCAAGCGCAGCGCCAAATGGTACGCCCTGACCCCCGCCATCGGCCTCCTGATCTGCACCCCGATCTACATCGCCGCCTACCTGCAGACCAACTGGCAGGCCACGGCCCTGATCCTGCTGGTCCCGGGCATCTTCCACTACACCTACCTGGCCCCGACCTTCGGCGTGGTCCAGAACTCGGTCGAGCCGCGTCGCCGGGCCACGGCCACGGCGCTGCTGTTCTTCTTCCTGAACCTGATCGCCCTGGGCGGCGGGCCCGTCTTCACCGGCTGGCTTATCGACCACCTGGCGCAGTACAACTTCAATACGCCCAACGCCGGCGGCCTGATCTCGACCTTGCTGGGGTCGTTCGGCGCCCACGGCGGCGCGGACTTCGCGACCACCTGCCCCGGCGGAGCGGCCCCCAAGGGCTCGCCGGCCGAGCTCGCCGACCACTGCCGGCTGGTGCTGGCCCATTCCAGCCAGCAGGGCATCATCGTCTCGCTGTGCTTCTACGCCTGGGCTGGCCTGCACTACGCCCTGGCCGCGATCGGGATGGTCAAGCACATGGACGACCGGGCGAAGGCGCAGGCGTAGGACTTCACCCCAATCTTGTCATCCCGGAAGCCTCGCAGAGGCTGTCCGGGACCCAGGGGCCGGCGCACTGCGGTTACCCCTGGGTCCCGGACAAGCGCTTCGCGCTTTCCGGGATGACAAGCTTTTAGGCCGTGACCACCCGCCCCTCGCTCACCGCCACCGGCCAGGGCGACAGCCGCGCCCCGACGCAGGGTCCGCCGACGCAGGCCCCTTCCTCCACCGTGAACACGGCCCCATGCCACGAGCAGGCGATCAGCCCGCCGTCCGGCGTCAGATACTGATCCAGCTGCTGGGCCAGAGGCAGGCCGGCGTGCGGGCAGCGATCGACATAGCCGAACACCGCCGCGCCCTTGCGGACCACGAAGCCGTGGAACCGCGCCGACCCGATCTGCAGCACGTAATTGCGAGCCTTGCCGTCGGCGATCAGGTCCAGCGGACCGAGATTGATCCCGGCCCGCGTCGTCCAGACCCGTCCGCCCTCGATCCTAGCGGGCTCTTCGTCGCTCAAATCCGCTCGACCGTCTGCTCGATGGCCCCGAAGATCGAGTGCCCCTTGGCGTCCTTCATCTCGATGCGGACGGTGTCGTCGCCCATCAGGAACGGGGTCTTGGCCGCACCCTTCAGGATGGTCTCGACGGTGCGCAGCTCGGCCAGGCACGAATAGCCGACGCCGCCCTCGGCGATCGGCTTGCCCGGCCCCTGGTCGGCGCCGCGATTGCTGACCGTGCCCGAGCCGACGATGGTGCCGGCCGCCAGCGCCCGGGTCTTGGCGGCGTGGGCCACCAGGGTCCCGAAGTCGAAGGTCATGTCGACGCCGGCGTCGGCGGCGCCGAAGTCCTTGCCGTCCAGCTCCACCAGCAACGCGCCGTGCAGCTTGCCATCCTTCCAGGCCTCGCCCAGGGCGTCGGGCGACACCGCCACCGGCGAGAAGGCGCTGGCCGGCTTGGACTGCACGAAGCCGAAGCCCTTGCCCAGCTCGGCCGGGATCAGATTGCGCAGGCTGACGTCGTTGCACAGCATGACCAGGCGGATCTCGGCCAGAGCCTCGTCCCGCGTCGCGCCCAGCGGCACGTCGCCGACGATCACCGCCACCTCGCCCTCGAAGTCGCAGCCCCAGGCCGCATCGGCCAGCGGAATGGTGTCGCGCGGACCCAGGAAGCCGTCCGAGGCGCCCTGGTACATCAGCGGATCGGTCCAGAAGCTCTCAGGCATCTCGGCCCCGCGGGCCTGCCGGACCAGTTGCACGTGGTTCACATAGGCCGAGCCGTCCAGCCATTGATAGGCGCGCGGCAGGGGGCTTGCGGCGTCATGCTCGTGGAAGCGCTCCTTGGGCACCCCGCCGTGCTCCAGGCTCTCGGCCAGGCCGCGCAACAGAGCTTCGCACCGTCCCCAGTCGTCCAGCGCCGCCTGCAAGGTCGGGGCGATCGTCGCCGCGTCCGTGAACCAGGCCAGGTCGTTGGAGACCACCACCAGACGGCCGTCACGGCCGCCCTTGAGAGACGCGAGCTTCATGGGCGCTTCCTCTTTATCGTTATCGTTAAGGCAGGACGGCCTTGGGGAAGCCCGACCAGCACGCGTCATAGTCCGCCTGAAGCGACGAATGCTCCAGAGCAAATCGCGTCGGACGGATCACCCATCGGCTCTCGAACATGAAGGCCAGGGTGTTTTCGATCCTGTGAGGCTTCAGATCGGCCGCCGTCGCGCCCTGCCAGCTGGCCAGGTCGGGACCGTGATCGCTCATCGCGTTGTGCAAGGACGCCCCGCCCGGCGAGAAGCCGCCGGCCTTAGCGTCATAGGCGCCGTGGACCAGGCCCATGAACTCGCTCATCACGTTGCGATGGAACCACGGGGGACGGAACGTGTGCTCGGCCACCATCCAGCGCGGCGGGAAGATCACGAAGTCGCAATTGGCCGTGCCCGAGATCTCGCTGGGCGAGGTCAGCACCGTGAAGATCGACGGATCGGGATGGTCGAAGCTGACCGTGTTGATCGTGTTGAAGCGGCTCAGATCGTATTTGCAGGGCGCGAGATTGCCGTGCCAGGCGACGACGTCCAGCGGGCTGTGGTCCCACTCGGCGGCCCACAGAGCGCCCTGGAACTTCTGGATCACCTGCGTCGGCGCTTCGACACCTTCGAAGGCCGCGACGGGAGTCTCAAAGTCGCGCGGGTTGGCCAAGCCGTTCGAGCCGATCGGCCCGAGGTCCGGCAGCCGGAACGCCGCGCCGTAATTTTCGCAGACATAGCCGCGCGAGGGGCCCTCGACCTCGACCCGGAAGCGCACGCCACGCGGGATCAGGGCGATCTCACCGGGTCCCGCCGTCAGCACGCCCAGCTCGGTGACCAGGGTCAGCACGCCCTGCTGAGGAACGATCAAGAGCTCGCCGTCGGCGTTCTGGAACACCCGGTTCCGCATCGAGACGTTGGCCAGATAGAGGTGCACGCCCATGCCGGCTTGCGTCGCCACATCACCGTTGCCGGCCAGGGTGAGCAGGCCGTCGACGAAGTCGGTGGGCGCCGTCGGGACCTCGATAGGGTCCCAGCGCAGACGGTTGGGCGTCACCGGACCTTCGAACGGACCGCTGGCCAGCGCGGCTTGGGCGTACGGCTCATAGCGGCCGTGCCCGGCGCTGGGCCGCAGACGATAGAGCCAGCTGCGGCGGTTCTCGTGGCGCGGGGCGGTGAAGGCCGTGCCCGACAGCTGCTCGGCATAAAGACCGAACGGGACCTTCTGCGGCGAGTTCTGGCCGACCGGCAACGCGCCGGCGACGGCCTCGGTGGCGAAGTGGTTGCCGAAGCCGGATTGGTAGCGGAGGTCCATGCGCGTTTCCCGTGACCCTCTGGCCATCATTATCTTGTCATCCCGGAAGCCTCGCAGAGGCTGTCCGGGACCCAGGGGCGGCCGCGCCGCGTTCGCCCCGTCTCCTGGGTCCCGGCTCTACGCTACGCTTCGGCCGGGATGACAAGGAAGGGGAATTTGGCGGAAGCGATCAGGCCTCGACCGTGATCACGCCCCGGCGGATCTGGTCCAGTTCGATGCTCTCGAACAACGCCTGGAAGTTGCCGTTGCCGAAGCCTTCGTTGCCCTTGCGCTGGATGATCTCGAAGAAGATCGGACCGAACAGGTTCTCGGTGAAGATCTGCAGCAGCAGGCCTTCCTCGCCGACATTGCCGTCCAGCAGGATGCGGTTCTTGCGCAGCCGCTCCAGGTCCTCGCCGTGGCCGGGAACGCGCTTGTCGACCAGCTCGTAATAGGTCTCGATGGTGTCTTGCAGCTTCACGCCTCGGGCGCGCAGCTTCTCGACGGTCTCGTAGATATTGTCCGTCGTCAGGGCCAGGTGCTGGATGCCCTCGCCGTTGTACTGGCGGATGAATTCCTCGATCTGGCTCTTGTCGTCCTGGCTCTCGTTCAGCGGGATCCGAATGGCCTTGTCCGGCGCGATCATCGCCTGGCTGAACAGGCCCGTGGCTTGACCCTTGATGTCGAAATACTTCTGCTCCTCGAAGCCGAAGACGTCGCGGTAGAAGGTCGACCAGGTGCGCATCTCGCCCCGGCGGACGTTGTGGGTCAGGTGGTCCAGAAGATCGAGGCCGACGCCGTTCTTGGCCTCGGCCAGGGCCGCGCCAGGAACCTGCTCCCAGCTGTCATAGATCGTGCCGCGATCGCCGTGCCGATCGACCAGGTACAGCATCGAGCCGCCGATGCCTTCAAGCACCCGCGCGCCTTCGCCCAGCACAGTCTTGCTGGCGTCGGCCGCGACGGCCCCGCGCTTCAGCGCCTCGGCATAGGCGGCCTCGACGTCGTCGACGCGGAAGGCCATGCCGTTGGCCGACGGGCCGTGGGCGGCGCGGAACTCGGCGACCTGGCCGACGGCCTCTTCATTGACCAGCAGGTTGATGCGGCCCTGCTTGTAGCGGGTCACGGCCTTGGTCGGATGCTTGCTGGCGGCGACGAAGCCCATGGCCTCGAACAGCGCCTTCATGGCGGCCGGATCCGGGCTGGTGAACTCGACGAACTCGAAGCCGTCGAGGCCGAGCGGGTTTGCGGGGGTCATGGACACGTCGGAAACTCCCTCAGCGCGCCAGCGCCGCCGGCAGGGCGGCGATCAGGCGGTCATTGTCGGCCGGCCGGCCGATGGTTATGCGAACCCAGCCGCCGGCGACCGGCGTCGGGCGGATGATAAGCCCTTCGTGCAACAAACGCGCGGTCGTGACCTCGGGACCCGCGGGCGTGCGCAGGAACACGAAATTGGCTTGGCTGGCAGTGCGTTCGACACCCATGGCGTCCAGAGCCGCCTCGACCCGACCGCGCTCAGCGATGGTCAGGGCGACGGTGCGCTGTAGGTGCTCGACATCGGCCAAGGCGGCCAAGGCGGCGGCCTGGCTGACGGCGGTGACGTTGAACGGCGGACGCAGGCGGTCCAGATAGCCGACCAACTCGGCCGACGAGGCGACGCCATAGCCCACCCGCAGGCCGGCCAGGCCGTAGGCCTTGGAGAAGGTGCGGGCCGACACCCACGGGCCGCCCCAGGCTTCCAGCAGGGCGAAGGTGTTGAAGGCCTCGTGATACTCGCGATAGGCCTCGTCCACGAAGACCAGGGTCGAACGCGGGGTGACGGCCAGGATCTCGCCGATGTCGACACCGGAGAGGGCGTTGCCGGTCGGGTTGTTGGGCGTGCACAGCACCAGGAGCTTGGGCCCCTTGGCCGCCTCGACCTTGAAGGCCTCGACGTCGAGGTCGAAATCGGCCAGGCGCGGCACGTCGACGATCGTGGCCTCGGCGCACTTGGCGAAGATCTCGTAGGCCGGGAAGGTCGGGGTCGACATCAGGATCGTCTCGCCCGGCGCGATCACGGCGCGGAACAGATAGTCGATCAGGGCTTCCGAGCCCGGCGACACCACGATGCGGGCCGGATCGACGGCCAGGTGCGAGCCCAGGGCGTCGCGCAGGGTCTCGCAATAGGGGTCGGGATAGATCTCAGGCGAGGCGATGGCCGCCATCACCGCGTCAGCGACCTCGGGGCTGGCGCCCAGCAGGTTCTCGTTGCTGGCCAGCTTGGAGAAGTCGTCGCGGCCCGTGCGGCGAGCGGCCTCGGCCAGGGTCATGCCGGACTTGTAGGCCTGCACCGTCTCCAGCGCCGCGCGAACGGGCGACGACACGGCCGAAGCCAGGGGCTTCTGGTCGACAACCAGCATGGAAACCGCTCCTCGAATGAACAGCGGTCAGGATAACGCCGAGCCGAAGTCAGAACCTGCCGATCATGACCGATCATCCCTGTGAACAGGTCATATCATGCCAATCCTCGAATTGATATCGGCTCGAAATGGCGGAAGTTGCGTCAATCCAGATAGTCGAGCGGCAGGGCCGTGGAATCCTTGATGGTGTCCAGCACGAAGCTGGAGCGGATGTCCTTGACGGCCGGCATCTTCAGCAGGCGCTTCATGGTGAAGTCGGCATAGGCGTCGAGGTTGGGCACGGCCACCTTCAGCAGATAGTCGTAGCCGCCGGTCATCACGTAGCAGCCCACCACCTCGGGCTCGCGCAGCACCGCCTGGCGGAAGGCCTCGGCCGCCTCCTCGCTGTGGCGATCGACCTGGACCTCGACATAGGCCAGCACGTCCAGCTTGGCCTTGCGCCGGTCCAGCAGCGCGACATAGCCGCTGATCAAGCCCGAGGCCTCCAGTTGCTTGACCCGCCGCAGGCAGGGACTGGGCGACAGCCCCACGCGTTCGGCCAGATCGACGTTCGAGATCTTCCCGTCCTCCTGGAGGACCTGGAGAATCTTCCGATCGGCGCGGGTGAGCTTCATCGTGACCGGCTTTGGAGAGAGGTTGGCAGAATGTGCCAAGCCTAGGCCGCCAGCCCCTCAAACGCAAAACGCCCGGGGTTTCCCCCGGGCGTTTCGTTTCGACGGCCCCTTAAATCAGTTGGCCAGACGGCGCAGGAACGACGGGATCTCCAGATCCTCGCCTTCGTCCATCTGTTGCGACTCGATCGGCTGCAGGGCCGGTCGGGCGCTGGCGGCCGAGCGGGCCTGCGGCTGCTGTTGCGGCGCGGGCTGCTGGTAGTCGCGCTGGCGATTGCCGCCGAACAGGCTCATCCAACCACCGGACTTTTGCGGACGACGGTCATCATAGTGCTGCTCGGTGTAGAGCGGGGTGTCGTCGGCGTCCTCGACCATCGGGTCGACGATGCGGGTGACAGTGCGCGGAGCCGGCTGGGTGATGCGCGGCTCGGGCGGAGCCTCGGCGATCGTCGGCTCTTCGAAATAGAGATCCGCCTGGGGCTCTTCAGCCACGATCTGCGGCTCGGGCTCATAGGCGGGCTCGGGCGCGTAGGAGGTCGGAGCGGTCGGGCGGTCCAGCGGACGAGCCTCATAGCGCGAGGTCGTGCGCGCCACCGGCTCGGGAGCCGGGGCCGGCGCCTGACGGGTGGTGTCGGCGATCAGCGGAGCGGTCGTGGTGTTGCGGGTGACCGGCTTGGGCTCGATCTGGGCGATCGAGGCGCCGTCCATGCCGGTGGCGACCACCGACACGCGGATCACGCCTTCCAGCGACGGGTCGAAGGCCGCGCCGAAGATGATGTTGGCTTCCGGATCGACCTGGTCGGAGATCGCGTTGGCGGCCTCGTCGACTTCCAGCAGGGTCATGTCCATGCCGCCGGTCACGTTGACCAGCACGGCCTTGGCGCCCTTCAGCGAGACTTCGTCCAGCAGCGGGTTGGCGATGGCGTTCTGGGCGGCCATCAGGGCGCGGTCTTCGCCGGTGCCCTCGCCGGTGCCCATCATCGCCTTGCCCATCTCGGTCATGACCGTGCGGACGTCGGCGAAGTCGAGGTTGATCAGGCCCGGCAGGACCATCAGGTCGGTGATCGAGCGAACGCCCGAGTGCAGGACCTGGTCGGCCATGCCGAAGGCTTCAGCGAAGGTCGTGCGCTCGTTGGCGACGCGGAACAGGTTCTGGTTCGGAATGACGATCAGGGTGTCGACATAACGCTGCAGCTCACCGATGCCGGCATCGGCCAGACGCATGCGGTGACGGCCCTCGAAGTGGAAGGGCTTGGTGACCACGCCGACCGTCAGGATGCCGCGCTCGCGGGCGCACTTGGCGATGATCGGCGCGGCGCCGGTGCCGGTGCCGCCGCCCATGCCGGCGGTGATGAAGACCATGTGAGCGCCGTCCAGGTGCTCGCCGATCTCGGGGAAGCTCTCTTCGGCCGCGCTCATGCCCACTTCGGGATGCGCGCCGGCGCCCAGGCCCTGCGTGACCTGCACGCCCAGCTGGATGCGACGGTCCGTCTTGGCGAACTGCAGCTGTTGGGCGTCCGTATTGGCCACCACGAACTCAACACCTTCGAGACCCGCCTCGATCATGTTGTTCACGGCGTTGCCGCCAGCGCCGCCAACGCCGAAAACCACGATGCGCGGCTTCAGTTCGGTGGTGCGCGGCGCGGAAAGAGAAATAGCCATGAGACCCTCGCGTCCTAAACGCCGAATTCGTCAAACAAGACCCGGCGCGTTAACCGCCGGGAACGCCTCGACGATCGGGTTAACAGAACAACCACCATCGTTAATCGGCGGTTAACTGCATAATATGAGTCGGGGGCAGGTCGAGCGCTGCCGGAGCATAAATCGCGCTCCATCAACAGAATCGCTTGGGAGTCCAAGGGTTCCGCGCATCATGGATACTTGATGCGACGGAACGACGCTGGGGCGAATTCTGGGGTCGTCGGACAGCTTGACCACGCGTTTTTGAGCGTGACCGTTAACCGCGAACGTTAAAGGTTGTCGCGCAACCAGGCGGCGGCCTTGGCCATCGGCGAAGCGTTCGGGTCGATCGGACGCTTGCGCAGGGCCGCGCCGGCCAGGGCCTTGGGCGACACCACTTCGCGCGGACCGAAGGCCGTGCGGTGCAGGACGCCGGCGGCGGCGCAGAAGGCTGGACCCGAGGCGGCGTCCGCCAGATGCGGCACCCGGCGCGGACGACCGAGGCGCACAGGACGGTCGAACACCCGCACGGCGACTTCGCGCACGCCGGCCAGCTGGCTGGCGCCGCCGGTCAGGACGATGCCCGCGCCCGGCTCGACCGGCGCGCCCGAGGCCTTCAAGCGCTCGCGCAGCAGTTCCAGGGTCTCTTCGACGCGCGGCTGGATGATGCCCTTGAGCAAGGACCGGGGCGCGATCACCGGACCGGCGCCCGGATCGTCGCCGCGCGGCGGGGCTTCGATCATCTCGCGGTCTTCGTTGGCCGAGGCGATGGCGCTGCCATGCAGGGTCTTGATGCGCTCTGCGCCGGCGACCGAGGTCTGCAGGCCGCGCGCGATGTCCTGCGTCACGTGCCCGCCGCCGACGGCCAGGCTGTCGACATGGCAGAGTGCGCCGTTGTTGAACACCGCCACCGAGGTCGAGCCGCCGCCCATGTCGATGCAGACGGCGCCCAGGTCCATCTCGTCCTCTTCCAGGGCCGCCAGGGCCGAGGCGAACGGCGCGGCGACAACGCCCTCAAAGCTGAGGTGCGCCCGTTCAACGCAGTGAGCCAGGGTGTGGAAGATGTTCTCGTTGACCGAAACCACCAGCAATTCGAGGCCCAGCGCGCGGCCGAACATGGCGCGCGGATCACGGATGCCCTTCTGCCCGTCCACCGACCAGGCGATGGGCAAAAGGTGGATCGGCTTGCGGCCGGGAATGCGAACTTGAGCCAGGGCCGAGGCGATGGCCCGCGAAAGGTCGCCGTCGGCGATCGGACGGGCGCCGAGCGAAACTTGCGTATGGACGCGGTGCGACGCCAGCTGGCCGCCAGCGGTGCAGACCGACACGCCCTGAACGTTGACTCCCGCCACGGTCTCGGCGCGCTCCACGGCCTGGGCGATGGCTTGGGCGGCCTCGTCCAGATTGACGATCGCGCCGCCGCGCACGCCGCGCGACTGCACATAACCGACGCCGGCCGTGGTCAGGGTGCGGTTGTCGCGGTGGATCCCGTCCGCCTTCATGATGAAGCACGTGACCTTGGACGCGCCAAGATCGACAGCGGCGACGGCGGGCTGACGCACGAGCGTCGCCTTCAAGCCGTCCCGGGCCTGTTTCCGATCTTCCAAACGCGACATCGCTATCGTCACCTCAAAACCATCACGTTCACGCCCCGCCCGCCACGGTCTGCCCAGGCAGAGCCGCGTCGCGAGGTCTTATGGCCACCATTTCAGGGTCGCGCAGATCGATACGTGCGAAACCCAAATCCAGGATTCGTTGCCGTTGGTCCAACTGATCTAGCTGAATCAAGGCGGATTCTTCGTCGATCGCCGGTAGCTGGATCAGCGAGCCGTCCTTCAGGCGCAGATCCCAGCGGCGATCGTCGACGCGGACCATGGCCTCGAGCCGGTCGCGCAGACGCGGACGCGCGGCGACAGCCGGGAGGATGGCGCCGGCGGCCTGATCGGCGCCCTGCCCCACCACCAGCGGCAGCTGCGGGAAACGCGAGGCGTCGGCCTCGGAGATCACCCGGCCTTCGCCGTCGATGACGCGCATGCGGCCGCCGCTCTGCCAGACGGCGAGCGCGGGCCGTTCCTTGACGGCGATGACCACGGTGTCGGGCAGCAGGCGCACGACCTTGGCCTCCTTGACCCAGCCCACCGCTTCGACGCGCTGGCGGATCTCGGCCAGGCTGAGGCCCAGGGTGGGTTGATCGAGGTAAAGGCCCGAAGCGCGCATGATGTCGGCCTGGGCCGGACCCGATGCGCCCTGGATGTGCACGGTCTTGAGCTTGAAGCCGGCCGACGCGAACTGGCTGCCCACGCCATGGCGTCCAGCCATGACGAGGCGCTCGGCCCGATGGCCGGTCGCGAGCATCACCACAAGCCCGAGGCCGAGAGCCGCGCCGGCGACGCCGAGCGCGAACGCGGGCGAGAGACCCACGCCCTTCGCGGCGTGCAGCTTTGCGGCCGGCTGCGCGCCCTTGGGCGCAGCCGAACGAGCCTTATTCGGACTTGCGGGCGCTTCGGCCCGAGGGCGCCTAGGCTTAGGCGATCCCCCCCGCACTACAGCGGGCATAAGCGTCCTCCACGATCCAGAGCACTAGTTGATCAAACGAAATCCCAACGTGGTCGGCTTGCTCGGGAACGAGCGAAGTCGGTGTCATGCCGGGCTGCGTGTTGACCTCTAGAAGGACCAGAAGGTCGTTAATGTCGTCATAACGGAAGTCCGAACGGGTTACGCCCTGGCAACCAAGAGCTGTGTGGGCCAGCTCGGCCATCCGCATGGCTCTATCCCTTACGCTATCAGGGATTGGGGCCGGCAAGACATGGATGGAACCGCCCTCGGAGTACTTGGCTTCGTAGTCATAGAAACCTGTGGACGCACGAATATCGGTTACCGCCAGCGCCCTGGGACCTTTTGACTCACCCATCACCGCGACGGCCAGCTCGAGCCCCCGCACATAGGGCTCGACCATGACTTCCTCGCCGTAAGTCCATGACGGCGCTGACAATTCCACCGGCGGACGGTTCGCGCCCTCCAAGATGATGAACACCCCAACCGAAGATCCCTCCGCATTGGGCTTCACCACGTAGGGTGGCTGCATCACATGGTCACGCGCGACATCGTGTCGGTTGTAGAGGCCGCCGCCTGGAACTTTTACGCCAGCGGCCGCCAGCACGGCTTTCGCCTTGGCCTTGTCCATCGCCAGGGCCGAGGGCAGCACGCCGGAGTGGGTGTAGCCGATCTTGAGGGTCTCAAGCACGCCCTGGACGCAGCCGTCCTCGCCCCACTCGCCGTGCAGGGCGTTGAAGACGAGGTCGGGGTTCACCTGGGTCAGCACCTGGGCGACGTCGCGGCCCGGATCGACGCGGGTGACCTTGGCTCCCAGCCGCTCCAGCGCGTCGCCGCACTCACGGCCCGAGACCAGGCTGACGTCGCGCTCCGAGGAGGGTCCGCCCAGCAGGATGGCGATGTGGCGGCCGGAGAGAGGGAGGGTCATGCGGGGAGCTCGACGAAGCGCGGAAAGGTAGACGCCACTCCTAGTCAGCGAGCGCGACTATGCCAACCGCCGTGACGCCCCCTCCGTCTCGTCGCGTATTCGCGCCGATCCACCTCCCCCGCTTCGCATGGGAGGAGAAGATCCTCCTCACCGTAAAACGGGGGAGGTGGCGCGCTGCGAATACGCAGCGTGACGGAGGGGGCGTCCAGCGCTGGCCGTCAGTGCGACGCCGCCGTCGGAGCCGCCGCCTTCAGCGCGCGGAAGTCGATGTCGCTGTCGGCCACCAGATAGATGAAGCTGGCCCATGCCGCGACGTTCTGCGCCAGCTCGTCCGGACGCACCTTGTTCAGCGTATCATCGGCGGTGTGGTGGTAGTCGAAGTAGCGGGTGGCGTCCTGCTCCAGCTCGATGGACGGCACGCCGGCCTGCTCCAGGCCCGAGATGTCGGCGCCGCCGTGGGCGGCCGGGGCCTGGTTCACATAGATCTTTAGCGGGGCCAGCACGCCGGCGGCCGTCTTCATTAGCGGGTGGGCGCCGCCGCCGGCCGGTAGTTTCAGCGAGTAGATGCGGTCGGCGCCGGTGTCGCTTTCGCCGGCCAGCACGATCTTGGCGACCTCGGTCTTGTGGGCTTCCAGATAGGCTTCAGACGAACCGCCGCTCTCTTCCGAGCCGAACATCACCACGCGGATGGTGCGCTTGGGATGCTTGGGCAGGTCGCCGATCAGCTTGGCGGCGGCCGTGGTGATGGCCACGCCCGTGGCGTCGTCCAAGGCGCCGGTGCCGACGTCCCAGCTGTCGAGGTGGCCGCCGATGACGATCACTTCGTCCGGCTTCTCCAAGCCCTTGATCTCGCCCGAGATGTTCCAGGCCACGTCCTGGGGATCGACGGTCGAGGCCAGCTTCAGCTTGATGCGCAGGGTGTGCTTGGCGGCCAGGCGCTCCAGCTGCTCGGCCTCCGGAACGCCGATGGCGGCCGACGGGATGGTGGCCACGCCCTCGCCGAAGGCGGTGACGCCGGTGTGGGGCACGGTGGAGTCCGAGGTCGAGATCGAGCGGATCAGCACGGCCAGGGCGCCGCGCTTGGCGGCCTCGGTCGGACCGGCCCGGCGCGAGATTCCCGCCACGCCGTAACCGGCGCCGTCCTGGGCCTTCACCATCGGCTGGGTGATGACGACGATCTTGCCCTTCACCGCGCCTTCAGGAGCGGCGATCAGGTCGGCGTAGGTCTTGAACAGGGCGACGTCGGCCTCGATGCCTTCGGGCGGCGTCGGCACGGTGCGACCCAGACCGACGATGCCCAGCTTCAACGGATAGGGCGCGATCAGCTCGGCGCTCTCCTCACCGCGCGTCCAGGACGGCTTGGCGAATTGCTCGACCTTGATGTTGGTGAAGCCCAGCGCCTTGAACTTGGCCGCGCCCCAGTCCTTGGCGCGCTCCATGGCCGGCGAGCCCACCAGGCGCGGGCCGATATTGGTGGTCAGGTCCTCGGTGATGTCCCAGGCCAGATAGTCGCGCAGGGCCTTGTCGCGCAGCGCTTCGGCCGTCTTGACGTCTTGAGCGTGAGCGGTCCCCGCCAACAGGGCGGAAACGGCGGCGGCGGTCAGCAGCGAACGGAACATGCGCGAAGATTCTCCCAGGTTTCGCCAGTCATAGCACCGACGCTTGCCAGGAAAAGGCAGCAACGCGCTGAACTATGCCGGAGGCGGGAAAAGCAGATCCTCCCCCTTTTGGGGGAGCATCTATCTGGCTCGGGCGCTTCGCCCGATCCGCTTGATTTCCCAGTCCAGCTGCACCCCGGTCTTAGCCAGCACGTCGGCGCGCACCGTATCGCCCAGCCCTTCCAAGTCGGCCGCCGTCGCCTCGCCGGTGTTGATCAGGAAGTTCGAATGCAGCGGCGAGAACATCGCCCCGCCAAACAGCTTGCCCCGCCAGCCGGCCTCGTCGACCAGCTTCCACGAGGAGTGGCCAGGCGGATTCTTGAAGGTCGAGCCGCCGGTCTTTTCGCGGATCGGCTGGGTGGTCTCGCGTCGCGAGGTGATCTCGGACATCCGGGCCTTGATCGCGGCCGGATCGTCAGCGGTCCCTTCGTAGATCGCGTCCAGCACGATCACGGTCTCGCCGTCCTGCAAGGCGCTGTGGCGGTAGGTGTAGTGAAGGTCCTCGACGCCGAGCTCACGCACCTGCCCGGCCCGGTCCATGACCCGCACCGACCGCACGACATTGACGGTCTCGGAGCCATAGCACCCGGCGTTCATGATCACCGCGCCTCCGATCGTGCCGGGGATGCCGGCGTAGAATTCCAGCCCGGCTATGCCGGCTTCCGCCGCCTTGCGCGCCAGGATGGCGTCAGGCACGGCCGAGCCGGCCTTGATACGATTGTCGCCCAACGGCTCGACGCCGTTGAAACCCTTGCCCAGCCGAACGACCACGCCCTCGACGCCGCCGTCGCGGACCAGCAGGTTCGAACCCACGCCGATGGCCAGCACCGGGACGACCGGATCCAGCGCCCTCAGGAAGTCGGCCAGGTCCTGTTCGTCGGCCGGCAAGAAGACGACGTCGGCCGGACCACCGACGCGGAACCAGGTGAACGGCGCCAGCGCCTCGTCGATCAGCAGCTTGCCGCGGACGTTGGGGAGTGAAGCCTTCCAGCTCACTTCGCGAGCGCTTCCAGCTGACCCGGCAGCGCATAGGCCCAGGTGGTGATGTCGCCGGCGCCCAGCAGCACGACGAGATCGCCGGCCTTGGCTTCCTCGGCGATCAGGCGCGGCAGGGCCGTGGGGGTCTCCAGCGCCAGGGCGCGGCGGTGGCCGAACTTCTTGAGGCCCTCGACCAGAGCGTCGCGATTGACGCCCTCGATCGGCTGCTCGCCGGCCGTGTATACGTCGGCGACGATCACAGTGTCGGCGTCGTTGAAGCAGCTGCTGAACTCGGTCATCAGGTCGCGAAGGCGGGTGTAGCGGTGCGGCTGGACCACGGCGATGACCTTGCCCTCGGTCACGGCCCGAGCGGCCTTCAGCACGGCGGCGATCTCGACCGGGTGGTGGCCGTAGTCGTCGACCACGCGAACGCCGTTGGCGACGCCCGTGGTGGTGAAGCGACGCTTGACCCCGCCGAAGCTGGCGAGGCCCGCGCGAATGGCGTCGGCGTCGACCCCCAGTTCGCGGGCCACGGCCACGGCGGCGGTGGCGTTGAGCACGTTGTGGTGGCCGGCCATCGGCATCTTCAGGCCGTCATAGCGCACCGGCTCGCCCGCCAGCGGCGAGACGATGATGTCGAACTTGCTGCCATCGGGGCCCATCTCGATGTTGGAGACGCGCACCTCGGCTTGGGGGTTGACGCCGTAGGTGACCAGACGGCGGTTCTCGATCCGCGACGTCAGGGCCTGGACTTCCGGATGGTCGGTGCAGACTGCGGCGAAGCCGTAGAACGGGATATTCTCGACGAAGTCGCGGAAGCCCTTCTTGACCGCCTCGAAGTCGCCCCAGTGGTCCAGGTGCTCGGCGTCGATATTGGTGACGATGGCCACGGTCGACTTCAGCTTCAGGAAGCTGCCGTCGCTCTCGTCGGCCTCGACGACGATCCAGTCGCCCTCACCCACCTTGGCGTTGGTGCCGTAGGCGTTGATGATGCCGCCGTTGACCACGGTGGGGTCCAGCGCGCCGGCGTCCAGCAGCGCCGCGACCATCGAGGTGGTGGTGGTCTTGCCGTGCGTGCCCCCCACGGCCACCGAGAACTGCAGACGCATCAGCTCGGCCAGCATCTCGGCGCGGCGAACCAGCGGCAGGCGCTTGTCGCGGCCGGCGACCATCTCGGGATTGTCGGCCTTCACGGCCGTCGAATAGACGATGGCCGACGCGCCTTCGACATGGGCCGCCTCGTGGCCGATGAAGATCCGCGCGCCCAGCTTCTGCAGCCGCTCGGTATTGGCGCTCGACTTGGCGTCGCTGCCCTGAACGGTGTAGCCGATACGGATCATGATCTCGGCGATGCCGGACATGCCAATGCCGCCGATGCCGATGAAGTGCACGGGGCCGAGTTCGAAGGGTACGGGGCGTCGACGCTGGATCATGAAGAGCCGATTAGACCATTTGAAGACGACGCGAAACGCCCTCTTGGCGGTGTTTTTGTCGGCGAGCCCCGCCCTCGCCCAGGAGCCGACCAAGGCGCCCACTCCGGCCCCGCTTGAGCTGCGCCTCGCCGACGTCGGCCGGTTCGCGGTGTTCGTCGACCAGACCAGCGTCCAGTGGACGGGCCGGACGGCGCGCCTTCGCGTGCTGCAAGTCACCGAGGGCGGCTTCAAGGCCGGGGCCGAGGAATTCTGGGGCGGCTGGCGTCACGAGGTCCTCGACTGCGACGCCCGCGCCATCGCCCACGCCGGTTTCGGCAGCATTCGCGCCGGCGGCAAGGAAGGCCCCGTCACCGGCGACCAGCGCCCCGCCGCCCCCATCTCGCCCGGCGGCGCCGACGACGCCGTGGCCAAGGTCGTCTGCGACGGCTGGAAGCCCTTCGCCAAGATCCCCGTCGCGACCAGCGTCGAACAGGCGGTTGGGATCGGAAGGCCGCTGATCGAGACGGGGGCGGAGCCTTAAAGGCTTAAGGATCAGGAGAACAGATCGAGCGGTTCGGTCACATCGCCTGGCTCGTATTTGTAGACGGCGACGCCGTGCTCATCGGTCACGTCGAGGAGCACGATACCGATAAGCCTCGCGGCTCGCAGAACGGCCTGCGTCCGACTATCGCCGTAGCCCCTGACGGTGTGATCTTCGCCGAAAAACGCGAAGCGCGCGCTCATCTTGTGAAGAGAATAGACATCCCCTTCGCCTACATCCTGGTTTTCAACTGGCCAAAATTCAAAGTCGATTTGGATTTGCTGTTCTACGCCATCTTCGTCCATGTAATGGACTGTATGGCTCGAAAAATGTTCGCTGGTCATTTGCCTCACCTACGCCCCGTGTACAAATCAGTGATCACGGAATTGACGCCATCACCTCTACGGCATTCCGCCTGGCGTTCATTCATTGTGGCGTAGCATATCGCCTTGATGCGTTTCTTATCCGCCGCACTTCGTCCATACATTGATCCGAAGGTCTTGCATTGGACAAGATCCGACTCCTCCAACTCATCACATTCCCTCTCCTTTTCTTTTTGCTTCGTTGAAGACCTGAATGAATAGGTTGCACCGGCCTTGAATGGTTTGGCGCGCTTGCCAGAACCGTTCGCCGTGATGGTCAGATCCAGCTTCTCCGTCGGCAACTTCAGGAACGGCGTCTTCTCGCGTCCCGTCGTCCGCTTGTCGAAGTCGCCGACCGCGCGGGTGAGCGCGACGCCGCCGGCGATGGCGGGCAGCCCCACCGCCTGCACGAGCGGGCCGGCCTCGGGATGGGTGGCCAGCAAGCGGACCGCCTGGGCCGCCAGTCGCCGCACCTTGGGCTTGGGCCCCGCGAGCTTCAGTCCGGTCTTGGGAAGCTTGCGGGGTTTCGCCCCGCCCCCACGCCCGGTGTCGACCCATTGCCCGCCGTTGGCGCTGCCAACCGGCGCGCGCGGCTGGTTGGGATCGAACTTGGTTTCCAGGTCTCGCAGCGCCTGCCGCAGCGTCTCGGCGGCCGCGTCGCTCCTGAACCGTCCTAAGGCTAATTCGAATTCATCCGACGTCATGGTCCTCTCCGCAATTCTCGCGGATCCATGATGCGGGCGCGGCGAACGCATGGGACAAGATGCGTCGGCATCCGATCAAGGCATTGATTTACGACTGAATTTCGAGATCGATCCCGAGGAGACGCGCGCGCCTTTCCCCGCGCCCCGTTGCTCTGCCGGCCAAGCGCTACCTGAAGAAGTCCTGCCACCGCAGGGCGTCGCCGGACTGGTGCTGGTAGACTTGCAAACCCGCATCCTCCGCAGCGCGCAGCAACTCCGCGCCGCAGATCATCATCAGACGATAGACGACTTGGACCTGATCCTCGCCTTCCGCACGGACCGTGTGGGCATGGCCCAACAGATCGAAGCGCGCGCGACCCGTGCGGCGGATCAGGATCAAGCCGTCGCCCAAGTCCACTTCTCGATCTTGGCCGAACTCGAAGACGATGGCGATCTCTCGCTCTTCGCCATCGCCATCCTCGTAATGGACGACATGCTCCGAAAATCGCGCGTAGGGGTCGCTCATCGGATCACAGTTTGAACACGTCCAGCGGCGTCTCCATTGGCAGCTGCCCCCATGCGAAAAGGGTCAGCCCGCGCGTCTTGGCCGTCTCGATCAGCCATCCGCCGGAGAGATGGATAAGATCGTAAGTGACCTGGAGCTCGTCCTCGCCGCGCGTCTCGAGGCGGACGGCCTGGCCGTCGAGTTCGAGGTCGGCCCAGCCGATCACCTCGCCAGACTCGAGCGTGCGCAGGGTCATCAAGACCGAGCCGTTGTCGGTCTCGTCATCCTCTTCCCGGGGCTCACCGTACGATATCAAGCGCGGGCCCAGCACCAGGTCCTCGACAGCTCCCGTCATGGGTTGGCCGTGAAAAGCTGAGGCCATTCGGTCACCGGCGCCCCGCGGTCCGGCAGCAGGGTCAGACCCTCGTCGCGGGCGGTGCGGATCAGCCAGTCGCCAGCGAACCACATGCAGATGCGCAACAGATGAATTTCGTCGCTTCCCCGGACGGTGTGGGCCCAACGCAGACCGTCCATCTCGACCCAGAGCCGGCCCAGCAGGTCGTCATCACCTTCGACGTGTTCCAACCCCTCGACGTAATCGAAGATCCAAAACTCACGCGCGCCCATCCGCACACGGATCGACGCCTCAAGGCGCTCGCCGGACGCGTCGAGATAGGGAATGAACCGAGGGCCGATCACCCGTCGCCGGTGCGGCCATCTCACATAGTTGTACGGCGGACGCATTCACCACGCTCCCATCCTCGCCAATCCACCCTAGCGAGATGAGAACAAAATGGCAACTAAAAGGTGAGCTAACGCCCTGCCGTGCGCTCCACCAGATCCGCCAGCTCCTCGGCCGCGTTCGGCTTGGCCACGCTGCGCGCGCCGTCGGCCATCCGCGCCAGGCGCTCGGGATTCTTCAGCAGGGCGTTGAGGGCGCCGGCCATGGCGTCCACAGTCAGCTCGTCCTCAAGGCACACGGCCGCCCCGCCCGCCTCTTCCAGGAGTCTGGCGTTGAAGCGCTGGTGATCGTCGGCGGCGATCTTCAGCGGGATCAGGATCGAGGGGCGGCCGGCGACCGCCAGTTCGGTGCAGGTCGAGGCGCCCGAGCGGCCGACCACCAGGTGCGACTGACGCAGATAACCGGCCATGTCGCGGAAGAACGGGGCCACCTCGCAGTCGACCATCGCGTTGCGATAGATCTTGCGGGCGTGCTCCATGCTCTCGGCGCGGGCCTGCTGGAAGACCTTCAGGCGGCCGCGCATCTCCTCGGGCAGCTTGGCGATGGCCTCGGGGATCAGTTCCGACAACAGGCGCGCGCCCTGGCTGCCGCCGGTCACAAGAACGCGCAGCTGCACCTCAGGCGCCAGATAGGGCACGTCGTAGAGCTCGCGCACCGGCGGACGCACGGGGTTGCCGACGACGTGCGCGCGGGCCTTAACCTTCGGCGTGGCCATTTCCAGGATCGGGAAGGCGCAGGCAACTTCGTTGACCCGGGGCGCCAGAAAGCGGTTCACCCGACCCAGCACGGCGTTCTGTTCGTGGATGACCGTGGGGCGCTTCTGGCTCAGCGCGCCCAGCAGGGCCGGCAGCGCGGGATAGCCGCCGAAGCCGACCACGACGGCCGGGTCCAGGCGCTTGAAGGCCGCTCGGGCCTGTATCACGCCCTGGGCGACGACGACGCCGGCCTTGAGCATGCCGATCGGGTCGCCGGCCTTGGCGGTGGCGGCCGACAGGGCCAGACGCTCCTCGGCCGGGAACTTGTCGGCATAGAGCGCGCCGCGCTCGTCGGTGGCCAGCACGATGCGCCAGCCGCGGGCGCTCAGAGCGTCAGCCAGGGCTTGGGCGGGAAACAGGTGACCGCCGGTTCCCCCGGCGGCGACAACGACAAGCTTGCTCATGTCAGGCGAACGGTCCGTCCGGAGCGCCATGGATGAACTCGCCCGACGGGCCATAGGCGCCCGGACGCTTGCGCAGCAGCGCCAGGGCCAAGCCCAGCGTCAATCCCATGGCCAGCATCGAAGATCCCCCGTAGCTGATGAACGGGAGCGTCATGCCCTTGGTCGGGATCATGTTCAAGTTCACCGCGACATTGATGATGGCCTGCTGGCCCACCAGAACGAACAAGCCGGCCGCCGCCACCTGCTCGAAGGTGTCGGAAAGCTTCATGGCCCGATAGAGGCCTCGCACCACCACGAAGGCGAACAGGCTGATCAGGGCCAGCGAGAAGATCAGGCCATATTCTTCGGCGGCCACCGAATAGATGAAGTCGGTGTGCAGGTCGGGCACGTGGCGCTTCATGACCCCCTCGCCCGGTCCGCGCCCGAACAGGCCGCCGGCGTGGATGGCCTCGGCGGCGCGGGTGATCTGATGTGTGTCAGCCTGGTCGGGGCTGAGGAACTTCTGCACCCGGGCATGGACGTGCGGGAAGACGAAGTAGGTCGAGCCGAGGCCGACCAGGGCGACGCCGCCTAGGCCCATGATCCAGCTTATCGGCACCCCGGCCATCCAGAAGGCCGCGCCGAAGGCGACGGTGATCAGCACGGTCTGGCCGACGTCGGGCTGGATCAGCAGCAGGCCCACGGCGATGAAATAGAGCAGAAAGGCGATCGACACGCCGGGCACGCCCTCGCCCTTCTGGCCCTCGGCGAACATCCACGAGACCAGCACGATCAGGGCGGGCTTCATGAACTCGGAAGGCTGCAGGGTGAAGCCGCCGAACTGAAGCCAGCGGGTCGCCCCCTTGGCGTTGTGGCCGATGAACGGCAGGGCGATCATCACCGCGATGGCGGCGATGTAGATGAAGAAGGCCGCCCGCCTGACGCCGCGCGGCGAGAGCATCGACACCGACAGCACGATCACCGCCGCCCCGGCCGCAAACACGCACTGACGCAGGGCAAAATGGAACTGGTCGTCGATGCCGATCCGCTGGGCGGCGGCCGGGCTGGAGGCGAACGACAGCAGGACGCCGAGCGTCACCAGGAGCGCGGTCGCGCCGAGCAACCAGCGGTCTGTGGTCCACCACCAAATGCCGATCGCGGTGCGGTCGGTCCGGGCGAAGGCGTGGGTGGTCTGGGCGGGCATGGCCGGAGAGTCGGACCGCAAGGTTAATCAAGGATTGCAGCGCAGCCGCGCGTCGGTGGACATGCGGCGAAAGGCTGCGGACTATCTAGCACGATCGCCGTGCCGGTGCGCTGCCTGATAAGGCTCTAGCGTGTGCGCCGGTCTTTATCGATCACGGTCACGGGCTGCTGGCAGCGGACCCTCAGGCCGTCTCGCGCGAAGCACTTGGGATCGTCAGGGCAGCTTCCGAACGGATCCGCCGCCCGGCATTCGCGCAGAACGTTCGAAGGATCGACGCCGCATTCCGCAGCGTGCCCGGCGGCGTCGACGCAGAACCTGGGCGGTGGCGGGGAAGCGGAGGACGCCTGCGCCTGGACGGCGACCGGCGGCAGACATAGGGCGATGACGACGGCGGCGATCCGGAACGTGCGCATGAGACCCTCCCAGCGAGAGCTCATCACACGCCGGGATTGTGGCGCGGGCTGGGCGAGCGCCTAGATCGGCATCCGCATGATTTCCTGGTAGGCCGAGATCACCTGATCGCGCACGGCCATCACCGTCTCCAAGCTGGCTTCGGCCGACGAGATCGCCGTGACGACATCGACCAGTTCGGCCTTGCCGGCCACCTGCTGGGCGACCTTGTGCTCGGCGTTGCGCGAAGCGCTGGTGACGTCGTTCATGGCCGACTTCAGCATGTCGCCGAAGTCCACGCCCTTGGGCGCGCCGCTTCCGCCGATCGAGCCGATGTTGCCGACCGACATGGCGCCTTGCGAGGCGTAGGCCTTGGCGGCGGCGAGCGCGGTGATCATCGGTCAGCCCTTACTTGCGCAGCAGGTCGAGCGTGCGCGATTCCATGGAACGCGCAGTCTCGATGACGTTGAGGTTGGCTTCGTAGGCGCGCTGCGCCTCTTTCATGTCCAGGGCCTCGACCAGAGAATTGACGTTGGGCAGCTTGACGTAGCCCTTGGCGTCGGCGGCCGGATTCCCCGGATCGTACTCGGTGCGGAAGTCGCTCTGGTCGGGGTCGACGCGCAGCATCTGCACGCCCTCGGCCCCTTCGATCTTGGTCGGCTTGAACACCGGCACCTGGCGGCGATAGGGGTCGCCGCCGGCCGTGCGAGAGGTCGAATTGGCGTTGGCCAGGTTTTCGGCGATGACCCGCATGCGGCCCTGCTGGGCGCGAAGGGCCGAGGCCGCGACCGCCATGGTCGCCATCGATTGGGATTTGATCTCGGGCATGACCTAGATCCTCAGCCGTTGGGCTTGCGCGACGCCATGCGCAGCAGGGAAAGGGACTTCTGGTAGAAGGTGACCGCCGCGTCGTAGTTCATGCGCGCGTCGGTCATCTTGAGCATCTGGTCCTCGAGGTTCACGGCGTTGCCGTCGAGTGTGGTTTCCGAATCGGCGCCGGCCGTGGCCCGCCACGCGCTCGGCGCGTTCGACGGCCCCATGTGCGAGGCCGAGGTGGCCATCATCTTCACGCCGCTGGTCGGAGCGACCTTGCCGCCTCGATAGGCGTCGCCCGAACCCTGGTTCATCAGCGAGGCCTGAAAACTATAGGCCTTCAGGTCGCGCGGCGCGTAGCCGGGGGTGTCAGCGTTGGCGACGTTCTGAGCCACGAGCTTCTGCCGCTCGGACAGATAGCCGAGGCGGCTCTTGAGCATGCCAAAGAGGGGAATGTCATCGGGACCCATGGCGATCATGGTGAAGAAACAGGGTTAATCCGGCATTAAGAAGCGTCAGGCACACCAGTGTCAGCGGGCGTTTCGCCTGCGCTATCTTGTCTCGCTCGAGCACCCTCCAGGCGTCATGGACATCCTGCAATTCATCCGCGCCATAGCGGCCCTGGCGGTCACACTGGGCCTGATCGGCCTGGCCGCATACGCGCTGCGCCGCTTCGGTCCCGACGCGGTGGGACGCATGATCACCGCGCGCCAGGTGCGCCGGATGCGGGTGGTCGAGAGCCTGGCGCTGGACCCGACCCGCCGCCTGGTGATCTTCAGCCTGGACGGCGAGGAGCGCCTGATGCTGCTGGGCGAAGGCAAGCTGCTGGACTGGGGCCCCAAGGCCGCCGCGTCCGCCGTGTCCCCACCCACGACCGTTTCCGTCCCGGAGCCTGTGGTCTGATGCGCGACCTGATCAAGTCCGTCACCGGCGCCAAGCCCGAAGATCTGCGCCGCGCCGCGATCATCTCGGTGCTGGCCGCACTCGCCACCACGATCATGCCGGCCGCGGCCCTGGCTCAGTCGGCGATCAACGTGAACCTGGGCACCGGCGCGGGCCTCTCCGAGCGCGTGGTCCAGATGGTCGGTCTGCTGACCGTGCTGTCCCTGGCCCCGTCGATCGTGATCATGACCACCTCGTTCGTGCGGATCGTTGTGGTGCTGGGCCTGCTGCGCACCGCCATCGGCGTGCAGCAGAGCCCGCCGAACCCGGTGATCATCAGCCTGGCCCTGTTCCTGACCGCCATCGTCATGGGCCCGACCTTCGAGCGATCCTACGACCTGGGCGTCAAGCCGCTGCTGGACAAGCAGATGGAGCTTCCCGAGGCCTTCGAGGCCGCCGGCGGACCGGTGAAGGCCTTCATGCTCAAGCAGGTCGATCGCGACGACCTTGCCCTGTTCGTTCGCCTGTCGAAGATCCCCAAACCCAAGACCGCCCAGGACACGCCGCTGAAGGTGGTGACCCCGGCCTTCATGATCTCGGAGCTGAAGCGGGCTTTCGAAATCGGCTTCCTGCTGTTCATCCCCTTCCTTGTCATCGACCTGGTGGTGGCCAGCGTGCTGATGAGCATGGGCATGATGATGTTGCCCCCGGCCACGATCAGCCTACCCTTCAAGCTGATCTTCTTCGTGCTGGTCGACGGATGGCGACTCGTTGCAGGCAGCCTGGTCGAGAGTTTCCAGCGTGGCGCTGGCGGTTAGAGGTTTCCGATGAGCGTTTTTGTCCTGGGGTCCATCAATCTGGACGCCGTCGCGCGGGTCGATGACCTGCCGCGTCCCGGCGAGACCGTCGCCGGCCTGTCGCTGGAGCTCTTCCCGGGTGGCAAGGGCGCCAACCAGGCGGTGGCCGCCGCGCGCATGGGCGCGCCGACCCGGCTGATGGGCGCCGTAGGCCGCGACGACAGCGGCCCGAGCCTGAAGACCAAGCTGGCCGGCTACGGCGTGCAGGTCGCCGACGTCATGGAACTGCCGACTGTTCCCACCGGCCAGGCCCATGTCTGGGTCAGCTCCAGCGGCGAGAACATGATCGTCGTGACCGGCGGCGCGAACGCCTCGATCACGCCGCAGCACGTGGCCGCCACGCCGCTGGAAGGCCAGCGCGTGCTGCTCAGCCAGCTGGAGTCGCCGCCCCAGGCCATCGAGGCCCTGTTCCGCGCCGGCGCGGCCAAGGGCGCGCTGCGCATCCTGAACGCCGCCCCCGCCCTGCCCCAGGGCGCGGCGCTGTTCCCGCTGGTCGATATCCTGATCCTCAACCAGACCGAACTGGCTACCTACGCCAAGCTCGACGAGGAGCCGGTGCGCCTGGAAGAGGTTTCGCGCGCCTCGCGCAAGCTGATGAGCCGTCCTGACCAGACGGTGATCGTCACCCTCGGCTCGGCCGGCGTCGCCGCCGTGCGCCGCGATGAGGCGTTCCTGATCGAGGGCCGCAAGGTCAAGGCGATTGACACCACCGGCGCCGGCGACTGCTTCTGCGGCGCCCTGGCGGCCGCCCTGTCGGCCAATGTCGACCTGCGCGAGGCCGTCGAGATGGCCAACGCCGCCGCCGCCCTGTCGGTGCAGAAGTCCGGCGCCGCGCCCTCGATGCCGGGCAAGCGCGAGGTCGAGGCGTTCCTCGAAAGCTGAGATGAAGGTTGGGCGGCTTAAGCCGCCCGGATGCCGCTGAAGCCGTGCTCGGCCTGGGCGCCCATGACGGCGTCGTAGCCCAGGATCATGTCGACGTCCTTGCCGTTGGTGGCCAACGGCAGGCGCAGCCACAGGATCGACATGTGCGGCGCGCCGCGCCAAGCCATGCTGTGGACGCCGACGCCCGGACGGCGGCCGTCGACCACCTTGTCGAGTTCCTTGCGCCAGTAATCGGCGGCGGCGGTGTTGTAGACTTCGTGCAGGCCCTTGCCGGTGATCTCGCGGCCATAGACGCCGTAGAGGCCGGTGCCGGCCAGGCGCAGCTTGTAGTCGCGCGGCTCGTTGACCACGTCGATCAGGCTGACCGTGGGGAGCATACGCTTGATGCCAAGCGGGCTCAGGTCGACGCGCGCGGGAAGGCTAGCCCCCCGACGGAGGGACGCCCAGTAGGCGAACATCTCCTGGTGAGCGCGGGCCGCCGTGGCCGATGCGCTCAGCTGCGCGTTCATCTTCAGATTCCTTAACAAGCCGTTGGAATCACGACGATTCACTATCGCTTAAGGAACGAATCGGCGGCAAGCAAAAACCGCACGGCTCGACAAGATTTTGGTTAAGAGTCAACCAACAAGCGAAACGCCCGTGACCGGACTCGGATCACGGGCGTCGCAGGTTTTCAGGCCGCCGAAGCGGCAAGCGTTTGATCAGACTCGGCTATTTCGCCTTGCGCGGCGGCTTGCGGCCGCCCTGGCCCAGGCCCATCGACTTGGCGAGCTCCGAACGCGCCTTGGCGTAGTTCGGCGCGACCATCGGGTAGTCCTTGGGCAGGTTCCACTTCGCCCGGTACTCTTCGGGGCTCATATTGTACTTGGTGCGCAGGTGGCGCTTCAGCGATTTGAACTTGCGGCCGTCTTCCAGGCAGACGAGGTGGTCGGGCGCGATCGAGCGCTTGACTGGCACGGCGGGCTCCTTCGGGGGAGCGACTTCGGCTTCGGCAGGACCGCCCACGGCGGCCAGGGCCCGGTGCACCTGCTGGATCAGCGCGGGCAGATCAGCGGTCGTCACGGTGTTGTTGCCGACATAGGCGGAAACAATGCCCGCCGTCATCTCGATGAGGTCGGATTGATCATCCATTGTGGTCTTGCCCGTCGCGGTTTTGTTTTTTGAGTTCTTAGCCTGATTCTGAAATCAGTCGCCGCGTGGATACAGAGAACAGCGTTACACTGCAATATCGGGAAGAGGAGAGCCCTCCTCAAATCATCGCTCGCAATCACCCACGGAGGTTGAGTTCCTCAACGTCCGGCAATCGTTCGCCGAATGCGTTCAATGATATTTGAGTTAGCGCCCGAAGTCGCGTGATAGCGCTAGCATTGCCGCACGTTGCGGGACCGAATATTCGTCCACGGCGGCTTCGTCGCCCTCGCGGATAGCCTTCAGCAAGGCTGGCGTCAGCGCCGACGACAGAGACCAGTTCCAATAGCGGAGCACCGTCTGGGCGCGATCGACGGCGATCATGTCGAACACGGCCATCACCCGGTCCAGCGCCGGGGCAGTCGCGCCGGTCGAGTCGGTTTCGGGCCGACGCAGCCCGCGCCACAAGGCGCGCAGGGCGGTGCGCGGCAGGCCGGTGGCCTTGCAGAGGATCGCCAGCGGCTCGCCGCCCGGATCGGTGAAGATCTTGGCGCCCGTCATCGGCTTGAGGCCGGACAGGTATGAGATTTCCTCGGCGATATCGCGGGTCATGCCGTTCTGCGAGGCGGCGATGGCGTCGTCGAGGCTGTCGAAGGGGCTCTTGGCGATGGCGGCGCGGTTTCGCTGACGCCGTTCGATGAACTGCAGCGCCTTGCGCGACAGCGGATCCTGCCACCCCTCCTCCGAGGCGATGGAGAAGATGTCGCCGACGGCGTCCTGCAGGATTTCCCGCGACACGGCGAAGCGCTGCAGGATCAGCTTGCGGGCCTCGCTGTCGGTCCACCAGAACATCACATAGGCGTGGCTGGGGCGTAGCTCGGCGCGGCGCAGCAGCAGCGGGATCAGGCGCGGGTTGTCGCGCGTCATCGCCACCATGGTCTCGATGGTCTGGTGGCCGAAGCGCACCAAGTCGTTACGCAGCAGGGCCTCGACGACGGCGGGCTCGCCGGCCTCGACCAGGGCGTCGGCCACCATCTCGCCCACGCCGCGGCGTTGGGCGATCATGCGGCGGTGTTCCTGAGTGGTGTTGCGCGCGCAGTCGATCAGGTCCGCGTCGCCCAGGGTCGGCGAGTTCTCGAGCAGGGCCCGCGAAACCACCAGCTCGTCGCGCAGGATCAGCCGCACCAGGGTGCCGGGCATCTCGGTCAGGTTGGCCAAGCGGCGGGCGACCTTCTCGCGCTCCTCGATCACCGCGTCGCGCAGCATCTCGACCAGCAGGTCGGCGGTCATGGCGCGCTCGAAGGCGTTCACCCGGCTGGCGGGCAGGCAGACCACGTCGGCCAGGCGCTTGAGCAGGGCCGCACGCGAGCGCGCCGGCGGCTTTGGGGCCTCCGGCTGCGGAAAGGGCGTGATCGGCGCGGGTTCGCTCATGGTCATCCTGACGGTTGATTCAGCCGCCAATCCGACACTGATCAGAACGTCATTAACGTCCGATGAGCGCAGCGGTTCGGCTTCCGTGTCACGATGACGCCCAACCACGACCAAAATCGGTCGCAGCTTGACCTTGGGCGCGAAAAATCTTTCGCCAGTCCTTTAGCGGAAAGGGTGTTCGCCCCATTCGGGCCAGATGTCCGGCAGGTCCGTCGAGACCTTGTCGGGATAGGTCGGCGCGCGCTTTTCCAGGAACGAGGTCACGCCTTCCTTGGCGTCGGCGGCCGCGCCGCGCGACTGGATCGCTCGGCTGTCGGCCTTGTGGGCCTCCATCGGATGGTCGGCGCCGGCCATGCGCCACAGCAGCTGGCGGGTCAGGGCGACGGAGACCGGGGCGCTGTTGTCGGCGATCTCGCGGGCCAGGGCTCGGGCGGCGGGCAGCAGGTCCTCGGGCGCGTGCAGCGAGCGGACCAACCCCTTGTCCAGCGCTTCCTGCGCCGAGAACACCCGGCCGGTGTAGCACCACTCCAGCGCCGTCTGCAGGCCGACCAGGCGCGGCAGGAACCAGGACGAGGCGGCCTCGGGATTGATGCCGCGACGCGCGAACACGAAGCCGAACTTGGCGTCGCTCGAGGCCATCCGAATGTCCATGGGCAGCTGCATGGTCACGCCCACGCCCACGGCCGCCCCGTTCACGGCGGCGATGATGGGTTTCAGGCTGTCGTACATGCGCAAGGTGCAGCGACCGCCGCCGTCGCGATAGATGTCGCCGACCTTGCCCTCCTCCCGCTCCAGCGCCTGGGGCGAGGTGCGATCGAACGTGGCCCCGCCGGCGCCCAGATCCGCCCCGGCGCAGAACGCCCGGCCCGCCCCGGTGACGATCACCACCTTCACGTCGTCGTCGGCGTCGGTGACGTCGAACACGTCGATCAGGTCCTTCATCATTCGGGCGGTGAAGGCGTTCATCCGCTCGGGCCGGTTCAGGGTGATCGTCGCGATCCCGTCCTCGACGTCATAGAGCAGGGTCTCGAAGGTGGGCTGCGACATGGTGGCTCCTCCTGATTTTGACGCAGTCAAACATGCGTTTGAGTCAGGAGCAACGCCAAGCCGCGCCTAACCCGTCATCCGCGGCAGCCACATGCCGACGAACGCCCCCAGGATGCCGACGCCGGTGCACAGCGCGAATGCGAACAACGCGGCGGCCATCACGTAACGGGAGCCGGCGCCCTTCCGCCCCTCGGCGCTGAAATAGAGCTCCAGCACCGCCAGCGGCACGAGGTAGCAGGCGAAGGCCAGGACCCGCACGAACGGTCCGTCGAAGTCCTTGCCGATCCCCACGGGACCCCGGTTGGCCAGAATCCAGAACATCAGGCCGATCCGGAAGAACCACACGCCGCTGACCAGCAGGAACAGCCGCAGGACCCAGCGGCGGTGGGCGTCGAAGCGTCGGGCCCGGGCCTCGCGCCAGGCCAGGGCGGCGCAGGCCAGGATCAGCAGGCCGTTCACGCTGATGCCGATCCGCATCAGCGGCCCGCCGGCCGTTCCCCGCGTCCAGACCGCATAGAGCCCCGCCAGCGTGATGACCACGGCGGTCAGCATGTAGAGTCGGCCGTTCCAGCGGTGCAGCCGGGGGACGCGCCGGCGCAGCCAAGGCCACAGCTGGATCGGTCCGCCCAAGGTGATCACCACCGCCAGCAGCAGGTGCGCGCCCAGCACGACATTGCCGATCACGGCGCCCGAGACATAGCCGCCGACCAGCACATCGTTCCAGCGCTCGAACCGCCCCTTCACCGCCGCGCGACCGTAGAAGGCGACGACATAAAGCGCGAAAGCCAGCTGGCCGGCCAAGGCCGTGAACACCCACAGCCTTGCCGAGACGCGCAAGGCCCTGGCGGCCGCGACAGCGGTTTTCGTCATGCGTTTTCCCTGGCCCGACCCCATTGGGCGTGTTGCCAACAGGCTAGGTCAGCGGCCAAGACTTGGGCCATGACGGCCGCGATCGAAAAACATGACCCTGGGATTCAGTCGGCCCGAAAGCCGATGACCGGCACGGTCTCGGCGGGCTTTACGGATCACCTGATGCGCTTCGCGATCGCCAACGGCGCCGACCCCGCCGCGCTCGTTCAGCGCTCGGGCGTGCGGCCCGAGGATCTCGACGACCGCGACCGCCGCATTCCCCTGCGTTTGTACGTGGCGCTGATGGGCGCGGCGAAGGTTCTGTGCGGCGCGCCGTCCCTGGCCCTGCGCCTGGGCGCCACCAGCGACTTTCGCGAGATCTCGGTGGTCGGGCTGATCTGCTACGCCGCCCCGACCATGGGCGCGGCGCTGCACGAGCTGAACCGCTATGGCCGGCTGGCCATGGAGGTCGACATTCCGGCCGGCGCCCAGCGCTTCCAGATGGTCCAGCGCGACGGCGAGCTGTGGCTGACCGACACCCGGACCAATCCCAACGACTTCCCCGAACTGACGGAGTCGACCTGGTCGCGCTTCATCTGCGAGACCGCGCGCCACTTCCCTGACGCCCCCTTCGCCAAGGCTGTCCACGCCACCCACGCCCGCCCCTCGCACGGCGCGGAGTACCAGGCGCTGTGGAAGACGCCGGTGACATTCGGCGCGGCCTGGAACGCCATCCAGATCGATCCGTCCTGGCTGGGCATCCCGCTGCACAATCCCAGCGGCTACGCCTTTGGCGTGCTCAGCGAACATGCCGACCGGCTACTGGCGCAGATGGAAGCCTCGCGCACGGCGCGTGGCCGGGTCGAGGCCGCGCTGCTGCCGATCCTGCATCTGGGCGAGCTGGGCATGCCGCAGGTGGCCGCGCGCCTGGGCCTCAGCCGCCAGGCGCTGTACCGCCAGCTGCGCCAAGAGGGCGTGACCTATGAAGCGGTCACCGACGCCCTGCGCCACACCATGGCCCTGCACTACCTGAACGGCCGCAAGGTGTCGGTGAACGAGACCGCCTATCTGGTCGGCTTCTCCGATCCCAGCGCCTTCTCCCGCGCTTTCAAGCGCTGGACAGGGTCCAGCCCGAAGGCACTGAAGACTAGCCTCGCCTGACCATCAGCTTGCTGATCGCGTGGACGAAGTTGTTCGGCGCGATCTCGATCTCGCCGGTGGCCTTCAGGTCCGGGAAGCGAGCCAGGATCTGGCGGTAGGCTTCCTCCAGCTGGATCTGCGCCACGCGCTTGCCGATGCAGGTGTGGGGGCCATAGCCAAAGGCGATGTGCTTGCCGGCGTTGGGGCGTTTCACATCCAGCTGGTCGGGATCAGGGAACACCTCCGGATCGCGGTTGGCCGCGCCGTAGTACATGATCACCTTCTCGCCCTCGCGGATCAGCTGGCCGTTCAGCTCGGTGTCGGCGGTGGCCGTGCGGCGCATATAGATCACCGGGCTGACCATGCGGATGAACTCGTCGACCGCCCCGCCCATCAGGCTAGGATCGTCGATCAGCAACTGCTTCTGGTCGGGAAACTCGGTCAGCAGCTTCATCGCGCCCGACAGGGTGTTGCGGGTGGTGTCGTTGCCGGCGAACACGATCAGCAGCCACGAGCCGTCCAGATACTCGTCGGCCAGCAACGCCCCGTCGACCTGGGCCCGGGCGATGGCGGTCATCAGGTCGTTCTGCGGATCCTCGCGACGCTTGAGCAGCATCTTGCGGCCGTAGTCGAACATCTCCTCGACGTTGTTGTTGAAGTCCATGACGAACTGCATGAGCTCCAGCGTCGGCGTGATCGGCGCGGCGGCCTGCTGTACGGCCAGATCCTGAGCGCGCTCCAGATAGTGCATCCAGGTCAGGAACTTGGCGCGGTCCTCGGGCGGCACGCCCAGGATCTCGCAGAGGGTGAAGAGCGGCAGGATCGAGGAGAAGTGCTCGACCATGTCGATCTCGGCCCCGCCCTCCAGCAGCGGCTCCATGGCGTCCAGCAGCCGGGTGACCTCGCCCTTCACCGCCTCGGTGACGCCCCGCAGATAGGACGGCGTGAAATAGGGCATGTGCTCGCGACGCAGCTGCAGATGATGCGGCGCGTCGAGATTGATCATGGTGTCCATCGACGCCCGGAACAGCAGGGCGTGGCGGCGGTCGGGCGGGCCCATGGCCATCAGGATGCCGCCGCGCTGCGAGGAGTAGGTCGCCGGGTCGCCGTTGACCGTCATCACGTCGGCATGGCGCGTCACCGCCCAGAAGCCAGGGCCGCCATAGGGCTCGGGATGCCACATGACCGGCGCTTCCGAACGCATCCGCGCATAGTCGGCGAAGGGCTGGCCCTTCGAGAACCGGAAGATGTCGGCGAGATCGACGTCCGGCAGGGTCGGATAGGTGGTTCCGGCGCCCGGCCCGGCCTTGCCGTCCACCACCGTCTGGCTGATCAGATCCATGCGTTCTCTCCCGGGAACATCGTTCTTTGACGCGACGATATCGCTTTCGCATGTCACGCCAACGGCGCCGCGACGGCAACTGACGCAAGGTGACCCTTTGCGTTCCCGCAAGACCCGCGCATGGTGAGTGAACGCCGATCACGCGGAGAACACGCGGACGGCCCCAGGGAGGTTGCGATGGCTGGTGACATCGAGGCGGACTACATCGTGGTGGGAGCCGGCTCGGCCGGCTGCGTGCTGGCCGCACGCCTGTCGGAGGGCGGCCGCTTCAAGGTGCTGCTGCTGGAAGCCGGCGGCGATGACAGGCCGACCAAGAATCTGTCCCAATTCGCCTCGAACATGATGATCCACATCCCCGTCGGCTATTCGTCGACGCTGAAGGATCCCAAGGTCAACTGGCTCTACACCACCGAACCCGACCCCGGCACCGGCGGCCGCACCCATGTCTGGCCGCGCGGCAAGGTGCTGGGCGGCTCGTCCTCGATCAACGGCCTGCTCTACATCCGCGGCCAGCACGCCGACTATGACGGCTGGCGGCAGCTGGGTTGCGAGGGCTGGGGCTGGGACGACGTGGCCCCTTATTTCCGCCGTGCCGAGCATCAGGAGCGGGGCGGCTGCGACTGGCACGCCACGGGCGGTCCGCTGAACGTCTCGGACGTCACCGAGAAGAACCCGATCTCCGACGCAGTCATCGAGGCCTGCGAGGAAGCCGGCATCCCGCGCAACGACGACGTCAATGGCGCGGCCCAGGAGGGCGCGACCTACTACCAACTGACGGTCAAGAACGGCCAGCGCTGCTCGGCGGCGGTGGCCTATCTGCATCCGGCCATGACCCGCCCGAACCTGAAGGTCGAGACCAACGCCCTGGCCAGCCGGGTGCTGTTCGAGGGCAAGCGCGCGGTCGGCGTCGAGTTTGTCCAGAACGGCGTCAAGCGCACCGCCCGCGCCAAGGCCGAGGTGATCCTGGCCGGCGGGGCGATCAACTCGCCGCAGCTGCTGCAGCTGTCGGGCGTGGGCGCGGGTGAGTTGCTGCGCGAGCACGGGATCGCGGTCGTCGCCGACCTGCCCGGTGTCGGCGAAAACCTGCAGGACCACTACGTGATGAGCGTCCGCTATCGCCTGAAGGCCGGCGTGACCTCGGTCAATGAGCAGAGCAAGGGCGGCCGCCTCGCGGCCGAAGCGCTGAAGTACCTGTTCCAGCGCAAGGGCCTGCTGACCCTGTCGGCGGCCCATATCGCCGCGTTCTGTAAATCCCGCCCGGATCTGGCGGGACCGGACATCCAGTTCCACATCCTGCCCGCGACCATGGACTTGGATAAGCTGGTCAACGAGCAGAAGATGGAGCTGGAGAACGCGCCCGGCCTGACCATCGCCCCCTGCCAGCTGCGTCCCGAGAGCCGGGGGCGCATTCGCATCAAGTCCGCCGATCCGTCGGTCTATCCCACCATCTTCGCCAACTATCTGGCCGACCCGCTGGACCAGGAAGTCGCCGTCGCCGGCCTGAAATGGGCCCGCAAGATCGGCCGGGCGCCGGCCTTGTCGCCCTATGTCGATCACGAGCTGAACCCCGGCCCCGGCTTCGACAGCGACCAGATGCTGCTGGAATACGCCAAGGCCAGCGGCTCGACGATCTACCACCCGGTCGGCACCTGTCAGATGGGCCACGGGCCGATGGCCGTGGTCGACGCCCAGCTGCGGGTCCACGGCGTGGAGGGCCTGCGGGTCGTCGACGCCTCGGTGATGCCGCGCCTGGTCTCGGGCAACACCAACGCCCCCACCATCATGATCGCGGAAAAGGCCTCGGACATGATCCTGGGCCGGTCCGCCCTGTCCGCCGCCGTCTGAGGGAGAGAGCATGCACCCCTACCTCCACGCCCAAAGCCAACCTCAGAAGCCCGCCTATGTCATGGCCGGTTCGGGCCAGGTCGTGACCTACGGCCAACTGGACGCGCGCTCGAACCAGGGCGCACACCTCTTCCGGTCGTTGGGCCTGGAGACCGGCGACGTCATCGCCATCCTGATGGAGAACAACGCCCGGTTCTTCGAGATCACCTGGGCCGCGCAACGGGCCGGCCTCTACTTCGTCTGCGTCTCGACCAAGCTGACCGCCGCCGAGACCCAGTACATCCTGCAGGACTGCGGGGCGAAGGTGTTCATCACTTCGGCCGCCATGGGCCCGCTGATCGACGAGATCGCGGCGTTGGTTCCAGGCCTGACACTCTACACCGTGGGCGGCGCGCACGGCGCCTATGCCGACTTCGAGGCCACGCGAGCGGCCATGCCGGAGATCGCGATCGCCGACGAGAGCGCCGGCTCCGACATGCTCTATTCGTCGGGCACCACCGGTCGCCCCAAGGGCGTCAAGCCGGCCCTCAGCGGCGGGGCGATCGACGCGCCCAACGCCTTGCAGATGATGGCCCAGGGCCTGTTCGGCTTCAGCGGCGACAGCGTCTATCTGTCCCCCGCCCCGCTCTATCACGCCGCGCCGCTGCGCTGGTGCATGAGCGTCCACAAGCTGGGCGGCACGGTGATCGTCATGGAGAAGTTCGATCCGGAAGCCGCCCTGGCCCTGATCGAGAAGCACAAGGTCACCTGCGGCCAGTTCGTGCCGACCCACTTCGTGCGGATGCTGAAACTGCCCGAGGCCACGCGCGCCAAGTACGACGTCTCGTCGATGAAATCGGCCGTCCACGCCGCCGCCCCCTGCCCGATCCCGGTCAAGGAGCAGATGATCGCCTGGTGGGGCCCGGTGATCTTCGAATATTACGCCGGCACCGAGGGCAACGGCTTCTGCTGGATCAATTCCGAGAACTGGCTGACCCACAAAGGCAGCGTCGGCCAAGCGGTGCTGGGCGAGCTGCGGATCTGCGACGAGAACGGCGATCCCGTGCCGCCGCGCACCGAGGGCGGCGTCTATTTCGCCAATGGCCCAGCGGTGAACTATCACAACGCCCCGGAAAAGACGGCCGAGAGCTATAACCAGCACGGCTGGACCACGCTGGGCGACGTGGGTTGGGTCGACGAGGAGGGCTATCTCTACCTGACCGACCGCAAGAGCTTCATGATCATCTCGGGCGGGGTGAACATCTATCCGCAGGAGATCGAGAACCTCCTGATCACTCACCCCCGGGTGGCCGACGCGGCGGTGATTGGCGCGCCGTGCGAGGAGATGGGCGAAAAGGTCGTGGCGGTGATCCAGCCCCTGGCCTGGACAGGCGACCATGGCGAGCTGGCCGAGGAGCTGATGGCCTTCGCCCGCGCCAATCTCAGCCACGTGAAGTCGCCGCGCCGCATCGACTTCATGCAGGAGCTTCCGCGCCACGCCACGGGCAAGCTCTACAAGCGCCTGATCCGCGACGCCTACTGGGCGAAAGAGACCGGTCCGACAGCCTGAACTCAACCCCCAGGCGTCAGCCAGTTGGAGCAACCGCCGGTAATTGCTAAGCAGGTTTCGTGTGGGCCATTCGATTTCGAGAAACGACGTTGATTCCGTCTAAACGCAAGGACTTGGCGGCCCGCCAGGAGGCGTTCCGCCGTTCCGCGCCCAACCGCAAGTCCACCACATTCGGCCCGGAATTCGATCGGGCCTTCGCGGCCTGGGACGCGCAGCAACGCCTGCGCCGATGGCTGATGTCGCTGCTAGTGCTGATCGTGATCGCGGCGATCGGCGGCGTGATCTACGTCCAGCTCTCGCCCCGCCTCGCGCAGAACGCCTGCCTGGCCTCCGGAGCGCGCTGGATCGACGGTCAGTGCGACAACGCCGACTGAAGACAGGCCGCGCGACCGCGAAACCACGCTTCCATCCTATACGCGGCGCGAATCCCGGCTAACCCTCGGGACCATGTTCTCTCTGCCCAAGACCGCCACCGCGCCCTTCTGCCCCGCCGAGGTGCGCGGAGCTGTCGCCGTGCCGGACGACCTGTCCTCGTGGCGGCGCATGTTGCGGGTGGCCGGGCCTGGCCTGCTGGTCAGCGTCGGTTACATGGACCCCGGCAACTGGGCCACCGACATCGAGGCCGGCTCGCGCTACGGAACCTCTCTGCTGTTCGTCGTGGTGCTGTCGAGCCTGGCGGCCATCGTGCTGCAGACCCTGAGCCTTCGCTTGGGCCTGGTGACCGGCAAGGACCTGGCTCAGATGTCGCGCCAGCGGTTCGGGCCGCGCACCGTGAAGGTCCAGTGGGCCCTGGCCGAGCTGGCGATCATCGCCTGCGACATCGCCGAGGTGCTGGGCTCGGCCCTGGCCTTCAAGCTATTGCTGGGCATCCCGCTGTGGGTCGGCGTGCTGCTGACCGCGCTGGACACGGTCATCGTATTGGGCCTGAAGGGCAAGGGCTTCCGGCAACTGGAGGCCATCATCCTGGGCCTCGTCTCCACCATCGGGATCTGCTTCCTGATCCAGCTCATCCTGGTCAGGCCCGACGCCGGCGAGGTGGCGCGAGGCCTCGTCCCGTCGCTGGACGCCCTCAGGCAGGGCAACGCCCTCTATCTGGCGATCGGCATCCTGGGCGCGACGATCATGCCGCATAACCTCTATCTGCACTCGTCGATCGTGCAGACCCGAGTGGTTCCGGCCGACGAACCCGGCAAGCGCGCCGCGCTGCGACTGGCCACCTGGGACACGGTGCTCTCTCTGGGCGTAGCCCTGTTCATCAACGCCGCCATCCTGATCCTGGCCGCTTCAGCCTTTCACCGCGCGGGCATCACCGAGGTCGCCGGCATCGAGGAGGCTCATCGCCTGCTGGAGCCCCTGACCGGCGCGGCCTTTGCGGGCGTCCTGTTCGGCGTGGCGCTGTTCGCCTCGGGCCAGAGCTCGACCTTCACCGGCACCATCGCCGGTCAAGTGATCCTGGAAGGCTTCCTGAACCTGAAAATCCCCTGCTGGCAGCGGCGGCTGATCACCCGCGGCCTGGCCATCGTTCCGGCGCTGATCGGGGTGCTGACGATGGGCGAGCATTCGGTCGGCAAGCTGCTGGTGCTGACCCAGGTGGTGCTGTCGGCCCAGCTCCCCTTCGCCATCTGGCCGCTGCTGCGCTTCACCGACGACAAGACCCTGATGGGTCCGTTCGCCAACGGCCTGATCACCAGGATCGTCGCCTGGTTCCTGTTCGTGGTGATCTCGGCGGCCAATGTCTGGCTGGTGGTTCAGACCTTCGCTTGATCAAGGCGGCGCGTCATGGGATCAATCAAACAACTGTTTGCAAAAGACGTGTTTGGGAGAACGCCATGAAAGAAGTCGCCTACGCGGACATCGCCGGCCTGGTCGGTCAGGAAATCGGCGTGTCGGACTGGGTCGAGATCAGCCAGGAGCGGGTCAACCAGTTCGCAGAGGCCACTGGCG
Source organism: Caulobacter sp. GW821-FHT10F06 (assembly GCF_058809215.1). Taxonomy (NCBI): domain Bacteria; kingdom Pseudomonadati; phylum Pseudomonadota; class Alphaproteobacteria; order Caulobacterales; family Caulobacteraceae; genus Caulobacter; species Caulobacter sp. GW821-FHT10F06. Next base: position 439,681 of record NZ_JBXASK010000001.1, on the reverse strand, counting down.
ACCACCAGTGGATCCATGTCGACGTCGAACGCGCCACCAAGGAGATCGGCGGGCCGATCGCCCACGGCTATCTCACTCTGTCGCTGATCCCGCTGCTGGGCGCGGGCATTCTGCGGGTCACCGGCGTGACGCGCGGCATCAACTATGGCTGCGACAAGGTCCGTTTCACCGGCATGGTCCGGGTCGGCAAGCGCGTGCGCATGCGCCAGAAACTGCTCAGCGCCGAACCCAAGTCCGGCGGCCTGCAGATGAAGAACGAATGCACCATCGAGATCGAAGGCGAGGAACGCCCGGCGTGTGTGGCAGAGACGATTTCGATCATCTACGGAAATTGAAATTGTCATCCCGGGCGAAGCGCAGCGCAGACCCGGGACCGTAACAAACGCCGAGCTTGTAGCGGTCCCGGGTTTGCGCGCTACGCGCTTGGCCGGGATGACAGCGTTAAATGCAAAACGGCCGCCGGATTGCTCCGGCGGCCGTTTCTCTAGTCATAGGCTGGCGTTCAGTGCTTGATCGCGTCGCCAAGCTTGTCCTGGACCTGGCCGACCTTGTTCTGGACGTCGCCCTTGGCCTTCTGGGCTGCGCCTTCGGCTTGCAACTTTTCATTGCTGGTGGCCTTGCCGACGGCTTCCTTGATGGCGCCCGCGCCCTTGTCGATGGCGCCTTCCACACGATTGGTGCTCATGGCTCGCTCCTTTGAATGAGGTGTCCCCATTCAAACGGGAGGCGGCGCGCGAAGTTCCGGCCTTTCTAGCGCGACGAGGCCATGGCGGTGGCCGAGATCGCCGCCGCGGCCGGGGTCGCGCCCGGCATGATCGGCTCGATCCGGGTCGGCGCCGCCTTGGCCAGGGTCACGCCCGACGGCTTGTCGAGCAAGGCGATGGTCTCGCGGATGAACTTGGCGTGGGTGACGATGCCGATCTCCAGCCGCTCGCCCGACAGCTCGACCTGCTGGGTCAGGATGCCGGCGACGAACTGCACCTCCTGGCTTTCCGTCGCGCCCGGCCGGCGGCGCGCGCCCTCGGCCATGAACACAGGACCGCCGGAATTGCCGGGGAACACCGAGAAGTCCATCAGGAAGGTCGGGAAGGCCGTGGCCGGGGCCAGAGGATAGGAGGCCACGCGGCCCGAACGCAGGATTGGGAAGCCGGCCGGATTGGCCGACAGGCCGCGCGGGAAGCCCAGGGCCATCATCTCGTCGCCGGGACCCAGGGCGTATTTGCCGAAGGTGTCGTCTTGGGCCAGCCAGGCCAGCGGAATGGCCGCCTTGGCGAATTCGGGCGGGGCGGTGATCTCGATGGCGGCGACGTCGCGCGTGCCGTGCTTGACCCACAGAGGATGGTCGCCGTCGCGGATCTTCAGGGTCTGGGGATCGTAACGCCAGGCGCCGTCGCTGGACTGCACCCGATAGCCGATCTTGGCCGACACCGACGGCATGCGGTCGAACACATGCGCGGCGGTGATCAGGATCGTGCGCGGACGCCCGTCAGGATCCTTGTCAGAGATAAGGAAGCCGGTGCCGACCGTACGTGAGCCATCGCCCAGCGGTTGTTCCAGTTGCACCGTCGCCTGGATCAGATCGACGGACAGATCCCACGCCATCGCCGCCCCTTGAAATGGTTACGCTTACTACCCCCGCGCCTCAGGTTTCGCCTGCCGCGCGACATCAGTTTGACCAGACCCGCCACGCCCCGCAAGTTGTCGTTCTGACGCAGGCCAGGTTTGAGCGTTTCGGGGGAAAAACGATCATGGATCGTCGTCGGATGATGACGAGCGCCGCCGCGGTGCTTACTTCCGTTCCAATCTTCAGTCCTGGAATGTCCATGTCAGCACCCGCCAGCGCCCTGCCCGTCCCGCCCGTCGCCAAGAAGGAGCCCAAGCGCATCGAGCAGCTGGGCCGCGTGCGCACCGACGACTATGCGTGGATGAAGGACGACAACTGGCAAAAGGTCCTGCGCGACCCGACCTTGATCAAGGCCGACGTCAAGGATCACCTGACCGCCGAGAACGCCTACACCAAAGCCATGCTGTCCTCGACCGAGGCGCTGCAGACGGCGATGTTCGAGGAGATGAAGGGGCGCATCAAGCAGGATGACGCGTCCGTCCCGGCGCCCGACGGCGCGTGGGAGTACTACACCCGCTTCGAGACCGGCGCTCAGCACCCGATCCACGCGCGCAAGCCCAAGGCCGGCGGCGACGAGCAGATCCTGCTGGACGAAGAGACCGAGTCCAAGGGTAAGGCCTTCTATCAGGTCGGCGCGGCGACCCATTCGCCGGACCACGCACTCTATGCCTACGCCGTCGACGAGCAGGGCTCTGAAGTCTACCGCATCCACGTCAAGGACCTGGCGACCGGCGCAGTCCTGGAAAGCCCGGTCGAAAGCACCACCGGCGACTTCTGCTTCTCGCCTGACAGCCAATGGCTGTTCTGGACCTTCCGGGATGACAACGGCCGCCCGGCCAAGATCTATCGCCGCCCGGCGCGCGGGACCGGCGCCGACGACGTGCTGATCTATGACGAGCCGGACGAAGGCTTCTTCATCGGCGTAGGCGTGGTCTCGTCGCAGAAGTACATCGTCATCAGCGGCGGCAATCAGGAGACCAGCGAGAACCTGCTGATCCCGGCCAACAACCCGACCGCCGCGCCGGTGGTCGTCGAGCCGCGCCAGGTCGGCCTGCGCTACGAACTGGATCACTGGAACGACCACTTCGTGATCCGCACCAACGCCGACGGCGCGGTGGACTGGAAACTGGTCGCCGCCCCTGAGGCCTCGCCCGGCAAGGCGCACTGGAAGGACTGGATCGACCATCAGCCGGGCGTGCTGATCGTCGGCATGATCGCCTTCAAGAACCACTTCGCGCGGCTGGAAAAGGCCGACGCGGTCAATCGCATCGTCGTCACCACGACTGGCGGCGAAGAACATGCGGTCGGCTTCGACGAGGCCGCCTACGCCCTCAGCCTGGAGGGCGGCTACGAGTACGACACCGCCACGGTGCGCTTCGTCTACAACTCGATGACCACGCCGCGTCAGTGGTTTGACTACGACATGGCCACGCGTCAGCGCACCCTGCGCAAGACCCAGGAGATCCCCTCGGGCCATGACCCCAGCCAGTACGAGACCCGCCGCCTGAACGCCAAGGCCGGCGACGGGACCGAGGTGCCGATCTTCATCCTCATGAAGAAGGGGACCAAGCTGGACGGCTCGTCCCCGCTGCTGCTGTACGGTTACGGCTCCTACGGCATCGCCATGGAGGCCAGCTTCTCGATCCGCAATTTCAGCCTGGTCGACCGCGGCTGGATCTGGGCCACGGCCTGCCCGCGCGGCGGCTCGGAAAAGGGCTGGAGCTGGTTCCTGGACGGCAAGAAGGACAAGAAGAAGAACACCTTCACCGACTTCATCGCCTGCGCCGAGCACCTGCACGCCGCCGGCTACGGCAAACCGTCCAACACCGTGGCCTATGGCGGCTCGGCCGGCGGCCTGCTGATGGGCGCGATCACCAACATGCGGCCCGACCTCTTCGCCGGGATCATCGCCGCTGTGCCGTTCGTCGACGTGGTCAACACCATGAGCGACACCAGCCTGCCCCTGACCCCGCCGGAATGGCCCGAATGGGGCAATCCGCTGGAGGACGCCGCGGCCTACGACTACATCGCCAGCTACTCGCCGTACGACAACGTGACCGCCAAACCCTATCCGGCGGTTCTGGCCACCGGCGGCCTGTCGGATCCGCGCGTCACCTACTGGGAGCCCGAGAAGTGGGTGGCCAAGCTGCGGCCGGCCACCACCAGCGCCAAACCGGTGCTGCTGAAGATCAACATGGACGCCGGCCACGGCGGCGCGTCCGGGCGGTTCGACTTCCTCAAGGAGATCGCCCTGGACTACGCCTTCGCCATCTGGGCGGTGGACAAGGGCTGGGAAGCTTGAGCGTGATCGTCCGCCCCTCGACCGACGCCGACCTGCCGGCCATCACCGCCATCTACAGCTGGAACGTCCTGAACGGCCTGGGCACCTTCGAGGAGGAGCCGCCGGCCCAGGACGAGATGGCTCGCCGCCGCTCGACCTTCCTGGATCGCGGCCTGCCCTATCTGGTCGCCGAGGAGGACGGAAAGGTGCTGGGCTACGCCTACGCCGGTCCGTTCCGCCTTCGCGCCGCCTATCGCTACACCGTCGAGGACAGCGTCTATGTTTCGCCCGACGCGGTGGGCAAGGGCGTGGGCAAGGCGCTGTTGACCGCCCTGATCGAGGCGTGCGAGGGCCTGGGCCTGCGCCAGATGGTGGCGGTGATCGGCGACAGCGGCAACGCCGCCTCGATCGGCGTCCATTCGGCCATGGGCTTCAAGCAACAGGGCGTCTTCCCGGCCATGGGTTACAAGTTTGGCCGCTGGGTCGACTTGGTCTGGATGCAGCGCGACCTGAACGGCGGCGGTTCGCGCGCGCCGGATACTCCGGGCCTGTCGCTCAGCGGCGTGTAATCGGGACAGATTGTCGCACGCCTGCGATCTTTTGAAATTGCAGCGATACTTAACTCTTCCTCGCTAACCTCAAGATTGGTGGGACCAGACCAATCAGGGGCAGGGATTGACGTCGCCGTTTACCCAGGAGCGACAGCGCGCGTCGGCGGCGCTCATGCGGGCCTATGTCCCCATAGCGCGCGGCTATCTGATCGCCGCCGCCATCTATTATTGCCTGATCAGCGCCTCGCACCCCTTCTATGAAACCGGCGCCAACCTCTTCGTCCTGGACGGGCTGGCGATCGTCGCCGCCGGCTACGGCTTGGCGGGCTGGCGCTGGCTGGGCAAGGACAAGGCCGGCGGACTGAAGCTGGAAGCCCTGGTGTTCGGCATGAACGCCCTCTTCCTGGCCAATGTCGTCGTCTACCAGATCATTCACTTCGAGCCACAGAAGCTGGTCTATTTCGTGCTCATGGCCTTGGTGTTCGCCACCTCGGCCCCCAGCCGGCGTGTGGCCCTCGTCAGCGTCAGCCTGGCCGTCGCCGGCCTGGTCTGGATGGCCCGCAAGGCGCCGGAAGACCTGATCGACCAATATGTCTTCATCGGCCTTGCCGGAGCCTTCGCCGCCATCGGCATGTCGACCCTGATGCGCGGCGTCGTGCATCGCGAGGTCCGCGCCCGCCTGGCCAGCGACGCCCTGAACGCCGATCTCGAGCGCGAGTTGGCCGAGAACCGCCGCCTGCACGAGGCATCGCGCGCCCTGGCCTTCAGCGCCGACGCCGCCAACCGCGCCAAGACCGAATTCCTGGCCACCATGAGTCACGAGATCCGCACCCCGCTGAACGGCGTGCTGGGCATGGCCCAGATCATGGCCGCCGGCGACCTGGACGCCGAGCAGAAGCGCCGCCTGGACATCATCTCGACCTCCGGCCAATCGCTGCTGGCCGTGATCAACGCCATTCTCGACATCTCCAAGATCGAGGCCGGCCGAATGGAGGTGGTCCCCGCCCCCTTCGACCTGGACGCCCTGCTGGACGCGCTGCGGCAACTCTACGGCGGCCTGGCGCGTGAGAAGGGTCTGACCTTCACGCTGGACGTCGCGCCCAGCGCGACCGGCTGGCGTCTCGGCGACGCCGAGCGCCTGCGCCAGGTGCTCAGCAACCTGATCTCCAACGCCATCAAGTTCACCGACGCCGGCGGCATCCGGGTCGCCGTCGCAGGCGACGCCCAGGGCCTGGCCGTCGACATCGACGACACCGGTGTCGGCATTCCCGAGGGCCAGCGCGACATGGTCTTCTGCAAGTTCGCCCAGCTGGACGCCTCCAGCACGCGTCGGGCGGGCGGCGCGGGCCTGGGCCTGGCGATCTGCAAGGACCTGGTCGGGATGATGGGCGGCGACATCGACTTCCAGCCGCTGGCGACGGGCGGCACCCGCTTCAGCTTCTCGGCGGCCATGCCGACCGTCGAGCCCGAGCTCCACACCGCGCCAGATCTGGCCGTCATGGCGGTCGAGGACGCCGGAGCCGCGCCCCGCGTCCTGGTGGTCGACGACAACGCCACCAACCGCACCGTGCTGCTGACCCTGCTGGCTCAGCTGGGCGTCGTCGGCCAGTTCGGCGTGGACGGCCGCGAGGCCGTGGCCCTGTGGGAGCGCGAGCATTGGGACGCCATCCTGATGGACATCCACATGCCGCTGATGGACGGCCTGGAGGCCAGCCAGGCGATCCGCCTGCGTGAACGCCAGACCGGCCGGCCGCGCACCCCGATCATCGCGGTGACCGCCAGCGTCCTGACCCATGAACAGCGGCTCTATTCCGAGGCCGGCATGGACGACGTGGTCGCCAAGCCCATCGAAGTCGGTCGCCTGATCGAAGCGATCAGCCGGGCCCTTTCGCCGGACGCCCCGGAGGCAGACCGGATCTCGGCCTGAGGCGCACGGGAATCAAAAAAGGGCCGGCCTCGCGGCCAGCCCCTCTTCGATCAATCGGTGTTTTAAGGCCTCAGGCCTTACGGGCGCGGGGCGCCTTGGCCGGGCTCTTGGCCTTGCGGCCGCCCTGACCCAGGCCCAGGGCCTTGGCCATCGCCGAGCGCGCTTCGCTATAGGCGGGCGCCGTCGTCGGGTAATCGTTGGGCAGACCCCACTTGGCCTTGTATTCGGCGACGGTCATGCCGTGCGTGGTCAGGTGGCGCTTCAGCGTCTTGTACGGCTTACCATCTTCGAAGCTGATGAGAGCGTCGGGCGTGATGCTCTTTCGAATCTGCGCCGACGTAGCCTTCGTAACCGTCTCGACGACGGGAGCTTCGGGCGAACCAATACCTGCCAGCGCGTCATGGGTCGCACGGATCAGAGCCGGAAGATCGGATACCGGCGTGCTGTTATTCGCGACATAGTTGGCCACGATTTCAGCCGTCAGTTCGATCAGGGACGCTTTGTCTTCCACGATTAGGACTCCAATGCCATTTGCTTTGCAAATACACCCCTCGCGCTGAAATACAAGTACTTGCTGCGTAGAGGCCCAGAATGCTCGTTTATGAGAGCGATTCTTTTCTGTTCGCGACTGCGAGATACAGAGCGAAATAACGTTGATCGCATTCGCTGAGCAATTGAAACCCCGGTTTTGAAAAACTTTCAGCTCAAGCTCTCAACTAGGCCGCGAGCACGACCTTGAGCTTGAGGGACTCGTCCAATTCTCAGCGCGCAGCTCAAGACCTTGACCGCACGCCAAGACATGGATGAAAGCTTGGAGAGGCGACGTGGACAGACGCCGAGCACGTCACGCGGCCCCGAAGACACGGGACGGCGGCCGCCTCTGCCGAGGCGGTGACTTCTCGCTAAGTCTTTGAAAGATGTGGCTGGGGAACTAGGACTCGAACCTAGAATGACGGTACCAAAATCGCCCACTTAGCGCGGACGATCATCATCTTAGGTGTAAAATCACGCCCCGCGCGGCTGAGAAAGATCAATGGCTTACCGAGGCGCTGTAAACGGCTCGGAGGTGGCTTCTCACCCAAGTGAGGGAATATCGCAAGGGCTTAGGCTCGCATCGCGCTTGAGTCGCTTGACTCTCCCACCCCGAAAAAGAGAACATTAGCGGAACATCGGAGACCGCTACATGCTTCCTCAAACCGCTGGCCGGGGCTCGACCACGCACGCCCCTACCCGCCCGATCTACGTTCCCTGCGACGTGGATGACCTAAGCTTGGTCGAAGCGTCCGGTGACGATCGCCACCTCCGAACGATATGCGCATGCGGGGACGTCGCTGGTCTGGACGTGAGCGCCTGGCTGGCGCGCGGTCTGGGCTTCAAGGCGGTGACGGATTTCTCTGGCAGCCTCCGCTGCCCGTGCGGCCGGCGCACCGCTCGGTTCGAGCTGTGGCCCGGCGCTCTCCAGGACGCCGGCGTCAAGGTCCGCTTCGCTGCAGCGCTGTACGACTGATGCCTGCGCCTCGCGTCTATCTTAGAGCGACAATGCAGCTTCATCGCATGCGTGAACGGACGGGCGACCTGACCAGTCGCACGCTCGTCTACACGTTCGACCAGAACACCAGCGGGCGGAACGCGGTCGGCTACCGGCTTCGTCGAGCTCGGTGATGTGCCGGAGTTCAAGGGGGAATCTGCCTGGTTCGAAATGGAGAAGGTCCAGCGCGGCAACGGTCGCCAGTGGCCTTACTGGCGCGCCGTCCGCCAAGTTGAGCCACCAGCCAATGCCAGAACCTAGCCGGCCGGGCGTGGCTCGAGGTCCAAGAACGGAACTCCCGCGTCGCCAGCCTCGGCGCGCGTGATGACCGCGCATATTGTTTTGGAAGATCGATGACGCGATGCCTATGGCCGGCAGGTTGCGCCAATGACGGTGCCGTGTAGCTCTACCATTCCACGCAGTCGGAGCCGTACGATGCCCATCCTAGAACTCCCCGGCGAAACCCTAACGATCGACACCCCTGGGCAGGTCATTGGATGGCTGAACGGCGAGCGCGCCAAGTGGGAATGGTTGTCGAACGCGAGAACAAATCGCCATGTATGGGACGCCGTCAGCAGCCAATACCTAGAGCTTGTAAACATTGTTCAGACCAACGCCAGCGGCGGATATTCGCTTGATCAGTCCTTGAGTGCGATAAGGGCGCGATTCAACACTGGTCCTTTGATCAATACCGCGAGCACTCAGGGGATGCTGGTTCAGGACTTGGCCGTGCGGAGGGGTGCGAACGATGCTGCGATCGCCTACGGGTTTATTAGAGGGCTCGTGAACCTCAACAACGTCACCGACCTAAGCGCACTGCAGGTTCTGATCGAGCTTGCATCTCCAGCCCATGGCCCGTTGAACGAACAACTGCGGCTCGTCCAGACCGAGCGTACAAACCTTCGTCGGACAATCTCTAACTTGTCCGCACGCTTCGATGAGGCGGAGGATAGACGCGAGAACATCCTACGTTTGGCGCAATGGAAAGGCGCACGTAGGGCACTCCGAGTTTTGAAGGTGGTAAAGGCCCGCTTCCGAGATCGCGACATCGAACTGCGCCAATCAGTTTCGCTCTGGGATGAGAAGCTCGCCGACGCGATCACGCAATTCGAGACGACCGAAGCCACGTATAAGGCGCAGATGGAGCTGCAAGCGCCGGTCAAGTATTGGGAGGCGAAAGCGACGACACACAGCAATAACGAAAGAGAGCTTAAGTGCTGGGTGATTGGTTATTTTGTCCTAACCATCCCGACTATTGCAACTATCTTCTGCCTGACAGGCGGTTGGATCATTGGAATTGGTGAGGCTGGCGGGAAAGTCGATAGCGCTCTGTATGTCGTAGCCGGCGCAGGCTTGGCTGCTCTCACAACGATGGTTCTATGGGCCGGACGTCTGTTGACGCGGTTCTATCTAAGCCAAAATCATCTGCATCATGACGCGAAGGATCGCGCGGTGATGACGAGGACCTATCTTGCCCTCACAAGCGTGCGCCAAGCCGACGAGAAGGACCGCGCCATTATCCTAGCCGCTCTGTTTCGCCCCTCCAGCGACGGCATCGTCAAAGACGATGGATCACCCGATCTTGGAGTAGCTGGCATCGCATCAAGATTCCTGACCTCGCCGAGGCCCTAACTACGCATGTGTTGTAAGGCCGAAAATAGCAGCGTTACCGTCGCTCAAGCCTGAGGGCGAGCAGTCAGGGGTGTCGAGCTAGCGGTCGACAGTCCTGTAGTCTTGGACCAGAGATCCGCCTGGGCGCCATACCAGGCGCGCCAGGCTAGGGCTTCAGCCTTCCAGTCGTGGGCGGTTCCGGCGAAGGCGACGTCGTCGGCGATGAGCGCGGAGAGCGGTACTCCGGAATCGGCTTGCTCAAGTCCACCGGCGGGCCCGGGAAGGCCGGGCAGACCAGCGAAGGCGTGGTCGTGCAGGCGCAGAGCGCCGACGCCAACGATGCAAGCGCGATCGCTTTCGATAGGGACATAGCGGGTCACCTCCTGAAGCTGGACGCGGGTGCGCCAGCGGATTTCGGTCTGGGTCTTGGTCAGCTGGTCGCCGACGGTCTTGGTGATCGCGGCGCCCTTGGCCTCGACCTTGGCGACCAGCTTGCGGGCGGCCTTCACGCGCTCGGCCTGGGCCGCCTGCTCGTCCTTCACGCCGGCGCGGTGGCCCTCGGCTCGGACGAGGAACAGCGCCGCCATGACGGCAAGGGCCGCGGCGAGGTAGCGGCCGGTCGGTGATTTGAGGAAGCGCCAGGCGATCGTCCATCCGCCCTTCACTGCGAGCCAGATCATGACCAAATCTCCCTGATGCGGTTGCCAATGGATCGGACCTCGTCGAGCCCGCCGTCGCCGCCGTTCCAGGCCCTGCGGACGGCCTTCGTGTCAGGAACGAGCCGGCCGATGCCCTTCCACCGCCAGAAGCCCACGGCGGCGGCCATGGAGCCCTCGGGGGTCAGCAGCAGGTCGGGGTTCGCCTCGAACGGCATGCCGACAATCTCTCCGACCTCGCGGTAGGCTTCTCGACCGGTGAGCTGCGCATGGCCCCTGCCCCGGAACAGCCAGCCGTCGTTCGGGCCGGTGTTGCCCGTCCGGCCGCCATAGGTGGCGTTGGCCAGGGCCTGGGGATTGCGGGCCAGGGTCTTGGCCAGGGCGTTCGGGACCTTGGTCGCGGCGCGCGGGTCGACGGTGTAGCGGTTGGGCCAGACCACGGCCAGGCGCTCGGCCGAATAGCTCAGCCCCTCCTCGCGCGGCAGGAAGGCGCTCTCGTGGGCGCAGTTGGCAATGAACTCGATGATCTCGTCGCGGTTGTCGATCGAGGCGAACGGCAACCACTTCGCCATCAGGGCGCCGGTCGTCATCGGAGCGCGGCGGTTGGTGGCGAGGTCGGCCAGGGCCTGGAAGGTGCGCGGGCCAAGGTCGCCGTCGGCGGGCCCGGGCGTGAAGCCGCGCGCCGACAGGTTGGCCTGCAGCGTTTGAACGCTCATCGGCGCTCCTTTCGGTATGTGGGGTGGTGCGCTAGGTGGTCGGCGCGGGGTCGAGCGGCGCGGCGGGCGGGGGCGGACCAGCGCCGGCGATCTGGGCCAGGGCGGCGTTCGCGGTCTTGCCGCCAACCGAAGCGCCCAGGTGATAGCCCAGCGCCAGCGAGGCGTTGCTGAAGATCGACGTGAAGAACGAGCCCAGCAGGCCGACGACGACGGCGTCGAGATGGACCTTCTTGATCACGATCCAGAACAGCAGCGCGCCGAAGACCCCGACTTGGGCGAGGCAGGCGTAGGCCAGGATCGCGGGCACCGACGTGCGGTCGGCGTTGGGGTGGTCGGTCATGGTCACTCCGCCTGCTGGAAGATGCCGCCCTTGCCGCTGGCCAAATTGGCGAGTTGCCGGCTGACGCCCTGGAGACCTCTGTCGAAGCGCTCCAGTTGTTCGGTCGCGTGCTTCAGCCGCTCATCGAGCCGCGCGACGCTCTCGGAAAGGCCGACGTCCCGCTTGGCCTCGCGCTCGAGGGTCGAGATGCGTTCAGCTTGGCGCCCAAGGAAGAAGGCGAACGCGACGCCCTGGATGCTGACGGTCAAGAACAGACCGCCCAGGGCGATCCAGATGGCTGGAGACATAGGTCATCGGCCCTTTCTGTGGGGTCGGTGGGTGGGGTGACGATGTCGGAGGTGCGCGCCGAAGCCGCGCCATCAGGATCAGGCGCCAGGCGACTGCCTAGACAGCTCAACTTAACCGGATAGCTTGGCTTTATCTAAGATTGACGAAAATGCGGGTGAGCATGGCTAGCAACGACGTACTGGTTCTCAAGTTCAGTCACGAAGACCCGTCTCTCCACACGATCGAATATGATCAGATGAACGAGGTCGTACTTGCGATACAGGAGATAATCCGTGCGGTGATACCAGCGATCAGCGACAGGATTGACGCTGGTGATCCCAAGCAGACTGCGCTCGTGCTGGACGTATCCCCCAGAGCGGGCAGCATTGAACTTCGATTTCGATTGAAGTTGAGAATTTCCCGATCTCAACGGCCGGCTCGGGTGGATCGTTGGCCCGAGGCCGACCAGAAGATCATAGCGCGCCTCGCAGATCTCTCCACCATCGCTACGTTCATCATGGAGCTAATCGGCGGGACTGCCGGCGTGATCGCCCTGGCTCTCCATGGCGCACCAAGCGAGCGCCCGACGGGCGAGTCCGAGATTGTCGCCCTGGCCGCTGAGCGGGTAGTGACCAGGATCATGCCGCTCATTATCGAAGCACAGAAGAAGGCCGCCAATACGGGGTGCAGCTCGGTGACGATACAATACCTGAACGACGTGCCGGTTTCGCTTAAGGGACCTCAAACTCGGCGCGGCGCGCGCTACCTGGCAGGAGTCGGAATGACGGGACCTGCTCAAGCGTCGATACTGCGACGGATTGGCGATGAAATGGTTATGGTGAAGTTTCAGGGGCGAGAACTGCCAGCCATCACTGTCGTGGCCGACCCAAATGAAGACATCCCTGATCGCCAAATAACTGTGATTTGGGCTGCCGAGTATCCGCTTCCTGAGGAAAATCAAGTTTTGGCGGTCCGGACTAACCCCTTGCCCCAGTGGCGGTCCAGCATCGACCTTGACGCTGAGGTGCCAGAGCATTTCACGAAGTCGTCGACTGTCCTCCTGGTGACAGGCGCAGCACCCCCAATGCGATAGCTGCCGCCCTTAAGGTTTGTCCGGCCAAGCTGGCGTCCACCATCCCTCGAAACGGCCCACCTTCACACAAGCAGGTGTTTCATAAAATGGTTCAGCACCGTCCCGACCCCGAGGGCGGTAAACGGCTCCCAAAGCCGCGCTAACGCAGGCGTGAGCAAGCCGCAGGCAAGGAGGTTGTTGTCCATTCAGCCCCTCCTATGAATGGAAGTTTTTCAACGGCCAGATCGACTCTGCGGAGATCACGCGTAACGGTGCTGTCTGCCGCCGAAACGGGACAAGTCGCATGGTCTACACAAAGACGACCGCCGAACTGGAAGAGGAACTGCGAGACCAGATCCACTTTCTACGGACATCCGCGAAGGTCTATGATGAGGGGCAAGTCCGCGAGGCGAAGCGGCTGGCGACCTACCTCTACATTCTCGTCCACAACGGCACAGGGCGGGTGAAATCGCTGCTTTCCCAGCTCGGCTTGGCCTCCAAGCTGTTGGTTGTCAGCACAGCTATGCGAGCGCCCGGCGGTGGAACCTGGGTACCGGCGTCACCGCCGCTGACGGTTGCTCAGATGAGTCAGGCCGGCACGATATTCGTCCCGCACTGCCAATCCGGCTCCACTCCGCCGCCCTGGTCGCGCCCCTTGCGCCTAAGCGCGTGGTGGGAAGAGAACGTCGCTAACGAAGGAAAGCGTCCGCTGACGCGGCGGGGCTTAGTGTTTTTCGTGCGCTCGCAAGATGGCGGCGCCCATGTCGACGGTTCGAACACGAGCGAGGATTATCGCGCGCTCGTGACCGATCCGCTCCCCGACAACGCCAACTATTTTCACGCGGATCACACCCCCTTTACGCCGCCAAACTCCCACTGGGCTTCATTGAGACAAATCGCTTGGGAGCTTGATCAGTCCCTCATCCAGATGGGCGTGTAGTGCGCTGCAATTAGCTCTAGACGCTATAAAACCTCGCCCGCCAATCTCGCGCCGATCATTCCAACCAATCTCATCGGCGGGCTAGCTGTACGGCGTCAGCACCCGGACTTTGTCCGCCGTCGGAGAAGTGCTAGCGTCGCTTTCGGTGAAGCTAGGTGTGCGAACGACGCGCCAGCGATATACCGGGGGGAAACACAATGCGCACTATGCTCCCAGGCCTGACCGCGCCGACTTTCTCGGCGTTCTTGGCGAATGTTACTCAGACCATTCACGGCCTTTTGACGCGCGAGCACCTGCCGCCGAGCAGTGCCTGCGGCGAGTTTCTCCGCGTGCTAGAGCAGAACGACGGCTTTCTGGCCGACGGCACTGAATTGTACGTGGCTTGGTCCGGGGTAATGGATGAAGCTGAGAACCTCGGCTTGGCCAGCAACGGGAGCGCATGGGACACCGGCTGCTTCCTCACCCCCGCAGGTGAGCGCTGGCTCAAAGCCAACGCCTGACCTCCGCTATGACGCGCGAGCGGCCTGCGGGCGATCTCCGACACTGAGACACACCTGATCAAAGTACGCGTTGTGGGTCGCGTCTGGCGGCGTCGTGCTGTCCTGAAACAGGCGCACCTGGATATCAGTGCAGTCGGCTGGCGCGTACAGACTAGACATTGACCACCACGCGAAATCGTCCTGCCACTGGATGAACGGCAGGCTGAAATAGCTCAGCGTCCCGAGCGAGGCGGACGTGAAGATCAGGCCGAGCCGGCCGACGTTGCTATTGCCGCCATCGTTGACCGACTTCCTGCAGGTTAGCGTCAGGCGTTGCCCGACCGCCCTCGCCCGCTTGGCGGCGCTGAGCGACTGATAGATGAAGCCGGCCGCAGAGCCGGCGCCCGCCATCTTCAGCGACGCCGCCGCGCCATCCGCAACGAACGTCGTCTCCTTGGTCAGGGTGGGCGTTCCGCTCTTCGTCCAGCCATCCGGCGGCGTCGCGCCGTCTTGCGTGGTCCAGACCGGATTGGCGAAATCGGCGTTGGTCAGCAGATTGACGCCGCGCCGGTTGAGGTTCGACTGGTTGATCGGGAGCGAGAAGGCCGCAGCGTTTAGGAAGTGCTGCCAGATCGTGTTGGCCCATTGTGTGTTGCCGTCGGGGTTTGACGGGTGAACGCGGGGTGCCGAGGCCGTGTACCAGGCGCTCGGCTTCCCGGCCGCCACGAACACCGAATAGATGTCGATGAGGGCGATGCCGGTCAACGCCGCAACCGTCTTCCAATAGACGGGCATGTTGTCGAGGCTGCTGTCGGCCTGGTTGGGGTTCTGCTGAATTGCCGAGATCGGCATGTGTGGCCAGCGCTGCCAGATCTGTTCGATCAGAGCCAGCATAGAGCCGCGCACGGACGCCCCGCCCTGGCCCGCAACGTCCCAGGCCGAGAAATAGTTGATGCCGTGGTTGATGATCACGCCGTCAGGCGCGACGTTTCCGCCGCCGTTCTCCCAGCGCGACCCCATGATGAGCTGCGGCACGGTGCCCGAGATCGCCGTCGTGTAGATGTGGCATTCCGCCGACGTCGTGCCGGTGATGAACTTCACCCCGGCTTTGAAGCCCGCGTTGCCGACGTTGTCCCAGGCATGAATGTAGACCGACGGCCCGGCGTTGTAGGCGTTGATAAGGGCCGGCAGGCGTCCCGGCCAGCGGTCGCTGTCGTCGTTGATGTTGCCCGTGCTGTCGGAAATGATCAGCAGGCAAGAGTGTTGGCCGGCGTCGATTTTCTCCTTGAAGCGCGAGAAGCCGTTGCGCGTCTTGAACGAAGGACCCGCCATCACTCGGAGCACGGCTGCGAGATCGGCTTCGTTGGTGATCTCATACGTCATGCTAGGCCGCCTTCGTCAGAGTGATGCGTTGGCCGTTGAGGCTGATCCTCAGGCGATTGAGTAGAATCGTGTTCGTTCCCAAACCGTTGGAGAGCGCGACAGCCCCGTGCAGAAGAGTGTGCATCAGCTTGCTCCAAGGCTGCCAAAGGCGAGCCACTCGTTGGCGCCCGTCCGCAGCAGTTGAACGACTGCGTATTGGCCGGACAGGGCGAGACCTACGTCCGCCGACTTGTTGATGGTGACGCCGGCTCCGGCGGCGACGGTCAGCGATCCAGCCCCAAGCTGCATCACCGTCAGAATTCCGTTCGGAGACCAGCCAGGCTCGACGCTGTCGGGCAGGATGGTGAAGGTCGTGGCCGATCCGCTGGTCGACGCGACCGCGCCGCCGATGTCGCCATTGGTGAGGTTCGCTGCCGTCGAGGTGATCTTTCGCAGAGAGATGCGGGAGAAGGAGGGCCCGACCGCGGTCGTGACGGCCCCGTCCCTAACCTCGATGGCCAGCCGCGCCGCAACGGCGAACGGGCCAAAGGTGGCCGTCTCGCCCGTGATCGGCACCGGGCTATAAGGCTCGCCGCCCATGCTGTCGGCGAGACGCGTCACGGTGCCTGTCGCATCGGCGCTGGCCGTGACGGTCAGCATCTCTCCTCGAGCTAGAGCGATGGTCGTTCGTTCGCCGGCGCGCATGGTTGATCTCCAGGCATGAAAAAAGGCCCCGTGAAGGGGCCGGTGTGGGATCGGAACGGCCCCGCGTCAGGGCGCGGTGATCGTCTCGAGGTCAGCGCCGACCTCCGTCAGCACCTGGACCATGCGTTCATCGTCAGCGAAGACATTCGGCCAGTCCGGGGCGAACCACTTGGCGAAGTCGCCGGGGCTGGACAGCAGTGCGGCGAAGACGGTGTCCATCTTGCCCGCGTCGATCAGGCGGGCCTGCACGACGGACTTGGCGATCAGGCGGCGCTCGACGGGCGCAGGTCCATAGGTGGCGACATCGCTGACGACGCCGTCGACCACGGCCAGTTCGATCGTCTCGATCCGCTGCCCCTCGGGCGCGGCGGCGGCCGGCGAGACGGTGAAGACGCCCAGTGCGTTGCGCTCGGCTTCCGGCCAGGCCAGCACGGTTTCATAGCTATGGATCACGTCGCCGGTGACGATCTCTTCGCCAAACGGCAGGCGCACCGGCGGCGCGTCGCCGACGATCTGGGCAAGGCTCATGATGGGCTCGCTTTACGAGGTGAAGGTGATGCCGATGGCGGCGGCCAGACGCTGCTCGATCTGGTCCCGCAAGGCAGTGGTGATCGCCCCGCCCTGGATCATGACCCCGTAGACATGGGCCTGGACGAATGAGCCGTTGCGTGTGCCGATCGCCAGACCGGTTTGGGCGCTAAGATAGGTGATGTTGGAATCCGAGGTGGCTGCCGTCGCGCCGTCCTGGCGGAGCACGCGGTCGACCGAACTCTGGATCCCGGAGTGAACATGGGGCGCGGCGTCGCGCGTCAGGGTAAACAGCAGATCGTTGCCGCTATAGGCTAGCGTCAACGTCGTTCCGTCCGCCCAGCCCAGCGCCAGGCCGGCGGTCGCGCCGATCACATACTCCTGTGTCGTGTGCGTCGTCAGCGACCAAGCCGCGAACACACCGAAGGGCTGGCCCTCGATAACGTCGGTCTGGGCGGACGTGAATTCCAGGCTGTCGTTGACGCCGTCGAACTCGAGGTAGTACCGGCCGCCGCCGTCCGCGCGGAGAACCGGCCGGGCGCCCGTGCTCGGAGCGGTCACCCACCCGCCGACAGAGCCCTTGTTGAGGATCGAACCGACCGGGTCGCCGATCACGGCTGGCGTTGTCGCGCTGGCGCCGGTGATCTCCTGCTTCAGGATCGAGAGGTCCGAGGGGTCGATCCAGATCGCCAGATCGCTGGCCCTGAATAGCCCGTTCATCACCCCCCCAACAGCGGAGCGCATTAGCCGATATCCTTGGTGATGCCGACAATCTCCAAGACCCCACCGACGATCAGGCCGGCGATCATGTCCACCTTATTGGCGGCGGCGGAGAGCGTCAGATTGACGTCGACACCCTTCTTCACCGCCGCGTTGCGCGAGAGCGTATAGGGACCGCCCGACGTTGGTTGCTTGATCCGGAAGAAAACCGACGCCCCGTTCAGTGGGGCGGACGGCGCGTTCAACGTGATGTTGCCGCTCAAAAGCCAGTCGAAAATCTTGCTGTTCGAGCAATCCGGCGACTGCCCCCCCGACACCGTGGCCGAGATCGGGGCCAGGCTGTCGGCCAGAGCTTTCGACGTTACAGCCTTAGCCGCGTCCGTTCCGGCAAGCACGTCGGCGGCGCTGGCGAGCGCGGCCGCGGTCCCTTTGGGCCCGGAGAGCTCAACAACCCACGACGACTTCGTGCCCGAACCGCCGTATCCGTCGCTGGGAACGGTCACCACCATTTGGCCCGTCGACGTGTTGTAAGTCGACTTGCCGTGGACATAGTTGGCGGCGTCGGCGGAGTCTGAGACGAGCACCCAGGAATTGCGGAAGGAGAGCCCAGTCTGCAGTTGGAAGGTCTTGGCGCCCGCACCGATAGCAACGCTGCTTGTTGAGGCTCCCAGGAAGCCAGCCGCCGAGAGCATGTCCGCCAGAGCTTCTTCGGTTTCAGCGGCGGTCTCCGAGAACGCGATGACGTCGGCATTAAACGCTGTCACCGACGCGTTGTACTGGACACACATCGCCGGCAGATCTTCGTTCAGTAGGTTGTCGGCCTTGACCTCAAAGTTGGCCGGATCCGAGATCTCCGGAGGGTCCAAGACGACAGTGATCAGCGGCACGGTCATGGCCTAGACCTCCTCAAGTTCGAGCGAAATCATCGCGTATTCGGGGTGGGCGAGGTTGATGCTGAACTGCTTGTAGATGCCCAGGATCAGAACCGCCTCGAAGTAGCCGTCGGTCGGGTCGTCCAGGCCGGACCACAGAGCCGGCACGGCGTTCAGCGTGTCACGGAGGTCGCGGGCGACGTTTACGTTGCCCTTCAAACAGCGGATCGTTTGATTGGTCTTCGGAACCGTCCGGCGCGGAACGAGGACGCTGTCACCGTAGTCATTGCGCTCGATGCGCGAGAAGTTCAGGGCGTCGTCGACGGCGGAGTACTGGGTCTCGCCGAGATAGACCGCCGACCCCAGCACGAGGCCACCGCAGGCCACCGGGCCGCCCGTTCGGCTGATCGTGACGGTGATGACGCCGCTGGTGTAGGGCGGGAGGTCGAAGAGCACGAGGCTCGGCGCCGTCGTGAAACGCGCGAAGAAGTGGGTGCGCCAGTTGACGACAAGTCGGGTGCGCAGCGAGACGGTCACCGAATAAGTCGGAGCGCCCGGCGCATCCACGGTCACCGTCACCTCATCGGCCACAAGGCCGACGAGACCCAATGCATCGGTGCGCTGTCCAGGCGTTAGAACGACCGTCAACGGAGAGGCCGCCGTGGTCGCCGTATTGCGCAGCAGATCGAACATCGCCCAGCGGTTCGTTGGGCCGATGTCGAGCCACTTGTCGGCGGAGGCGGACAGAGTCGGATAATTGCCGACGTTCGAAGCGACTAGGCTTTGAAACACCCGGTGAACCTGACAGGTCGCCGTGTGCGTGCCCGACTGGATTCCTGTCGCGGTGATCGGTGCCCCGCCCGGTGTCTCAGCTACCTGGAAGGTGCCGGCCGTTGAGTTGAGGACATAGTAGGTAACGCCGGCGGCCAGCCCGGTCGGGAGCGCGCCGGTCGTGGTAAAGACGACCGGCGTCCCGTCGGCCTGGCCATGGGTGGACCAGCTCACGACTGCAGGCGCGGCGACTGTGATGGTCACGGCCGAAGTGGGCGACCCCACGATCGCCTTGTCGCCGATGCCGTAGGTGGTGGCGATGTTGAAAGCCGCCTCCCCAACCCCGGGTTCCGGCGCGGTGCTGCTGGTCAGACGGGCGTTCGTGATCTCAAGCGGCGGGATCACGCGCATCTAGGCGGCCTCGGTCAGCATGGCGTCGCCATCGCGGGTCACACGGACAAGGGTGTTGGCGGTCCTTTCCGTCGCCCTGGCGGTGCGCTCCCCATCGCCCCGCAAGGCCGCGATCTCGGAGCGCAGAGCGCGAAGCTCCTCGACCATCAGCGCCATGGTGTCGCCCTTGGAAACGCTGACGACCTCGCCGCGCGTCGCCATGAGCCCGACCGGCGTAGTGTCGGTTCCGCCGTCGCCGCCGACCGTCATTGAGCCGCCGCTCGCGAACGCGATGCGATAGGCCTGGCCTTGCGAGGTGAGGATCTGCCGGAGCGTGGCCTTGACGCTTTCGGGCTGCTGCTCGGCCCAGGCCTGAAATCCGCCGGAGCCGAAGTCTCCGTTGTAGCCCTGACGGGCCAGCAGAACGTTGGTGTCGACGTTGGCGCCCCAGTTGCGGTTCGGGTTCGCCACCGCGCCGCCGAAGGCGCCGGTCTGCACGGCCAGAGCCGATTGCAGCGCCGCGATGCCGGCCGCGACCGTAAGCACGCTGTCGTTGATCGTGACGAGGCCGGAGACCTGTGCCTTCAGAGCATCGAGTTGCTGATCGGCGATCGAGACTTGGCGCGTCGCTGTGTCTTCGGCCGCCTGCACCGCGTTGCGGATCTTGGCTTGCTCGACGAGATATTCCTGCTGCGTGCGTGCGCCGGTCTTAGCCGCAGCGTCGGCCGCCGTGCCGGCGCTGACCAGTTGGCCGAGCGCGTCCGCATCGCCCAGACGGGCCTTCGCGGCGAGAGAGAAGAAGTTCTCGCCGGCCGAGCCCGCTGAACCGGTGAGCGACTGGCGGAAGGCCTTCAGGTCGTCGGCGAAGCCCTGGAACTTCGAGCGCGTGGCCTCGATCGCGGCGGCTTCGGTCTGATAGGCCTCGGTCAGCGCCGAGCGGGCGTTGGCGACCAGCTGGGCGGCGTCTGCTTGGCGCGCGCTGTTCAGATCATCCAGCGCCTTCGCAGCAGCTTCAGCGGCAGCGGTCGCGGCCTCCTGGGCGTCCGCCAGGGCCGTGTTTGCAGCCGTCTGGTCCTGCCGCCCATATCGCCTTCTGGATGGCCTGGTCGGTCTCCGACAGGGCCGCGAGCGCGATGTGGCGGCGATAGGACAGCGCGGCCTCGGCTTGGCCGGTCGCTTCCAGCAGCTGCAGTTCGAGTTCGCGGGTCTTGGCCGCGTCCTGGGCCGCATAGACCTGCTGAGCGGGCGCGCGGTTGGTCTCGTCCATCTTGGCCAGTTCGTCGGCCCGGCTGGCGGTCAGGGCGGCGAAGGACCAGCCCTGCGCCTCCATCAGCTGCAGTTCGAGGCTGCGCTTCTGGTTGGCGATCTCTTGAATCCGCGCCTGCTCGGCGGCCAGGCGCTGGGCTTCCGCCTCGGCCTTCGCCTGCTTCTTGGCCTTGGACGAGCCGAACAGGGAGCCGAGGCCGCCGATTAGCGCGCCAACACCCGCGCCGATCACGGTGCCGACACCCGGGATGATCGAGCCGATTGTAGCGCCCGCAGCCGCCCCGCTGCCAATACCGCTGATGACGCCGCCGGTCGTGCCCCCGATGGCGCCACCGATGCCTTGAGCCAGCCCAGCGACGGCGTTGATCCGGCTCTTGGCATCAGCCGCGCGGTCGAACGCCACCTTGACCATGTCGATCGTGCGCAGCAGGCCAGAGAAGGCCGTCAGCCAGTTGTGGTTCTTGATGCCGTTGAAGATGTCGTCGACCGCGTAGGCGACGGCGTCGGTCTGGCGGCGCGCCTCCTCCAGGGCCTCGATCAGGTTCTCCAGGTCGGTCGCGGGGCGATCCGAAGCCATGAGGTTGTCGTTCAGCGCGCCTTGGGCGTCGGCCAGGGCCTTGGCCTGCTTGGCTGCGGCTTCCATCGCCGCGGCGCGCTCGGGCCAGATTTCGTTGGAGGCGACGAGGACATCGGTCTCCAGCTTCACGCGGTCGGCGTGGTCCTTCGCGGTCTTCGCGGCCTTGGCCTTGCCTGCTTCGTCGAGGATCCGCGCGTTCGCAGCTTTCAGCGTCTCGCGCGTGATTGACCCTAAGACCTTGTCGACAGCGGCGCCGCCCGCCGCGTAGCCGCGCGCGAGAGCCTCGGTCGCCGCCCGTCCGGTGGCCTCCATCTGCCCCGCGTAGTCGTTCCGCAGCTTGCCGAACGCCACGGGGTCGAGTTGTGGCAGGCCCAGTTTGAACCGGCTATTCAACCCGCCGATGACAGGGTTGATGAGACCGATCGCGCCGTTGACCAGCTTGGCCAGGGCGTCGAGCGCAGCCTGGGTGGCTCGCACCGTGGCGTCGCCGAACGCGCCCGGCAGCATCGACCACGTCGCCTTGACCGCCTCGAATGCGGCCATGAAGCCGCCGACGATCGCCTTCGTCTCCTTGACCGTGTTCGTGGCCAGGTCATCGAAGAACTTGTCGAGCGCCTTGCCCGAGGTCTTCAGCTCGTCGCCAAAGGCAGACGCCAGGGCGCCCTTCGCCGCATTGAAGGTGCCGACCGCGACGTCTCCCATCGTGACAGTCTTGTTCTTGACCTTCTCCAACTGGTCAGCGGTCAGGCCGAGGCCCGAGATGAGGTCCTTGTTTCCCTCGTTGATCTGACGGGCCGACAAGGCGAACACGCTGCCGATCGCGGCCGCACTAACAGCGATGGGGGCCAGGATGGCGAGAAGCGGCGCGGCTTCCGCGTACATGCCGGCCAGAACGGCCTTGAAGCCGAGCCCTTGGGTCTTGGCCATAGCAAAGGCGTCGGCGATCTGCGGACCCTGCTGCGTGAGCGTCATGAAGAGCATCTTCAGGGGCTCGCCGGAGCTCAAGGCGCTGGTGAAGCCAACGCCGAGGTCCGCCGCCTGGCGGCCAAGGTTCAGCGTGGTCTGTTGTAGAACCTTGCTGGTGTTGACGACCTTCCCGTGCGCTTCGTTCAGCCTGTTCTGCGTCTTGATCAGCGCCTCTTGTTCAGCCGCCAGGTGGTTCGTCGCCGCCATGGCCTTTTGTGCCTCAGCTGCGACATTGGCCTCGGCGGTCGACAGCTTGCGCGACGCGCCCGCAAGATCGTTGGCCGCCGTCTCCGCCCGCCCGCCAGCCTTGGCCAGTTGGTCGAGGGAAACGGTGGCCGGCGCGACTTCCGAGGAGTCGATCTTCAGGCCGAGCGGAGCAATAAACTCGTTCATGAAGGGCTCCTACGGCTTGGTCCTGGGGTGGTATTCGAGGCTGACCGCATCGAGCTTCAGCAGCGCGCGCCGCTCCCAGGGAGCGAGGCGCTGACTTTCGTCTTGCTCCCACGCCTGGATCTCCAGCCGGGAAAGACGGGCCGAGCCGTGGACGCCGGCCTGCCGGGTCTGGGCGATATCGCCGAACCAGTTCCAGATGTGCTTGACGTGGATCGACAGCGGCGGCGGGTTGGCCAGCCGCCACGCCGACTCGAAGTCCCCTTGGCGCGCCAGGCTTTCGAGGTGTGCCCGGAGCGGCGCTCCGTCTTCCTGGGCCTGCGCGAGCTCGAACTGCTCGCGCGCGAAGGCGATCAGGCCTTCGACTTCCGCTGCATAAAATTTCCGAGGTTGTTGCTCGCCTTCAGGACCTGGTCGGAAATGTCGGCATTGGACTGGCAGAGCATCAGGGCGCCGGCCTCGGTATAGGGCTCTTCCACGCCGACCCAGCCGACCAGACGAACGGCCGACAGGCGATGCCCGAAAGCGATGTCGTCCTCGATCGGCGTGATGGCTTCAGCGCCACCGGAACGCAGGGCAGCGGCGGCCTTGGCGGCTTCCTGGGTGCGCCGCTCGTTGATCAGGCGGTTGATCTCGGCCTGGACCTTGGCCGACTGACTACCGAGGACCTGGAGGCGGACGCCCGATTTCGAGCCGTCCGGCATCAGGAAGTCGAACTCGAAGGGCTTCTCCGAAGCGGTGATGGCGCTCAACGAGGCGAGGCTGACCTTGGTCATGGCTGGTGTCCTGAAAAGGACGCCCGGGCGCTACCCGGGCGTTGAGTTGGGAGGGGATGGCCGCTGTAGCGCCGGCGGCACGGCTACCGCTTCCGCGGATCGGGTTAGGCGGCCTGGCTGTCCTGGATCGAGATGATCGTGTTGTCGGAGGCCAGGGCCGCGCCGCCGGAACCGTTGATCTCGGCGGTGAAGGAATAGGTGCGGATGATGGTCTTCTCGCCGTCGTCGGCGTCGTCCGAGAACAGCTTCACCCGCGACATGTTGAACGACACGAAGTCGGCGGTGGACGTGCTGTCGGCCGCGATGACAGCGACCAGGCCAACCGGCGTCTGGTTCTCGTAGATCGCCTGCAGCGTGGCGCCGGTGAACTTGGCCGTGAAAGAGCCGCTGACCTTGATCCGGCCCTTCTGGAGGTCGGAGGCCGCGTTCGAGCCGAGTTCGGCGTCGCTGGGTGTCACCGTGCCATCGATGGCCAGCTGCAGGCTCGTCAGGGGCGTCAGAGAGCCGTTGATCAGAACCCCGCCATTAACGGCGACAACGACCGGCGTGGTGGTCTCGCTCGTCGGCGAGGTCAGCGAGCGCGTGCCAGAGGTGACGCGCGACAGGCCGACGATCTCGAAGCTGACCTCGGCGTTGCCGGTGGCCGGCAGGTTCACCGCGGCGCTGGCGATCTTGCAGTCGACCGACACCTCCGAGCGTGTGACGGTGGCGAACCACTCTTCGAACGTCAGATAGGTGTTGGTGTGGCCGCTGGTGGGAACGAGGGCCTTTTTGCCGGGGACGGCCAGCGAGGCGCTCGCGATCGGGCCTTCAGCGACCAGGGCGACGCCGTTGAGCGGGCGGACGGTCAGAACGAGCGCGGTGACGGAGATGACCAGCAGGTTGCTGTTCAGGTTGGCCGCATTGAACGACCCGGCCGACAGGCGCACGACGTCGCCGTTCTTGATGCCGCCAGTCAGGAAGTCGCCGGTCCCACGCGTCACGGTGTAGGTCGGGCCCGAGCCGGCGATCGTAATCGACAGGCCGGTGATGGTGGTGGTCGCGGTGAAGTCCTTGCGCAGGAGATTCGCGAACAGCGCCGAATAGGTGTTGGGCGACAGCAGGCCGGCGATCGAGCCGCTGACGCGGTTCATGCCGGCCGTCGCGCCCGTCGACTGCTGATGGCTGGCGATTTCGTCGTTTTCGTAGGTGTCGCGCGAGCGCTTGAACGTTGCGGTGCGGCGACGCAGGAGCTGGCCACCCGAGCCGCTGGCGGCGGTGCCGAGCGCCGACTGAACCTTGTAAGCAAGCTGCTTTTCGATGCCCTGGGCTTCAGCCATGACGGTGTCTCCGAATTAGGGGTTGGGGCGTGACGAGACGACCGGAGAACCGGCGTCGGCTCTGGCGGCTTTCGCCGTCAGACGGTGATGTCGGCGGTGAACCTGACGCGCACGGGGACAGCGAAGCGGTCGCCGTCGTTGAAGCCGGGGCGAATTTCCGGCGTGCCGAACATGCGAACGGTGACCCCGTCCGATGTGAAGGTGGCGGTGCGCTTGAAGGTCGAGCGGATCAGCTCAGCACGGGCCATTGCGGCCCCCGGCCCAACGTCCTGAGGATAGAAGAGCGTGACCTGCATGAAGCCCCGCTCGGTATAGGAGGCGCTCATTTCAGGGTTGGCGGGCTCAGCGAAGAGGATCGCGACCTTCTGATAGGGCACGTCAGACGCCGGCGGGGTGTGTTTGTCGTTTTCCAGCGCCGTATCGATCGCGGGGCTGATGGTGTCGAGCGCGGTCTCGAGAGCAGCGCGGATCTTCACGGCGGACATCAGGCCCTCCCGAGAACGCCGAGACCGGCATAGGCTTCCGCCGCCGCGCTGCTGACGATGGTGCTGAACTCCATCGCCGTCAGACCGACGAGGCCGATGGGGGCTTGCTTGGACCAGCCGTGTTCGAGGCGCTGGGCATACGGCAGGTTGTTGGTGACGAAGTGAACCTTGCCGAACGCGCCGCGCTGCACGTCTGGCGCATCGGGCGCCGGAGTCGGGCTGAGCGTAGTTCCCTTGCTGGCGATGACGCCTGCAGCCTGGAGGTTGGCGCTGTACTGCCAGTTGGCCCGGAAGCGCCCGGTGTCGACCGGCGATTTCAGGATCAAGCGGGCCCAGACGTCGAGGATGACCTTGCGCGTGACGAGGTCGGCGTTTTCCCCGGCCTGTTCAGCGAAGGCGCGGATCCCAAGCTCGAACGGGCCCATCAGGAACGGCGAATCTGCAGAGTGAAGAGGACCGCCTGGCCGCCGGGCGCGACAGGGTCGGTCTTCTTGATCGTCCAAGGCCTGGCGTCGCCCTCGAAGGTGATGGTGTCCTCTGCCTCGGGCGGGACGATCACCTCGCCGTCCGTGTCCAAAGGCGAGAGGTGAAACTTCTTGTCACCAGCCTGGATCAGCGTGCCGTCGATCGAGAACGACGAATAGGCCTCCTCGACACCGCTGATGGTCTGGCTCGTCGCCGCGCCGGGCGTCTTGACCCCGGTCGAGGCGTCGTAGGTGCCTGCGGCCTTCTTGGTGAGGGTGACGACCTGGCCCGCCTCGCCCAGCAGCTCATCGGCCGTCAGGGCGAAGTCGTCGTAGAACTCGCTCATCCGCGAAAGAGCCTGATGCCGCCCTGCCCGCTCAGCAGCGGGGCTAGGAGGTTGTCCATGGCGCGATAGGCCTTCGTCGTCCGGCTGTAGTCCTGATACTCGATCTTCACCGGCCCGACCTGCTTGCTCTTGATCGCCTGGGTCTCGTCAGGGATCAACGAGCCGGTGTTGGCTTTCAGCGCCAGTTCAGCGCAGGCCTGGGCCACGGCGAGCGGGACGGTGTCGTTCGGATAGTAGTTTGTCAGCAGGCCGGCGCTTGGAGCGTCCGTCATCGGGACGTTGGCGCGCGGCCAGTCCAAGGCCTGGGCGGTGTACATCCGGCTCCCGGCCCAGCGGGAGCGGTAGACCTGCACCATGTAGTCGGTAGCCTTGCGCAGTAGCTGTTCGCGGATGGTGTCGGTAGCCAGCGCGGCCCAAGCAGCGTTCCCGCGCGCAACATGGTGCGCAGTGGCGAAGTCGACCGAGGCATAGGACTCAGCATCGGCTAGGCCAGTCCCGTTTTCGACGATCAGCGCCATGGTCAGGCCTCCCGCTTCAGGACGGTAATTTCGCCGCCGGTGTTGATGTCGAAGGTGCGGGCGATCTCGATGGCGCGTATCGCGTCCGCGCCGGCGGCCATGGCGCCCAAGGCGAACTCGCGGCCACTGCCGGCGGCGAACACCCCATTGAACGGCCTCTCCAACCACAAGGCGGTCGGCCCGAAGGTGAGGATCCGATCGTCGCGGGTGATGATGAAGCCTTCGCCCCAGTCCTTTTCGGGATCACCCATCGAGGGGCAGTCGCCCTGACAGCCCGTGACGAACCAGTCGCGGAAGGCTTTGCAGCGATCACTCGCGCCTGAGGCTCCGGCAAGCAGGCCGCTCCGGGCGGCGATCTTCACAGAGAGGCCATTGCGCATACCGTGGCGGGTTCCAAGCGTGTCGGCCGCCAAGACGCCGTCACGGTATGCGATGGTCGTCATAGCTTATTGGCCGTCCTTGGCGCGCTCTTCGCGGGTCAGGTCGCGCAGGGCCAGCAGATCGGCCGGGCTCATGGCCGGATCGACGTCGAGGCCCAGGCCGGCGATGTCGGCGTGCAACTCGCGCAGCGTCAGGCCGCCGGCGTCGTCGTTGGGGACGTCCAAGGGGTCGGTGCTGTCGCCCTTGGCCTTCTTGGGCGCCTTGGCCTTCTTCTCGGTGAAGAGCTCGTGCTTATCCGGGTTGAAATCGCACTCGTTGATGACGACGAATTCGCCTTGATCGTCGGACCAGGGCTTCACTTGGACGGTTTGCATGTGGGCCTCGTGGGCTTGAGCATGAAAAAGGAGGAGCCCTGCGACCCCTCCCCGGCTTTTCGTGGTGACCTGGCCTTAGCCGAGCAGGACGCCGGCGTGGCGCGGAGCGACCATCTTCTTGCCCCAGGCCAAGTTCACTTCGTAGCGGACCTGGCGCTTCTGCTTGTAGACGCAGAACTCGAACGCGATGCCCGAGACGGGATCGGTCAGCACGACCACGTCGTCGGCGGCGTCGCCCTCATCCGGCATGGCCGGCGCCCGGGTGATCAGCTGGATCGCCGAGCGCTGGAAGAACATGTTGCGGGTGGAGGCGGCCGAGATCGTGATCGCGGTCGCCGAGGCCGGGATGGCCTTCTGCAGGCCGGGCTCGGCGATGACGACCGTGCCGCCGTTCGAGACATCGGCGTCGCCGGTCACGACCAGGTACTTGCGGGTGTCGCCGGCGAAGGCGATCACGTCACCGGCGATGAAGGTGCCGGTGCCGGCCGAGGCCAGGGTGATCGTGGTCGCGCCGACGGCATAGCCGGCGGTGTTGGTCGTCGCCGAGGCTCCGGTGCCGGACGTGACGGCGGTCTTCACTTGGCCGGAGTTGTGCAGCATGAAGCCTTCGACGTCGCCGATGGTGCCGCGCCGCAGCAGGTCATCGGTGCCGGCCTCGTTGACCTTGAACAGACCCGACTGCTTGCCGCGGATGTTGGCCACGGCGGCCGAGCCCAGCACCATGTGCATGTCGCTTTGCGGAGCGCCGTTGTCGTCCAGGATCTTGCGAGCCTGGGCGAAGTCGGTCAGGTCGGCGGCGGTGCCGAACGGGGTCGTGCCGGCAGTGCCGTAGGCCTGGCTGGCGTAGATGTGCAGGCTGGCGAGGTCGGATTCGACTTCGTTGGTCAGCGTGCGCAGGGCTTGCGAGATGCGGTCGCGGTTGATGGTGCCCAACGTGCCGGCGTTCTTCAGGCCCAGGGTTTCTTCG
Organism: Caulobacter sp. GW821-FHT10F06; assembly: GCF_058809215.1. Classification (NCBI taxonomy): domain Bacteria; kingdom Pseudomonadati; phylum Pseudomonadota; class Alphaproteobacteria; order Caulobacterales; family Caulobacteraceae; genus Caulobacter; species Caulobacter sp. GW821-FHT10F06. Next base: position 411,511 of record NZ_JBXASK010000001.1, on the reverse strand, counting down.
CCGGTGATGCCGAACGGGACCGAGCGCGCCTTGTCGATGGTCATCGACACGTTGCCAATGGTCTGGTTGGGCGTGTCGGCGGCGTAGGCGGCCGGGGTCAGGTCTTCCGCAGCCATGACGCCGACGACCGGCGACATGATCGTCTCGCCGACAGCGGCGCGCGCGGCGCCCGAGTCCTTGGAGACGGCGGGGATGAAGCCGACCAGCTCGCGCGAGACGACGTCCATGGCTTCATAGATGGTGGGGATTAGCGAGTTGAGAGTCAGCGCGCCCATAGGGAGCTCCTTTGCAGAGGCGGGTTTTCAGGGAGGGGGCAGTCGAGGCGGATGGCCCGCCGGTAGATGAGCCATCCGGCCCAGGCGCCGCCCCCGATCCTGGGGCGCGGCAAACTCGGTTAGTCGACGACCTTGAAGCCGTCCTTGGCCTTGGCGGCCTGCTCAGCCGGCGGCAGCGCGAGGAAGGCGTCGCGCTTCATGGTCTTGTCGCCAGCGCCGCCGCCGCTGCCACCTTGGCCCGCACCGCCGCCCGCGCCGACCTGGCCCTTCAGGATGTGGTCCTTGTAGGGATCGGCGCTGACCAACAGCTCGAGCGCTTCGTCGAAGTCAGCCACTTCACCCGGCTTGGCGCGGCTGTAGATCTTGGCGCCGTTGGCGTCGTAGGCGATGACCTTGCCGTCCTCGATCTTGAAGGCGTCACCGTAGGTCTTCTGGAGCATGTGGCGCGGCACCGCGACCTTGTCTTCGGCGAACTTTGAGCGGCTGAAAGCGCCGCCGATCTTCTCGCCATAGAGGTCGGATTCCAGCTTGGTCGCCCTGTCTTCAGCGGCGGCGAGCTTCTCCTCGTAGCTCTTGGCGATCTCGGACTTCACGCGGTCGACCTCGCCGGCGTCGATCAGCTTTTTGGCGTCGATGTTTCCGATGGTCTCCAGCGCCTTGCGGGCGGCGGCGGGGTCCGCGATGCCCTCGAAGGCCTTCAGCGAAGTCTCGGCGGCTTCCTTGGCCAGGCGATGGTCTCGGGCCTCTCCGTTCAGGCGGGTGATCGTGGCGACGGTGCCGGGCGCGTCGAACGCGATCTCCTTGCCATCGTCGTGGACATAGACGGGCTTGCCGTCCTGAAGGACCGCATGGCCCTCGGCGTCGAGCTTCAACTTCATGGTGGTGGCTTTCTCCGGCATCCGCCGGCGGCTGAGGGCGATCCTGCCCAGGCGCCCTGCTCATCCGAGCGTCGGGCATGAAAAAGCCCGCCTTGTGAGGGGCGGGCTGTCAGCGGCTTTGGGCCGGTGATGGGGTCGATGGTCTAGAGGACGGCGACGCGCTGTCCGGTGAGCAGGCAGGGCACGCAGACCAGGGTCTTTGTTCCACCGACGCGCCGTCCGTTGCGGACCAGAGCGCCGATGATGGTCTCGGTGAACTCGTGCCCCGAGCAGCGCGGGCAGGACAGCATCTCAGCGGGGGCCGGTGCGGACCTGACGCGCCTTCGAACCGCGCTGGCCGGTGTTTCCGGCTCGGGCGTTCCGTCGATCAAGTGAAGGCGCGGCGGCGAGGTCAACTAGAAGCGAACCGCCTGAACAACCCCGGGATCCCCAAGCTTGCGCCCAAAGGTCATGGAGTCATACTCACCGTTCGCCTTGAGCGTGACCTCTGCAAGGCCTGGCTCAACCTGATAAAGCTCCTCGCGCCCGTCTAATGCCAGAACGACGGCATCCTGCGGGAAGGCCTTGAGCGCCTCGATCAGTTCAGCGACGGTCATGAGCCCTTGTAACCTAAAGCCCGGCCTTGGTGAACGCCTCCGCGTCCCTGGCGCGAAGCTTGTCGAGCGTGAGGAAGTCCCCGCTCGGTGAGTAGAGCTGATCCATCGACATACCGCCCTTCCGGAGCAGCGCGCCGCGATCGGGGCCAAGGATTTCGTCCTGTCGGGCCGCCGACTGGCGCTTGATCCACTGCGAGTAGGTGGTTTCGACCGGGACCTGGCCATCCATTGAGGCGCGGGTGGAGGGCGAGAGCTCGTCCATGTCGATGCCGAGTTCGCGGAACGACTTGGTGATGGGCGCCGAGCAGGACCGGCAGCAGAAATGAAGGCGGCCCGGGCCCTGGAGCCAGGGGATGGTGTGACCGATCGGCTTGTGCTCGCGATCCGCGGTGTAGCGTTTGCCGTCGCGAACCCTGCACATCGGCGAGGTGCGGCCATCGAGGGTCGAGACCCAGCCGACAGCCTTGATGACGTCCGAGTTGGCCTCATAGACCTGATCGCGTGCGGTTGAGGCGGTGTGAGACAGCGCGGTGCGGACGACGCTCTCGACATCCCGGCGGGACCGATCGAGAAGGCCGTCCTTGTACTGCTTGGCGCGCGTCCCTCGGATGGTCCGCACGATCTGGTCGGTCGTCTTGCCCTCGACGAAACCCATGCGGATCGCGTTGCGGACGGCCTTCATGCGACTTTCCTCGCCGGACTTGGCCCAGTTGTTCAGAAGCCCGCCCTGGAACGGTCGGCTCATCGCCGCGGCGTAGACCTGCTCGGGCGTCACGGTCGCGAACTGGATGCGAGCGCGAACCTCGGCGGGGATGGCGGCCTGGAGGCTACGAGCCTGGAAGCTGGCCTCGTAGTCGCCCAGGGCGCGCATCTCGCGGGGGAGCGCGTCGAAGACCTCGCGATAGGCTGAGGTGTTGATGTCGCGAACCGAGGCCAGAAGGCTTTCGAGCCGGTCGATGGTGAAGCTGCCCTCGGGGACCTGCAGCAGGGCCTCGGTGATGCGGGCAACGAGATCGGCGTCCAGCCGGTTCAGGATGGCTATCATCCGGCGCACCACGCCGTTCGAGTAGCGGTGCAGATCGATCGCGTGGTGGATGGCCTGGTCGAGCAGGCGCTCGTTGGTGGTCGTCACGGCTAGGCCGCGTTCGGATCAGCCGGCGGGTCGGTGATCAGGCCCAGGGCGGGCGGCTCGGCTGCGATCATGTCCAGCTCAAGCTGCGCGGTGATTTCCGGCGACAGCAGGCCGCGACGCTTGAGCTCATTGATCGCCGTCTCACGGGAGATGAGGCCCGCTTGCCACATGCTGACGATCATCTGGGCCGAGGCGTCCGACAGGGTCGCCGCGCCGAAGTCCTTGAACAGGTTGACCGAGCCGCCGGTCGCGAGCTTGGCGCAGTCGGCCATCATCCAGAGCGCGGAGTCGAGGCTGTCCTCGAAGCCCTCGACCATGCGCTGAAGGTCGCAGAGGTTGCCCTCGGCGTCGTTGGCGCTCTCAGTGGCGGTGCGCGCGCCAGGCTTCTTGACCAGCAGCTCCGCGCCGGCCTGGATCATCTGGTCTTCGAGAGCGGCCAGTTCAGCCCGGCCGACCGTCACCGCTTCCGCCGAGCCCTGAACGACCTTCATCTCCGCGCCCATCGGCAGGGAGACGGCATAGCTGGAGCTGGCTGTGAGCGAGGTTTCGTCGGCGACGCCGCTGACGACCAGCAGGCGCTTGCGGCTGTAACGGGTGCTTTCGTCCTGATCGCTCTGGCTCTGCCAGTGCTTCACGTTCAGATAGGCCAGATCAGCGAGGGGCGCGGCGCCGCACATGAAGCCCTCGCGGCGGCCATAGACCGGCACGAAGCGGATGTAGTTGCAGTCGGTCGTACCGTTGTCGACCCGGATCCAGACATCTTTGCCGTCGGCGCCCTTCGCTTCCTGCTTCTCCCAAACCTCCCAGAGGCCAGGCTCGAGAACGCGGACGCGCTCGACGATCTTCTCACCGAACCGGCCGTTGTCGACGGTCTTGGACTCCGCGATGCGCAGTTGGGTCAGGCGGCGCGACCCGGTGCTGTCGTCGACCTTCCAGCCCAGGATCTGGCCGTGCTTGACGCGGACGAAGTACGGCCGGACGCCGGCCATAGCCTGCTCAGCCTTGGTCGGAACGCGGCCGGCCGGCGCTAGCGGCTTGGGCGTATCGACGATGATGCCGCAGAGACCATAGAAGCTCTCTGCGAACATCTCCGCGGAGAAGGTGTGGAGATTGACGCCTTCTCGGTCGATGTCATCGGCCCAGCCTTCGACTTTGGCCTGGCCGTCAGCCTCTTCCTTGCCTGCGATCTCGATTGGCGTATCGGCGCTGAGCGTCAGTTCCTTCGAGAAGGGCTTGCCCGCCATGACCGAGACGGTGCGGCGATAGGCCGGAAATAGGGTCGAGACCTTGACCCGATAATTGTAATCCTCGGTCTCTTCGCGCGGCTGCTTGGGCAGGAAAGTCTCACCCTTTGCCCGCATCGCCGGCGTGCCGCCCAAGAGCGCCTCGATCACATCCCAGACAGGCTGCATCGCCGTGACGGCGGCAGAACGAGCATTCACTTCCGCTGTCATGTGATCTCCTAGAACTTGAAGGACGTGACGCGGGCGACGCGCTTGGTGATGGGCCACCGCTTGACCAAGAAGTAGCCCTGGGCGTCAGGCGCGTGGTCATGGCCTGACTTCTTGTCGGGTTCGCCGTTGGTGTCGTAGGCCTGCTGCTCAAAGGCTTCCGTGGTGACGGGACAGGCGTCGGTGTTGATCTTCCAACGGCGCTCGCCTGCGTCATTCAGGATCATCGCGTTGACGGAATTGACCCTGTCCTTCACGGCGGGGTTGGCGGGATTGACCGACACCGTGAACCCGGCCTGGCGGAGGATGGTCAGGTCGCTCTCGCTGGCGTTCTTGCTGCTGGTGTTGGCGCCCGAGGCGTCGGGATAGATCGTGACCGCGTGGCCGTTGTCGAGATAGCGCTCCTTGAGGAGCTTGGTCATTGCCGGTGTGTCGCGGACCTTGGCCAGCTCGGCCAGAGCGAGTGGGACGTCGTCGCGAATGACGTTGATCACGGCCGTCATGTTCAGGACGTTGAAGTCCATCCCAACGTGTAGCGCCTCGCCCTCGCGGATCGCCTCGCCGGTGTGGTTGAGCTTGCGATCGAAGGCCGAGTAGACGCTGCCAGACGCCAGGTTGGCGAACTGGCCCCGGATATAGGCCTCGATCAGCTGCGGCGGATAAGACGAGCGCAGCGACGAGATGTAGTCGTCGGGCAGGTTCTTGGCGTTGTCGTAGGTGCTGGCCTGAACCAGGCCGTAGAGGTCGCGAAGCTCAGGCCGCTCCCGCAGCTCCTTGACGAACTGCTGGTAGACGAACTTGAAGCCCTCGGGCGTGGTCGTCACGTCGACGCCGTTGGCTAGGCCGTCAGCCTTCAGGCGCAGGCGGGCGATGATCTTGCGCCACGCCGTCGTCGCCTTGACCACGGACATGACGTCGAGCTCGTCGACCAGGGCCTTGCCGATCTTGAAGCCGACGATGTCGCCGGGCCGCTCCATCGACCTGCAGATGATCGTGCCGCGGTACTTCCGGCCAGCGTAGAGGTGAACCTCCTTGTTCGACTCGTTGATCTTGGTGGTCAGGCCCCAATCGAAGGCCACCTCGTCGATCGTCGGGAAGAAGGTGTCGCGGATCAGCGGGTAGGACGGGGCGAAGTACCCGGCGTTGATCCTGGGAAACTCCCAGGTGTGCTTGCAGAGCGCCGCGCCGCCAACCCAGGTCTTGCCGCTGCCGAACCCCGCGACGAAAGCCCGGAACTTTTGTGGAAGCGCGAGAAACTGCGCCTGGGGCCTATTAAGTGTCGGCATCTGGAACGCTGGCGTCCTGGATCGTGACGGTCACAGGCGCAGGCGCTTCGTCGTCGCCAGAGCTGGCTTGCTGTATGGCGCTGAGCTTCGGATGGATAAACGCAGCTGCCTTCTCGGCGACGGCGCTCGCCTGGAGCGCCATTGGCAAGCTCACCACATTGCCTGCGTCGTCTGTCGCCTGTGTCCAAATCGCCCGCATGGTTCCAAGCATGACCTCGAGGGGCGTGATGCCGTCGGCCTCGGCCTTTGCCGCCAATGCCTGCTTGGCTTTGGTTTGTGCAGATACCGAGCCCTTACGGCGTCCAGCGCCTTCGCGCCTACCGCCTCGGGGCATGTGTGATTTCCTTTGATTTGTTATTCAGACAGTCAGCGCGCTTTGGCGCATGCCGCGTTGGTCTTCCTCGTAGATTTCAACCGCCATCTGCTCTGGCGTCGGGAGCGGAAGCATGTCGATGCCGGACGCGTCGCACATGATCACGACGTCAAGCGGCACGGCGCCAGGCATGGCCAGAACCTTGCGAACGTCGAAGGTCTTGAACTCCAGCATCGCGATGAAGGCCTGATAGGCGAGCTGGCCAACGCCAGTCCCGTAATCTCGGAGGCTGAGGCCCTGCCTCTTGACCTCAATGACCGTCACCGAACCATCGATATGGCTCAACACGACGTCGGCGATCGCGGAGCCGAGGATGAGCTGCCGGCGAACCGTGACCACTTCAGGCCAGCCCATCTCTTCTGCAATTGCTGGTACGCGCACCATGTCGATGCAGACCTGTTCGGCGCCACGCTCGTCATCGCTGTACGTTTGGCGGAGGGCTTGAAAGCTTGTGAACGCGCTGATCGTCACGTCCTATCGCCCCGACAGCGCGCGTCCGACCATGCGCGAAGGGCCATGTTTGAATTCCTTGATTGTTTTACAAATGGCCGGAACAGTCGTTACCGCACGTGGGGGCCAGGCGATGCGCGACGACGAGCCGAACGATCTAGCGAGCCAGATCAAGGCTTCTGGCATGGCCTATTACGACAATCCGGACTCCGACCCAGAGAACGAGCCAGCCGTCGAATTACCGGCGCCGTCTGATGACCAAGTATCCAGCGCAGTCGGTGCGCATGTGGACCAACTCACAAAATCGGTAGCGCTTATTCTACCGCTAACGCTTGCTGCTCAGTTCGCCTTGAGCAACGTCACGGAGGCGAAAGAACTTGCGATTTCCGGGATCGGCATCCCCATCCGCTATGCGGAAGCGGGAGTCCGTATCATGATTTTTTTGGTCATTGCGCACTGCAACGGCCTACTTTCGTTCATTTTGGTGCGCGTCGAAGGGGCAGCTGATCCGACTGCCGCTGTTCGCGCGGTGACATGGCACCCGGGCCCACTGAATCCATTCGTGCCTCTTTCGCCTCAGACGGGCGTATTCCCTGAACTACCCTGGCGAGCGCTACTTAGCTTTCGCTGGATCACGACGCAGGCCGGATTTGCGTTTGCGATAGCGTTCGGCGCTGTCTTCAGCACTGACGATTCCCCAGATTTGGTGCACCTTTGGCATCAGCAGCTGGGCGTGGTGGTCTGGCTCTTCGACAGAGCCGCATCAGAGCGGCTGTTCGCCCGAGCGCACGAAATCTGGGTCGCGAGTGGCCACGAAGGTACCCGCCAAAACCCTTTCGATGTTGCGCTCGCGATAGCCACCCAAGTGATCGCCCTGATGCTTCTGTTCAGAGTTGGCATGCTTCTGAAGCCATTGCTGAACGAAGACTACACCATCGAAATCTGGGTTTTGGTCATCGCCGGAGTGGCCGGCTCGTTTGCTGGTGTTATCGCCACGTATCTGCTCGTCGCGTCGTAGACGTCAAAGGGCTGCGTTCGCCGATTAGTTGCGGTGCAGCATCCCTAAGTCTGGTCGCCAGGCACACAAAAAACCCCGCCGGGGAACCTGGGCGGGGGGTGGCAGGCGCTATTCGCGTTGTGAACTTACGGAAGTAATGCGGCGGTTCGCGGTAGCTGTCAATGCAGCGCCTAAACTCAAGTTGTTTCGCCGTTCAGTGGGCTCCCTAGCAACTGGACGAGATCATCTTCACCGCGCATTGCGGCCATTGTCAGTCACCAGCCTACCTCGAAGCCGGTCACCCTTCCTGCAGCCCAGAGCCGCTTCGCGGATTCAGGGTTCATACACGAGGTCTGCGTCCCGCCGTCAAACCCGCACACCAGACCCGCCCAACTAGGACTGCCTGTCGCACTCATGCCGTAGCCAGCGCCTGCGCGTGGGACGGCCGGATCGATCGCAACGTAGCCGTAGCTTTCACCGGCCTGCAGTCTGAGCCACACCTTGGTCGTATGCGGAGCCGTGCAGGCGGAATCGCCATTCCAAGACCAGGTGCCCGAAACAGCAGGCTCGCCCATCATAAGGTTGAGATCATATTTGACTTCAACGCCGCTAGCTGCGCACCCGCCAATGTGGTCAATGTTCGCCGAGAGACGTCCCGAGCCAGGTGGAGTATCATTCGCTGAACGCGGCGGTAGCCCGGCCGAACTCCACGATCCCGACGCGTTGTCACTGATCCATTGACCGCGACGCCCATCGTTCTGAGTGGTGCCCGTCATTGCCGAAGCGCGAGAACTGAACTCAGCGGCGGGCTGACGCGTAGGTGCGGAAGCTCGCAGTCGCGCATTTGCCTCCAAATCCCGCTGCTGCCGCTCAGCTTCGGCGCGAGCTTGCTGCGACCTGGCGAGCCGGGCTTGCTGTTCGACTTGAGCACGCTGGGCCGCAACTGCGGCTTCGGCTTGAGCCTGTGTTTGCGCCGAGCGCCGCGCGGCTGCGGCCCGAGCTTCGGCCTGCCGTGCTTGCTCTGCGTCCCTCGCCACCTCGGCCTCGGCTGCCTTGCGACGTGCGTCAGCCTCGACGATCGCCCGCATTTTGGCCATCGTTTGCTGGTTTTCCTGCGCCGCACGACTATTCGGATCGAGCCAATTATCGGTAGGTCCCAAAGCGTTGTAGATGGCACCAAGCATCGCATCGCGCGCGTCAGCCTTCCGTCTCTTTTCAAGGCGAGCTTGCCGATCGGCCTCCTCTTGCCGCAATTGATCAGCCTCTTGCTTAGCGATCAGAAGTTTCTGCTCGGCGGGGGTCAATTTCGCCTCATAGACCTTGAACATATAGGTCTCGCCGACGACGCCAGGGATCAATACGCCATAAACGCCATCATTCGGCGCCACAAAATCGGCACGAAAACTTTTGAAAGCACCATCGTTTCTAGCTATCGCAACGTTTTCAGACTTAAGTCCGCAATATTTTTGAATGATTATGTACTTTAATGGCGATCCCTCAGATTCCATTATTAGTCGCATTCTCTCGCCAGCCTTGGCGTTGAAAATCCAACAGTCGACTGGCACGCCACCTTCGCCGCGGCCATCGCTGGCCTCAAAAATTCCCTGAACAACCTCGCCCAGCGAGAGATAGTCTCTGAACGGTTCCTTGGATCGATAACTGGCACCGGATGGAATACCAGGCCGCTCGGCGTTTAAGACGTAGGACCTGACACCGTCCGGAGATCGACGTTGGGCCGCTGCATCTCCGCCAGGAGGTACCGCAGCGGTCGTTGGTCTGGGCTTGGCCCCGGTAGATGTGGTCGACGTAGGCGGAAGCGAAACCGAAGCGTCACCGGTTCCGCCCGCTATCTTGGCCGGAGATCGGACCTTCATTGGTTCGCTGCTTTTCGCATCCCGAAGCACTAGACCGACGTCGTCAGCGACATTTCTGGCGTATCGACCTTCCGCCACCGTTGCGGTCGAGAATACGGCAATTTGATAGTCTTGAGTTGCAGGCAAGACAAAAGAACAGGTGCGAGAGAGCCCGACGGGCTCGGCGCAATCGACCTCAAGCATAGAAATCAATGAACCTGACTTCCACGCCTTAATCAGCGGAGCACTTTTCTGGCCCACCACTTCAATTTCGACGACTTGCCCACCTTTCCCTGCGAATTTCAGGAGGGCGAAATTTGCAAGATGAACTTCGATAGCCTCGTCGAAATTTATCTTCGAATTTGATTGAACTGTACGAGCCTGTGGCAAACTCGATGCCTGCGAGCGAGCGGCCGGCCCCAACGATAGTGCAGACCAAAGCATCACCGAAAGGCCAAGCGCCAGTCGCGACGCTGATGAGCGTGTTCTGCAGGTAATCGCCACCCTCACCGCCCCTAGGTCCTTGGCTTCCGACCGAGTTTCATGAACACAATGGTCCCGAATGGATACGTGCCCCCACCTTCAGGACTGAAAGCGCATACTCATTTGCAAAGGCTAACGTAGTCCGCCTTTCGAACCTGAATTTCCGGTCGCCGGGCATTTGGAATATCAAGCCACACGGCATTTCCCGCGTCGTATAGGAGCTTATAGCTCGGCTGTTTGGATCGGCCTGCTTTGCAAGTGCGTCGCGGCGCGCCTTCTCGGCCAACCTTTCTTGTTCAGTCATACGAAAAGGGCCTGACAATTCGAGATCATCGGCATCGTCTATTCTTGTCGCGAACCAGACGAGAAACGTTGGCTCCCCGGGGATGGCCGTCGAAGGACGACCATCCGATCTTGTCGACGGTACAGGCTGAGACTTTGGAGCGGGTGCAGGCCGACACGGGCCGGGATCACAGTTTGGTAGACCATAGGGCGGTATGAAAACCGCGCCTTTGCCAGCTTCGGGAGACGCCTGCGCCATCCCATAACTCGTCGGCACCAAGCTGAGACAGGCTGGTACAATGGCCAGAAGCAAAATTCGCATGACGCCCCCCTTCGCGACCGGGTTAATCCGTCAATCTGGTCAGCATGCTAACGGCTTTCACGACTTCGCTCATCCCCCGAAAAGGGTAGGCCGACGAACCGCAGAACATCCCGCCGGTCGCCCGCCGCGACGCCCAAAAGCCAGCTTAAAAATCGAACAAGCAACCAGGATGACCATTCCAGGTCTGGCGTTTGACGACGCGACAGCCGCATCATCAACAGTGGGAGGGGCTAGGGTGATTGAAAGCGAGGGTCAGTGGTTTGAGATAGCAGATGATTTCAACGCCGCTGCGCTTGCGGGAGACGGCTGGACACGCGCCCTGAGGCGGCTAGCAAGTGCAACTGGATCCAGTTGCGGGCAACTGATCGGTTTGAGCGCCGACGACTCCGTCGCGCTCAATTGGCTCAGCGACTTTCCCGACGAAGCAATGCCTGAATTCGACGCGATAGGCGGCACCGATCCCCGCGTGAACTGGCGGATAGGCGCTAGCACTCAAGCCCGCCCCTTACAGATCGTGACTGAGCGCGACTATGCCGCGATAGGAACCGGCCATCTCAGTCGCGCCTATGATGATTGGACCTCTCGCTACGAGATCGATCACGGCTGCCAGACCACACTCTTGAGTTCACCCGACCAACTTGTCGGCCTAGCGGTTTTGAGACCAAAGCGCTCAGGGCCTACCTCAGCAGCAGACCAAGCAGCGTTTAGAATGCTCGCTGGGCATGTCCGCTCGGCAGTGGTGCTCCAGATGGCGCTGGAACGGCGAGCCGCGCCCATCCTGGCAGGCGCACTGGACCTAGCGTCGTGCGCCGCGTTCGTTCTCGACGCGGACGGCCGAGTTCAAGCCGTAACCGACGCCGCGGAAGAGGTGATGCGGACCAGCTCTTTGCTGACCGTACGCGCCAAGCGACTGTGGATCCGCGCGCTCGATGATCGCGCCAGACTTGAGCTGGCGATATATCGCGCGACGAGCAGGTCCACCGACGTACTTCGCAGGTCGAGGTCGACCACAGTCGTGCTCCGGTCGCTCGACACTGACGAGCACCCGATCGTCGCGGACGTAATGCCCCTACCGGCAAAGCTGGAGACGTTTGATTTCGAACCGCGCGCGTTGGTCGTGGTCCGCACTGCCAAGGACCACAATGACGCGGGGACAATTCTTCAGGCAGCGTACCAGCTAACGCCCGCGGAAGCCCTGGTGGCTCTGGCTATTACGCGCGGCGATAGGCGTGAGGACGTCGCCGCCGCGCGAGGCGTTTCGGTCGCCACGGTGCGTACGCAACTCAAGCAGATATTTCTCAAGATCGGCGTAAATCGGGAGGTCGAGCTTGCTGCCCGCCTCGCTCCCCTTTTGTAGCACCTGGCACCGGCCGCTGCGCGTTGCACGGTTGAGGCGCCGCCAGGACCACCAGTAGTGCCGAGCCATCGCGCGGCACGCGCGGCGCGCGAAATCGCAACTTGAAGCTTTGCCGGACAACGATAGCCTGCCGCCGTGCTGGGGGAATCGCGCATGTTCAAGTTCGTTGCACGCATAGTCGCGTGTGCTGCCGCCGTGGCAGTTCTGCTGTCGGTCGCGGGGGCGGCGCATGCCGACGGCTGGTTGAAGGCCGAAACCCCACGCTTCACGATCTACAGCATGGGTTCCGAGAGAAGCCTCAAGGCCTACGCCGAGCGCATCGAGTTGATGGATGCGGTCTTTTGGGAAGTCTATGGCCTGCAGCGGCCGCCTCCCCCGCCGCGCAAGCTGTCGATCTACCTAGTCGACAAGCCTTCCACCTTGCGTCTCATCTCGCCAACACTGGTCGAAGGCGCGGTCGGATTCTATTCGGCGAGCGAGGGCGACGTCTTCGCCATGGGTCTGGCGGGCGCAGACAATGATTATATCCTGCTGCACGAATACGCTCACCACCTGATGCTGCAGAACTTTCCGTACAGCTATCCGGCTTGGTTGGTGGAAGGCTACGCCGAGTATTTCATGAGCACGACCGTTGAGGACTCGTCGATCAAGGTCGGCTTCGCACCTTTCGGTCGATCCTACGAGCTGAACAATCAGCCGTGGATGCCGTGGGCGGACGTGCTGACCAAGCGGGTCAGCGACATCCCGTCCACTCGCGCCAGCCTGTTTTACGCCCAGTCCTGGCTGTTGACGCATTATCTGTTGAGCGATCCCGAGCGCGCCAAGCAATTGCAAGCCTACTTGGTCTCTATCGGCCAAGGCCAGCCGTCTGTCGCCGCCATGGAGGCCGCGACGGGCGTCAAAGGCGAGGCCTGGGAGCGTCGGCTAGTCGCCTACGGCGGTGGCCAAATGCCCTACGTGCAGTTCAAGAAGTCACAGTTTGAAAAGACGTCCGTCACGATCACGGCGCTATCGAAGGGTGAATCGGATCTGCTGCTGGACGACCTGGACCTGAGGACGGGCATCACGGAGGCCCGCAAAGCCGAGGTGATCGCCCGGGTACGTGAGAAGGCGGCTCGCGCCAATGACGATGACGCGGTGCAGCTGGTCCTGGCGCGCGCCGAGGTGGTCGCCGGCGATCAATCCATCGGAGCCGAGTTGCTCAAGCGTCGCCTCGCCGCCCACCCCAATGACGTGGAAGCCCTAGCGTTGGAGGCCGATCGGCTGATGAACCTGGGCGACAAGACACCAGCGCGCCAGGCCGAACTATACGCGCAGGCCGGCGATATTCTCGTGGTGGCGTTCAAGCTCAACCCAGCTCGCTATCAGACGTTGGCGGCGTTCGCGCGCAGCCGGCGCGGCGAGCCCGGCTACCCGTCGGACAACACGCTGACCGCCCTGCTAACGGCGCTCAAATTGGCGCCTCAGGTGGATGAAAATCGTCTCCTGGCCGCAGAAGGTCTGATGCTTCGCTCCCGAAAGCGCGAGGCTCTGATCGTGCTGACCCCCCTCGCCAAAAGCCCCCACGATAGCGCGCTCAGTAAGAAAGCTCGGGAGATGACGGCGGAAGCCAGCAGCGGAGTAGCGACCACGCCGTAGGGACGTGTACTTGCGCCCTCTGCTTTGCCGAAGGCGTCCGCTGGGGCGGCACGCCGAGGCCGCTCACGGGCATCGGCGCCCATCTTCGGACGAACCGATCCCCCGACCGTGCCAGCCCCTCCACTGGGTTTTCACGCAGATTTGAGCGCGAACCCATCGCCTGACGACCGGTTTGCCGGAAATACGTCTTCCCACGTCCTTCCCTTTTTCAAGAAAGGCGAGGCCCGCTTGCTCTGTCCAACCACGGAGTACTGCCATGCCGGACGATCACGTTGGCCCGCAGTTGATCCCCGCCGCGCAGTACCTGCGCATGTCGACCGAGCATCAGCGGTATTCGATGGAGAACCAGTCTGCCGCCATCGCAGTCTACGCGCTCACCCGGGGGTTCGAGATCGTGCGGACCTACCCCGACGCAGCCCGTAGCGGACTGACGCTGAAGGGGCGGCCCGGACTACAAGCGCTCCTTGCCGATGTCGTTGGCGGCAGGGCCGACTATAGCGCCATTCTGGTCTTGGATGTCAGCCGGTGGGGTCGCTTTCAGGATCCGGACCAGGCGGCGCATTATGAATTCCTGTGTCGCGAGGCTGGGATCGATCTTCGCTATTGCGGAGAGCCATGGGAAAATGACGGCTCCCCGGCCTCGACCATTCTCAAGCACCTCAAGCGGGTCATGGCCGGTGAATATAGCCGCGAGCTTTCCGAGAAGCTGCGCCGCGCCAAGCGCTACAAGGCCGAACTTGGCATGCATAACGGGCCGACGGTTGCCTTCGGCCTTCGCCGACAAGTCGTCACTAAGGAGGGCAACGTTCGCGTGGTGCTGGAGCCAGGCGAGAGGAAGGCGATCCATACCGACACCATCAGGCTGATCCATGGCCCGCCGGAGGAGGTCGCCACCGTGCGCGAAATCTTCCGTCTCTATGTCAACCGGCGCATGGGCCACACGGCCATTGCGCGCGAGCTGATCCGTCAGGAAAGACCACACCCGCCGAACGGGCCATGGAACCAGGGCCGGGTTCGGCAGATCCTAGATTCCGAGGTCTACACCGGCCGCGTTTTCTACGGAAAGACCAGTCAGTACCTCAAAGCCAACAAGCGGCGCGTCCCGCGCGAGGAATGGGTCGAGGTGGCGACCTTTCCACCGGTCGTGTCAGAGCGGGCCTATCGCAAGGCCCGCGCCCGGGTGGAAAACCGTCCGATTTTCCTATCCAACGATGAGATCCTCGAACGGCTGAAACGATGCGTGCGTGAGAAAGGCCGCCTCAACGCATCCGTGATCAGCGCCACGCCCTACCTGCCGTCCCAGCAGGCGATTCGCGCGCGCTTTGGCAAACTCAGCCATGTCTACGCGCTGATCGGCTACACGCCGGCGCCGGAGCACTGGCATTGGCGCGCGATCAACGCCCGCCGCGAAGAGGACGTGCTCGAAGCACTGCGACAGCTTCACGCCGAGCATGGCTACCTTACCGGTCCGCTCATCGCTCGCGACCGGAACCTGCCCTCGGTAAATTACCTGAGGCTGCATTTCGGGTCGTTGAAGGCAGCGTATGAGCGGATCGGCATCAACCTGACGCGCAGCGAACTCAACAGCGCCGCCGCCCGTCGTGCCGGTCGTGGGGCGGCCCCACCGCGCCCGCCGATGCCAAAGAAAAAGTCCGTGCTCAAAAACGCCAGGGGCAAGCGCCTTACGCTGGACGAGATGACCACCATGCTGAGACGGCTACTCCGCAAGCATGGCTATCTCAACGAGCGGCTGATTCAGTCCGACCCGGCTATGCCGACCTTCTCTTACTACCGTCGGCGCTTTGGCTCGATCTTCGCGGCCTACGAGGCAGCAGGATGGCACGCGAACTGGTCCGACATCTGCCGAGCGTCACAGGACAGGTACAATGGCGTGTCGAAGCAGAATTGGATCAGTCCGCGCCGTTAGCCGCTCTGAACTGACGGTCCGCTCCTCACAGTGTTCCGACGTCTAGCTTCGGGCGCGGATGTCATTTCCGCTGCCGACCCTTGTCGGACCTTGGAGGAAGTTATTCTTCGCCCCATTCATCCAGACCAAGGGCTTCTAGGTCACGGAAGCGTCCCAATCCGAGGGTGTCGAACTCGTCCTGCCCAGTGCTCGATCGCACCCCTAAGAAGCGCAGCGCGCGGTTAATCGGGCTCTCAGGCCCGGCGGACTTATTGGTCTCTGCCTCTGCCAAGCGAGTCACCGACTGTGGTGGGGAAAAGATCGCAGCCGCCTGATACCCCACCCCGCCGAAGTATTCGGTCTCGATGTAGGCGAAGCTCGCACCCTCGGCAGCTTCTAGAAGTCCGCGTTCGAGCGCTGGCGAAAGATACCGAAAACCCTCAGCCACCTCGCTCACCTCAAGGCGGGTGAGCTTGTCGATCTGCTCGTGGCCTAGCGGGGCAATGGCTAGATCGAACGGCAGTTCCGTCAGAGGCGAAGAGCCCCCTGCCGCGACGATCTTTGCCAAGGCTTCGGCGGGCCCAACGACCGCGTTGATGTGGTGACTCATACATCTTCGGTAGCTGAGCGAACGACCGCTTTCCACCCTTTCCAGATCGTTGGAATGTCCGATTTCCGCCGGTCAGAACTTACGTTCGGCGCGGTCCTGACGTTCGCAGGTGCCTCGAAACGTTATGCCGAATCCGCCCATGTCGATGTCGCCAGTACTCCGGTCGATGCGAATAGTGGGCCTATTGATAGGGTTCAGACGAAAGCGAGCAGTAATGCTAGTATCCGACACGTTGACGTCTGAGAGCGACCACCAGCCCTCTTTGCCACCGTTGTTGAGGGGTGGCAGCATCGACTTTGGGACGCGAATACGGCCACCGTCTGGCTTGAGGTCGAGTAGCACCCGTTCGCTGAAGCGTTCCTTGCGAAACGTCGTGGCGGTAGCTGAAGCGGCATCTCCAGAGTCGTTGGAAACGTCGGCGTAAGTGGTGTCCGTTGCGGTGTGGGTGGCGCTGCCATCGCATCGAAGAAACAAGTCGACCTCCTCCGCCTTCGCGCCAGCGGCAACGAGCACCGTTGCGATCATCGCACCGAGGGTGCCTGCAATCATTCGCTTCATATGGCGCGCCCCAGTTCGGGGTTTAGTCGTACCGGAGAAGGCAGCGCCTGCGAACCACCCTTCCCCGACCTTCGTGAGGACGGCTTCCGGCAATCCATCGTCGAGGGGCTGGACAGACCGCCTGGCGCTCATCGCCCACGGACCGCCATCCCCTTTCGAGCATTTGCGCAGCGAGAACCCGTCAGCGCCGAACTGTGCCGCTGCAGCCAAGATGCGCCCCCTCCCCGACAAGCTGAACAGTTGATTGTTAGCGAGCAGACGCCCTATGGTCGTGCTTGGCTGCTCAGGGGGAGTGGCCGGGGGAAACACCAATGAAGAAGTCGATGGCGGTTGTGACCGCCTGGGCCGTGCTTTGCGCGACCATTCCTGCTGTGAGCCAGGCCGAGACGTTCAAAGTCCCTGAGGGGACCGAGGTCGTCGTAAAGTTCGAAGATGCGCTCACGTCCGCGACTGCGAAGGCCGGCGACCGCTTCTCGATATCGAATGGCGAGTCGATCGATATCGGCCCGGGAAAATCGATCCCCGAAGGCTTCGTGGGCGCCGGCGAGGTCACACACGCGAAAAAGCGAAAGGCCATGGGCCAGGCCGGCGAACTGAACGTGCGGTTCGATTACATCAAGGTCGGCGATCAGAAGATCCGCCTGCGCGGCACGAAGGCTGGCGAGGGCGATGGCCGCGTCGGAACCACAGTCGTACTGACCGTGCTGTTCGGCCCCCTCGGGTTGCTTAAGCGCGGCAAGGACCTTGAGATCAACAAGGGCCAGACGGTGACCGCCTACACGGACTCCGACGTCGAGCTTGAGCTTCCTCTGCCCAAACCGCCGCTCGATCGATAGCCTGGCGAGATTTCGCACACCGCCTCGGAAGGGGTTGCGCAGCCAACGCAAGAGAAAATTGTCACAAGTTGAGCTGCCGCCAGCATCTGATCGCCCAGCTTAATAAGCACGGGCCGCTGACGGCGCGCCAAGCAGTCGAAACGCTGGCGCGCCGGGTGGGTAAGCACGCCTTGGCCGCCGTATGCTCAGACATCCGTCAAGCGCATGGGAAGGCCCTGAGGCTCAGGTCAGACGCTGGGATCATCGCCCGGACGGCGGACAAGATCAGCGGCGAGTATGTGTGGCGGTTAACGGAATAGCACCGTGCGGCGAACTCAAAAAAATTGAGTCGCTTCAACGCCTTAAGAAACAAGGGCTTGCGGTGCTTGTTCATGAGTTGTTGCGAACAAACGCGCAACGCGGGCCTTCCCCCGCGCCAACGCTTTCGTCAGTGTCGGATGGTCGACTCGTTAGCCGCGAGCCGATTCTCCCCCGAAGCCTCCGGAAACCGGTGCCCCCTCTTCAACACGCGATTTAAAGCCAGAGTCCAAGTCGCAGGTCAACCCGCTTTCCGGCTCACATAAGGACTTCCTTATGGCCGATCCGGCCCAACAAAGTCTTGCCTTGATCCCCCACCCTTATCAGGGGGATGTCATCAGCCAACGCGCTAGCGACGGCTACATCAACGCCACGGCCATGTGCCGTATCGCTGGGAAGCAGTGGTCGGAGTACCGTCGCCTCAACGCCACGAAAGAGTTTTTGCCTGCCCTATCTCTGGACCTGGGTGTGGCCCAGGCCCAGCTTATGGTGACCACCCTTGGTGCTCCCGGCGGCGATCCACGCAATCAAGGAACCTGGGTACATCCGCAGGTCGCAATCGATCTCGCACAATGGCTCTCGGCAGACTTCCGCATCAAGGTCACGCGCTGGGTGATGGACTGGATGTCGGGCCTCAAGCCCGACGACAAGGTCTGGCAACAGTATGAGGATCGGATTTCCCTCACTTTCGATGCGGTTCCGGCTGGATATTGGGGTATTTTCAAGGAGAGCGCCGATATCTACGGAGCAATGATCAAAGGTGGGGTGAATTTCGGAACCCGCATGCTTCTCGATATCAGCGTGGGTCAGCACTGGGCCAAGCATTGGAAAGAGTTTCGGCTGGACGGAAAGTTCGGATCTAGTGCGACTTACCCTCACGAATATCCGCACTACTTCCCCCAAGCGCTTTCAAACCCGCAAACCGCCTGCTGCTATCCAGACAATGCCCTTGGCGAATTCCGGAGATGGATGCGCGAGGTCTATATGCCGTTCAAACTGCCCACCTATCTCCAAACACAGGTCAAGCAGGGCAAGCTCACGGCGCCTGTTGCGTCTAACGCAATCGGCATCCTTGAAGCTCGCGAGCGTGGCCGCGCTAAGATCAGTGAGGGCTAGGCGGCGCGCTGCCAGTACCCCTTCCACTGGCGCGAAACCGGAGCCGACATCGGGGCATCCACGATCATGACAAACTGACCACCGTTGCTCACGCGACGGTGGTCCTCGCGCCACGCCATTTCGTTCGCATAGGCCGACAGGTACGCGCCTTCAATCCGGCGCGGCGTCAACGCCCGACACAAGCACAGCTGGATCGCTAAAGCTTCGCTAGCAGGCGAGCGGCTCGCGTGGGGCCGTGCCGAAGCGGCTCCAGGGGCAGACCGCTAGGCTGTCCCGCAGCTAACCCGCCGGACGCGCTCGACCTCGAACAACTTGCGGCCCTCCGGATCGACGTAGACGGCATGATCGGTGAGGCCAGCAACAGATCGCGGCCCGCCCCTCCCCCCCTCGACAGCGGGGGACGCCGCCGATGGCTGGGCCCTGCTCGCCTTCATGTGAGCCGTAATCCTGTCCAGCCCGTCCTGGAGTAGCCGCTGACGACGACGGCACCCCTCAGGCACGGCCTCGCCGCTGACCCGGCGCACGATCCACTGAGGCCAGGAGCTCTGGACGCAGACCGAGAACAGCTCGCGCGCCTGATCCTTCGTCAGGACCGTCCAGAGCTCGCGGAGGAGATCCGGCACGGTCGGCAGGTCTGACGACGCCGGGCCGGACGCCGGCGCCCCAGCCATCACCACGGCGTCGAACAGCCTGGCCACGTCAGCCGACGGCATGTTCGCCCAGTTCATCTTGGCGCCCAGATACGCCTTGTCGGCCTTTGCCAGGGCGGCGCTGTACTGCGCAGGCGTGATGCGGCCGGCGTTGAAGTCGGTCACGGCTTTCTCGACCGCGTCGAACAGCTCAGCGTCGCTCGGCAGCATGACGCCGTCCTTCGCCATCGGGGAGAACAGCTGGGCGACCGGCGAAGGCACCTGTGTTGCGAGGTCGGAGGCGTCTCGGGACACCTTCATCGTCGGCATGCGGATTCCGCGGTAGAGCCGGATGAACAGCTGGGCAGCCCCGTGCTGCTCCTTGCTCAGCCAGCCCCGGACCAGGGCCAGGTCGAGCGGGTTCTCCGCCATGGCCAGGTCGACGCCGTCGCCTTCTTTCAAGCCCAGCAGCGCACGGCGCTGAGCAACGACCCTAGCGTTGGGCGCGGCCCGCTGCGGCTTCAGTTTGCCGCCCGGGTAGCGATCGCCGGTCGTGCGGGGACGGCCGGTCTTGGAAGTGCGTTTCATCACCATGAGATGCTCGCTGTAGAATTCGGCGACTGACGGGTCACTTTCTGCGCGGCTCCGGCCGCCAGGTGGTTGCCTTGGCCGCAGCTCGATTCCGCTCCCTTCGTTCTTCCTCGGTTAGAGGCAGCACAGGAGGGCCAGTGCGCCTCACCGGCTTCCGAGCCAGCTCGTTGCCCCATGCCTCCGCCCGCTCGGCGCCCGGCGGAGGCAGTGAGGCTCCCGCCTTGCCGCGAATGCCCGCCAATAGCTGCAGGTCGAAGGATGGAGCGACTGCGAGGGGCAAGCCCCATTCGTTCCTGAGGTCCCAGCCCAACTCGCTGCAGACGTCCACGAGGTCTCGGTCTTCGCCGCCGGTAATCTCCGCCCGGCGCGCGGTTATCTCTGACCAATAGGTCTCGTAAGCTTCGTCGGTCGGGGCATCGCCACCGGCCCACAGCCGACGATAAGCTTCGCCTTCGATCCAGGCCTCGACTTGCGCCTTCGTGACGCCAAACAGCCGCAACGACGCTTGGCCAAAGCGGGGGTCATCATCGTAGTGGACCTTCGGATTAAGGACCGCATACGCCTCGAGTGCGGTGATAGCGGCGAAGTCTCTCAGTCGACGCATGTCGGCTCCTGTCTGACGAGCTAGCTAATGGGTGGGCATGGCGGGGAGATCAGCGACGCCCCTTCGAAGCGCCGCCACATCCGAGCCAGCGCCCACATCGGCCAGGCCGGCTTCAGTTCGAACCATCGGACCCCGCGCTTTCGCGTCCTCCAAAGCGGCTTGAGCTTTCTCGACAGCGCCCGCCATTTGCCGAGCGTGGTGAAGGGCCGCCCGGCCCTCGGAACGCGCCGCCTCGCACGCCTCCATGAACTCCGCGGCCGACGGCGGAAATTTCGAGGTGCTGGTGATTTTCTCGTAGGCGCGCGCCACGTCGGTGAGCGCGTAACCGCCCTCGGCGACGCGATCCACGAGCACCTCAAAATAGACCTCCGGCGAATGCGGCCGCGCATTTGGGAAGCAGTCGATCATCAGGGAAACGATCGAGCGGACCTGGTTCGTCTTGGCCGGCACGTTCACTGCCTCGTAGTCCCCGGCGCACTTGCCGAGACGTGCTACGTCGGGCGCCTGGTCAATCCAGCGCTGGAGGGCTGCACACTGCTCTTCGGCCCGCTCCGGATGCCGAAGCGTCCAGGCGTCGAGACTATTGTCGCGCTGGTTGTAGGTCATCGTGATCCGCCGCATCCGGTCACGCCAATCGCGATCCACCTCGGCTGCGGCGATGGCGTCGCTCAGCGCGATGAATGGCGCCGCGGCCGCCTTGACGCCGGCGATGATCGCCTTGGCGCCGCTTGCGCGGTTCGACAGGGCTGGTGGACGCGCTGCGGGAGCATTTGCGGGTACGGCTTGTGTCTGGGTCATCGTTCGTCCTCGAAGCCGGCGATTGCTTGATCCATCGCGCTCCAGGCCTGAGAGCGCGGGCGATTGGGGTGGTGATTGGTGGGCGACGGCTCGTCTTCCCAGCGACGCTGGTTGAGCCAGGTGGCGCCGTGGGCCGCGAACGTTCCGGTGATGGCGATCTGGGCGGCGTAGCCCGCGGTCCTGGCCATCAGCAGTTCAAGATCAACGAGCCCGGCGCGGACGATCTTCACGAACACCGTCAGGGCTGGAGCTCGCGCCTTGCGTAGCGGGTAGACCCGCCACCAGGCTTCGAACTGCGCTAGCTCGACGGCGGTCGGCTCGGAGTTGCTCGGCTTGGTCCGACGGACAGACTGGCGGGCCACGGCAAGGGCCGGGATCAGCGCCAGCTGTTGAGGCGCGAGCGGTGCCAGCGATCGATCCTCGAACGTCAGTTCTGTGACTGGCGTAGCGACATCGGCTTCGTCGACGTCGACGTCGAACTCTGAGTCTGAGCGAAGCGAAGACTCATCAAAGGGTTCTATCAAAGGGTTAGTAGGAAGCCTGCTTCCGGTCACCTTGACGCAAAACTTCCGGTCACCCCCGATAGCAACCGGCTCATTTCCGGTGACCCGATCGGAAGCTGACTTCCGGCCATCGGGGCGTTGGATCGGAAGCCTGCTTCCGGTCACAGCAGGTTCGGATCGGAAGCTGGCTTCTGGTCGGGGCAGCGCGATCCGGTACCGGTTCGTTTGCCGAGCGCCTGGTCGAACGACCGTCAGATAGCCGGCGGTCAGCAGCTCACCGATCGCCGTCTGGATGGCTCGGGACGACACCCCAGCCCCCTCCCCTAGCGTCGAGTGGCTGGGCCAGGCTTCAAGGGTCTTGCGATTGAAATGGCGGGCGAGGATCATCGCGACACGGACACCCAGGTGGCCGATCCGATGGTCTGTTGCCACCCGATCGAGCCATTCCAGCTTTTGCTTGGTGAAGTCATCGGCCATGCCCCGCTCATTGCCGTTCAGGCTGCAGAGCGGCGTCTTCGGCGAGTTCCCGCTTCAGCGTCGCCACGTACGCTTGGGTGAGGTTCTCGAGGCCCGCTATGCCCATCCGCTCAGCCAGTCGAGCCGCTGCGACGGTCCACACTTCGAGCGTGGCGTCGCCAGCAACGTCTTGATCAAGCGCCGCGATCACTTGGTCCACCAGCGAATGGACCCGGAGCGACCGGCGCGAGACGTCAGCAAGGATCGCGCTGAGCTCAATATCAGCCCGCTGCGCTCGGGCGACCGCCAAGCTGACCACGGTGTCATTGGCTTCATCGGTCACGGGACGGCCCTCCCCCTGCGTTGGGCGGCCAGGGCCAGGGCGCGCACGCCCATCAGAGCCCGTAGGGCCTCGTCGATTTCCTTGAGCGAGGCCTCAGCGTCCCGTTCGTCAAACACGTTGTCGCCGACCCGGGCGATCAGCTCGCACAACGCCTCACCGGACTCCTTGGCGTAGGCCGCCAAGGCAGCCTGGATAGCGGCGGGGGCCTCTGCGGGGATCGGAGGCAGGAAGACACCTCCCGCCTGCAGGGCGAGGTCTTCAGCCAGTGCCGTGGCGCCGGATCGGGAGAGCGCGCGCGCCTCCTCGTACGAAAGGGTCGCCTTCTTCCGGCGTTCAATGTCGGGATCGGCGGCGGTGTAGAGCCAGTTCGTCGAGCGCTGGATCAGCTCAGCGGCATGCTCCAGCCCGCCGGCCTCGTCGATTGCTCTCGACAGCGCCGCATGCAGAGTGCCGTGGCGTCGTGGTTTGGTGGGATTGAATCCTGTCATTGGATCTCCCCGAAACCAGGTTTTCCGTTCGGGGCGACGGACGCCACGGCGCCGCCGATGTTGCGGCCATGCACAGCACCAGACCCGAAGCCGAGTTGGAGATCGACGGCGATAGCGCGGCCGAACTCCTGGAAGCCATTGATTGCGCCATCGCTGCCGGCGCCTGCCGACGTGCGTCGATCCTCGACCCGGCACGGCGGGCAACGTGGTCCGCAGTCGCGGAGGCCAAGCGACGAGACGCGATCCTGGCTCTCAGGCGGTGGGCCGCAGCCCGCCTGCGAGATTGACATGCCGATGCCTGGCACAACCAAGCAGCGCCTCGATAGGCTCGAAGGGATGATATCGCCGCTGCTGATCGAAGTCAGCGCACTGGTCTTGGTCTTCAAGCTGCTCTTGGACTTCGATTTTCTCCGCTGCGAGGACAGCGGGTTCGACCCGCTTCGCTTTGCGATCGAGGAGGAGCTGGACGATGGCTTTACCAGCGTCGACACCTCGGCCGAGGACACGGAGACCTGGATGCTGGTCGCAACCCTGCTAGCCGCCCATAGGATTGTGGCCGAGGCCATCGTCGACGAGCCCGACGACGAGCCCGACGCCGACGCCAATGATGCTTCGCACTGAGTGGGCCATTGTGAAGCGCGGCCTTTTTCTGAGGACGCCATATCGTCACTCAGCGACTGTCGCCGCAGCCTCAAAAAAGGCGCTGGGCAATAGGCCGAATCCCTCTGCTTTCGCTCTCCGCAGAAGCTCGGATTGGTGCTTCGCTGGTATCAGGCCGCCCGTGCCGCCGCTGACTTTGGGCTGCGTCCAGCGCCACACCGTCGTGCGGTCGATATCGAGCCAGCGAGCTACTGCACTCGCGCCACCACACTGTGTAAGGATCGAAGCTGCAGGTTCCATCCACAATGTTGTTGCAGTTTTGTCAACGTCAATCAAGTTGCGTTTTTCGTCATGGCACTTCTGATGCCGTGATGCTTCAAGATCGTATGACGCTGAAACCGCAACGCCCCGATATGGCTTGGCTCGGCCGGCTGCTAAAAGCACCAGGTCGCTCGCAGACTGCCCTCGCTGCCTACATGGGCGTCGACAAGGGAGCGATTACAAGAATAATCCAAGGCAAACGCGCCCTCAAGGTAGAGGAAAGCGCAGCTATAGATAAATATTTGCGCGCTACAGAAACTCCAGATGAGATGGAATTCCGGTCTGACCGACCCCATCAGGACCGCATTTCGGCAATGGACGTACCGGATGCAGTGGCCAAGCGAGTGAACTTCATCAAAATCATTGAAGCTTCAGCGTCTGGCGATGATATGGAGTTTATTGAAGCGACGTTCGAAACCTGGGCAGATTTAATGTTTGAGCTGCTCTTGAGATCGGTTCCCAATCAAAACTTGGATGGCCTTTCTCAGATGCTGATTGGTCACTGGGCTGGAAGGAACATTGATTTTCTTTCAGGGCTACTGGTGTGTTTAAATGCATTTCCGACAACGTTTCTGCCGCAGTATCGTGAGCTTTCAAGAACATATAATCATCTGAAATCTTTGCCCGATCCAGGGGAAGATGATTTTAACCAATTCTACTTGGATAATATTGAAATTACCGGAGCGAAGCCTGGGGACCGGCTTGCTGTAAATAGAACAATGTTCGGCTTGATTTCATCAGGGCAACTGCATGCAATTGCAACGGGCTTCGACGGGTCGACAGCCAAGGAGTTTATGAATCTAGGGGACCTGACGGCTCGCCAAGCGTTTGCCGAAAAGGTGTCGTAAAAACCGCAACGACACATTGACGTACTGTTGGTAAAACTGCAACATACCTCCATCACGAGATGGAGCGCGCCGCTATGGCCAGCCAAGTCCAAATCTTCGCGGCGTTCGATATGCGCTCCCCGGCTCAGCGTGCGGCGCTTGCTGCGGCGCTGGCCAAGACTCCGGTTGAACAGGCCCAGGACCGACTGTTCGCGGCTGGGAAGCGGGTCGATTGGTTCGTCTCCAACAACCTGACGATCTCCCAGGCCATGGCGTTCGCGCTGGCCTACGAAGTTCCCGCCGAGCTGGCTCCTGCCAAGGCCGCCGCCCTGACTGACTTTATCGCCGCGCGACGCGCCGCCATGGCCGAGGTCAACACCGTCCGCTCCGCTGAAATCGAGGCCGCTCTGGCCGGCGCCTACGCCATGGCCGCCGAATGAGCGCCGTCGCCGTCATCCGCCGCCTGCCGGCCTTCCTCGCCGCGGCCGCCGTTGTCGGCGCCCTGGCTGCCGGCCTGTGGAGCATCTGACCGATGCCCGGCCGCGACCCCTCCACAACCGAGGAGACTGACATGAACGCGATCAGCAAAATCACCACCGGCGACGACGACAATTCGATCGCGCCCGGCAACGCCGCCGCTAGAGCCCTCGCTGACGCGCTCGGCGAGCCCAAATCCCAGGAGCTGCTCGACCTACTGCACGAGCGCAATTCGGTGATTGCCGGAGCGGACCTGCTTGGTGAAGGCGATCAGAAGGCGATCGACTTGGCCTGCGAGCGTGCTGCTCGCCTGACCGAGCTGATCCTCGAGTCGAGCTGCGCCTCGCTCGACGATGCGGTCGCGAAAGTCGCTCTGGCGGCCCAAGTCAATCGCGAAGGATTGTACTACGAAGCCTCTGTCCTCGACCCGCTGCTGGCTGACGTCACGGCGTGCCTGCGGCGGTGGGCTAACAGCCGGGGCGAAGGGCCTATTCCGCCCAACGGTCAGTGGCTTTTCGTCCCGCAAATGACGCAGGTCGGAAGCGCGGCGCTGGCAGCGGCGATCAGCGCGGCACACGCCTATGAGAGAGATGTGGAGCAGCCCGCACAGGAGGCAGCTGGGAAGGCGGAAGACGCAGCTTCGGCTGCCAAGCGCGCCTACGACAACCCCGGCATCACGCCGCGCTGCCTCATCGTGCCCGAGGATCTGCCGAAGATGCACGGCACGCGGCCGGTTCAGACCTTCACGGAATTGGGTTCCGTCGAGATGATCATGGCTCACGTGGACGGCGACGCGGAGGCGGCCGCGCCGCTGATTGCAGCCCTAGCCGAGCATGACGTCGCCCTCGCCACCTTGGCGGCGAAGCACGATGAAGCCGAGACAGCCGCAGCCTTGCTCGATGAGATCTGGATTGACGCGCGGAGGACCCTCGATCGCCTCCGGGAGGCCGTCCTTGAAGTAGAGGTTGAAACGCTGGCAGACGCCCACGCCGCGGTCGCCGCCTATCTCGGGTTCTATGGAATCGACCTGACCACCTACACGTCGGGCTGGGAGGAAGAAGTACTCTTCGCCAGCCAGTACATGGCAAAAGCGATGGCGCGCTTCAGCCGCATGCCAACGCCACCGAGCACGGATCACAATCTGGCTGACCACGACTTCGTCCTGGCTGCCGCTGAAGCCGCCGACCTGCACGAACAAATGGTCGCTCTCACCCTGGTCGACGATGATCGCGGTGCCCAGGAGAAATGTGAAGCGTCGGGCAAGATCATCGACAAGCTGCTGGAGCAACGCCCACAGACCATCGCCGGCGCCTTGGCTCGTGCGCACCTGGTGGAGCGGTTTGGTCCGACTGAAGCTAGCGAGGACTTCACCGACTACGAATGGCAGCTGGTGCGCGCCCTGATCGGCGACGTGAAAGCGCTGTTCTTGGGTCGCGAGCCGCAGATCATCGCGGGACGGAAGGCCGTCACCGCTGCCTGGGTCGCCGCGCGCCTCGCCGCCCACACCAAGGGCGATAGCTATCCTCTCAATCTCGGCTTGGCGCTCAACGGCGCCGCTCCCCTCGCCGCTGAGTAACGAATATCGCTGAGCCGCCGGTCGCCATGGCCGGTGGCGACAGCAACGGAAGAATAGTCAGGATCGCCGCTTCAACGATTGATCGAGGTCTCAGTTGTCAGTCTTTGAAAAAATACCCTCTAGCAACCGATCGACGCCACTCGACTTCGAGCTGTGCGATAGCTTGATCGTAGGAAGCCACCATGCGCCGGAAATCCTCGGCTGCGCCTCGGTTGGCGTGAGCGCGAACCAGGGTCAAATCGAAATATCTCGCGTTTGGATCGAGGCCTTGCGCGAGATGCTGCGGTGTTGCCGGCCCCATCACCGCCTTCCTCCACTCGCCGTAAGTGCGGAATGCATGAGCGACGGCCCGACGAGCATCGGTAAGTACGAGCGCCGCCAAACTCGTGCAATTGCTGAGCGGGATTTCGCGAAGCGCTGCTTGATATTCTGTGAAGTTCTCGTCTTGGAGGAAGCCCAACCGCTCTCCGCGCATGCCCGCCATCGCTTCCTCGAACAGACCGCGCGCTGCCTTGCACGTGTTGAGTACCAGCATCGTAGTGTGATGCTTAAGCGACGCTCGCTCTTTCATCGCTCGCATTGCCTCGTAGCGAGCGATGACGATGGCGGCCACGATAGCGACAATCGATCCAACGGCCTGAACCCATGCTGCTACAATTTCGCTACGCCAAGGAACATCAGACCTGAGCAGTTGAAATATCACGCCTGCGACAAGGATGAAGACGAGCGCGATCCAGCAAGTGAGCAAGGGGCGATTCATGCTGTCGACGCTCTCACGATTCCTGCCATCCGTGTGGTTGAGCTTGACGCCTACCTTCGCTCATCGGAGATCAAGTCAGGGAGGTGCAAGCATGGTCATGAAGAATATCGAGACGCCGGATCCCACAGACGTGCACGTCGGCAAGTTGATCAGGGCCCGACGTTTGGCGCTCGACATGCCGCAGACGGAACTGGCCGATGCGTTGGAGATCAGCTTCCAGCAGGTTCAGAAGTACGAACGAGGCCACAACCGGATCTCAGCATCGAAGCTGCTGGCGGTGGCCCGGAAACTCGGGACGACGGTCGGTGCGTTCTTCGAGGGCTTGGACGGACAGGGCGATGGGGAAAGCGTTATGCCGGAGCTCGCCGCCTTCCTGGAGCTCGATGGCGCGGCCGAGCTGGTGCGGCTGTTCCCCAAGCTCTCGCCCGTGCAGCGGCGACGGCTGGTCGACCTGGCCGAGGTCATCGCCCCAGGCTCTACGATCTAGGCGCGCTCGCTGTCATGCCCATCGCCTTCGAGACCGGCTCTTTCCTGAAGGTAGGCGAGGATAGCGTCGGCATCGGGCGGTCCGTTGTATTCCACAAGCGCGGCGCTGATCGCTTGCAGCTCGCGGCGTTTGAAGCCGGCACGCCGAAGAACTTCGTACGGCCCAACGCTCGAAACGCTCTTTGTCAGGAGCAAGGTGGCCGTGAGCACAACAGCGATTGCGGGCGCCAGCAAAGCGACCCTGACCGGTTCCACAAAGTGGTCGGCGACCAGTGCTCCTCCGGCGAGCACACAGGCCAATACGTTCAAGAGCCAGCTGACGCGCGCCTCAAAGAGGGAGTTTGCCCGATGCGCAAGCATGACACCGGCGGATTGCACGCTGTTGGCCGAAATGATCCCGTCCCGAATGGTAGCTTCAAGGACAGCCATCCGATGACTTTGAGCGATGAGGGAGGTCGGGTTCTCGGCGACGCCAGCCACCCGCGCGTCAACGGGCGGCTTGTCCTTGCCACGTCGCTCGGGCGGACGTTGTCCAACGGGAGGAGCCATGACTAGCCGCACCGACCTTTTAGCTGCACCTGAAGCTGTACTGAAAACCATAGTCGATCAAGGCGAGAAGCGGCTCGTCAGCCAGGTGGCCTTCGCCGACGCTCAGGACCAGAGCATCGGGGCGATCACCAATGCCGCCGTGGCCTTGGCAGCTGGCGCCGCCGCCATCGGTGCGGCGAGCCTTCAGAACAAGCCCCTGCTGATCGGCGCAATCGTGGCGGTCATCGGCTTCACCTTAAGCGCGGGCCTTGCCATGGCCGCGCTCCGGTCCAGGGCGTTCCACTCGCTCGGCTACTATCCCAGCGACTTCAATGGCGACCTTCAGACAGGCGCGACAGAGAAGGATCTTCTGGTCGACTACGCGCAGGAACTGCAGCACCGCCTTTCGGAAAACCAGCCCATCCTAACGGAGCGTGGGAAGCTCGCGAATGCTGCGACCGTGGTGCTCCTGGCAACGCCTGTCGCTCTCCTCATCACGGCGTACCTCCTTGCTTAGCGCGGTCGCTTTCAGCGCCGCCGCGGCTGCCATCATCGCCTGCACCGCGCCGGCGGTTCATGACGGCGACACGTTCCGCTGTGGAACCGAGCGCGTCCGCCTGTTCGGCGTGGACGCCCCCGAGGTTCGGCGCGGCAAAGCGCCCGCCGAGCCCTTTGCCTATGAGGCCAGGGATGAGCTGGTCCGCCTGACGCGCGGCCGCGTGGGCTGTAGGTTTGTCGAGCGCGACCGATACGGCCGCTTCGTCGGCCGTTGCTGGTCGGACGCCAGCCCGGACGTCAACGCCGCGGTCATTCGCTCCGGTTTCGCCAGCGAGTACCGTCGGTACAGCAAAGGGGTCTACGCGCCCGCTGAGGACGCCGCCAAGGCGGCTGGGAGGGGCATGTGGCAGTAGCTGGCCGTCCAGGCTCCAGGCTCCTCTGCTTGGTCGCCGCGAGGTCGGCGCGATGACCGATCAAGCTGCCCGCCTCCCCCGCCTCCTGACAGTCGAGGAAGCCGCCAAGTATTGCGGCAAGCTGCCCGTCGCCGAATTCCGTCGACTGGGCTGGGCGCGCGTCCCGGGACTGCGCTCGGAGCGTTACGACATCGTGGCGCTGGACGCCCGACTTGACGCCCTCGCCGGCCTGAGTCCGAAATCCGAACCTTCGGCCGACAACGACGCCATGACCGATCCGGAGTCTGCCCTTGACCGGTTCCTTGAGCATTCGTGACATGCTCCCCGGCCTTCACCGGGTGCAGGCGCGGTCGAAGTCGTCCGTCACGGAATACTGGTACGCGTGGCGCGGCGGACCGCAGCTGCTGAAGGTCACCGCTCGCAGCGATCAGGAGTTGGCCACGCTGGTCTCCCAGCGCGCGCCTGACGCCATCAAGGCGTTCAAGGAGGGCGAGACTGCCAAGACGGGCGACAAGGTCACCCTGCACGGCCTGGTGACGCGATACCTGATCGCGCTCGAAGATATGCCAGGCGCAGTTCGCACCAAGAAGGACCTGCGCAAGCATCTGGACCGCGTGCGCACCGATCTCGGGAAGATGGAAATTCGGGCGTTGGAGAGCAAACGCGCCCGCGCGGTGCTGATCGCGTGGCGCGACAAGTCCAAGGCGACACCCAAGTCCGCCGACGATCGCATGGGCGCACTGTCCAGGATCATCGACTGGGCCGTCGACCAGGGCGAACTGACCCGCAATCCCATCGAGGGCGTCGCCGGCCTCTATCATCCGCCGGACCGATCCACGATCATCTGGGAGCCTCACCACCTCGAAATCCTGCTGCACGATGCGGGACAGGAGTTCATCGATTTCGCGGACGTCGCGACGCACAGCGGCCTGCGGAACGCTGACCTGCGGCGTGTGCCTCTATCGGCCGTGGGCGAAGACGCGATCGTCTTTCAGACCGGCAAGTCGAACAACCGTCGAACGGTGGTCGTGCCGATCACCGAAGCCTTCCGCGTGATCCTGGACGGGATCATCGCGCGACACGAAGGCAAGTCGACCACGCTCCTCAATTCGTCGAAGGGCCGTCCCTGGACTGAGGCGGGCATCGAGAGCGCCATTCAGCGACAGCGGAGGAAGGCGCTACAGCGCGCCCAGCAACTACACGGGCCCGACGCCAAGTCTGGAATTGAAGACCTCCGCATCCACGACATGCGCGGCACGGCGGCCACCAACTTCATCCGCGCCGGCCTCGCAGACGAGGACATCGCCACGATTTTGGGCTGGAAGCCTGAGCAAGTCAGAGAGATTCGGCGGCGCTATGTCAGCGGCCAAGAGATCGGCTTGGCGATCGTTCGGCGGATGCACGAGAACAAAGCCAGAGCGGAAGCTGTAAAAGGCCCTGTAAAAACCGGCCTCCCCTGAGGGGACGCTTCTCGCTAAGTGTCTGAAATTGTGTGGCTGGGGAACTAGGACTCGAACCTAGAATGACGGTACCAAAAACCGCAGTGTTACCATTACACCATTCCCCAGCAGGAACGGCGAGACCCGTCTGGGCCCGGCGAGGCGGTGGAGATAGCGCACGAGTCGGAAGGATGCAACGGGACTTTGAACTTCTTTTTCGAGGGCCATAATTCACGCTTGCGAGCGGCGAACCGCGTGTCTATAAGCCGCCCTCCAAGTCGGAGTGTGGCTCAGTCTGGTAGAGCACTGCGTTCGGGACGCAGGGGTCGCAGGTTCAAATCCTGCCACTCCGACCATTTTTCCCGCATTGAAATCCCTTTGTTCGCATGGCGTCTGACGCCAGGTTGCGCGCTGTTCATTTGACCGCAACGCAACACTCGCTAGCTTGTGGGCCACCTCCTGACGGGATCTTCGATGAAGCAGTTTCTCCTGACCGTGGCCGGCGTGTTCGTCGGCCTGGTGTTGTTCGTGGTCGGCGTCCCCTTCCTGCTGATCGTGATGGCCGCCGGGGCCGCCCGCCCCGCGCCCGTGCCCGCCCATTCGGTGCTGGCCCTGGACCTGCGTCGCGGCCTGACCGACCAGGACGCCCAGAACCCCTTCGCGGCCTTCAGCGGCGGCGGCGGAACCTCCGTCATGTCGGTGATCGAGACCCTGCGTCGCGCCGAGAAGGACGACAAGGTCAAGGCCCTGATGGTGCGCCTGCCCGAAGGCGGCATGGCTCCGGCCACCGCCGACGAACTGCGTCTGGCCTTCAAGCACTTCCGATCTGTCGGCAAGAAGCCGATCTACGCCCACAGCCAGGGCCTCTATCCGTCGGGCATGGTGACCTCGACCTACATGCTGGGCGCGGCCTCCAGCGAGTTCTGGATGCAGCCTGACAGCTCGTTCCAGGCCGTCGGGGTCTCCAGCGAGGCGATGTTCTTCAAGCGCTTCTTCGACAAATACGGCGTCAAGGCCGAGTACGAGCAGCGCTACGAGTACAAGAACGCAGTCAACCCTTACCTCTACAGCGACTACACCCCCGCCCACCGCGAGTCGTCTCTGTCGTGGATGGGCTCGGTCTATCGCTCGGCCCTGACCTCGGCGGCGGCCGACCGCAAGGCCGACCCCGCCAAACTGATCAAGATTCTGGAGGCTGGCCCCTACAGCGCCCAGGAGGCCCGCGAGCAGGGTCTGATCGACCGCGTCGGCCAGGTCAACGATCTGCAGAGCGTGGCCCTGTCGCGCGCCGGCAAGGGCGCCAAGCTGATCGACTTCGACGACTACGCCTCGCGCTCCAAGAGCCCCTCGGGCGGCAAGTCGGGCCCGACCATCGCCGTGATCGGCGCCGAGGGCGCGATCGTCACCGGCGCCAGCGGCGGCGGCTCGCCCTTCGGCGGTGACAGCAACGTCTATTCCGACGACGTGGCCAAGGCCTTCTACGACGCGGCCACCGACAAGGACGTCAAGGCGATCGTGTTCCGGGTGTCCTCGCCCGGCGGCTCCGACACCGCCTCCGAACAGATCCTGGCCGCCGTGAAGGCCGCCAAGGCGGCCGGCAAGCCGGTGGTGGTGTCCATGGGCACCTACGCCGCTTCCGGTGGCTACTGGATCAGCAGCCAAGCCTCCTCGATCGTCGCCGAACCCTCGACCCTGACCGGCTCGATCGGCGTCTATGGCGGCAAGTTCGCTCTGGGCGACGCCCTGTCACGCTTTGGCGTCGACACCCGCGAAGTGCATGTGGGCGGCGACTATGCCGGCGCCTTCGGCACGGGCGAGGGCTTCACCCCCGACCAGCGCGCCAAGTTCGCGGGCTGGATGGATCGCATCTACGCCGGCTTCGTGACCCGCGTCGCCGAGGGCCGCAAGTTGCCGCCTGAACGCGTCCGCGAGATCGCCAAGGGCCGCGTCTGGACTGGCGAGCAGGCCCTGCAATTGGGTCTGGTCGACGAGCTGGGCGGTTTCTACCAGGCGGTCGACAAGGCCAAGGCCCTGGCTGGCATCAAGGGCGAAGCCAAGCTCAAGCGCATGGACGGCGCCAAGTCGCCCTTCGAGGCGCTGGAGAAGGTGCTGGGCGTCAGCTCGACCTCGATGCGGACCATCGCCGCCTCGGCCTGGATCCTCGGCGATCCGCGCTCCCAGGCGATCATGGACGAACTGGCCCACGCTCGCCTGCGCGCGGCTCCGGGCGGCGCTTCGGTGCTGGCCGACACGCCCATCCACTAGGGCGGCTTTATAAGAACAGGAAAGGCCGCCGGGCGTCACGCCGGGCGGCCTTTTTCTTGGCCTCAGCGCGACAGGCGAAACAGGCCGCAGGGCTGGTCGTGGAAGACGGCGTCGCGCTCATAGGCAAAGCCGGTCTTCCGCAACACGTTCTCCGACGCCGCATTGCCCTTCACGACCAGGCCGACGAGATCCGGTTCGGGGCGCTCGGCCGCCCACAGCCTGACCAGCGCCTCGGAAATCTCCGTCGCCAGCCCCTGCCCCCACGCCGCCCGCGTGAAGGCGTAGGCGATCTCCAGCTCCGGGACGCCCTCGACCTCGACGCGGCGCAGGCCGGCGCGGCCCACGGAGGTCCCGTCCATTGTCCGCAACGTCCACAGGCCGACACCGTGATCGGCCCAGTGACGGATATTGGTCTCCAGATAGGCCGCCGTCGCCTCGGGCGTCCTGACGCCGCCCAGGAAGCGGGAAACCTCCGCGTCGAGATGCAAGGCCGTCAGGTCGGGCAGATCGTCATGGGCCAACCGCGTCGCCTTCAACCGGGCCGTCGTGAAGGCGTCCAGACCGTTGAGCGACGCCGGCGTCGTCATGCCAGCCGCGTGGCCATGCGCCGCACGGCCGCCACCAGCTCGCGGGCGATCCCGGGCTCGAACACCGAGTGGCCCGCATCGGGCACAACGACATATTCGGCTTCCGGCCACGCCTGGCTCAGGCGATCGGCGACGCCGATCGGACACAGCAAGTCGTAGCGGCCCTCGACGATCGTGGCGGGCAGGTGCCGGATCCTGTCGACGCCCTCGATCAACTGGCCCGGCGACAGGAAGCAGTCGTGTTGGAAATAATGGGCTTCGATCCGGGCCAGGGCCAGGGCCTTGGCCGGCCCGCTCATCTCGGCCATCAGGTCGGGGCTGGGCAGCAGGGTCGACGAGCGCGCCTCATACAGCCCCCAGGCATAGGCGGCGGGCCCGTGGACGGCGGGATCGGGGTCGTTCAGCCGGGCGACATAGGCGGCCAGCAGATCGTCGACCTCGCCCGCCCCGCTGGCGGCGAAGAAATCGCGCCAGGCCTCGGGAGACAAGAGCGCCAGGCCGGACATGAACCAGTCGATCTCGTCCTGCTCGCCCAGGAAGACACCCCGCACCACCAGGCCCAGGCAGCGGTCGGGATGGGCCTGGGCATAGGCCAGGGAAAGGGTGGAACCCCAGCTGCCGCCGAACACCAGCCAGCGCTCGATCCCCCGCGCCTCGCGCAGGGCCTCGATGTCGGCGATCAGGGCCTGGGTGGTGTTGTTGGTGAGGTCGCCGATCGGCGCGGACCGGCCGCAGCCCCGCTGGTCGTGGATGACGACTCGCCAGATCGCCGGGTCGAAGAACTGGCGATGCTTGGGCGAGCATCCCGAGCCGGGGCCGCCATGCAGGAAGACGACCGGCACGCCGTCGGGCGCGCCGCTCTCCTCCCAATACATCTCGTAGGGCTCTTCCAGCGCGAGCCTACCCGTGGCGTAGGGCTCGATCGGCGGGAAGAAGGGGTCGCTCATGCTGCGGTGTCCTGTGAAGGCGCGCAGGTTACGGCCGCCGACGGCCGACGCAAGGCGCGGCGATCCAGGCCATCGCCCAAAAGAAAACGGCGGGCCCCTTTCGGAGCCCGCCGCCTCTGTATCTCGTGGTTCGGAAAGAGCCGGTCTTAGAAGGACAGGTCGAAGCCGAAGCGCACGTAACGCGGGTTCTGGTAGGTGATCGGCTGACCGAACACCGGCGTGCGGGTCGCCGAGAGCGGGCTGCCGGTGGCGGGCGCCGTGTAGAGCACGGTGCCGTTTTCGGCGACGTTCTGGACGTTCACAGCCTTACGCGAGTTGAAGATGTTGAACACATCCACGCGCAGCACCAGGTCGCCCTGATAGGGGACGAACTTCGGCACGGTGTAGCGCAGCGAGGTGTCGAACGACGTCGTCCACGGCGTGCTCACGCCCGTGCCTTGCGGCACTTGCTTGCCACCGCAGTAGTGCGAGTACGACGGACCGTAGTTGTTTTCCAGGATCGGATCGTTCGGGTTGTAGCCGATGCAGCCCACGCGACGCGGTGAGATGATCGTGCCGTTGGCGCCGAGGAGGATGTTGTCGGTCAGCTGGTACGAACCATAGCCCTTGAAGACGTGGGCGTGGTGGTTCGGCAGCAGGCCGTAGGCGCCTTCGACCAGGGTCGGCGTGTCGAACTGCAGGGTGATGCCCGAGTCCGCTTGGCCGCTGGCGTAGTCGCTGTACGACGAACCTTCGTAGTTACCCTTCAGCTGCGACAGGGTGTAGGTGCCGTGGAAGCCCCACTTGCCGTCGAAGGCGCGATCGAACGAGAAGTCCAGGGCGGTGTAGGTGCGCTTGGCCTTCGGATAGCCCAGTTGATCGGCGGTGAAGGTGATGGTCGGCAGATCCGTGCCGCCGACGGCGAGCGGGTTCTGCAGCTTCACGGTCGCGGCCGAGCCCGGGTTGATGATCGCGTAGTCGATCAGCGTGCCGTCGTAGTTGTCGCAGCCGCCGCCCGGAGCCGTCGACAGGCCCTTTTCCTTGCAGTAGGCGCGAACGGCGTAGTCGATGGCGACGTCGTCGGCGCCTTCGATCAGGTTGCGATACGTCAGGGTGGCGCCGATGGTCCACAGGTTATCGAACTTGTGGCTGTAGCCGACGATGTACTCGTCTTCTTCCGTCGCCTTCAGCTCTTTGCTGTGCTGTTGCTCGGCGGTGTAGAACGAACCATCGTTCTGGTAGGTACAACCCACCACGCCCGCGGCCGACGCCCCGCCAGCGATACAGGCGCGAGCGCCCGTGTAGCCGACGAGTTGGGTGCCGAGGCCGCCGGTCGGCAGACCGGTGGTCGGGTTCGGCGTGTAGCCGGCCAGGTTGTAGTAGCGCGCGGTGAAGTCGTAGGTGCCGGCGGCCTGACGGTAGGCGGTGTTGCCCGCGATCGGCAGATAGTACTTGCCGTAGTTCGCGAAGATCTTGTCGCGGCCTTCGCCGGTCGGATCCCAGATCACGCCAACGCGCGGGGCGATGTTGTTCTTCAGGTTGGCGAAGACAACGCCGTTCGAGCCCGACTGCTTGAAGCTGTCGCTGCGGATGCCGAGGTTGAAGGTCAGGTTCGACATCGGCGACCAGGAGTCCTGGACGTACCAAGCCTGGTTCTCGCCGTCGAAGTTGCCGCCCGAGATGAAGGTGCGGGCTTCGATGAACTGCGTGCCAGCGGCCAGGCCGAGGGCGTTACCCGCAGCGGCGGTCTTGTAGGTGTAGGCCGCGTTGCCAGTGTAGAGCGAGAAGTGCTTCAGGTAGTCGTCTTCGTGGTCGTAGCCGCCCCGGATGTGGTGCTTGCCCACGAGGTCGAAGTACAGGTCGGCGTCGACGCGGTAGAAGTTGCGCTTGGTGTTGTAGGGCGCGCCGATGGCCGAGACCGACTGCTGGCTGATCGTCGCCGCGGTGCCGGTGCGTTGATCCTGCACGAGCGGGTCGGTGGTGTTCAGCGGCAGGGTCGCCAGGTTGTCCTGGTTGCGGCCGTAGGCGCCCGACAGGGTGAACCAGTCGGTGAACGAACCCGTGTACTTGAACACGAAGTTCTCGCCGCCGGTCGGGTAGTTGGTGCCCGACTTGAAGCCGCCGACGGTGTCGGTGAACTGGTTGTAGCCGTACACGCGACGCTTGGTGACGTCGTTGGTGCGGAAGTAGGTGGCTTCAAGGTGCTGGCGCGACGTCAGGTAGGCGTCGAGCTTGGCGCCGTAGAAGGCCTGGCCCGAACGCTCTTCCGTGAGGTTCTGAGCGCCGATCGCGGTTTCGCCGGCCAGGGTGGCGTTGGTCGCGCGGGTGGCCAGGTTGCCCGGGTTGGTTTCCAGGCTGCGCAGTTGCGCCAGGGCGTACAGGAAGATGTGGTCCTTGATGATCGGACCGCCGGCTTCAAAGACCAGGTCCTTGTAGTCGCGCTTCAGGTGGTTGCCCGCGTTCAGATAGGTGTCTTTCTGATCGGAGCGCAGGTCGTTCGGCTCATAGTTGCCGTGAACGGCGAACATGAAATCGTTGGTGCCCGACTTGGTCGTGGCGGTGACGACGCCGCCGGTCGCGCGGCCGAACTCGGCGGGATAGCCGCCGGTCTTCACTTCAAACGTCTTGTAGAAGTCGAACGGCACGTTCGCGCCGCCGAGGTAGGTGTTGAAGTTGGTGATGTTCAGGCCGTTGATGAAGAACGCGTTCTCCGACACCGAGGCGCCGCCGACGGCGACTTGACCCGAGTAGTTGCCGGCCGCGCCCTGGATGGCGCCGGGCGCGAGCAGGGCCAGGCCCTGGGCGCTGCGGACCACGGGGACCGACTTCACCAGTTGTTCGACGTCCACGACCAGGCCGGTCGTGGTTTGCGAGAAGTCCAGGCCCGGGCGAGCCGCGGTGATCACGACTTCGGAGACTTCGCCGACCGCGGCGAGGCTGAAGGTGTAGGTCGACTCACCGCCGGCGCGAACCGCCAGGCCGCTTTCGTTGCTGGGCGTGAAGCCGTCCTTCGAGACCGTCACCGTATAGGAGCCGGTGGGGATCAGCGGCGCGCGGAAGCTGCCGTTGGCGTCGGTCGTCGAGTTCTGCGCGATGCCCGTCTGCTGCGAACGCACGGTGACCGCCGCGCCGGCGACGGGAGCGCCGGCCGAGTCCACGACTTTGCCGGTCAGCGTACCGCTGGTGTAGTCCTGGGCCGAGGCCATGGTCGGGATCGCCATCGCGATCGCGGTGACCGCGACGGGCGCGGAGATCGCGGCCAAGCCGGCGAACAGCGTAGACGTCAGAAGACGCGCGCGAACGCTACCTTTGGTGGATTTCATTTTCTAAACATCCCCTCTGTGCGACGCAGGTTTCGACCGGACGGTCCCCATTGAAACAATATGTCCGGACTGCGCGGAATTCCGCGCCAACTGCATCGCGAGATCACTGGTGTCCCGGAAACATTTCCCCGGTTGCGGCGACGTTAGGAGCCGCCTCGCTTTTGGGTCAATTGACATTACAGGATTGCAACCCACATCCCGCACCCCTGTCGCATAAACGCAACACGGCAGCCACAATTCCGTAAGGTGGAGCTAGACTATTCGTCGCACCTGCCCATATCCCGGATCAAACGCCCCTTAAACCCTTGGATTTCGACAAGAAATTTCGAGAAACAATGGTCACCAGGCGAGGAGATTCACAAGGCGTGTTACGCGAATAATTTCACCCGATCCGCCTTGACAGGGCCGAACTGCATTCCACGCCAAATCCAAAAACACAGATATTTAAACCCCGTTATCCCGATATTGCGCATTCAAATGCGCCATTTGATCGATTTCGAGGCATTTTCGGACAGCGCTATGTGACACCACGACGACACTCGCGCGGGGTGCTACCAATCCGTCCCGCCCTATTTTGCGGCGGCTTGATCTGTCAGTTTAGCGAGCACCCATGAGCGACTTCAGACGCGTCACCGACTCCCTCTCCGTCAGCCCCCAGGTCACGGAAGCCGACATCGCCCGGGCGGCAGACGAAGGATTCGTTCTGGTGATCAACAACCGTCCCGACGGCGAGGATCCCAGCCAGCCGTCGAGCGCGACGATCGAAGCGGCGGCCCGCGCGGCGGGCCTGGACTATGTGCATATTCCGGTGCGCGGCGGTCCGGGTCCCGAACAGGTCGAGGCTGTCCGCGCGGCGGTCGAAGCCGCCAACGGCCCGGTCTTGGCCTTCTGTCGGTCGGGCACGCGCTCGATCGTCACCTGGTCGATCGGACAAGCGCTGTCGGGAAGCGCGGATCGTGAAACGCTGGTGCGCCAGGGCGCCGAGGCCGGATACGACCTGTCGGGCGTGCTGCCGGGCTGAGCCTAGCGGCTGCCGTCCAGAGACACCCGCGCCGCCATCGGCGAGGGCTCGGCCTCGCAGCTGGCCAGCACGAACTGCGCCATGAAGAGACATAGAATGGCGAAGGCCGCGCGCTGGAGCCGTTTTGAGACAAAAATCGCCGCGTCCGCCACCATGGCTCGTCCTCCGGAAGGTTACAGGAGGCTCAACCGCAAGACCGGCGCCGGAGAGACCGATGATCCCCTACGTCCGTGAAATCGAGTTCGAGTACGGCCGCTGCGATCAGGTCTCGCCGCTGATACGGCGCGTCATCGCCCGCAACCCCGGCCCGTTCACCTTCACCGGCACCGGCGTCTACATCGTCGGCCACGGCGAGGTGGCGGTGATCGACCCAGGCCCCGAGCAGCCCGAACACCTGGACGCCCTGCTGGCGGCGCTGGAGGGCGAGACGGTGACGCACATCCTGGTCACCCATCACCACCTGGACCACTCGCCCCTCGCCGGCCCTCTGGCCAAGATCACGGGGGCGAAGGTCTACGGCCTGCCCGCCCCGGCCGTCGGCGGCGAGCATGTGTCGGGCCTTGAGGAAGGCGACGACGGCCGCTTCCGGCCCGACGTCGAACTCCGAGACGGCCAGGTGCTGTGTGGCCCGGGCTGGACGCTGGAGGCCATCACCACGCCCGGCCACACCTCCACCCACATCTGCTTCGCCCTCAAGGAGGAGAACGCCCTGTTCTCCGGCGATCACATCATGGGCTGGTCGACGACCGTGATCACCCCGCCGGACGGCGACATGGGCGACTATTTCGCCAGTCTCGACAAGGTGAAGGCGCGCGGGTTCGACACCCTGTGGCCGACCCACGGCGCGCCGGTGCGTGAGGTTGGGCCCTTCATCGACGCCTATATCGCCCACCGTCGCGGACGCGAGGCCCAGATCCTCGAAGCCCTGGCCGCTGGCCACACCCAGATCAAGGCGATGGTGCCGGTGCTGTACGCGGCCGTCGATCCGCGCCTGCACCCGGCCGCCGCCATGTCGGTGCTGGCCCACATGCTGCAGCTGGTCCGTGAAGGCCGCGTGATCGCCGCCGGCGAGCCGGAACTGGACGCCGAGTATCGATTGGTCTGTTGAGGCCTACGGCTTCATCGCCGCCAGCAGGCCCGACACACGCTTGCAGTTGCGGCCCATGTCCGGACCGGCGTCGCGGCCGATCGAGCGCATGTCGACCCGCGCGCCATTGGCGTCGGGCCTCACCCGCACCACCAGGTCGTCGACCAGGCCGTACCAGTAGCTCTTGCCCGTGGCCTCCAGCCGGCCGTCCATCGGATCGTCGGTGATCAGCGTCAGGCCCGACGCCAGCACCGCCGCCTTCGCCGCCTCGTAGGCGTCTGCGGGCGCGCGCTCCAGCACCAGCGGCCGCGCCGTCCCGCAGGTCTCGGCGTTGACGTCCGCCACCCGGCGTCCCGCATAGGCGGCCGAGCCGACCGGCAGGCTGGGATCGTCCTCGACCGCCTGGGCCGAGCCGCCGCGCGCCGCCAGGGCCGCGTCGGAGAAGTTCAGCGGCGTGCGCCAGTCGGTCGACACGTCATGAATGGGCGGCGCCATCCCGCCGGCCGACTTGACCCCCAGAATGCCGGCGACCGTGGCGATGGTGATCAGCAGGGTCAGCAGCAGCCGCTTCCACAGTTTTCCGAAGCCGGCGATCAGGGCGACGATCAGCGCCAGGGCGCTGGCGGCCACGCTGAGGAAGGCCAGTTTCGGCGCCCAGTCCTGGGCCATCAGGCCATAGCCCAGCGGCAGGTCGAGGACGCCGAACTTCACCCCGACCGCCCCGGCGCCGATCAGCAGGCCGGGGACCAAGGCGATGAACAGGGCCAGGTCCTGATAGATCGAAGCCCAGGCCGGCACGGCTTTTTCCGGATTGGCGGCCTTTCGTTTTTCACGCGGCGTCAGGGGAACCGCGAACGGCATGTCGGCGGCCGCCGACGCCACCGGCGTGGCCCGCGGCTCGGGCTCGGGTTGAGGCTCGTGCAGCCGCAGCGGCGCCTCGTCGAAAGTCTCGGCGACCGGCAGGACCGGAACCGCCACGGCCTCGCTGACGGCCAAGGGCTCGGCGAACGGCTCTGGCGCGGGCTCTGCGGCGACGGGTTCGACGGGCTTGGCTTCCGCCTGGGCCGCTTCGATATGCGCGGCGGCGATCAGGGCGTCGATCGGCCCTCCGGCGACAGGCTCCTCGGTGGCGACGACGGACTCCGGCGCAGGTTCGGGTAAGGGCTCGGGCTGCGCGACAGGCTGAAGCACGGGCGCGACGTCGACCGGGGTCTCCACCGGTTCGGGCGCGTAGATCTTCGCGGCCTGACCACCGTCAGCGGCGGCCAGCACCGGCGCGGCGGCGGCCAGCGACGGCAGCACATAGTCCTTCATCCGCTGGCGGATCAGCTTCTTGTCGATCTTGCCGGTCGCGCCCAGCGGGATGTCGTCGACGAACAGCACGTCGTCGGGCATCCACCACTTGGCGATCTTGCCTTGCAGGAAGTCGAGAAACTCCTCCTTGGTGGCGGTCTCGCCCTCCTTGAGCTTGACCAGCAGGATCGGTCGCTCGTCCCACTTGGGATGGGGCACGCCGACCACCGCCGCCAGGGCCGCCTTGGGATGGCCCATGGCGATGTTCTCGATGTCGATGGTGCTGATCCACTCGCCGCCGGACTTCACGACGTCCTTGGCGCGGTCAGTGATCTGCATGAAGCCGTGGTCGTCGATCGTGGCCACGTCGCCGGTGTCGAAGAAGCCCTCGTCGTCGAGGATCTTGCCGCCCGCGCCCCGGAAGTATTCGGCGGCGATGATCGGGCCCTTGATCTTCAGGTTGCCGAAGCTCTTGCCGTCGTGCGGCAGGCGCTGGCCGGCGTCGTCGGTCAGCTTCAGCTCCACGCCCAGCGGCGGGCGTCCCTGCTTGAGGCGATAGGGCATCTGCTGGTCGTAGGGCAGCTTGGCCAGCTCGTCGGTCATCACCGACAGCGTGCCGACCGGCGAGGTTTCGGTCATGCCCCAGGCGTGGACCACCTCGACATCATAGTCTTCCTGGAAGGCGCGGATGATGTGCTCGGGACAGGCGGCCCCGCCGATCACCACCTTCTTCAACACGGGAAGCTTCAGGCCCGTCTCCTGCAAGTGCTGCAGCAGCATCTGCCACACAGTGGGCACGGCGGCCGAGAAGGTCACGCCCTCGGTGTCGAGCAATTCGTAGATCGACGCGCCGTCCATCTTGGCGCCGGGCATCACCATCTTGGCGCCCGTCCCGGGGGCCGAGAACGCCACGCCCCAGGCGTTGGCGTGGAACATCGGCACCACCGGCAGGATCACGTCGCGCTGCGACAGCCCCATCACGTCGGGCTGCAGGGTGATGAGCGTGTGCAGGAAGTTGGAGCGGTGCGAGTACATCACCCCCTTGGGGTCGCCCGTCGTGCCCGAGGTATAGCAGAGGCCCGCCGCCGTGCCCTCGTCGAAGCCGCCCCAGGCGCAGTCGCTCCCGTGGCTCTCGACCAGGGTCTCGAAGCAGTGGACGCCCTTGAAGTGCGGCGCCTCGCCTGCGGGAGCGAAGGCGGGCATGTGCGCGCCGTCGGTGAACACCACCACATGCTCGATGCTGGGAACCTTGGGCAGGATCGCCGCGACGATCGGCAGGAAGGTCAGGTCTACGAACAGCACGCGATCGCCGGCGTGGTCGGCGATCCAGGCGATCTGCTCGGGGAACAGGCGCGGGTTCAGGGTGTGGCAGACCGCCCCGATGCCCATGATGCCGTACCAGGCCTCCATGTGGCGACCGGTGTTCCAGGCCAGGGTGGCCACCCGGTCGCCCGGCTTAACGCCCAGCGACAGCAGCGCGTTCGACACTCGCTTGGCTCGATCCCGGATCGCCGAGTAGGTCGTGCGCACGATCGGTCCCTCGACCGAGCGGCTGACGACTTCGCGGTTTCCGTGCCACTGGGCGGCGTGATCGATGATCTTGTCGACCGTCAACGCCCCGTGTTGCATCAACCCCTGCATCGAACTGGCTCTCTCTCGCTTCTCGTTATTGGCGCGAGGCTATCGACGGCGGGCGCCCTGCGCAACGCGGCGCGCGCGAAGGGCGAGCCTTGTCGGGCAAATGACAAAGCGTCTGGTTGAACACGGGTCGACCACTCGCCCAGCCCGCGCCAATCCGCCGCAGGGCGACGGCAAGCTCTAGTTCGCCTTATCGCGGTATTGTTCCGGGTCTGGCCGCCCCCGGCCTGATTGGGACGACATGCGAAACTGGCTGCAATCGCCTTGGGCCGACGAACGGCTGGACGAGGTGGCGATGGACACCCATCGCCTGCTGCTGTCGCGTCTCGCCTCGGCGGTGATCGTAGCCTTCCTGTTCGGACAGGCGCTGACCCCGATCCTCACGGCTTCATGGCTGGCCGCGCTGGTGGTCGCCGAGGGCCTCGCCCGCCTGGCCACGCGACAGTTCAAGCCCGGCCGCGCCGGCACGCCGGCCCTGCGCTTCGCCTTCGTCATGGGCGCCCTGCCCGTCAACCTGATCTGGGGCTGGCTGGCGACCATGCTGTGGCTGTCGCCCATCCCCGACATGAAGCTGGCCGCCGTCGGCGTCTGGGTCGGTCAGATCGTCTTCACCCAGAACTACCGCCATCAGCCCTGGCCCCTGGTCGCCATCAGCGCGGCGGTGCCGCTGATCAGCCTGGTGGTCTTTCCGTTCTTCGTCTTCGACGCCCAGGGCCTGGGCCCGCACATCGTCCGCTGGGGACTGCTGTTGCTGGTGCTCAACACCATCAGCACGATGATCGCCAACCGCGCCGCCGCCCGGCGGATGGACGAGCTGACCAGCGGTCTGCGCGAGGAGCGCGAACGGGCCCTGGAGGCCGCGCGCGCCAAGTCGGTGTTCATCGCCGTCACCAGCCACGAACTGCGCACCCCGATGAACGGCCTCCTGGGCATGGCCCACGCCCTGGCCAAGTC
Source organism: Caulobacter sp. GW821-FHT10F06 (assembly GCF_058809215.1). Classification (NCBI taxonomy): domain Bacteria; kingdom Pseudomonadati; phylum Pseudomonadota; class Alphaproteobacteria; order Caulobacterales; family Caulobacteraceae; genus Caulobacter; species Caulobacter sp. GW821-FHT10F06. Next base: position 367,384 of record NZ_JBXASK010000001.1, on the reverse strand, counting down.
CGACCTGAACGAGGCCCAACGCGAGCAGATCCGCCTGATGATCAAGTCGGGCGACAACCTGATGCAGCTGCTGAACGACGTCCTGGACCTGTCGCGCATCGAGACCGGCAAGGTGGAGCTGTCGCCCCAGCCCTTCGATTTGGAAGAGACCGTTCGCGAGGTGGTCGACGCCTGGCGCGACGTGGCCGTGGTCAAGAACCTTGAGCTCTCGGCCCGTTTCGACGCCAGCACGCCGCAATGGATCGATGGCGACGCCCTGCGCGTGCGCCAAGTGTTGACCAACCTGATCTCGAACGCCCTGAAGTTCGTGGTCGAGGGCGGCGTCCACCTCGAGGTCTCCGCGCCCAAACCGGCCTTGAACGGCCTGCGCGAAATCCAGTTCGCCGTGCGTGACACGGGGCCCGGCGTGCCGCCCGAGGCCGCCGACCGGGTGTTCGACAGCTTCACCCAGGCCGACGACACCGTTTCGCGCCAGCATGGCGGCGCAGGCCTTGGCCTGACGATCTCCCGGGCCCTGGCCCGCCAGATGGGCGGCGACCTGACCCTGGCCCCGTCGCATGTCGGGGCTTGCTTCCGGTTCAGCATCCAGGCGCCGGTGGCCCAGCCCCAGGTCGCGGCCGCCCCCGAGCCCGAAAGCGACGACGGCGCGCTCGACACGATCCGCGTGCTGATGGCCGAGGACAACGCCATCAACCAGCTGGTGGTCCGCTCGATGCTGGAGGCCACGGGCCTGGCCCTGACCGTGGTCGACAACGGTCAGGCGGCGCTGGAGGCCATGGCCCAGGGCGGCTTCGACTGCGTGCTGATGGACATCAACATGCCGGTGATGGACGGCATGACCGCCCTGGCGGCGATCCGAGCCGGCAAGGCGGGCGATCCCAACCTGCCGGTCATCGCCCTGACGGCCTCGACCATGGCCGGCGACCGCGAACGCTTCCTGCAGATGGGCTTCAACGATCACCTGGGCAAACCGGTCAAGCCGGCGGCCCTGATCACCGCCATCGCCCGGGCGATCAGCCCTGACGCGCCGGACTCGGACGCCCTACACGCGGCCTAACCCATCGTCTCCGCCAACGCCCGCGCCTCGTCCTCGAAGGCGCTGACCGTGTCGACGCGACGCCAGGCGATGTCGCCGGTCTCGCGGGCGAGCTGGGTTTCCAGCACCGCCACGTCGGCGTCGGAGGCGTCGTTGACCCGGGCCGCGACGCGGGCGCGCAGCACTTCGGGCGGGGCTTCCAGCCAGACGCCCTGGAACGCGACGTCGTGGGTCTTGGCCAGGGCCTCGGCGCGCGCGCGCTCCTCGGGCTTCATGAAGACCGCGTCTAGCACCACCGAGCGGCGAGCCTTCAGAGCCAGGGCCGCGTCGCTGAACAGCTGGTCATAGACCCGCACGCTCATCTCCGGCGTATAGGCCTCGCGCGGCAGGCGCTGCAGCGACGGCACGCCCCACAGGCGTTTGCGGATTTCGTCGGTGCGCAGGACCACCGCGCCGGGCGCCGAGCCCAGACCAGGCGCGCAGACGCGGGCGAAAGTCGACTTCCCCGAGCCCGACAGGCCGCCGGTCGCCACCAGGCTGACCGGACGCGGCGCCAGGTGCTCAAGCGCCGTGGCCAGATAGGCCCGCGCCGCCTCGTCGTCGCCGGTATAGGCCCAGACGTGGGTGCGGACGGCGGCCCGCACGCTGAGCATCAGCGGCAGGGCGGCCAGACCCGTCCACAGGCCGTCGCCGAACGATCGGGCGGCTTCGTCGAGATAGGCGTTCAGCACCCGGCCGGCCGCGTCGCGGCGACGGCGGAAGTCCAGATCCATCAGCAGGAAGGCCAGGTCGTACTGGATGTCGATGTCCGACAGGGTGTCGTTGAATTCGATGCAGTCGAAGAGGATCGGCTGACCGTTCTCGATCAGGATGTTCCCCAAATGCAGGTCGCCATGGCAGTGGCGAGCGAAGCCCTCGGCGGCCCGGGCGTCCAGCAGCGGACCCAGGCGCTCCAGCGCGATATCGGTCTCGGCGATCAGACGCTCGACGGCCAGCGAGCCCAGGCGCGGAGCCAGGCCGCGCAGCAGATTGGCGTTGGAACGGATGGTGTAGCCCAAGGCGTTGACGCCGCCGCCCTGGGGACGCGGCGTGGCCCCGGCGTGGAAGCGCGCGACCGTGCGGCCCAAGGCGTCTTCCAAAGCGTCGTCAATGGCCCACGGCTGGGTGGCCAGCACGCCCTGCTCGTCGAAGCGGCGCATCTCCAGCACGTATTCGACCGTCTCGCCGTCGCCGTCGATCTCCAGACCGCCGCCCGCCTCGCGGGTCAGGCGTCGCACGGTGCGATAGATGTCCGGCGCGGCGGCGCGGTTGAAGGTCAGCTCTCGCTCCAGCGCCCAGCGCCGCAATTCCAGGGTCGAATAGTCCAAGAAACCGAAATCGACCGGGCGTTTAACCTTGAAGGCGGCGTCGCCGATCAAGAACACCCTGGCGCAGGAAGTCTCGATGGTGTTCTCGGCCTTCAGCCCGAACCAGCCCGCCACTTCCTGCTCGCGCGCGGTTTCCGCGTCCTTGATCACACCCGAATTCCTGTCTGTCCGCGCCCCGAAAAACCGCGCCGTGGTCACATATCCGAATATGGCTCGCGCGTCCTCGCGCAAGGCTTGCGCAGAGAAACAATACACTATTAAATTGCACGCAAGTGGGGGCGCAGAGTACCGAAATGTTGATGGGCGCCGGCCTGAAGAGGGCCGAACACAAGAGAGCTGAAATTCTGACCGCCGCGCGGACGCTATTCCTTCGAGAAGGCTATAGCGATACCGGCATGGAAGTGGTCGCCCGCGCCGCAAGCGTTTCCACGGCGACTCTCTACGCCTATTTTCCGAGCAAGGCCGAGTTGTTCAAGGTGGTGATCCTGGAAACCGTCCGGGACATCGCCGCGCCGGTCCGCGAAAGCGCCCGCGCCAAGGGCGACGCCCGCAAGCGGCTGCTGGCCTTCGCCAACGCCTACGCCGCCTTCTTCGCCCGTCCCCTGACCCGCGCGATCTTCCGCCTGGTGACCTCGGAGCGGCGGCGGTTCGAGGAGATCGCCGAATACTTCCTGCAAAGCGCGCGCGACGAGCTGGGCGGCGCGGCGATCACGGTCATCACCGACCTGGCCAAGAGTGGCGAGATCGTCGTCCAGAAACCGTCCTGGGCCGCCGGCCAGCTGATGGGCATGATGGATCACATGACCCTGGTGCTGGGCCTCTCGGCCGGCGACGACGCCCTGCCCCGCCGTCCGCTCAAGGACATCTGCGAGGACGCGGTCGAGACCTTCCTGGCGCGCTACGCCGTGCGGCCCGAGCCTGCGGCCTAACGACTCAGGGGAACAGGCGCTGGGTGCTCCAACCCTGGCCGACCCGCTGATAGACCAGTCGCTCATGCAGGCGGAAAGGCCGGTCGCGCCAGAACTCGATGACCTGCGGAACCACCCGATAGCCCGACCAGTGCGGCGGGCGCGGCACCTTGCCCAGGCCGAATTTCAGGCCCATCTCGGCGACCCGCTTCTCCAGGGCCAGACGATCGGGCAACGGCCGCGACTGGTCGCTGGCCCAGGCGCCCAGCTGGCTGTGGCGGGCGCGGCTGGCGAAATAGGCGTCGGCCTCGGCCTCGCTGACCGGCTCGACCGCGCCGCGGATCCGCACCTGGCGACGCAGCGATTTCCAGTGGAACAGCAAGGCGGCCTTGGGTTGGCCGCCCAGCTCGACGCCCTTGGCGCTCTGGGTGTTGGTGTAGAAGACGAAGCCGCGCGGATCGAAATCCTTCAGCAGCACCATCCGCGAATCCGGCAGGCCGTAGGCGTCGACCGTCGAGACCGCCACGGCGTTGGGATCGTTCGGCTCCTTCTTGCCGGCCTCGGCCAGCCATTCGGCGAACAGCGCGAACGGATCGTTTTCCGGCAGCAAGGGCAGCGGCGCCGCCTCGGTCACCTGCCGGACATAGTCGTCTTCGCTGGGCGAGGCGGGGATCAGGACATCGTCGGTCATGAGCTGGATATAGGCCCGTCGCGGCGCGTGGGCCACCACCCTGAAAGTCTTAACTTAACTCGGCGTTGACCAAGAGGCGGCAGGGTCGTGCCGATGTCTGGACGGTCCGCCTCTTCCCTGACCCTTTCGGCCGCGCGCGCCCTGCTCGGCGTCGCGCCCGGCGCCGGCGAGCGCGAGCTGCGCGCCGCCTATCGCGAGGCCGCCAAGCGCGCCCACCCCGACCGTCCCGGCGGCGATGCGGCCCTGTTCCGCGACGTCCTGGCCGCCTATCGTCTGCTGCAGGATCAGCCGCCGCCGCGCGAGATCAACTTCCCGCCGGCTTGCACCACGCCCGGCGCCGAACCGTTGAAGCAGGCGACGCTGGAACTCGACGTCGCCACCGCCGTCGAGGGCGGCGCGATGGACCTGACCATCGACGGTCGCTGCCTGCGCCTGAAACTGCCCGCCGGCCTGCGTGAGGACGACAAGGTCCGCGTCGACGGAGTCACCTTCGTCGTCCGCCACAAGGGCGCGCGCGAGGCCCTGATCCGAGGCGACGACCTGTGGCTGACCGGCAAGGTCGACAAGCGCCTGCTGGCCGAGGGCGGCCGGCTCGAGGTCGACACGGCTTTGGGTCCGCGCCTGGCCTGGATTTCGACCAAGGCCGCGTCGCGGGGCTTGGTGCGCCTGCCGGGCCAGGGCCTGCCCGCCCGCGGTCCGCATGCCGCCGGAGATCTCTTCCTGCGTCTGGAAGCCGTCAGCTCGGGCGTCGAGAGCGCCGCGCGCTCGCTGCTGAAGCGGTTCGCCGCAGCCTGGGCGGCCTGAGCCTCTGCCAAACCGGCGCGAACACCCTCATCCGCCGAAGCGCGGCCTTGAGGAAGAGACACACGACTTCGGAAGAGCTGCGCGCCCATCGCGATAGCCCTGACGGCGCGGGTCCAGGCGGCAAACACCACGACGGGATGAAGCGCCCTAGTTGGCGGCGTGGGCGTAGACCCCAAACAACGCGCCCACGAAACCGCCGGCCGTCTTGGTGCTGAGGATCGTGCCGTCGGCGTTGGCCTTCAGCACCCGCCAAGCGCCGGGCTTGGTCGCATATGCGAAGTCGTAGACTCCGCCGCGCGCGGTGATCTTCAGATCCATGGCCTGGTTGGCCGCCAGGGTGATCGGCGCCTCGGCCACGACGACGCCGTCGACCGGATCCTTGCTCCCCGCGCGACGTTCGACCCGCACCAGCGTCTTGCCGTGATCGCGCACCAGCCCGACGAAATAGTAGAAGTCGTCGTTCTGGACGACCGCGAGGCCGGCCTTGTCGCCGTCGGCCTTGGGCGTGAACCGCACCGTCGTCGCGGCGCTGGCGTTGGCGTGCTGCTGGCGACGTCCCCAGAACGAGGGCTGTGCGCTGTCGCCCAGCTTGTCGGGCCGCGCCTGCAGCGTCAGCGCGCCCTTGCCCACCGACCACCAGCGGCTTTGCGGGATGCGCATGGTCATCCAGTTCAGCGGCAGTTCGGGGCCGGCGAAGGTCTCGACGGCCTTGAACGCCCCGGCCGTCGGCGGCGGCGCGACCTTGGGCGCCGGCAGTTTCGGGGCGGTGGCCACATAGGGAATGGTCTTGCCGTTCTCGAGGATCACCGGCCAGCCGTCCTTCCACTCCACCGGCAACAGGAAGGTCTCGCGGCCGGTGTTGTAGAGGTCGTCTCCATAGGGCCGCACGGCCAGGAAGGTGGCCCACCACTTGCCATCGGGCGTGTCGACGAGATCGGCGTGGCCAGCCGAGGTAATCGGCAGCAGCCGATCCTTGGGCAGGCCGCGCTGGGTCAGGATCGGGTTGTTGGCGTAGGGCCTGTAGGGGCCGAGCACGGCGTCGGACCGCAGCACGACCTGGCTGTGACCCTCGGCCGTGCCGCCCTCGGCGGCAGTCAGGTAGTAGTGGCCGTCCTTCTTCAGGATATGCGGCCCCTCGGGCCAGATCGGCTTGGTCGAGGGATCGACGCCCTTGTCCAGCAGCACCGTACGCGGGCCAACCGTTTTCTGGCTCTTGGGATCGTATTGCTGGATCCAGATGGCGCGGTGGCCCTGGTACTCGGCAGGGCCCGGGGGCTCGTCGTTGTTGAGGATCCAGGCCGCGCCATCGTCGTCGAAGAACAGTGAAGCGTCGATGCCGCCGACCGTGGGCAGCCACACCGGATCCGACCAGGGGCCCTTCGGATCCTTGGCGGTGATCAGGAAATTGCCGCCGCAGTCGACGCAGGTGTTGAGGATGTAGAACGTGCCGTCATGTTCCTCGATCGACGGCGCGAACACCGCGCGCGACAGGCCCAGGCGCTTGAAATCCAGCATGCCGGGCCGATCGATGGCGTTGCCGATCTGGGTCCAGTGGACAAGGTCGGTCGAATGCCAGACCGGGATGCCGGGGAAATAGGCGAAGGTCGAATTGACCAGATAGTAGTCCTTGCCCACCCGCGTGACGCTGGGATCGGGGTAGAAGCCGTTCAGGATCGGGTTGCGGTACTGGCCCGGCGCGGCCTTGACCTGCGCGTCGACAGGGTCGGCGCCCTGGTAGGTGAAGTGCGTAAAGGTGGCCGTGTTGGGCGCAGCTTGGGCCGTCGAGGCCAGCAGGGCCAGGGCGAGCGCGGTCAAGGTCGAGCGGATCATCGGCTTACACTCCAGCAAAACAAAGCTTGCCCGGCCGCAGCGAAGCGGAGAGCCGGGACCCAAGGGTCGGTGCAGTGCGGTTGCCCCTGGGTCCGGAGAGCCTCTGCGAGGCTTCCGGGATGACAACGGATAAGGATGAGCTACCGCACCGGCGCCGCCCTCAACGCCGCCGCCACCGCTTCCCGCAGCGGCTTGGGTTGATAGGAGTCGTCATAGAGCGTCGGACGTTTGGGCTTCTTGTCTTCGCGAAGCCACTGTCCTTGCAGCCACGAATATTTGTCGATCATGCCCCAGGCCAGGACCTCCTTGGTCTGGCGGTAGGATAGCATCATGTCGAGATAGGCCTTGCCATAGGCCGCCACGGCCGCGTCGCGCGGGGCGAAGTCGACCGGCAGGCCTTTGTCATGGACGTCGAACTCGGTGATCAGCAGGTCGTAGCCCATGCCGGTCGCCTCATCGATGAAGGCCTTCCACTCTTTCTCCTGGGGACGGCCGAAGCCGGTGAAGCTGTCGGCGTTCTCGGCCCCGATGTGGCTCTGCACGCCCAGGGCGTCGACCGGGGTTCCGCGCTTGCGGAAGCCTTCCAGCAGCTTGAGCACGCCGTAGCGGTGCTTCTCGTTGCCGACTTCCCAGCTCATGTAGTCGTTATAAACCAGCCGGGTCTTGGGCAGGGCCGCGCGGGCGGTGTGGAAGGCCAGGTCCAGGGTCTGTTCCTGGCCCAGGATGTCGGAGAAGACCGTATGACGGATCGAGCCGTCGGCCGGATCGACCGTCTCGTTGACCACATCCCACGAGATGATCTGCGGGTAGCGCCTGCAGACCGTGTCGATGTGCTGGGCCAGCATGGCCTCGGCGTTCTTGGCCTTGGCCGGACCGGAGCCGAAATCGTAGGTCTTGAGCCAACCGGGGAACCACTGCGGGTGGTGCCACAGCAGGGTGTGGCCGCGCAGGGCCTGGCCATTGGCCTTGGCGAAGTCGGCGATGCGGTCTGCGCGCGAAAAGTCGAAGCTCTGCGGGCCGGCGGCGCGCAGCACGTACCACTTCAGCTCGTTCTCGGGGACCAGCAGCCCGCATTCGTCGGCCAGGATCTTGCGATACGGGGCGTCGTCGAACGGGCTGGCGGTCGAGCCGACCGGACCCGCGCCCACGGCGCTGCCGAAATAGAGACCCTTGTCCTTGGCCAGCTTGCCCAGCGACGGGGCCGGAGACGCCAAGGCCGGCGCGGCGGTCATCGCGGCCGCGGCTGCGCCCAAGGTCAGGGTTTGGCGGCGGGAGAGAACCGGAGGAACGGGACGCATCGGCGGGCCTCATTTCAAAAAAATCGCGCACCGCCAGAGACGATGCGCGGGAAAGTCTTGCAGGCGTCCGGGCTCCGGGGTTGGGAGCCCGTTCCCAGAGCCGCGCCGATCCGAGGGTGGGACCGGCGCGTCTCCGAAAACCCTAGAAGCTCGCGCGAAGCACGAACGTGTAGCGGCGGTCGCTCATGAACCAGGAGCGGCCGGTCTTCAGCAGGCTGTCGTTGAGCACCTGCGTGGTCTTGGTGGTCTCGTTCAGCAGGTTCACGCCCTGGACGCCGATCTTGGTCTTGGCGTTGAGCGTGTAGAAGAACGAGCCGTCCAGCTGCCCCGTCGCCTCGTTCATGATCGGCGCGTAGGGCACGATCACGTCGCGGACGGTCAGCAGGAAGTCCGAACGCCAGTTGTAGGCCAGACGGGCGGAGATCTTGCCCTTCTCGTAGATGGCCGCGACGTTGGCGTTGTGCTTGGACAGGCCCTGCAACGGCAGCTTGCTGGTGTCGACCGTCGTCACGCGGCCGGCGGCCACGTCGGGGTCGGTCGCCGACAGGGTGCTTTGCGGCACGCCGCTGCTCTCGATGTAGGAGTAGTTGGCGTTGATGCCGAACCCGTCCAGCGGCTTGGGCAGGAAGTCGTAGAACTGCTGGTAGCCGATCTCGAAGCCCTTGACCGTGGCCTTCTTGTCCGAGTTGCCCGGCGTGGTCACCAGAACGTCGAAGGTCGCGCCGTTGTTGGTGAACGGGATGCGGGCCGTCGAGTTGTAGGCGACATTGGTCAGCTGCTTGTAGAACAGGGCGAAGGTCAGCGACCCGACCGGCGCGAAGTACCACTCGGCCGAGGCGTCGAGGTTCTTGGATTCGGTCGGCTTCAGGTAGGGATTGCCGACCGTGACGTTGCCGGTGGGCTGGCCGTTGGAAATGCCGTCGGCGTTCGTGTTCAGCGCCAGATTATAGTAGTTGCGGGTCAGACCCACTTCCGGCGGCGTGACGGTCTTCGACGCGCCCAGGCGCAGCTGCACCTTGTTGGGCAGCGCGACCTTCAGGTTGAAGCTGGGCAACCAGTAGTCGTAGCTCAGCTTGGCGGTGCTGGCCGTCTTGGCGCCATTGGCCCACAGACGCGCCGCGGCGCGGACCTGGGGAGAAAGCTGGCAGAACGGCGACGGCGTCTGGCCGACCGGGATGATGGCGCAGGTGGAGTCGTCCGAATAACTGTTGTTCGGGAACACCTGGTAACCCGACGCCTCGCGGTCGGTGGTGGTGTAGCGCAGGCCGATGTTGCCGCTCACGCGGATGTCGCCGTCCAGATCGCCCTTAAAGCGCAACATGCCGTAGATGGCCTTGTTGGTTTCCAGGATCGGGTTGATCTCACCCGGCTTGAACACGGTGCCCGGCGTGACGTCGCAACGCAGGGCCAGCGGCACCCAGTTTTGCGGGCAGCCGTTGGAGCCGTTGCGGGCTCGCCACTCGTCGCCAATGCTCAGCGCGAAGGCTGAGAATGCAGCGTAGTTGTCGGTGATGTTGCTGGCGTAGTACGGCCGGCCTTCGGTGCCGGTTGGCAGCGAAACCGCGCCATGCATGAAGTGGGCGAAATCGTACAGCTGGATGCGGCTGGTGCTGTCGGTTCCGGTCGTGCCGGGAACGCCGCCGGCCTGAGGCACGCCGTCGATCTTGTCGTTCATCCAGACCGGGCCGCCTTCGCCCCAGATCTCGCTGAGCACACCCCAGTTATAGGCCGAGAAGCGGGTGGTCTGGTCACGCTCTGACCAGCGGACGCCGGCCTTGACGGAGTCGAACCAGCTGTCGTCCTGGAACTTGTATTCGACGTCGAACTTCAGCGCGTCTTCCTTGCCGTCCGACAGCTCGATGTGGTCCATCGCCGAGCGCCAGAACGAGTTGTACGGATCGCTGAGATTGTTGTGCGCGCCGGTGTCGTAGGACGGGCAGTTGCCGTTGTAGGTCGCACAGGACTGGACGCCCGTGCCGTTCGACGGGGCGAGGAACTGGACGCTGGGCAGGCCATTGCCGTTCAGGGTGATGGCGGCGTTCTGGAAGGTCGAGCCCCACAGGCCGACGTCGACGTTGCGGACCTTGGACGACACGTGCTGGGCGTCGAACAGCAGGCCCCAGTGGTCGTTCGGCGTCCACTTGAAATTGAAGCCGAAATCGCTGGTCGTGTAGGTCTGGTCGACGTCGCGGCGGACGTTGTTGGACTGCAGGCCATAGATCGGCGTGCGCGGGTCCGAGCCGTTCTGATCGGCGCGCCAGCCTTGCGTGCCGGTGATCACGCCGTTGGTGAAGACGCCGTTCTCGTCATAGGTGAAGGTCGTGCCGGCGGCGGCGCGGGAGTCGCCGTTGCCCGCCACGTTGTCGGTCGCGATTTCCATCGCGTGCTCGGTCCATTGCTGGCGCGAGTCCGAGCGCAGGTACTGCAGGGCGGCCTGCATGGTGTTGTCGTTGCTCTTCCACTGCACCGCGACCGCCTGGCCTTCGCGCTCGCGGTTGGTGGTGGTGGAGCGGAACGCCGCGCCGCGCGGGAACCACACGCCCTTTGTGCCATTGCCGCAGTCGGAGACGGCCACGCCCAGGTTGGTGCGGCAGCCGAAGTTCGACACCTGGATGGCGTCGCCGCGGGTGGTCAGCTTGGAGTCGACATAGCTCAGCAGCAGGCCGAACTCGCCGACATTGGTGTCGAAGCGGTCGCTGTACAGGAACGAATAGGTCGGCTGCCATTCCTTGGAAAGGTCGCCGTAGCTGCCTTCGACCGACAGCGACAGCAGGCGCTTGTTGCTGTCGAACGGCAGACGGGTGCGCAGGTTGACGGTGCCCGAGATGCCGCCTTCGATCATGTCGGCCGAGGGGCTCTTGAACACGTCGACGCCGCCCATCAGCTCGGACGGCACGTCGGCGAAGCTCAGCGCGCGGCCGTTGTTGGCCGAGAAGGTGTCGCGGCCGTTCAGCTCCGAGCGCACGAAGTTCAGGCCGCGCACGACCACGCCCGAACCTTCGACCGAGAAGTGGTCGGGGTCGACGCCGGCGGCGAAGCGGTTGATCGACACGCCCGGGACGCGCTGCAGCGCTTCGGTGACCGAGCGGTCCGGCAGGGCGCCAATGTCTTCGGCCGTGATCGAGTCGCCGATGATCTCGGACGACTGCTTCAGCTGCTGGCTGCTCTTGAGGCTCTGACGGATGCTGGTGACGACGACCTCGTCGATAACCGCGGAGTCATCCGCCGGCTTCGCCGTCTGGGCGTAAGCCATGGCCGGCGCGACGAACATCGCGGCGCCGAGCGCCATGACGGACACGCCGGACTTCAGACCTGAAATGAATGATTGGCGCTCGCGCACGGCGAGCGGCTGAACAGAGCCCATTTGTCACCTCCCCTTATGTTTTGTAGGCAACGCCGTTAGCGCTACCATTGGTCATGTTACCGTGACCATTATTGGTCAGATCACATAACAGATCACCGGCTGTCAAGCGTTGCCAGACAGGCCCGGCTCACGTAGCCATGAAAGAGGATGTGCTCGAAATGGGGATGACGTTGGCGCCTGCTCGGTCCTGCCCGAGTTGACGCGGCCTCCGCCTAAGTCGCTTACCTCCCCCTTCGTGGTCTGACCACGAGGCCGGATCTTGACGCCCGGATGACGTGACGATGACAATCTAAGACAGCGTTGTCAATTTGCAGTTTGTCTCTAAGGCCATTCTTTGGGTATCGACCCCGCGATAGACGGGGATGTGGAGGAAACAGCGCGATGAACGACGCTGAGAACAGGACCGGGGGGATCCGGAAAATCGTCATCGTCGGCGGAGGCACCGCCGGCTGGATGACCGCGGCCGGTTTGGCCGCCGTCCTGCGCGACATGCCTCTGGAGATCCAGCTCGTCGAGTCGGCCGAGATCGGCACGGTCGGCGTGGGCGAGGCCACCGTCCCCCACATCCGCAATTTCAACGCCCGGCTCGGCCTCGACGAGGCCGATTTCATGCGCAAGACCCAGGCGACCTACAAGCTGGGCATCGAGTTTCGCGACTGGCGCAGCAAGGGCGACAGCTACATCCACCCCTTCGGCGCCTTCGGCCAGCCGATGGGCGGGGTGGCGTTTCACCAGCACTGGCTGCGCGCCCGCCAGCTGGGCCAAGCTGAGGGCATCGAGGCCTATAGCCTGCCGATCACGGCGGCGCGGATGGGCAAGTTCGCCCCGCCCTCGCCCGATCCCCGCACGCTGGCCTCGACCTTCAACTACGCCTACCAGTTCGACGCGGCGCTCTACGCGCTCTACCTGCGCGCCTATTCCGAGGCTCGGGGCGTCACCCGCACCGAAGGCAAGATCAAGGATGTCGCCCTGCGCGGTGAGGACGGCTTCATCGAGGCCGTTGTCCTGGAGAGCGGCCAGCGGATCGACGGCGACCTCTTCATCGACTGCTCGGGCTTCCGGGGCCTGCTGATCGAGCAGGCGCTGAAGGCCGGCTATGAGGATTGGACCCAGTGGCTGCCGTGCGACCGCGCCGCCGCCGTGCCGTGCGAGTCGGTCGAGGCTCCCAGCCCCCTGACCCGCGCGACCTCAGACGACTTCGGCTGGCGCTGGCGCATCCCGCTGCAGCACCGCGTGGGCAACGGCTACGTCTATTGCAGCAGCTATGTCAGCGACGACGACGCCGCCCGCGTGCTGCTGGAAAAGCTGGACGGCAAGGCCCAGCAGGATCCGCGCTTCCTGCGTTTCGTCACCGGCCGCCGCAAGAAGCAGTGGCTGAAGAACTGCGTGGCCATCGGCCTGGCTTCGGGCTTCCTGGAACCGCTGGAGAGCACTTCGATCCACTTGATCCAGGTGGCCATCACCACCCTGCTGGAGCTGTTCCCAGACCGTGACTTCGTCCAGGCCGACCAGGACGAATACAATCGCGTCATGGACCTGGAATTCGAGCGGATCCGCGACTTCCTAGTGCTGCACTACCACGCCAACCAGCGCACCGACTCGGTGTTCTGGAACGACAAGCGCGCCGCCCCGATCCCCGACAGCCTGGCCTACAAGATGGAGCTCTTCCGCGAGCGCGGCATGGTGGTCAATTACCGCGACGGCTTCTTCAAGGAACCCTCGTGGCTGGCTGTGTATCTGGGCCAGGGCGTGATCCCGAAGGGCTATGATCCGATGGCCGACACCCTGGACGCCGACGAGACTGCCCGCCGCCTGGCCGAACTTCGCGCCGCCGTCCTTCGCACCGCCGAAGCCATGCCCGGGCATCAAGCCTTCATCGACAGCTTCTGCAACGCCAAGGCCGTGGCGTGAGCGCGCCCCTTCCCCTGGGCCGGGTGGTCATCATCGGCGGCGGCGTCGAGGCCTGGATGACGGCCGCCGGCCTGGCTCGCGCCACCGGCGGTCAGGCCGCCATTCGCGTTGTCCAGACCCGTCCCGATCCGCAAGGCGCGCTGTCGACCCTGCCCTCGCTGCGGGCCTTCCACGCCTTGCTGGGCTTGGACGAGACCGCGCTGATGGCCGCCACGCGCGCGACCCACAAGCTGGGGGCGCGGTTCGTCGGCTGGACGCCTGGCGCCAGCTTCCAGCAGGCCTTCGGCGAGACCGGCGCCGCCTTTGATGGCGTCGGTTTCCACCATTACTGGACCCGCCTGCGCCAGGCCGGCCAGGCCGCGCCGCTGGACGACTATAACCTCGCCGCCGTCGCCGCGAGCCTGGGCCGCTTCGCACAGCCCGATCCCGATTCGCGCTCACCGCTTTCGACCCTGAGCTACGGCCTGCACCTCGACGCCGCGGTCTATTGCGGCGTGCTGCGAGAGTTGGCCCTGCGCGCCGGTGTGGCCGCCTCCACCGGCGAGATCGCCGATGTGATCGTAGAGAACGGCGCCATCGCCGCCGTCGTCCTGCGGGACGGCGAGCGGGTCGAGGCCGACCTCTTCGTCGACTGCACCGGCCCCGAGGCGCGTCTGATCGGCCAGGCCCTGGCCGAACCCTTCGAGGATTGGTCCGACCTGCTGCCGGCCGACCGCATCGTGCGCGCCAGCCTCGAGGCCCGTCATGACGCGCCGCCGCTGACGGAGATAGAGGCCACGCCCGACGGCTGGCGCTGGAGCATCCCGCTGCGCGGCCGGCTGGAGATCGGCCTCGCCTATCGCGCCGCGCTCACCTCCGACGAGGCCGCCGCCAAGGCTCTCGGCGCGCCGGATCCGACGTTCAACGATCTCAGAAACGGCCGTCGCACGCGGGCCATGGTCGGCAACTGCGTGGCGATCGGCGGCGCGGCGGGCGTGATGGAAGACCTCGACGCCAGCAGCCTGCATCTGGCCCAGAGCGGCGTAGCGCGGCTGATCGGCCTCTTCCCGCATCAAGGCGCCGGCGGCGTGGCCGCCACCGAGTACAACCGCCTTGGAGCCGAGACCTTCGATCGGGTCCGCGACCTGGCGATCCTGCACTATCGCCGCGCCCAGGCCGACGGCGCGATCTGGGACCTCGGGCGCGCGGGGCCGATCCCCGACAAGCTGGCCTATCGGATCGCCCAGTTCGAAAGCCGAGGCCGGGTGGTGATGTACGACGAGGAGACCTTCCTCGAACCTCAATGGATCGCCGCCCTGATCGGGCATGGCGTGTTGCCGAACCGCTATGATCCCCTGGCCGACCGCATGCCTCTGGACCGCGCTAGCGCGACGCTGGACCGTATGCGGACGATCCTGCGCCAGACCGCCGAGCGTCTGCCCGCCCATGCCTGAAGGCCCCCTCCAGATCCGTTGTTCGAAAGCGTAGCCCGATGAACCAGAACCCAATTCGCAAGGTGCTGATCGTCGGCGGCGGCACGGCCGGCTGGATGACGGCAGCCGCCCTGTCCAAGGTGCTGAACACCCAGGACGTCCAGGTCACCCTGGTCGAGAGCGACGCCATCGCCACGGTCGGCGTGGGCGAGGCGACGATCCCGCCGATCACAACCTTCAACCAGATCCTCGGCATCGACGAAGCCGAGTTCATGCGAGCCACGCGGGCCAGCTTCAAGCTGGCCATCGAGTTCGTCGACTGGACGCGGTTGAACCACCGCTACCTGCACCCCTTCGGCAGCTTTGGCCTGGATATCGAGGCGCTGAAGTTTCACCAGATCTGGCTGAAGGCGCAGAGCCAGGGCTCGACCCAGCCTATCGACGACTTCAACCTGTCGGCCACGGCCGCGAACCTCGGCAAGTTCATGCTGCCCAGCAAGGACCCCGGCCAGGTGCTGTCCAGCCTGAAATACGCCTTCCATTTCGACGCCGGACTCTATGCCCGCTACCTGCGGAACTACGCCGAAAAGCGCGGCGTGGTCCGGCGCGAGGGCAAGCTGGCTGAGGTGACCCTGTGCGGCGAGGACGGCTTCATCCAGTCGGTGACGCTGGAGGGCGGCGAGGTGCTGGAGGCCGATCTCTTCATCGATTGCACCGGCTTCCGGGCGCTGTTGATCGAGGGCGCGCTGAAGACCGGCTTCGAGGACTGGAACCACTGGCTGCCTAACGACCGCGCCGTGGCCCTGCAGTGCGAGATGGGCGGCGACGGCCTGACGCCGTTCACCCGCGCCACTGCCCATCCGGCCGGCTGGGTGTGGCGCATCCCGCTGCAACACCGGATCGGCACGGGCTATGTCTATTCGTCCAAGCACATCGACGACGACACCGCGCTGAAGACGCTGGAAAGCACGCTGGACGGCAAGGCGACGGTAAAGCCCAACTTCCTGAAGTTTCGGGCTGGTCGCCGCAAGGAGATCTGGAAGAAGAACTGCGTGGCCATCGGCCTGTCGTCGGGCTTCCTGGAGCCGCTGGAAAGCACCAGCATCCACATGATCCAGGCCGGGATCACCAAGCTGCTGGCCCTATTCCCGGACAAGGGCTTCGACCCCATCGAGATCGCCGAATACAACCGCCTGACCATCCTGCAGGTCGAGCTGATCCGCGACTTCATCATCCTACACTACAAGGCCAATGAGCGCACCGACAGCGACTACTGGAAAGCCGCGCGGGAGATGGACATCCCCGAGACCCTGCAGCGCAAGATCGACCTCTTCGCCACGCGCGGGCGTCTGTTCCAGTCCGACTACGACCTCTTCGCCGAGCCCAGCTGGGTGGCGGTGCTGCTGGGCCAGAACATCAGGCCTCGCAACTACGATCCGTTGGTCGACACGCTCGACGAACAGATGGTCAAGGCGCAGATGGCCCGCCTGTCGGCCCTTGTGCGTCAGACCGCCGAAGCCCTGCCCAGCCACGAAGCCTTCATCGCCCGCTACTGCGCCGCGCGCGATTTCGAGAAGTCCGCATGAAGATCGACAATCGTCTCCGCCGCGTCGTCATCGTCGGCGGCGGCACCGCCGGCTGGATGACCGCCGCCGCCCTGGGTCGCTTTCTCACCAAGGACGGCCAGACCAGCGTCACCCTGATCGAGAGCGAGGCCATCGGCACCGTGGGGGTGGGCGAGTCGACCATCCCGCAGATCAACATCTTCAACCGCATGCTGGGCCTGGACGAGGACGAGTTTGTCCGCAAGACCAAGGCGACCTTCAAGCTGGCCATCGAGTTCCGCGACTGGAAAGAGATCGGCCATACCTATCATCACCCGTTCGGCCCCTACGGCCTGGACATGGAGGCGGTGTCCTTCCACGCCTACTGGCTGAAGCTCCACGCCATGGGCGAGGACGACGACCTGGGCGCCTATTCGCTGCAGACCGTCGGGGCGCGACGCGACAAGTTCATGCGGCCCAACGGCCAGCTGAACTCGCCCCTGGGCAACATCGCCTACGCCTATCATTTCGACGCCGGCCTCTACGCCAGGTTCCTGCGCGAATACTCCGAGGCGCGCGGGATCCTGCGCCAGGAAGGCAAGATCGCCTCGGTGCAGCAGGATGGCGAGAGCGGCCATGTCACGTCGGTGACGCTGGAGAGCGGCGAGGTCATCGAGGGCGACCTCTTCATCGACTGCTCGGGGTTCCGCGGCCTGCTGATCGCCCAGACCCTGAAGACCGGGTTCGAGGACTGGTCGCGATGGCTGCCTAACGACCGCGCCGTAGCTGTGCCCTGCGCCAGCGGCGGCTCCATCTCGCCCGTCACCCGCGCCACCGCCCGCCCCGCCGGCTGGCAGTGGCGCATCCCGCTGCAGCACCGCATCGGCAACGGCTACGCCTTCTCCAGCAGCCACATCAGCGAGGACGAGGCCACGGCCTACCTGCTGAACAACCTGGACGGCGAGGCCCTGACCGATCCCTGGGTGCTGAAGTTCACCGCCGGCCGCCGCCTGAAGAGCTGGGACAAGAACGTCGTCGCCATCGGCCTGGCGGCGGGCTTCATGGAGCCGCTGGAGAGCCAGTCGATCCACCTGATCCAGGTGGGCATCTCGCGCCTCCTGGCCATGTTCCCCGACCGCGATTTCCGCCAGCCTGACATCGACCGCTACAACAGGGTGATGCAGTTCGAATACGAGAAGATCCGCGACTTCCTGATCCTGCACTACAAGGCCACCACGCGGAACGACACGGCCTATTGGGACTATCTGCGCGAGATGGAGGTCCCGCCGTATCTGGCCGACAAGATGGCGGTGTTCGAAAGCTATGGCCGGGTGTTCCGCGAGAACGAGGAGTTGTTCAACGACACCTCCTGGTTCGCGGTGATGATCGGCCAGGGCCTGATCCCCAAGGGCTACGACCCGATGGTCGACGTGATGAGCTTGGACGAACTGCGCGCCCGGATGGCCAACATCAAGGCGGTGATCTCCAGGTCCGCCGACGTGATGCCGGGCCACTTCGAGTTCATCAAGGCCAACTGCGACGCGATGGTCTGAGGCCTTCGCCGCGCCCGGCTTGAACAAATCGGGCGCGGCGTCGCGCGGGCTCCAGGCAAGATCGACGCAAAGCGCGTGCCTAAGGAACGTCCCTGTGCATAGCTAGCGTGACCGTCGAACCTTGGCCGTGCTCGCGAGTTCGATCCCCATGCGTCAGTCGTCGTCCGCAACGTCATGAGCCAGCCGCCCCGGAACATCTCATGGGAAGAATACGTCGCGACCTTGCAGCCGCACGAGCGGCCGACCCTGCCGGGTTCGCCCGCGACGCCGGACCATTCGACCGCCCGACGCGTCCGCTACGCCTTCACCGGCCTTCTGGTCACCCTGACCGGCGGCCTCGGCGCGGCGGTGGTCAGCGCCAACCTGCCCTCGCTGGCCGGCAACCTCGGGGTCAGCACCACCGAAGTCGCCTGGCTGCCGGTCGTCTTCGTGATGACCAACGCCTGCATGAACCTGCTGCTGATCAAGTTCCGCCAGCAGTACGGCCTGCAGCTGTTCACCAAGCTGACCTTGACCATCTTCGTGGCCGTCACCCTGGCCCACCTGTTCATCGACGACTTCGGCTCGGCCATCGCCGTGCGCGCCGTGGCCGGGATCTGCGCGGCGGGCATGTCGTCCCTGGGCATCCTCTACATGATGCAGGTCTTCCCGGCGGCCCACCGCCTGAAGGGCCTGGTGATAGGAATCGGCCTGGCCAACTTCACCGCGCCCATGGCCCGCATCTTCTCCAATGACATGATCGACCTGACCGGATGGCGCGGGGTCTACATGTTCGAGACCGGGCTGGCCCTACTGTCCCTGGCCGCCGTGCTCAGCCTGCAATTGCCGCGCTCACAGAGGCTGAAGGTTTTCGACAGGCTCGACTTCCTGACCTTCGCCCTGTTCGCGCCGGGCGTGGCCTTGCTGTGCGCGGTGCTGGGCCTGGGCCGGATCGTCTGGTGGACCGAGGCGACGTGGATCGGCTGGGCGCTGGTCGGCTCGATCCTGCTGCTGACCGCCGCCATCGTCATCGAGTACAATCGCAGCCATCCGCTGATCAACCTGCGCTGGATGGCCAGCGGCGACATCATACGGCTGATCATCTCGATCCTGCTGGTGCGCATCGTGCTGTCGGAACAGACCTCCGGCGCGGTCGGCTTCCTGCAGCTGATGGGCCTGGGTCCCGACCAGATGGTAGGTCTGTTCTGGGTGATCCTGGCGGCGACGGCGGCGGGCACGGCCGCCAGCGCTCTGTCGATCGATCTGCAGAAGCTGAACAAGCCGATCGCCATCGCCCTGGCCCTGATCGCGGTCGGCGCCTTCATCGACAGCCACGCCACCGTGCTGACCCGGCCCGTCGAGCTCTATTTCAGCCAGGCCTTGCTGGCCTTCGCCGCCGCCTTCTTCATCGGCCCGGCCCTGCTGATCGGCTTCGCCCAGGTGCTGACCAAGGGACCTCAGAACCTGGTCAGCTTCATCGTCGTGTTCTCGCTGGGCCAGAACATCGGCGGCCTGGCCGGCGGCGCCCTGGTGGGCTCCCTGCAGGTGATCCGCGAGAAGTTCCACTCCAGTCAGCTGACCGAGGCCATCACCTTGGGTGATCCCAACGCGGTGCTGCGCCTGCAACAGCTGTCGGCGGCCTATGCCCGGGTGGTGGGCGACACCGCCCAGCGCAACATCGAGGCCCAACGCCTGCTGGGCCAGCAGGTCACCCAGCAGGCCAATGTGCTGGCCTATAACGACGTCTTCCTGATGATCGCCATCGCCGCCGCCATCGGCGCGGCCTGGGTGACGTTCGTCCACTTCCGTCCCCGCCTCCTCGCCCAACGCGCCGCCGCCCGCCAGGCCGCCGACGCCGCGCACCATGTCGCCCACTGACCGACCGAGCCTCATGACCGACACCACCGCCGCCTCAGCGCCGCCGTCCCAGCAGCCGCCGACCACGCCGCCTCCGCCCGCTCCGCCCCCGGCCTCACCGCCGGCCAACCGGGTCATGTGGAGCGTCGTGCTGATCGCCGTTGCGGCGCTGGGCGCGGGCCTGGTGATGTACGCCTGGAAGCTGCCGCCCTTCTCGCGCACCGTGCAGCGCACCGACAACGCCTATGTCCGCGGCCAAGTCACCGTCATCGCCCCGCAGGTCACCGGCTATGTCACCCAGGTGGCGGTGCAGGACTTCCAGACCGTCGCTCAAGGCCAGCTGCTGGCCACGATCGACGACCGCATCTACGCCCAGAAGGTCCGCCAGGCCGAGGCGGCCCTGCATTCGGCCCAGGCGGCCCTGGCCAATTCCGAGCAGAGCCAGAGCTCGGCCAAAGGTTCGGTGGCCCAGTACCAGGCCGCCATCGCCGGGGCCGAGGCCCAGGTGGTCAAGGCGCGCGCCGACGCCGACCGCGCCACCAAGCTGAAGGCCGGCGGCTGGGTGGCCCAGGCCCAGGTCGACGTCGCCCGCGCCGCCCTGCGCGCCGCCGAGGCCTCGCTGGCTCAGGTCCGCGCCCAGGAAGGCATCGCCAGCACCAGTGTCACCACCGCCGTGGTCGGCAAGCGCGCGCTGGAGGCCGCCGTCGAGAACGCCCAGGCTCAGGTCGACCTGGCGCGCATCGATCTGTCCAACACCCGCATCCTCGCCCCACGCGCCGGACGCCTGGGCGAGATCAGCGTCCGCCAGGGCCAGCAGGTGGCGGTCGGCACGCAGCTGATGGCCTTGGTCCCAGATCGCATCTGGGTGACCGCCAATTTCAAGGAGACCCAGCTCAAGCGCCTCCGGGTCGGCCAGCCCGCCGAGCTGTCGGTCGACGCCCTGGACAAGACCCTGCACGGCCGCGTCGAGCGCATCGCGCCCGCGACCGGGTCCGAATTCAGTGTCATCCGCCCCGACAACGCCACCGGCAACTTCACGAAAGTGGCCCAGCGCATCCCGGTCCGGATCGCCATCGACCCTGACCAGCCCCTCGCCCAACGGCTCAGCCCCGGCATGTCGGTGATCGCCAAGGTGGACACGGCAGCGCGCTAAGCAGAGACCGGCCAGTTGTCAGACCTTATACTCAGACAAATTACCGCACATTTCGACATCTGGAGCGAATTGGGCTGCAAACTGGCCCAAAAGCGCGACCGTGGCCGCAATACCTCACTCGCATAACAATGGTCGGACCAACGTTAGATTCCAAGGTATGACCACGTTGACATAAAAGGCCTTACCTCATAACCCTCTCACCTGTGACCGCTACCATCGAGAGCGCGGTCAAAGACGAACGAGCGCGCAGAGCGCCGTCCACAGGGGAGAGAAACATGACGTCGCCCGCACGCCGCCTTTCCGGCCGCCGGTTGGCCCTGATCGGGGCCACTTGCCTGACCACCAGCTTCATCGGCCTCGCCGCTCAAGCCCAGACCGCTCCCGCGCCCGCGGCCGACACCGTCGAGGAAGTGGTCGTCACCGGCTTCCGCGCCTCTCTGGCCAACTCCACCAACGCCAAGCGCGACAGCGTCGGCTTCTCCGACACCGTCTTCGCCGAAGACATCGGCAAGTTTCCCGACCTCAACATCGCCGAGTCGCTGAACCGGATCCCCGGCGTGCAGCTGACCCGCGAGATCAACGGCGAAGGCCTGAACGTCGCCATCCGGGGCCTGGGCACCAACTTCACCAAGGTGCTGCTGAACGGCGCCCAGGCGGCCGTCGCCTCGTCGGGCCGCACCGACAGCCAGAACCAGAACCGAGAAGTCGATCTCGACCTCTATCCGACCGAGCTATTCACCCGCCTCGACGTCAGCAAGACCCCGACGGCCGAAC
This sequence comes from Caulobacter sp. GW821-FHT10F06, assembly GCF_058809215.1. NCBI lineage: Bacteria > Pseudomonadati > Pseudomonadota > Alphaproteobacteria > Caulobacterales > Caulobacteraceae > Caulobacter > Caulobacter sp. GW821-FHT10F06. The sequence continues at coordinate 345,903 of NZ_JBXASK010000001.1, read as the reverse complement.
AGGTCGAAGGCGGCGTCGCCGGCGTGGTCAATATGCGCAGCGCCCGGCCGTTCGACTACAAGACCAGCGGCCAGCTGATCTATTCGCTCCAGGCCGGCAAGAACAACCAGGCTGACGACATCAGCCCGCGCGGCTCGCTGATCGCCAGCAAGACCTGGGAGACCAATGTCGGCGAGTTCGGGATCCTGGCCGGCGCGGCCTTCGCCCGCAACAAGTCGACCACCACCGGCTTCGAGACCATCGGGTGGACCAACCCGAACATGACCTGCACGGGCTGTAACGTCACGGGCGGCAACGGATTCAACTGGGCTTCCACCGTTCCGGCCGGCGTCACCACGAACGGCCTCACGCCTGGCCAGACCGTCGACAACGCGCTCCTGCTGGCCCTGAACCCCGGAACCAGCCTGGTCCAGCTGTCCGACGCGCAACTGCCGCGCCTGGGCCGCGACAGCTGGAGTTCGGGCTCGCGCAACCGCGATTCCTATCTGATGTCGCTGGAGTGGCGCCCGTCCGACGCCCTGAACGTCTATCTCGACACCATGTACTCAAAGGCCGAGCGCAAGTTCGAGCGGATCGACATGAACTGGTCGGTGCGCAACTCCAACTTCATGGTGCCGACCGGCGTGAAAGTCGACAGCAACGGCGTGGTCACCGAAGGCACCTTCCTGAACTCGCAGTTCTTCCTGGAGTACCGGCCTTACGACGAGAACGTCGAGGTCCTGAACCTGAACCCGGGTTTCACCTGGCGCGCCAACGACTGGATCAAGGTGGACGGTCAGGTCAACTGGAGCCGTTCGGTCTTCTTGCGTGAAGCGCCCACCGTACTGTTCAACAGCCCCCTGAACAGCGGCCTCAGCGTGGCCTACGCCAACAATGGCGGTGATCGTCCGACCATAACCCCCAGCAAGAACCTCAACGACCCGAACCTGGGCTGGGTGTGGGCCGGCGGCCGGGTGAACATCCAGAACGAAAAGCGCGTCACCGCCACCAAGGGCGCCCACTTCGACGTGACGTTCGGCGAGGACAAGGCCGTCAACTTCAAGATCGGCGCGGCCTATGACGACGTCAGCCGCCGCATCACCGCCATCGACAACTCGACCCGCTGGCAGACCTTCACCTGCGGCGGCGGCGGCATCACCCCGACCAGCCCGATCCCCGCCCCGGCTCCGGCCTGTAACGGCGCGGCCGGCTCGGCCATCCCGCAGGCCAGCCTGGCCAACTACATCAAGGCCGGTCCGATCGGCTTCGTGACGATCGACAAGGACAAGTTCTTCACCGCCACCAACTACGACGCCTTCAACGCCGCCGCGCCGTTCTCATCGTCGGCCGCGACGGGCGCTGCTTCAGGCTTCATCGGCGAAAAGACCGCCGGCGCCTATATCGAGATGAATGGGGTCACCCAGATCCTCGACCGCGACCTGAAATTCAACGCTGGCGTCCGTTACTACGACACCGAGCAGACCATCCAGGGCCCGCAGACCGTCAACGGCGTGCTGTCGTTCCTGGAGCGCACCACCAAGTACGACGGCATGCTGCCCTCGTTGAACGCGGCTTGGAACCTGCGCGACGACATCATCCTGCGGATGAGCGCCTCGCGCACCATCACCCGTCCCAACCCGTCGGCCATGCTGCCGGGCACCACGTTCAGCGACCCCTCGGCCCAACAGGCCAACCAGGGCAACCCGAACCTGCAGCCCTACCTGTCGAACAATTTCGACCTGGGCGGCGAGTGGTACACCGGCGGCGCGGGCTATGTCGGCGTGGCCCTGTTCCGCAAGGAACTGACCGGCTTCACCGTCAACGGCACCAACACCATCCCCTTCCTGTCGCTGGGCGTTCCCTATGACCAGCTGACCACCCTGCAGCAGCAGGCGATCACCAACCGGGGCGGTCCCAACGCCGCGACGGTCACGGTCAGCCAGCAGGTCAACGCCGATGGCGTGCTGACCATCCTGGGCCAGGAAGTCACCTGGGTTCAGCCCCTGGACTTCGTGTTGAAGGGCGCGGGCTTCACCGCCAACGCCACCCACGTCGAGCAGAACGCGCGCGGCACGGGCGCCCCGGCCTCGGCCGTCGGCATCTCGCCCTGGACCTACAACGTTACGGGCTACTACGAAGACCACGGCGCGACGGTGCGTCTGAGCTATGTCTGGAACGACGCCCAGGTCTCCTCGGGCAACAACCAGAACGGCATTCCGTTCGCCACCCTGAACGCCGACGCCCGCGGCCAGTGGGACCTGTCGGCCAGCTACGAGTTCAAGGGCCTGCCGACCCAGCCACGCGTCACCCTGGATGTGATCAACATCACCGAAGAGCCGCAGCGCAGCACCTTCTTCTGGGACAACGCGGCCTTCACCTTCTACCAGCCCGGCCGTCAGATCATCCTCGGCATCCGGGGCAAGTTCTAGTCGCTTCCCCGCCGTCGCGAGCGATCGCGGCGGCGGCCTCTTTTTCTCCTCGAACTTCGTTCCGCGAGCTTACCTTCCCCGTCTCGCGTCACGGCGCATTCCTTCTCCCGGGATGCGCCGTCTTTTTTTGCCGCGACGCCAGCGCGCGATGCGGTAGGCTGGCCTTCCGAACTCTCGAAGATTCAGCGTCTTGCCCGACAGCCCCGCCGACATCGTTGACGTCAAACCCGACGCGCCCAAGCGCGGGCCCGGCCGGCCGCGCGATCCCGAGGTGGAAAAGCGCATGAAGCGGGCCGCGCTCGAGACCCTGGCCGAACACGGTCTCTCTGGGCTGACGCTGGAGAAGATCTGCGAGCGCGCGCACGTGCCCCGCGCCACCTTCTATCGCCGCTGGGCCACGCCGCTCGAGGCCGTTGCGGAAGCCTTCAACGAGCGCTTCCACTTCGAGACCCTGCCCGACACCGGCGACGTCGTGACCGACCTAGTGGCCTTCTCCCAACAGATGGTCGACCTCTATACCGACCCGGTCATGGGGCCGTGCATGAGCTTCCTGATCGCCGAAGGACGGGTGCGGCCACACATGCTGGAGCGCCACGCCGAGGCTTTTCCCCGACGCAGGGCCCACAATCGCAGCGTCGTCGAGCGAGCCATGGCGCGCGGCGAGATCGCCGACGACACCGATCCGGACCTGATCATCGACGTGCTCAGCGGCCTGGCCCTGAACAACCAGGCCACCGGCCGTCCCCTGACCCCGGCGATGCTGGAGCTGGTGATCCGACGGCTGCTGCGGCTCTAGGCCGACACCCGCGCCCGCGCCGCGGCGCTCTTGACCGCGTCAATGAACTTGGCGTGCACCGGTTCGGGCAGGTCGTGACCCATGCCCTCGACGATCCGCAGCTCGGCGCCGGGAATGGTGGCGGCGGTGTCCTTGCCGCCTTCCAGACGCACCAGAGGATCGGCGTCGCCGTGCAGCACGACGGTCGGGGCGGTGATGGTCTTCAGCGCCTCGCGCCGGTCGCCCGACGCCACCACCGCGCACATCTGCCGGGCGACGCCGGCGGGGTGGTAGGACCGCTGGATGGCGGCGCGCAGCTTGGGACGTTCGGTCTCCGGATCGACCGGCCAGGCCGGGCTCTGGATGACGATCTGCGACTTCAAGGCGTGCTCGGTCAGGCCGTCGAGATCGGTCGCAACGGGGCGCGAATAGAGCACCGCCAGAGCTTCGGGCGTCGCCGGCGGCACGGCGGGATTGCCGGTGGTCGACATCACCGAGACCAGCGACAGCACCTTGTGGGGATGCAGGGCCGCCAGCATCTGGCCGATCATCCCGCCCATCGACACCCCGGCCACATGGGCGCGATCGATACCCAGGGCGTCCAGCAGCGCGGCGGCGTCGTCGGCCATGTCGGACAGCAGATAGGGCGCGGCGGGCTTCTGGCCGCTCATCATCGCACCGATCACGGCGGTCAGGTCGGGCACGCCGGCGGCGTCGAAGTCGGTCGACAGTCCGATGTCGCGATTGTCGAAGCGGATGACCCGGAACCCCTCGCCGACCAGTTGCTCGACCAGACTCGTCGGCCAGCGGGTCAGCTGCTGGCCCAGGCCCATGATCAACAGCAGTGGCTCGCCCGTCTCGGGACCGTGGATATCGTACTCGATCTCGATCCCGTTGGCGGCAATCCTGGGCATGGCGGTTCCTCATCTGGCTTTTCGAGGAGCTTACGGGCTTGGGCGACAATTCCAAACACTTGTTCGCCATCCGGACGTGCGTGCGCGACATTCGTTGGCCGGCGCGGCTATCTCTCCGCGCGAATGTCTGAACACCCTGTCTGGGCAGAGAGTCGGCGTCAGCGTCCGAGGTTCAGTGGTTTCGCATGCAGAGTCAGACGCCGTCCGTTCGCTTCCTTCTGCCCGCCCCCTCACTCCGCCGTTTCATCACCGCCTACTACTGGGTCGACATCCCTGCCGGCTGCGGGCCGGTCGAAGACCTGCTGCATCCCGAATGGGCCAATATCCGCTTCACCCTGTCGGGCCGCTGGTCGACGCGGATCGGCGAGGTGGACTACGATCCGGCCCCCGCCGCCGCCCTGTTCGGACCCACCAGCAAGGCCGGCGTCGTGCGCGGTCAGGCCGGGACGGTGCTGGGCGTGGGCCTGCTGCCCCTAGGCTGGGCGCGGTTCATCGGCGTCGCGGCCAGCGATCTTGCCGACAAGGTCGCCCCGCTGGAGACGGTGTTGGGCGAGCGGGCCGGCCAAGCCCTAGACGTCCTGCGCCAGGCCGGCGACGACCGCGCCCAGGCCGACACGCTCGACGCGTTATTCACGGCCCTGGACACGGCCGGCCCCGCCCTCGATCCGCTGCTGCTGAAGGCCCACGAGCGGCTGCTGGATCCGACGCTCGACACGGTCGAGGCCATGGCCGCCAGCCTCGAGCTGTCTCCGCGCCACGTCACGCGGCTGTCGCAGCGGATGTTCGGCTTCACCCCCAAGCTGCTGATCCGCCGCCAGCGGTTCCTACGCACCCTGCAGGCCCTGTGCGAGCGGCCCGAAGCGGCCCTGGTCGACCTGATCGACGACGGCTATTTCGACCAGTCGCACTTCACCCGCGACTTCAACCAGTTCATGGGCATGTCGCCCTCGCGTTACTTCGCCCTGCCCCACGCCATGCTCGGCCCGGCCGCGCGCGAACGCCTGGCGGCCCTGGGCGCGGCCTACCAGGGACTGCACGCCAAGCTGCGTTAGCGCTCTTTCCCGCGTCGCGATGTCCGATTTTTCCAAGGGAGCCTGAACGACCCTCGATATCCCGGCGGTTCATCGCTGGGAGAACACCATGAGTTTCTGGAAACCACTGCGGGCCGGTCTGGTCTGCGCCCTGCTGGCCGCCGCGCCGGCCGCTCACGCCGCCAAGCCGCTGATCAATCTGGGCCCCAAGACCGCCAAGGCCCAGGACCCGATCGAATTCGCGGCCGGCGACGACCTGTCCAGGATCGGTCCCGGCCTGATCTGGCAGAACGAGCAGAACGGGGTCAAAGGCGTCAAGCAGGTGGTGATCGCCTCGTTCCAGGTCGAGTTCGTGATGAACTCCTCGGCGGCCTCAACCGGCTCCAGCTTCCAGCAGTCCAAGGTGAGCTACAATCTTTCCGGCCCTAGCCAGCAGGACATGCAGGCGATCACCGACGCCTATTTCGAGAAGTTCGTCGCCGAGCTGAGCGCCACCGGCGTCAAGGTGATCCCGCTGCAGGACGCCTTGGCCCGCAGCCCAGGTCTGCAGCGGCTGATGAACATGTCCAAGCCCGCGCCCTATGTCCGGGGCGGCGGCAACCGCAGCGGCTTCTACTCGCCGCCCGGCTACAAATTCTACTTCACCCCGCTGGACGGTCGCGCCAAGGCGTTCGGCGACACCATGACCACCACGGGCTCGTTCGTGCCGGAAGAGATGGCCATGAAGGAGCTGGACGCTGGCGTGCTGGGCGTTCGCATGGTGGTCGACTTCGCCGAGATCGAAGCGCGCGGCCGGGGCGTGCTGGGCATGCGCCCGCCCACCGCCCGGGTGAAGAGCAAGGCCAATGTCGCCCTGCTGCCGGTCGACACCCAGCTGTGGGTGCTGACCCCGCAGGCCAAGTCGACGATGATGGATCAGGGCCACCGCGCCCGCTACGCCCTGACCAGCCCGATCGTCATGCCGGACTCGATTATCTCGGCCGACGACACCACCAGCCGAGGCAGCAAGATGGGCGACGCCGCGGCGACCGCCATCGGCCTCCTGGCGGGCGTCGGCGGTCAGAAGACCCGCACCTACGAGGTGACGGTCGATCCGACGATCTGGCGCAAGGACGTCTCGGCCGCCATGGACGAGGTCGGCAAGGTGATGATCGCGCGGTTTAACGCTGACCGGTAGCCCGCTAGAACTGTCATCCCGGCTCTACGCGCTGCGCTTGGCCGGGATGACAGGTCTCTTGTGGCTCTACTTCCCCACAACGTTCAGCACCGCCAGGGTCATCGCCTCGACCCCCGTGCGGATGCTGGGCTCGGGCGCCGGCGCGAAGAACGGCGAGTGATTGACCGGCAGCGGCTTGCCGTCCGCCTTGGCCTTGGCCATCACCGCCGGGTCGTAGCCGCCGATGGCGAAATAGACCGACGGCACGCCGGCGATGATGAACTCCGAATAGTCCTCGCTGGCGGCGCCCGGCTGGGTCTGGGCGATCGCCTTGGCGCCGAAGGCGGTCTTGAACACCGCCGCGGTCCGCTCGGTCAGGGCCGCGTCGTTGATCACCGCCTTGCCGCCCGGGGTGATCGTATAGTCGGCGGCCGGCGCGCCGGACATGGCGGTAACGGCCTTCACCGTGCGCTCGATGCCGGCCAGGATCTTGTCGCGCACCCCGGCGTCCTGCGTGCGGATGGTGCCGCGCAGCTTGGCCTTGTCAGGAATGATGTTGCCGGCGCTGCCCGCCTGGAACGAGCCGATGGTGACCACGCCGAACTGGCTGGGATCCTTCTCGCGGCTGATCACGCCCTGGACGTCGACCACGAAACGGCTGGCCATCATGATCGGGTCGATCGTGGCGTTGGGCATAGAGCCGTGGCCGCCGCGGCCGTTGAAGGTCACATCCAGCGCATCCGAGGTCGAGGTCAGAACGCCCGCCTTGTAATAGACCTCGCCGGCCGCGCCGGGGCCGACGTGCAGGGCGAAGCCGTAGTCGGGCTTGCCGAACTTGGCGATGAAGCCGTCGTCCAGCATGGCCTTGGCGCCGCTGACCGTCTCTTCGGAAGGCTGGGCGACAAAGACCAGCGTGCCCTTCCACTGGCTCTTCAGGGCGACCAGCTGGCGGGCCGCGCCGACCCAGGCGGCCATGTGGATGTCGTGGCCGCACGAATGAGCGATGAACACCTTGTCGCCGTTCCAGGTGGTCTGGGCGCGGCTGGCATAGGGCAGACCCGTCTTCTCCTCCATCGGCAGGGCGTCCAGCTCGGTGCGCACCAGGATCTTGGGGCCCTCGCCGTTCTTCAGTACGGCGACCACGCCGGTGCCGCCCACGCCCTCGGTGACCGTGAAGCCCAGGGCCTTCATCTCCTTGGCCAGCTTGGCGGCGGTCTGCACCTCCTGGAAGCCCAGCTCGGGATGGGTGTGGATATCCTTGTAGAGCGCGTCCAGCTGCGGGTAGTCGCGGTCCAGCTGAGCGTCGATGGTCTTCTTGGCGGCGGCCACGTTCAGCGGCGCGGCCAGGGCAGAGGTTGCGGTCAGGGCCAGCACGGCGGCGATGGCGGTCTTGGTGAGATGGTTCATTCGCGTTGCGCGGCTGCCCGCGCCCTTCCGTTATCGTTCATGTCCCCTTCCCCTTGGATGAGGGAAGGCCGGGATGGGGTGGCGCCGTCGGCGGATGTCACGCTAGCCGCGCCACATCCTGGAGCGGTTTCGCCCCCATCCCCAACCCTTCCCCCATCGAAGGGGGAAGGGAGCCGGGTTTGCCTAGAACTTCCGCCGCGCGTTCACGCCGACGGTGCGCGGGGTCAGGCTGTAGAGCAGGTCCTGGTAGCCGACGTTGCTGTTCTTGTTCAGGATCCCCGTGGCGTCGGTCAGGTTGTTGACGAAGGCGTAGACGCCCCAGCCCTCACCCTCGACGCCGACCCGCAGGTTGACCGTCGTGACGCTGCCGTACTTGTCGTAATAGACGTAGGTCGGGCGGAAGGTGGAGACCATCTCACCGGTATAGGCCGCGTCGGCCTTGACCAGACCGTTCAGGCTCTCGCCCACCGGCAGCGGCCACGTGTACTGGGCCGACAGGGCGGCGGTCCAATCGGGCACCATCGGGATGGTGTCGCCCTTCTTGCCCGTCGAGCCGTCGACCAGGATGTTGGCGTTGGCCTGATCCTCGGTCAGTTCGGCGTTGGTGTAGCCGATCGAGCCGTTGAGGCTGAGGCCGGTCATCGGCCGGGCCGCCACTTCCAGCTCGACGCCCTGGATGCGCGCCTTGCCGGCGTTGGTGATGAACGAATAGAGGCCGTCGGCGGTGATGGCGCTGGTCTGGCGGTTCTTCCAGTCGATGCGATAGGCCGAGGCGTTGGCCGTCAGCTTGCCGCCCAGCCAGGTGGTCTTGATGCCGCTTTCGTAGTTCCACAGGCTGTCAGGATTATAGACCACCAGGGCGTTGTTCAGGCCCGGGATGTTGTTGGCGCCGCCGGGGCGGAAGCCTTCCGAGGCGGTGGCGTAGACCATCACGTCGGAGCTGACCTTGTAGCTGGCGTTGAACTTGTAGACCCAGCCGCTGGCCTCGGCCGACTGCTTGGAGAAGGCCGCCGGGGCCGCGCCCGTCAGCAGGTTCTTCTGCGTGCCCGCCCCCGAAGTGGTCTTGGTGTAGTCGTAGTGGCGCGCGCCGAAGGTCAGGCTCAGGCCGTCCAGCTGGGTCGGGCTATAGGTCAGCTCGCCGAACTGCGAGGTCTGCTTGACGCTGGTGTTGATGTAGCGCGCGGTGACGTAGCGCATCGGCGAATAGGGCTCGCCCGAGGTCGGGTCGACCAGGATGGTGTTGCTGTCGATGTGGTCCTTGCGCAGCTCGGCATAGGCGCCGACCGTCCACTGCACAGGGCCGTCGTCCTTGGACGACAGGCGCAGCTCGTGGTTCCACGACTGCAGCTGGGCCGGCTGGTAGCCGATCACGCCATAGGCGCTGCCGACATAGGGCTTGTACTGCGGGGTGAAGTCGATCGTCCGCAGCATGTCGTACATGTAGTACGAGCTGACAGCCGTGACCTCGCCGATCGGGCTGGACCATTTGCCGGTCAGGCTGGTCAGGTCCATCTCGGTCTCGAACGGCAGCTTGACCGTGCTGTCGGTCTTGTACTTGCCAACGCCGGCGTACCAACCCTGCAGGTCGTCGGCCGATGAGTTCTGGTGGATCTTGGTCAGCACGAAGCTGAGGTCGTCGGTGGGCGTGAAGCCCAGCATGGCGCGATAGCCGGACGCCCGGCTGTCGTTGATGTCGCTGCGCTTGGACTTGACGTTGTCGATGTAACCGGCGCGATCCTCGGTATAGGCCACGATACGCGCGGCCAGCTTGCCCTCGATGATCGGGATGTTGCCCATCCCCTTCAGATACGAGCCCTGCGAGCCGCCCTTGGTGTCGGAGGCCTGGGCCTCGATGGCCGCGCCGAACTGGGCGCTGTCGGGCTTGTTGAAGATCACCTTCAGCGTGCCGCCCATCGACGAGCCGCCATAAAGCGTGCCTTGCGGGCCGCGCAGCACTTCCACGCGCTCGACGTCGAACAGGTTGAGGTCGGCGGCGTTGTTGGCCGGGTCCTGGGTGGTGCCCGACGGGCCGGTGACCGGGGTCTCGTCGTAATAGAGGCCGGTGGTCGCCTCGCCCGAGCCCTGGACGCCGCGGATCGTCACGCGGCTCTGGCCCAGCTGGCCTTGGGACAGGTTCACACCCGGCACCTGGCGGAAGTAGTCGGCCAGACCGGTGGCCCCCAGCTTCTGCAGACTGTCGCCGGTCACCGCGCTGATGCTCATCGGCGTGGTCTGCAAGGTGGTCGAGCGCTTCAGCGCCGTGACCACGATCTCCTCGACGATCTCTTCCTTGGGAGCCGGCGCGGCGGCGGTCTGAGCGCTGGCGGCCCCCACCGCGAGCAAGGCTGTCAGGGCGGTAGTGGACAGCAGAATCTTCCGGTCGAATTGCATCTTTATCCCCTCGTTCCGATGACGCCGCCGGCTCTCAAGGCGCGGTCGACGGACGAGGTTCGGCGAGGCGACGTTAATATGTCAACGATTGTGTATCGATATTATTCGTATCGAATTGAAGAACGCCATTTGAACGTGCGTTCACCGCCCTGCGCTTAGGCAGGCGAAGCTTGGCGGAACGAGGGTTTGTGAGAGGCGGCAGAAATCGTCCTTCTCCCCTTGCGGGAGAAGGCGCGCCTAGATCCCCGGCGCGTACGGGAAGCTCAGCTTCTCGTAATACTCCAGCGAATGCGCCGGAGCCGTCTCGCCGGCAGGCAGCGGGCGCTTCGAAAAGCTGCCGAACCACGCCACCGAAGCGTCGCGCCACCACTGGGCTTCGTCATGCTGGATCGCCAGGAAGTCGGCCACTTGGGCGTGGCGCTCGGCGTCGACATAGGGCGCCACGCTCGACCAGGTCTTCTGCATCTCCCCGACCCCCGCGACGCCTCGCGAATAGTGCGTCACCAGGCCGTCCCAGAGCGTCTGGCCCGACTTCAGGCGATAGTCCCAGGACAGGTGGTGGAACCACAGCAGGTCCTTCTCGTCGACGCATTTCAGGTCGGCGAAACAGGCTCCGACGGCCGGCGCATATTGCGCCACCGCGTTGCTGCCCTTGACGGTGCGGTCGAAGCCGATCCCATCGGTCCCGGCCTTGGCGTAGTAGACGCTGGTCCAGTCGGCCCGCTCGCCGCCACTGACCCAGGGGCCGGGCCCGTAGTGGTGGCTGCGGCCCATCTGGTGGTGCAAACCCAGCGGGGTCATGTAGTCGACCACCGTCTCGCGCGAGCCCATCATCATGTCGACGACCGGGGTGACGAAGCGCTTGTCGGTGCTGAAGGTCATCTTCGCCCAGTCGGCGGCGATGTCGCGGGTCGAGGCTTCCGGATCCCAGGCCAGGCGGCCGAAGACGTACCAGTTGGCCTGGTCGAACTGCGATCCGCTCCAGTTCCGGTCCGCGCCGATATTGGCCACACCCGCCATGGCGGTCAGCTTGCGGCCGTCCAGCTGGCCATCAATCACCTTGGCCACCGTCGAGCCCTTGCCCTTGGCCAGGGTGTCGGCCCGCAGGGTCTCTTCGTAGAGGGGCCCCAGATAGGCCAAGTGCGTGGCGAAGCCGAGATATTCCTTGGTGATCTGGAATTCCATGCCGAGGTTGCTGTTGGGCATGGCCCCGAACAGCGGGTGGAACGGCTCGCGCGGCTGGAAGTCGATGGCCCCGTTCTTGACCTGGATCACCACGTTGTCGCGGAACTGTCCGTCGAACGGCTTGAACTCCGAATAGCCCTGCTTGGCGCGGTCGTCCGGCTGCTCGTGCGAATAGACGAAGGCGCGCCAGATCACGACGCCGCCATGAGGGCCGACCGCGTCGGCCAGCATGTTCGCCCCGTCGGCGTGGGTCGCGCCGTAGTCTTGCGGACCGGGCTGGCCCTCGGAATTGGCCTTGACCAGGAAGCCGCCGAAGTCGGGAATGACCTTGTAGATCTCGTCGGCCTTGGCCTTCCAGAACGCCGCCACGGCCGGGTCGCGCGGGTCGGCGGTCTTCAGCCCGCCAATCTCGATGGGCGAGGAGAACCGGGCCGACAGATAGACCTTGATGCCATAGGGCCGTAAGACGTCGGCCAGGGCCCCGGCCTTGGCGATATAGGGCGCGGTCAGGCTCAGCGACTTGGCGTTGACGTTGTTGAGCACCGTGCCGTTGATGCCGATGGAGGCGTTGGCGCGGGCATAGTCGACATAGCGCGGATCGGCGCTGTAGCCGGGCAGCTTCCACCAATCCCAGATCGATTGCCCCGCATAGCCGCGCTCGACCGTGCGATCCAGGTTGTCCCAGTGGTTCAGCATCCGCAGCTTCACCTTCGGCGCGGAGGCGATGCTCAAGTTATCCACAGGCTGGCGGGTCTGGATCAGCGACAGGTAGTGGTAGACGCCATAGAGCACGCCGACGTCGCGGTTGGCGGCGATCACGGTCGTGGGCCGGCCGTCCACGGTCAGGGTGCGGATCAGATAGCCTTCGTCGCCGGCGTCCTTCAGCGGCAGGGCCAGTTTGGCGATGGCCGGCGAGCCTTGCGGCGTGCCGATCAGGATAACGGTCTTGGCCTGGGGCGAGGTCGCGCCGACCAGGCCGACCAGACCCCGCTCCAGCTCGGCGCGGGCGACCTTCAGGGTCGGGGTGTCGGCGACCGGCGCGATGGCGGCCACCGCATAGGCGGCGCTGTCCTCCACCGGGCGATAGCGCAGCCACAGGTCATGGCCGTCCTCAGCCCTGGCGACGGGCGCGACCAACAGCAGAAGGCCGAAAACGAGGGCGAGCAATCGCATGGTCCACTCCCAAAGCGCCGTGTTCCCGGCGTTACTGTCATCCGCGCCACGTCAAAGGTCGGGACACTTAACACATAGTGGTCAGACCTCCTGGTTGACAACCCGCCCTCCGCCGCTAAACCGATGATCGGGAGGAAACCATCGCGACGACAGCGCCAGCCGCATGTCGGCGATCCGGCTTTCCCGGGTTCGGTCCACGAAAGCGTCACATGTCCAAGATCATTTCCGCCAAGACCATCGTGACCTGCCCGGGCCGCAATTTCGTGACCCTGAAGATCACGACCGAAGACGGGACCTACGGCGTCGGCGACGCCACGCTGAACGGCCGCGAGCTGGCCGTCGAGGCCTATCTGACGGAACACGTGATCCCCTGCTTGATCGGCCGCGACGCCCACAACATCGAGGACGTCTGGCAGTACCTCTACAAGGGCGCCTACTGGCGTCGTGGGCCGGTGACGATGTCGGCCATCGCGGCGGTCGACATGGCGCTGTGGGACATCAAGGGCAAGATCGCGGGCCTGCCGGTCTACCAGCTGTTGGGCGGCGCCTGCCGCGCCGGAGCCATGGTCTACGGCCACGCCAATGGCGAGACGATCGACGAGACGCTCGAGAACGCCGCCCACTACGCCGCCCAGGGCTACAAGGCCATCCGCCTGCAGTCGGGCGTGCCCGGCATGAAGGGCACCTACGGCGTCTCCAAGGACAAGTTCTTCTACGAGCCGGCCGACAGCGACCTGCCCAAGGAGACCATCTGGTCGACCGAGAAGTACCTGCGGGCCGCCCCCGAACTCTTCAAGGCCGCCCGCGAGCGCCTGGGCTGGGATATTCACCTGCTGCACGACGTCCACCACCGTCTGACGCCCATCGAGGCCGGTCGCCTGGGCAAGGACCTGGAGCCCTACCGCCCGTTCTGGATGGAGGACTGCACCCCCGCCGAGAACCAGGACAACTTCCGCCTGGTGCGCCAGCACACCACCACGCCCCTGGCCGTGGGCGAGGTGTTCAACTCGCTGTGGGACTGCAAGACTCTGATCCAGGACCAGCTGATCGACTATATCCGCGCCACCGTGGTGCATGCCGGCGGGATCACCCACCTGCGCAAGATCGCCAGCTTCGCCGACGTCTACAACGTCCGCACCGGCTGCCACGGGGCCACAGACCTGTCGCCGGTCAGCATGGCCGCAGCCCTGCACTTCGACTTGTCGATCCCCAATTTCGGCGTCCAGGAATATATGCGCCACACGCCGGAGACCGACGCGGTCTTCCCCCACGCCTACAGCTTCAGCGACGGCATGCTGCATCCCGGCGAGGCGCCGGGTCTGGGCGTCGATATCGACGAGACCCTGGCCGCCGGCCATCCCTACAAGCGCGCCTATCTGCCCGTCGCCCGTCGCGAGGACGGCTCGATGCATGACTGGTGAGGCTCATCGCTGAAACCCTGCGCTACCGGTGAAAATTGCAGCGAAGTCGGAGAATCTGCGTGATAATCGAGGTGAGAACGATCTGATCCGGCGTCCGCGCCCTTGAGACCCGCATGACCGAAAACAACGTCAAGCTCTACCGCCGTATCGCCGACTCCGTGGCCGACGCCATCGAGGCCGGGCAATACAAGCTTGGCGACCGCCTGCCGACCGAGCGCGAACTGGCCGAGCAGTTCGGGGTCAGCCGCCCCACCCTGCGCGAGGCCATGATCGCCCTGGAAATGCTGGGCATGATCGAGGCCCGCCACGGCCTGGGCATCTATGTCACCGGCAATGTCCGCCCCGCCGCGCCCAGCGCCGAGGTCGATTTCGAGATCGGCGCCTTCGAGTTGATCGAGGCCCGTCGCTTGTTCGAGGGCGAGGCCGCCGCCCTGGCCGCCACCAGCATCGACGACGAGCAGCTGGCGCAGCTGGAAGCGCTGATGGTCCGCATGCACGAGGAAGAGGAAATCCGCGGCGAGGACGCCGACCGCGAGTTCCACATGATCATCGCCAGGGCCACCGGCAACGGCGCGATCATCGCCACCATCGAGAACCTGTGGGACTGGCGCAACCGCTCGCCTCTGGCTCGCAACATTCTGACCCGCGCGCGCGGCATGGGCCTGGAGCCCCGCATCAACGAGCACAAGCGCGTCTTCGACGCTCTGCAGGCCCGCGACCCACACGCCGCCCGCCAGGCCATGCGCGACCACCTGGAACGGGTGATCGACCACCTGCTGCACGCAACCGAAACCGAAGCCGTCCAGCGCGCCCAGCAGGAAACCAAGGCCCGCCGCAACGCCATCGCCAAGCGGGTGGCGATCTAGGGCTCAGGCTCATCGTGGAGAATGGGTCGGTTTTCGACCGATGTTGGGCGTTGGCGTTGAAGCCTTCGCTAAAAGACACACGTCATCCCGGGCCTTGTGCCCGGGACCTCTCTGTCCGCTGTAGGTGCGGAAGGGGCGGCGTGCTCAGCACGCCGCTGGCGCTTCACGTGCAAACTGAACGAGGGGTTCCGGGCACAAGGCCCGGAATGACGTAGGTTTATTTGAAGTGTGGGGAACTTCCCCAACCCGCCCTATGCCGACATCGGCGGACCAGCGTCGACGCCCCTAAGCCGCCTTGCTCCGTCCGGTCGGATCAAAGGCCCACTTCGTCGCTTCGCCCGGCGTCAGGTCTCGGCAGTCGAGGATGGCGACGCGAGTCTTGCCGCTCTCGACACGGTAGGTCACCTCGGCGAGGCCGGAACCCGCATAGAGCACCGAGCCGCGCACGCGGCCACGGCAGGGCTGCACGATCTCGACGGTGTCGCCTGGAGCGATCTTGGGGGACGGGGTGTTACGCATGGCGCGATCCTGCCCCAGGAGTCCTTGCCATCGCCTTGCCAAGCGGCGCCTTAACTACTTCACGTCGATCTCGAAGGGCGTGGCCGGCAGGCCGGCGGCGTCGAAGAAGTTGAGCGTCGGGCTGTCGGCCCAGCCGTAGCGGACGCGGCCGGCGGCCGCGCCGGGCGGGACCGGGATCACCACCGTCTTGCCGTCGATGCGGGCGTCGGCCCAGCGGCAGCCCTTGCTGGCCGCGTCGCACAGCTCGAAACCGATCAGGCGATCGGAGCTGCGCGAGAGCAGGCGGTCATTGACCTGGTCGAAGGTCACCACCACCGTCTCACCCGTCCGCCGGGCCGAGACCGGCGCTGGCCCGGTCATCACCGGCTCGCCGGCGATGCGGCGCGCGGCCAAGGCCAGGCGACGGCCGACCTCCTGCTTGTTTGTAGGGTGGATGTCCCCCGGATCGCCGATGTCGATGGTGACGGCCAGGCCGGCGTGCGGATCGCGGGCCACGGCGCGGCGCTGGGCCTCGCGCAGCGGCGCGGTCGCCCAAGAGGTCGGCTCGGTGGCGAAGGAGCCGAAGTTGGCCAGTTGGACCACCAGCATCGGCATGTCAGGCGACTGCCCTTCGCGACGCTCGGCCATCAGGGCGGTCAGCAGGCGGTCATAGACCCACGCCCGGCCGACATTGCTCTCGCCCTGGTACCAGGCCAGGCCTTTGAAGGCGTAGGGGCCCATCGGCGCCAGCATGCCGTTGTAGAGGGTCGAGACGCCCGACAGCGTATCCCAAGGCGCACGGGGCGGATCGCCGCTGGTCTTGGGTTCGATGCGATAGTCCCAGCGCTCCAGCGGCAAGCGGGTTCCATCAGCCAGCACCAGGACCCTTTTCGAGGGATCGCCATACATTCCGCCATTGGCGTACGTGTCGTAGGCGGAGACCACGATGGCGTTGCGGCCGGCCTTCAGCGCGCCCGGCGCCAGTCTGTAGGAACGATCCAGCCAGGCGCCCGAGGTCGCCCCGATCGCCGCGCCGTTGACATAGGTGGTGTCGATCTCGTCGACCGCGCCGACGTTCAGTGTCGCGGCCTGGCCGGCCTGGGCGGCGGTCAGCTCGACCTCGGTCCTGAACCACACCACGCCGTTGAAGGCGGCCAGGGCCGGGACGCCCCAGGCCTCCCAGACACCCAGGTCCTTGGGGGCTGGCGTCCAGTCGCCGGGCGCGCCGGTCCACGGCGCGGCGGACGCGGGCTCGCCCGCATGATGAGCGCTCCACCAGTCAGCCATGGTCTGGCCCCAGCGGCGGTTGGCGGCGGCGGGATCCTTGATCGACAGATTCAGGGTGTCGATGGCGGCGTCGAAACCGCCAACGGCGCGCAGGCCCTTGGGCGACAACCAGGCCTCGATCGCCGAGCCGCCCCACGAAGCGTGGACCAGGCCCAGCGGGACCTTCTGGGCCTTCTGCAGCTCGCGGGCGAAATAGTAGCAGACGGCCGAGAACTCTCCGACCGTGGACGGGCTGGTGGCCTTCCAGGCCGGCGGCTTGGCGAAGTCGGCCTTGGGCGCGCGGGCATCGGCCTTCTCTATGGTCGCCATCCGGATCAGGTCGTTGTTGGCGCCGTTGGTTTCGCTCCAGGCGTTGTTGGCGGCGCTGACCTTGAACTCCATGTTCGACTGGCCCGAGCACAGCCAGACGTCGCCGACCAGCACGTCGCGGACCGTCTGCTCGACCTCGCCGGCCTTGGCGCTCAGAACATAGGGACCGCCCGCCGGCGACGCTGGCAGGTCGGCGCGCCAGGCGCCGTCGGCGCCGGCCTTGGCCGAAGCGGTCTTGCCGGCGAATGACACCGTGACGGTCTCGCCCGGCCTGGCGGTCCCGAACACCGGCAACGGCCGGTCGCGCTGGACGACCGCGTGGTCCGAGAACAGGGCGTTGAGCCGCAGTTGGGCGGCGGCGGGCGACGCCAGCAGAGTTGCGGCGGTCAGTCCGAGGATCAGTTGGCGCATGGCTCACTCACCGAGATAGATCCTCCCCCCCTCCGGGGAGGTGGCCCAGCGGGCCGGAGGGGGCGACGCGGCCTAAGCCGAGACGCCCCCTCAGTCGCTTCGCGACGACTCCCCCAGAAGGGGAACATCTTACACCACCGTTAGCGTGACCTTCTTCAGATCCGCCGAGTTGGGCCCGACCATGATCTGGAACGCGCCTGGCTCGACCACGCGCTTCATGTCGAGGTTCCACATCGACAGGTCCGCCGGCGTGACCTCGAACGCCACCGTGGTCTTGGCGCCGGCCGCCAGGGTGACGCGCTTGAAGTGCTTCAGCTCCAGCAGCGGACGGGTCACCGAGGCGGCCACGTCGTGGATGTAGAGCTGCACCACCTCGTCGCCGGCGACCTTGCCGGTGTTGGCGACGTCGACCTCGACCGTGACCTTCTCGCCCTCGCCGATGCTGGCCTTGGCCAGGCGGGGGGCCGAGATATCGAAGCTGGTGTAGGAAAGCCCGAAGCCGAACGGATAGAGCGGCGTGGTCTTCTCGTCGAACAGATAGCCCCGGCGCGAGGTGGGCTTGCGGTTGTAGAAGATCGGCAGCTGGCCGACGCCGCGCGCGATGCTGACCGGCAGCTTGCCGCCCGGATTGGCGCGACCGAACAGGATGTCGGCGGCGGCGTTTCCGGTCTGCTCGCCCAGGTACCAGCCCTCGACCAGGGCGTCGGCGCGCTCGGCCAGCAGATTGACCGACAGCGGACGGCCGTTGAGCAGGAAGACGACGGTGGGCTTGCCGAGATCGAAGATCGCCTTGGCCAGATCGTTCTGCTGGCCCACCAGATCCAGGCTGTCGCGGTCGCCCAGATGGTTGTCGGCCCAGGCCTCGCGGCTGGTCTGCTCGTTGTCGCCCAGCACCATGACGACCACGTCGGCCTTCTTGGCCACCTCGACGGCCTCGGCGATCAGCCTGGCGTTCTCGGCCGGATCGGCGGCGTCGACCGGATCGGCCGACCACGAGCGGCTCTTGGTGATGCGCACGGCCTCGGCGTAGTCGAGCGCGAAGCCGGCGGCCTTGGCCTCGGCGGTCAGGCCCTCGTGGATCGAGACCACGTGTTTCGGCACGTCGCTGTAGCCGCCGATCGGCGTGTCCTTGGCGTGGGTGCCCAGCAGGGCCAGACGCTTGATCTTCTTGCCGTCCAGCGGCAGCACGCCCTTGTCGTTCTTCAGCAGCACCACCGCCTTACGGGCGGCCTCGCGGGCGAGAGCGATAGCCTCCGGCGTATTGGTCTTGGCGTCGGCGGTCTTCTCGTCCGCATAGGGGTTCTCGAAGAAGCCGCCTTCGAACTTCATCTTCAGCACGCGCGAGACGGCGGCGTCGACCTCGGCCAGCGGCACGCGGCCTTCCTTCACCAGTTGCGGCAGCAGGACATAGGCCTCGCCGTCGGGCAGCTCGACGTCGACGCCGGCATGCATGGCCATCACCGCCACGTCCGCCAGCTTGTCCGACAGCTGGTGGCGGGTGGTCATTTCCTTGATGGCGAAATAGTCGCTCTGGACCGAGCCCTGATAGCCCCATTCCTTGCGCAGGATGTCGGTCAGCAGCCAGTGGTTGGCGTGCGAGGGCACCCCGTCGATCTCGTTGTACGACGGCATCACCGAGCGCACCGGCAGCTCGGTCACGGCCCGCTCGAACGGCGGGAAGAAGTTCTCGCGCAGCGTCCGCTCGGCGATCTGGGCCGGGCCGACATTGGTGCCGTTCTCGGGCTGACCGTGACCAGTCATGTGCTTGAGAGTGACGAACACCTTGTCCTTGGCCAGCGGTAGGGTCTTGCCCTGGAAGCCGCGGATGGCGGCCAGGCCGACCTCGGCGCACAGATGCGGATCTTCGCCATAGGTCTCCTCGATCCGGCCCCAGCGCGGGTCGCGGGCCACGTCGACCACGGGCGCCAGCGCGATGTTGGAACCCCGGGCGCGCATCTCCTTGGCGGCCATTGCGAACACCTTCTCGACCAGCTCGGTGTCGAAGGTGGAGGCCAGAGCAATGGCCTGCGGGAAGCTGGTGGCGTCGCGCGCCACATAGCCGTGCAGCGACTCGTCATGCATCAGCATCGGAATGCCCAGCCGGGTCTTCTCCACGGCCCACTTCTGGGCGGCGTTGGTGTAGCGGGCGGTCTCGGGGGCGTTTCGGCCCTTGGAGCCGTCCTCGGCCCCGGCGGCGGCGTCGACCACGGTGGCGGGCTTGAGGCCCCGGCGGTCGGTCGGGCGCGAGATCTGGCCCAGGCCGTTGGGGAAGTTCTTGCTTGCGGTCTCGGGCGAGAAGTCGCCCTCCGGCGTCTGGATCTGGGCCTTGGTCAGCCAGATGCCGATCAGCTGGGCGGCCTTTTCCTCGATCGTCATGCGGCCAAGCAGGTCCTTGACCCGGGCGTCCACCGGTTGGGTCGGATCCTTGTAGAGCGGCTTGTCGCCGGCGGCCTTTGGCGCGGCAAGGGATACGCCGGGCGCGGTGGCGGCGGCGATCGCGGCGAGGCTCGCGCCGAACAGGCGGCGGGTGATGGCTTGAGTCATCTGGTTCGTTTCCCCGGAGTGCGCATAGTTTGGCGACTTGGGCGTCGCCTTGGCCGGCACTATGGGGGAGGTTGTCAGACCACTCAAGAAGAGAATGGTACCGGTCTCATTACCGAGATGGCGATCCTTCCTCAATCACAACAAATCCTGTCATCCCGGCCGCAGCGAAGCGGAGAGCCGGGACCCAGAGCCAACGCAACGCGGTTGCTCCTGGGTCCGGGACAGCCTCTGCGAGGCTTCCGGGATGACAAGAATATTGAGTTGCTACCCCATCCACCCGTCCAGCACCCGATCCAGCACCGTCAGCGGCACGGGACCGGTCAGCAGACCCTTGTCGTGGAACTTGCGGATGTCGAACTTCGCCCCTAGCCGCTGCTTGGCCCGCTCGCGCGCATTGACCCAGACCGTGTGGCCGACCTTGTACGAGCACGCCTGGCCCGGACGGGCGCAGTAACGTTCGATCTCGCTGGTGATGCGGCCTTCGGGTTCGCCGCCGGTGTCGACCATGTACTTAATGGCCTGCTCGCGGCTCCAGCCCTTGGCGTGGATGCCGGTGTCGACCACGCAGCGGCCGGCGCGGAACAGGCGGGCCTGGTACATGCCCAGCAGGCCCAGGTCGTCGCCGTCATAGAGGCCCATCTCCATGGCCAGCTGTTCGGCGTAGAGCGCCCAGCCCTCGGTGTTGGCCGAGAAGCCCATGTTCTGACGCAGCTTGGGCAGCCTGCTTTCCGCGACCAGCGCCAACTGGAAGTGATGGCCCGGCGCGGCCTCGTGGTAGGTCAGGGTCGGCAGCGACCAGCGCGGGCGCTCGGCCGTGTCGCGCAGGTTGATGTAGAAGGCGCCTGGTCGCGAGCCGTCCAGGGCCGGCCGCTCGTAATAGCCGCCCGCCGCGCCCGCCTCGGTATAGACCGGCACCCGCCGCACCTCGACGGGGGTCTTGGGCGTGATGCCGAACCATTGCGGCAGCCTGGGCTGCAGGTCGGCGATCAGCTTGTTGCAATAGGCCAGCATCACCGCGCGGCCCTCGTCGGTGTTGGGATAGTTCTGGGCCGGGTCGGCGTTCAGCACCGCCACGCGCTCGCCGACCGTTCCCTTCGTCAGGCCGCGCTTCTTGAGGATCTCGTCCATCTTGGCGCTGATCTGCGCGCCTTCCTCCAGGCCCAGGCGGTGGACCTCCTCGGGGCTCTTGTCGGTGGTGGTGTAGATCTTCAGCAGCGCCGCGTAGAAGGCCTCACCGTCCTTGAGGCGACCGATGCCGGCGTCGTGGGTCGCCTTGGCGCGGGCGGCGGTCAGGGCGGCGATCTGGCGCTCGATGGCCGGATTGACGGCGTCGTTCAGCACCGCCGTGGCCTTGCTCTCATACTCGCCATAGGGCTTCCCGCGCCGGGTGATCGAGGCGACCAGCACGTTCTTTTCGGCCGGCTGGCTGCGGAACTTGCCGAGCTGGGCTATGGCCTTGTCCAGCATGAAATCCGCCGGGATCACGCCCTTGCCGGCGTCGGCGGCGACCCGTTCGCTTTCCTGGTCCAGCACCGTGGCGAAGGCGGCCATGCGAGCCAGATAGCTGTCGGCGTCGGCGCTCGAGGCGATGGCGTGCTTGGTGTCCAGGAAGCTGGGGACCTGGGTGTAGGACCCGTAGAGCTGGGTGACCACGAACGGCTGGCTGATCGCGCCGTAGTCGAACTTCCCGGCCGCCGCCCGGCTCTCGTACTGGAACATGGCGGTGTCGTAGTTGACGGCGTCGTCGCCGGTCAGCGCCTTGCGGTCGAGGGCCTTCAGGCGTTGAACACGCTGGCCCGGCTCGACGCGGTCCTTCATCCAGCCGGCGATCGAACGGTCGCCCAGCTTCGAGCGCGCGTCGGCATGGGAGCCGATGTCGAGGCCCAGATTGGTGGCCTGCTCGGGATTGTCGCTGAGATCCTCGTCGAAGAAGGCGTCGAACAACTTGTAGAGCTGGTCGCTGGCCGGCGAGGCGTTGGCCGGAAGCGCCGCGCCCAGCGCGGTCGCCGCGGCCCCCATCATGATCTGGCGCCGATCGAGCTTGGGATGAAAGTCGGACATTGGCGGGCCCCCGCGCCTTGAAAAGGCAGGCGGGCAGTCTGGCTGGGCCAAGGTCGGCGTCAAGCGCCCAAACGCGCCGCGCGGGCAAAGAAAAAGGACCCGCCTGGGCAAGGCGGGCCCTTTCACTTGGGGGATACACAATCAGGAGACTTGGTACGCTTTAGAGGGGGACTTGAACAAAGACACCCTAGGCGAAATGTCGGCTAGGCGCCCTTCCCCATTTTGTCGCAAGTCGCCTTTCGACCAGCGACAAAACGACCCAAGCGTGTATTGCGACTTATTTGCGCGCCGCCAGGATATCATCAAGGCGGGCCGGGGTTCCGGCCACGCGCTCGAGACGCGGGTAACGCAGGCCGCCGCGATAGTCGATCTTGACCATCTTGTACCGCGAGCCGTCCTTGATCAGCAGCTCGACCAGCGGACCTTCCGGCTTGGCCGCGGCCTTGACCGCGTCCTTCAGCTTGTCGGAGTCGAAGGCCTCGCCATTGACCGCCACCACGGTCAGGCCCTGAGTCAGGCCGGCCTTGAACGCCGGGCCGCCCCACTGCACGTCGCTGAGCACGCCGTCCGAGCCCACCGTCAGGCCCAGCGAATAGGCCAGGTTGGTGTTCTTGGCCCGGGTCTCGGACGTCTTGAAGTAGTCGGCCGGGGTCGAGGTATAGACCAGCTTGTAGCCGCCGCGGGTCAGGCCATCCAGCGGCGCATGCTCGGACAAGCCCTCGATGCGGGTCTTCAGGAAGCTGGTCCAGTCGTAGGGCACGACGTCGTTCAGCGTCTTGGCCACGTCCTCGAAGGTGTAGGTGTGCGGCACGTAGGAGCCGTTATCGACGCCGAAGAAGGCCTTGGCGAAATCGTCCAGAGACTTCTTGCCGTCGGTCTTCTCGCGGATCAGCGTGTCGGCGTCGAGCCAGACCAGCTGGCCTTCGGAATAGTAGTCCTCGCTGCGCTGGTAGCTGAGCCACGACAGCGGCTTGCGGCTGGCGATGATCGGGTCGTTGGTGGTGTCGGCCACGCTGCGCCACTCGCGACCCTTGCGGTTGTCGTAGAGGGCGGCGGTCATGGCGATGGCGTCCAGGGTCTGCTGCTTGTTCAGCAGGCCTGAGCGCGACGACAGCACATAGCCCCAGTACTGGGTCTGGCCCTCGTAGACCCACATCAGGCTGTCGCGCATCGGGGTGTTGAGGGTGGGCGTCCACAGGTCGGCGGCGCGGCGGAACTTGCCGTTCCACGAGTGAGTGTATTCGTGGGCCAGCAGGTCGCGGCCGACATAGGACTTCTCCCAGTCCAGGAAGTACTTGGGCGCGACGCGGTTCTCGCTGGAGCGGTGATGCTCCAGGCCGATGCCGCCCAGCTGGTCGCTCAGCGCCACCAGGAAGTCGTAGTGGTCGTAGTGGTGCGAGCCGTAGAGCTTGTAGGCCTGCTGAACGAGATCCTTGTGGATCTGCAATTGCTCGGGCTTGAACTCCAGCTGTTCGGGACGGTCGGCCACCATGTTCAGGCGCACGCGGGCCGGGCCGGTCGGATCCAGGTCGACGGACTTGAAGTAGCGGCCGGCGAACATCGGCGAGTCGACCAGGGTCTCGAAGGAGGTGGTCTTGAAGGTCGTGACCTGGCCTTCGGTCTTGGCCACTTCCAGCGCCGAGGCGAACTGGAAGCCTTCCGGCAGCTTGACGCTGGCCTCGACGGGGATCTGGCGGGTGAAGTAGCCGGCCGGATACATGCCCATCTGCAGCCACTGCAGGTTCAGCATGTCGGGCGTCATCACCTGGCGGCCGACCTTGGCCTCGACCGGCGACAGGAACTGGTAGAACAGCTGGATCTCGGTGACGCCGGCCGGGATCTCGACGTGGAAGGCGAACACCTGCACCGGGTCGCGCGTCCAGGCCAGGCGCTGGCCGTTGGCGGTGATCACCAGGCCCGCCAGCTTGTCCAGGTCGTTGCGCGGCGAGTGGCCGCCCGGAACCCATTGCGGATAGTAGATCGTGAACTTGCCGGGCTGGGCGACCGGAATGGTCTCGCGGATGTCGAAGATCTTGCGGTCCAGGTCGGTGGCGTCGACCGACAGCTTCAATGTGCCCGGATAGGCGACGTCGCGCGGCTCGGCGATGGCCGGCGTCGGCGCCGACGGCTGCGGCAATTGCTGGGCGACGGCGGCCCCATTTCCGCTCAGGGCGGCCAGGGTCAGAACCGAGACAGAGAAGAACAGCGCTTTCACGAAACACCCCAATGCGGTCCGCCGGCGTGCTCCCGGCGGTCAGAGGGCGGAATGTTTCTTGTGTAAATGGCGGCTTGTCGAGGCCAAGTTGCCAGAACGGCGTGATGCGAGACTCACGCCGGATCGAGCTCCGCGTAGTGTCGGAATATCCCCATCTCGTTGAACGATATCCGGCGCGGCGAGGCCAGATAGTCGGCCACGCGCGGCAGGGTTGAAACACGATCGCGCAGGTCCAGCACCTTCGGGTGCTTGTCCGCCAAGGCCGTCATCGTCTGCGGAAACGCATAGCTCAGCCCCTCGAAGGCCTGGAACAGCGACAGGTCGGCATAGCTCAGCGCGCTCCCCGCCAGCCAGTCACCGGACGAGCGTTCGAGCGCTCGCTCGAACCAAGCCAGGAACTTCGGGATCCGCTGCTGGCGGAACTCTTCGGAGCGCCGCTCGGCCTCGGCCTTCTGGTCCTCGTAATAGAGCGACAGGCCGATCGGGTGATGGGTGTCGTGGGCCTCGGCCACCAGGTCGGCGATGGTCAGCTGCAGCTGGTTGACCCAGATCCGGTCGCCTTCGCCGTCCGGCGCCAGGCCCAGGCGCGGACCCAGATAGAGCAGGATGTTGGCCGTCTGGCCGATCACGACGTCGCCGTCGACGAGGAACGGCGGCGCGAACGACGCGCGGGGATTTTTGGGATCGCCCAAATCCTTCATCAACGCGCCTTCACCGCCGCCCTCGCCCTTGGGCTCGCGCGCCACGTCGACATAGGCCGCGCCCGCCGCTTCCAGCGCCAGACGGACGAATTCGCCTCGCCCCTGGATGCCGGGCCAGTAGTGCAGTGCGTAGGTCATGACATGCAGAAATCTTCGCGTAACAAAAGGATGCGACGGGATGATGCTTGCTATTGCAAACCGTTCTCAAGTAAGGACGACCCATCCTCGCTCAAGGTTCGAAGCCCGCCTCTCGTGTCGACCGCCACCGCCCAGCATCGCCGTTCGTTCTGGCTCAAGCAGTTGCACCAGTGGCACTGGATCAGCGCGGCGCTGAGCCTGATCGGCATGCTGCTGTTTGCGGTGACCGGGATCACCCTCAACCACGCCGGCCAGATCGAGGCCAAGCCCGTGGTGGTCAGCCGCAAGGCGACCCTGCCGCCCAACCTGATGGCCGACCTGGCCAAGGGCCCGGAAGAAGGTAAGCGCCCCCTGCCCGTCGCGCTGGAGCCTTGGCTGGACAAGACCGTCGGGGCCGAGGTCGCCGGGCGCGAGGGCGAGTGGACCGCCGAAGAGGTCTATGTCGCCCTGGCCCGTCCCGGCGGCGACGCCTGGCTGTCGATCGACCGCGAGACCGGCGCCGTCGAGCACGAGAAGACCACGCGCGGCGCGATCAGCCTGCTCAACGACCTGCACAAGGGCCGCAACGCCGGCAAGGCCTGGGGCTGGTTCATCGACATCTTCGCGGCGGCCTGTGTGATCTTCACGGTCACCGGCCTGATCCTCTTGCAATTCCATGCGAGGGCTCGCCCCCTGACATGGCCGCTGGTCGCGGCGGGCCTGGCCGCGCCCGTCATTCTCATCATCCTTTTTGTCCACCTCTGAGGTGATATCCGTGAAGCGTTCCGTCTCCCTCCTGACCTTCGCCGGCGCCGCTGTCGGCGCCGCAGCCCCGGCCATGGCCGCCGATCTCAACGTCACCGTCGAGGTGCCCAAGCTGACGGTCGCCGAGTATCACAAGCCCTACGTGGCCATCTGGATCGAGGCCGCCGACGCCTCGGCCGCCGGCACGTTGGCCGTCTGGTACGACGCCGACTCCCGCGAGGACAAAGGCGTCAAGTGGCTCAAGGACATGCGCCAGTGGTGGCGCAAGGCCGGCCGGGAGCTGACCTTCCCGATCGACGGCGTCACCGGCGCCACGCGCGCCCCGGGCCCGCAGAAGGTCGTGTTCAGCGGCGCCAAGGGCGCCCTGAAGGACCTCAAGCCCGGCCAATACAACCTGGTGGTCGAGGCGGCTCGCGAAGTCGGCGGCCACGAAGCCGTCCGCGTGCCCTTCGTCTGGGGCAAGCCGGGCAAGCCCGCCACCGTCAAGGGGACGGCCGAAGTCGGCGCCGTCACCGTCTCCGTCAAATAGTCAGGAAGCCCTAGCCATGAGCCTTCGCAAACACCTGCTCGCCGTCAGCGCCGCGGCCCTGACCCTGGCCCTGCCGCTGGCCGCCAACGCCCACCGCGGCTGGATCGTGCCGTCGGCCACCGTGCTGGCCGGCGACGTCTGGGTGACGTTCGACGCCGCCATCTCCAACGAACTGTTCTATCCCGACCATAATGCCATGCGCCTGGATGGCGTCGTCGCCTACGCGCCGGACGGCTCGGTCGAGAAGATCCAGAACGGCGCGACCGGCAAGTACCGCTCGACCTTCGACGTCGCCCTGACCAAGCCGGGCACCTGGAAGATCGGCTCGGCCAGCCAGAACGTAATGGCCAGCTACACCCAGGACGGCCAGGTCAAGCGCTTCCGCGGCACGCCCGCCGACTTCGCCGCCCAGGTGCCGGCCGGCGCCGCCGACCTGAAGACCATCAAGAGCTTCAACCGCAACGAAGTGTTCGTCACGCGCGACAAGCCCAGCACCGAGGTCTTCAAGCCGACCGGCCAGGGCCTGGAACTGGTTCCGATCACCCACCCCAACGACCTGGTCGCCGGCGAGGCCGCCAGCTTCAAGTTCCTGATCGACGGCAAGCCCGCCGCCGACCTGGAAGTGACGATCGCCGAAGGCGGCTCGCGCTACAGCCCGCGTCCCGACATCAAGGTGAAGACCGGCGCCGATGGCGTCGTGAAGTTCACCCTGCCGGAAGCCGGCATGTACTGGATCAACGCCACCGTCCGCACCGGCGAAACCGGCCGGCGCGCCGGCGGTGAAGGCGGTGGCCCTCCCGGTGGTCCGGGCGGTCCGGGCGGCGGCGCTCCGGGCGGCATGGGTCCGGGTGGCCCCGGCGGCGCGCCCGGCGGTCCGCCCACCGCTCTGGCCGGCAACGGCTATAGCGCCAGCTACACGGCCACGATCGAAGCCCAACGGCCGTAAGATCTAAGAGAAGCAAAATAGCTTGTCATCCCGGCCGCAGCGAAGCGGAGAGCCGGGACCCAGGACAACCGCACTGCGCCGGCCCCTGGGTCCCGGATAGCCTCTGCGAGGCTTGCGGGATGACAAGGTTTTTGTTGAGCACTGAATGACCCGTGTCCTCGTCCCCCTCCTCACCGCGCCCCCCGCCCGCCCGCTCGGCGGCGTAGCGCATGCGCTCGCGGGCGAGACCATGGGCACGACCTGGTCGGTGAAGCTGACCGCGCAAGCCTCCGCCGACATCCCGGCCCTGACCGCCATGGTCCAGCGCGCCCTCGACGCCGTGGTGCGCGAGATGAGCCCCTGGGAGCCGCTGTCGGACCTGTCGCGCTACAACCGCGCCGAGGCCGGAAGCTGGACGAAGCTGCCCGCCAACACCGCCGCGGTGCTGCGCCGCGCGATCGAGATCGCCGCCGCCACGAACGGCGCGTTCGATCCGACCCTGGGCGCCCTGTGCGATCTGTGGGGCTTCGGCCCCCGCCCCTTCTCCGGCGAACCGCCGCGGCGCGAGGCCGTCGAGGCCGCCCGCGAAAACGGCGGCTGGAAGCGCCTGACCCTGGACGGCGACGCCCTGTTCCAACCCGGCGGTCTGCGCCTCGACCTCAACGGCATCGCCAAGGGCTTCGGCGTCGACCAGGCCGCCGCCGCGCTGGAGCGGGCCGGCGTGAAGTCCTATCTCGTCGAAGTGGGCGGCGAGCTGCGCGGCACGGGCGCCAAGCCCGACGGCCAACCCTGGTGGGTCGAACTGGAGCGCGCCCCTACCGCCAATGACGCCCAGCGCACCATCGTCGCCCTCCACGGCCTGTCAGTGGCGACCTCCGGCGATTACCGCCGCTTCTTCGACCATGACGGCCGCCGCTACGCCCACACGCTGGACCCGGCCTCGGGCGCGCCCAGCGACCATGGCGTGGTCAGCGTCACGGTGCTGGCCAAGACCTGCATGGACGCCGACGCCTGGGCCACGGCCCTGACGGTGATGGGCCCCGAGGCGGCCCTGGCCTTCGCCGGCGCCCACGACCTGCCGGCCCTGATCGTCAGCCAGGCGGAGACTGGCCTGGAAGAACGCCTGTCGCCGGCCCTCCAAGCCATGCTCGACGCATGATCGACGTCTCCGCCCTCGATCCCGAGACCCGACGCTACGCCGCCGCCGGCGCTGTCGCCGCGACCTGGCTGGCCTTCTGCGGCCTGATCGCCGGGCGCGAGGCCCTGCGCAAGCGGGCCAAGCGCCGCGAGGCCGCCGCCCTGGCCAGCGGTTCGGGCGAACCCGTGCTGGTCGCCTTCGCCAGCCAGACCGGCTTCGCCGAGGAACTGGCCAAGGCGACCGCCAAGGCCCTGACCGCCGGCGGCGCGCCGGTCACCCTGCGCGAGCTGTCGGCCGTCACCGCCGCCGATCTCGCCGCCGCCGGCCGCGCCCTGTTCGTGGTCTCCACCACCGGCGAGGGCGACGCCCCCGACCCGGCCCGCGCCTTCATCCGCGACGTGATGGCTGGCGAGTCCGACCTCTCGGCCCTGCGCTACGGCGTGCTGGCCCTGGGCGACAGCAGCTACGCCCGCTTCTGCGCCTTCGGCCGTTCGCTGGACGCCTGGCTGGCCAAGCACGGCGCAAGCCGCCTGTTCGACCGGGTCGAGGTCGACGACGGCGACGAGGCGGCCCTGCGCCACTGGCAGTCGCAGCTGGGCGTGCTGACCGGCGTCACCGACGCCCCGGACTGGAGCCGCCCCGCCTATGGGCAGTGGAAACTGACCGAGCGTCGCCTGCTCAATCCCGGCAGCCCCGGCGGCGAGGCCTGGCACATCCGGCTGGAGCCCGCAGACGGCGCTCTCGACTGGGCGGCTGGCGACATCGTCGAGATCGGGCCGCGCAATGATCCGGCCGAGGTCGCCGTCCTGGCGTCTCGCCTGAAGCTGGACGCCGCCATGACCGAGGTCCTGGCCGGTCGCCGCCTCCCGCATGAACCCGCCGCCATCGACGCCCTGATCGGGCTGTCCGACGAAGCCCTGCGCGAACGCCTCACCGCCCTGCCACATCGCGAATATTCGATCGCTTCGTTGCCGTCCGACGGCGGGATCGAGCTGATCGTCCGCCTGATGCCTCGCGCTGACGGCAAGCCGGGCCTGGGCTCGGGCTGGCTGTGCCGCTTCGCCAAGCTGGGCGAGACCCTCGACGCCCGGTTGCGGGTGAACCGGTCGTTCCACGCGCCCGACACCGACGCTCCGCTGATCCTGATCGGCGCCGGCACGGGTCTGGCCGGCCTGCGCGCCCACCTGAAGGCCCGCGCCGCCAAGGGTCGCGGCCGCAACTGGCTGCTGTTTGGAGAGCGCACCTCGGCCCACGACGCCTTCCACCATGAAGAGCTGAGCGGATGGGTGCTGGGCGGCGTGCTGACGCGCCTGGACCTGGCGTTCTCGCGCGATCAGGTCGAGCGGATCTATGTGCAGCATCGTCTGCGGGAAAACGCCGCTCAGGTTCGCGATTGGGTCAAGGACGGCGCGACGATCCTGGTCTGCGGCTCGCTGGAGGGCATGTCGCGGGAGGTGCACGCGGCGTTGGTCGAGATCCTGGGCGCGGAGGGGCTGGAGAGCCTGACGGACGCCGGGCGCTATCGGCGGGACGTGTATTAAAAGCCCTTCCCCCTTGATGGGGGAAGGGTTGGGATGGGGGTGACGCTGCGGTGGCCCCATTCCTCGCTTCTGGTCCGGCTAGGTCGTTGAACGCTTCGCGTTCACCCCCATCCCCGGCCCTTCCCCCATCAAGGGGGAAGGGAGAAGATTGGTCCGCTCCTCCGGCGTATTCGCCCCCCGCAACCGCGCTTCAGCCTCGGCCGGCACAGCCACCACCGCCAACCCCGCCCGCTCGACCAGCCGCCGCAGCGGCCAACCGGGTTCCGCCTCCTCCGGTAGAGCCGTCAGCGACAGAACCATCGGCAGCGGCAACCCCTCGAACGCCGCGCCTGGCGCCGCGGCGGCCAGCAACGGCGCCAAGTCCTCGGCCGTGATCGTCGGCGCATCCACGGCCAGGATCAGCGCTCGCGCCAAGCCCACTTCCCGCAGCGCCGCCCCCCCCGCCAGCACCCCGCCGACCGGCCCGGCGCCGGACTCGGGATCCGGCACGAACGGCAGGCCCAGGTCCGCGCCGACGGTCAGCACATGCTCAGCCCCCAGCATCCGCGCCAGCTCGGCCAGCCGATCCACCGCCCGCACGCCGCCCCATTCCAGCGCGGCCTTGTCCTGGCCCATGCGCCGCGAGCCGCCGCCGGTAAGAATGAGGACGCCGAAAGGGTTCATGACCCAGGCTTAGAGCATCCCCGCGAGCCGTAAAACGCCCCGTCTTCCACCGTCGGCCCGAAACGGTCTAGTCTTCGCGCCCAAAGGGACGGGACCATCATGAACCAACCGACGGAACGCCAACGGCGCCGCACCACCCAGAGCGCGACGATTCGCGACGTGGCGGCTCGCGCGGGCGTATCGCCCATGACCGTCTCGCGGGTCATCAACCGCGAGACCACCGTCAAGGAAGAGACCCGGGCCCTGGTCGAACAGGCCATCACCGACCTCAACTACGCGCCCAATCCCGCCGCCCGCAGCCTGGCCGGCTCGGCCCCGTTCCGCATCGGCCTGCTCTATGACAATCCCTCGACGGGCTATCTGTCGGAGTTCCTGGTCGGGGCGCTGGACGAGAGCAGCCGCACCGGCGCCCAGGTGGTCATCGAGAAGTGCGCCGAGCCCGAACTGGCCGGCGCCACCCTGACCCGCCTGCTGCGCACCGGCGTCGACGGTCTGATCCTGCCGCCGCCGCTGTGCGAATCGCCCCAGGTCCTGGCCGAGGTGAAGGCGGCCGGCGCCGCCGCCGTCGGGGTCGCCACCGGCACCGCCAGCAGCGACATGGCCACCATTCGCATCGACAACGAGGCGGCCGCCTACGAGTTGACCCAGCACCTGATCAGCCTGGGCCACAAGCGCTTCGGCTTCATCAAGGGCCATCCGAACCAGACGGTCAGCCAGCAACGCCTGGACGGCTTCATGACCGCTCTGAAGGCGGCCGGGATTCCGCAGGAGGACGTCCGCGTCGAGCAGGGCTACTTTACCTATCGCTCGGGCCTGGACGCCGCCGAGCGGCTGCTGGCCAGCGACAGCCGGCCCACCGCGATCTTCGCCTGCAACGACGACATGGCCGCCGCCGCCGCGGGCCTGGCCCACCGCCTGGGCCTGGACGTGCCGGGCGACGTCTCGATCGTCGGCTTCGACGACACCTCGATCGCCGCCAACATCTGGCCGGCCCTGACCACGGTCCACCAGCCGATCGCCGCCATGGCCCGCGCGGCCGTGGATCTGGTGCTGGAAGAAATTCGCCGCCGTCGCGACGGTTCGGGCGAGCCCAGGCAGCTGATGCATCCGCACACCCTGATCGTGCGGGATTCGTCGGGACCCGCGCCGAAATAGAATCCAGCCTCCCGCGCGGATTGGTCTGACAATCCCGTTCTCCCCGCTTGCGCGCCCCCATATGTTAGCGCTAACAAGTGCGCTGACATGAACGAGCGCGGTCGCCCCGGGGCGTGGCCTGCTTTCAGACGCTCGAAGACGGGGAGACGACGCCGTGGGCGTGACGCAATTCCTTCCGGATGACTGGCAAGACGCGACCCTGCTGGGCCGCATCGACTTCGGCGACGGCCCGACCCCCGTGCTGGTGCGCGGCGGGCGCATCGAGGACATGTCGAAGATCGCCCCCACGGTCGCCGACTTGATGAACGCCTATGGCCCGGGCGCTGAACTGCCGCGCGGCGAGGACAAGGGCCCGCTGGAGGCCCTGGACGTCCGCCCCGTCTGGGAAAACCCCGAGGGCGCGGCCGCCAAGCTCTTGGCTCCTGTCGACCTGCAATGCCTGAAGGCCGCCGGCGTCACCTTCGCCGTCTCGACCCTGGAGCGGGTGATCGAGGAGCGCGCCCGGGGCGACGCCGCCGCCGCCCTGAAGATCCGCGAGCAGCTGTCCGAAAGCATGGGCGGCGACCTGCGCAGCGTCGATCCGGGCTCGGAGGGCGCCGAGCGCCTGAAGCAGACCCTGATCAAGGACGGGCTGTGGTCGCAGTACCTCGAGGTCGCCATCGGTCCCGACGCCGAGATCTTCACCAAGGGCCCGACCCTGTCGTCGATGGGCTGGGGCGACCATGTCGGCGTCCGCTATGACAGCCACTGGAACAACCCCGAGCCGGAAGTCGTGCTGCTGTGCGACGGTTCAGGCCAGATCCGCGGCGCCTCGCTGGGCAACGACGTCAACCTGCGCGACTTCGAAGGCCGCTCGGCCCTGCTGCTCAGCAAGGCCAAGGACAACAACGCCAGCTGCTCGATCGGCCCGTTCGTGCGGCTGTTCGACGACGGCTTCAGCCTGGACGACGTCCGTTCGGCCGAGGTCGAGCTGAAGATCACCGGTCGCGACAACTTCGTGCTGGATGGCCATTCGAACATGAGCCTGATCAGCCGTGACCCCGCCGTTCTCGCGGGCCAGGCGTTCGGCAAGCAGCACCAGTATCCCGACGGCTTCGCCCTCTTCCTGGGCACCATGTTCGCCCCGATCCAGGACCGCGATACGGCCGGCCAGGGCTTCACCCACAAGGTCGGCGACCGCGTCCGCGTCTCCACGCCCAAGCTGGGCGTCCTCGAGAACGAGGTCACGACCTGCGACCAGGCCAAGCCGTGGACCTTCGGCATCTCGGCCCTCATCCGCAATCTGGCTGGCCGCGGCCTGCTCTAATCGACTTTCCGAGGAGATCGGCATGACCGACACCCTGCGCCATTACATCGGCGGCGAACGCGTCGCCTCCGACGCTCCGACCCAGAGCCTGAACCCCTCCAACACCAACGACGTCGTGGCCAACGTGCCCAACGGCGGTTCGGCCGAGGTCGACGCCGCCGTCGACGCCGCCCGCAAGGCCTTCCCGGCCTGGTCGGAAAGCTCGCCGGAAGTCCGCTCGGACCTGCTGGACAAGGTGGGTTCGACCATCATCGCCCGCAGCGCCGACATCGGTAAGCTGCTCGCCCGCGAAGAGGGCAAGACCCTGCCGGAAGGCATCGGCGAGACCGTCCGCGCCGGCCGCATCTTCAAGTACTTCGCCGGCGAAGCGCTGCGTCGCCACGGCCAGAACCTGGAAAGCACCCGTCCGGGCGTCGAGATCCAGACCTACCGCCAGGCCGTCGGCGTGTTCGGCCTGGTCACCCCCTGGAACTTTCCCATCGCCATCCCGGCTTGGAAGGCGGCTCCGGCCCTGGCCTTCGGCAACACCGTGGTGATCAAGCCCGCCGGCCCGACGCCCGCGACGGCTTCGGTCCTGGCCGACATCATGCAGGAATGCGGCGCTCCGGCCGGCGTGTTCAACATGCTGTTTGGCCGTGGTTCGATGGGCGACGCCCTGATCAAGCACAAGGACGTCGACGGCGTCTCGTTCACCGGCTCGCAGGGCGTTGGCGCGCAAGTCGCCGCCGCCGCCGTCGCTCGCCAGGCCCGCGTGCAGCTGGAGATGGGCGGCAAGAACCCGCTGATCGTGCTGGACGACGCCGACCTGGAACGCGCCGTCGCCATCGCCCTGGACGGCTCGTTCTTCGCCACCGGCCAGCGCTGCACCGCCAGCTCGCGCTTGATTGTGACCGACGGCATCCACGACAAGTTCGTGGCCCTGCTGGCCGAGAAGATCGCCGCGCTCCGCGTGGGTGACGCCCTCGACAGCAACACCCAGATCGGCCCGGCGGTCTCCGAAGACCAGATGGAGACGTCGTACAAGTACATCGACATCGCCACCGGCGAAGGCGGCCGCATCGTCACCGGCGGCGAGCGCCTGAAGCTGGAAAATCCCGGCTGGTATGTGCAGCCGACCCTGATCGCCGACACCGACCGCAACATGCGGATCAACAACGAGGAAGTCTTCGGCCCCGTCGCCTCGACCATCCGGGTCAAGGACTATGAGGAAGCCCTGGAAGTCGCCAACGGCGTCGAGTTCGGCCTTTCGGCCGGCATCGCGACCACCTCGCTGAAGTACGCCCGCCACTTCCAGCGCCACGCCAAGGCCGGCATGACCATGGTCAATCTGGCCACGGCCGGCGTCGACTATCACGTGCCGTTCGGCGGTTCGAAGAGCTCCAGCTACGGCGCCCGCGAGCAGGGCTTCGCGGCGGTCGAGTTCTTCACCCAGACCAAAACCTCGTATTCGTGGTCGTAAGCCGAATGTCCTCAGCCATCTATCCCAGCCTGAAGGGTAAGCGGGTCGTCATCACTGGCGGCGGCTCGGGCATAGGGGCCGGCCTGACCGCCGGCTTCGTCCGCCAGGGCGCCGAGGTGATCTTCCTCGACATCGCCGACGAGGATTCCACGGCCCTGGTCGAGCAGCTGTCGGCGGGCGCGGCCATCGCGCCGGTCTACAGGCATTGCGACCTGATGGACCTGGAAGGCCTGAAGGCCACCCTGGCCGAAATCGGCGACGTCGACGTGCTGGTCAACAACGCCGGCAATGACGACCGTCACAAGCTGGCCGACATCACGCCCGCCTATTGGGACAACCGCATGGGCGTCAATCTGCGCCACATGCTGTTCGCGGCCCAGGCCGTGGCGCCGGGCATGGCCAAGCGCGGCGGCGGGGCGATCATCAATTTCGGCTCGATCAGCTGGCACCTGGGTCTGGAGGACCTGGTCCTCTACGAGACCGCCAAGGCCGGCATCGAGGGCATGACCCGGGCCCTGGCCCGCGAGCTGGGCCCCGACGACATCCGCGTCACCTGCGTGGTGCCCGGCAACGTCAAGACCAAGCGCCAGGAGAAGTGGTACACGCCCGAAGGCGAGGCCGAGATCGTCAAGGCCCAGTGCCTGAAGGGCCGCCTGGTCCCCGAGAACGTGGCGTCTCTGGTGCTGTTCCTGGCGTCTGACGACGCCTCGCTCTGCACGGGCCATGAGTACTGGATCGACGCCGGCTGGCGGTAGACGGCTCCAGAACATCGCGTGTCGCGCCGCTAAATTGCCTTGTCATCCCGGAAGCCTCGCAGAGGCTATCCGGGACCCAGGGGCCGGCGTAAAGCGGTTGCCCCTGGGTCCCGGCTCTGCGCTACGCTACGGCCGGGATGACAAGAATTATGGATGCGAACATGCCGACCCCCACCTGCGTCTGGGACCTGAAAGCCACCCTCGGCGAGGGCCCGATCTGGCACCGCGACGCCCTGTGGTTCGTCGACATCAAGGGCCATGCGGTCCATCGCTACGAGCCGACCACCGGCGCCACCCAGACCTTCGACGCGCCCGACCAGGTGACGTTCATCGCGCCGGTCGAGGATGACGACGGCTTCCTGGCCGGCCTGAAGAGCGGCTGGCACTTCTTCGATCCCAAAGTCGGCAGCTTCACCTATTTCGACGAGATCGAGCCGGCCCACCTGAACAACCGGCCCAACGACTCGACCGTCGACGCCGAGGGCCGCCTGTGGTTCGGCACCATGCACGACGAGGAAGAGGCTCCCACCGGCGCGCTCTACCGCCTGGACGCCGAGGGCCCGCACGTCAAGATCGACGACGGGATCTGCATCACCAACGGCCCGGCCGTCAGCCCGGACGGCAAGACGCTCTATCACACCGACACCTTGGCCAAGACCATCTGGGCCTATGACGTGGCCGAGGACGGCTCGACCTCGAACAAGCGCGTCTTCGCCCAGGTCGAGATCGAGGGCGCCTGGCCCGACGGCTCGGTGGTCGATGCACAAGGCTATCTCTGGACGGCCCTCTGGGGCGGCTTCGGCGTGCTGCGGTTCTCGCCTGAAGGCGAGATCGTCGACAAGATCGCCCTGCCAGTCCCCAATGTCACCAAGCCGTGCTTTGGCGGTCCCAACCTGAAGACCCTCTATTTCACCACCGCCCGCAAGGGACTGAGCGACGAGCACCTCGCCGCCTATCCCGAAGCCGGCGGCCTGTTCGCCGTCGATGTCGACGTCGCCGGCCAGCCCCAATACGAGGTGCGCCTTGACCGCCCCGAATAGAACACCCCGCCGGTTCCGCTCGCGCGACTGGTTCGACAATCCCGACCACATCGACATGACCGCCCTCTATCTGGAGCGGTTCATGAACTACGGGATCACGCCCGAAGAGCTGCGCAGCGGCAAGCCGATCATCGGCATCGCCCAGACCGGCAGCGACATCTCGCCGTGCAACCGCATCCACCTGGACCTGGTGACCCGGATCCGCGACGGCGTCCGCGACGCCGGCGGCATTCCGATGGAGTTCCCGGTCCACCCGATCTTCGAGAACTGCCGTCGCCCGACGGCGGCGCTGGACCGCAACCTGTCGTACTTGGGCCTGGTCGAGACCCTGCACGGCTATCCGATCGACGCCGTGGTGCTGACCACCGGCTGCGACAAGACCACGCCGGCCGGCATCATGGCCGCCACGACGGTCAACATCCCGGCCATCGTGCTGTCGGGCGGACCGATGCTGGACGGCTGGCACGACGGTGAGCTGGTCGGCTCGGGCACGGTGATCTGGCGCTCGCGCCGCAAGCTGGCGGCCGGCGAGATCAACGAGGAAGAGTTCATCCAGCGCGCGTCGGACAGCGCCCCCTCGGCCGGCCACTGCAACACCATGGGCACGGCCTCGACCATGAACGCGGTCGCAGAAGCTCTGGGCCTGTCCCTGACCGGCTGCGCGGCCATCCCGGCCCCCTATCGCGAGCGCGGCCAGATGGCCTATCGTACCGGGCAGCGGATCGTCGACTTGGCCTATGAGGACATCAAGCCCAAGGACATCCTGACCAAGAAGGCGTTCGAGAACGCCATCGCCCTGGTCGCGGCGGCCGGCGGCTCGACCAACGCCCAGCCGCACATCGCCGCCATGGCCCGCCATGCCGGCCTGGAAGTCACCGCCGACGACTGGCGCGCGGCCTATGACATCCCGCTGATCGTCAACATGCAGCCGGCCGGCAAATATCTGGGCGAGCGCTTCCACCGCGCCGGCGGCGCTCCCGCCGTGCTGTGGGAGCTGCTGCAGCAGGGCCGCCTGCACGGCGACGTGCTGACCGTGACCGGCAAGACGATGGCCGAGAACCTCGAGGGTCGCGAGACCAAGGACCGCGAGGTGATCTTCCCCTACGCCGAACCGCTGGCCGAGAAGGCCGGGTTCTTGGTGCTGAAGGGCAACCTGTTCGACTTCGCGATCATGAAGTCCAGCGTCATCGGCGCCGACTTCCGGGCCCGCTACCTGTCCAAGCCCGGCCAGGAAGACATCTTCGAGGCCCGCGCCATCGTGTTCGACGGCTCCGGCGACTATCACGCCCGCATCAACGACCCTGCGCTGAACATCGACGAGCACTGCATCCTGGTGATCCGCGGCGCGGGTCCGATCGGCTGGCCGGGCTCGGCCGAGGTGGTCAACATGCAGCCGCCGGATCACCTGCTGAAGAAGGGGATCATGAGCCTGCCCACTCTCGGCGACGGCCGCCAATCGGGCACCGCAGACAGCCCCTCGATCCTCAACGCCTCGCCCGAAAGCGCGATCGGCGGCGGCCTCTCCTGGCTGCGCACCGGCGACACCATCCGCATCGACCTTAACACCGGCCGCTGCGACGCCCTGGTGGACGAGGCCGTGATCGCCGAGCGCCGGCTTGAGGGCATTCCCGCCGTCCCCGAGACCATGACCCCCTGGCAAGAAATCTACCGCGCCCATACGGGCCAGCTGGAAACCGGCGGGGTGTTGGAGTTCGCGGTCAAGTACCAGGACCTGGCCAGCAAGCTGCCGCGGCATAATCACTGACCCCGTTGTCATCCCGGGCGAACCCCGGCGAAAGCCGGGGGAAGACCCGGGACCACGGCAAGCACCGAGCCTGTTGCGGTCCCGGCTCGGCGCGCTACGCGCTTGGCCGGGATGACAGGTAAATTTGGACACGGCTTCGCGCCCTCGCCGATCTTCACCGGCGAGTGTTGGGGAGGCGGCGGAGCGTCCGGGCCAGGCCCGGATGAGTTTGTGTAGGAGTACCGTTTCGGCCGTGGCCGGAGCGCTCCGCGCGATCGTTATCCCTCTGGCCGGGGCGCGCAGGCCTGTTCAGCCTTTTGCCCCACCCGGGTTGGTCCTGCCTCGCGACGGACCCAGCCCTGGGGCTGCAAGCCACGCCGATTCCGGAGGGACCCGGAGCGAACCTTCGGACGGGCGGGGGCTTTGGCCTTCCCCCGATGGACAGGTTTACGTCCCCTGCCCTCTGAAACCCGCACGACCGCCCCCGTCGCGCGCTTCGGTCGCCAGCTTCGCGCCCTCCCCTGCGACGGGGCGAGGAGAAGTCTACGGGCGGTTTGGCGGGGGTGGCGTCGATTTTGGAGCGTGACGCTGGATGCGGCGGCTAGGGCGTTGAAATCGTTGGCCGCCAGGGACCTCTATGCTCGTGGAGGCATGGGGGTATTGTCGGCGGTCGCCTGGCTGGATTGCGCCAATACCTGACATTGGAGCACCGCCCGACTGTGGGCGTCCAAGATCAGCGCCGGATGACAAATTTCGACGCCGCCAGCATCTGCGGGTCGTGGCCCATGGCAATGTCCTTCGCCGTCGTCACAACGGCGATGTCGGGCTCGATCGCGGCGTCCGGCTGGGGCGTCGCGGGGAAGCTGGCGATCAGCGGCAGGTCTACCTCCAGCCGCGAGGCGGGCAGCTGAAGGAAGAAGAAGGCGCCGCCATTGATGCCGCGCCGGTTGCCGCCCGTGGTCTGGCCGACCAAGGCGGCCAGGCCGTTGTCCTTGCAGGTCTGGTCGAAGCCGAAGGTGGCCGAGCTGTTGGACGCGTCGCACAAGACCGCCACCCGCCCCTTGAAGCGGCGTCCCTCAGGTCGGATGAGATTGGTCTCGCCGTCCTCGTCATAACGAGTCAGCCGGTAGAAGCCGGGCCGCTCCTGCGACGCCACCGCCGCCGCGCCCCAATCCAGGAAGCTACGGTCCCAGGTCTTGAGATGTGGCCGCAGGGCGTCGGGCGCGGTCCGATAGCGGGTCCAGCGCTGGTCGCGCGACAGCGCCAGGTCGCGCCCGATCAGGCGACTGATGATGACGTTGCCGCAGTCGAGGCCGCCCTCGTTCCCGCGCAGGTCAATGATCAGCCCCCGCGCTCCGTCGCCCGACAGATCGTCCATCACACCGCCCAGCCACGCCCGCCAGTCGAAGCCCGACTCGTAGAGAGCCCAGCCGGGCATGGTCAGCCGGTGAACGCCGTCGTCGCCCTTGCTCAGGCGCCAGGGATTGGCGTCCTTGCCGACCTCGACCGTCGCCGAGAAGCCGGCCCGGCGGTCGGCCAGGGTCAACAGCGGCGCTGGCGCCACGCGACCGTCGGCGAGGGTGAAGGTGGCGACGTCCCTTAGCGGCAGCACCAGCGGCAGGTGGATATCGAACGTCTCGTAGCGGTCCTCACCGCGCGCCTCCATCAGGCTGACGCGCTTGCCCCGGTTGGAGCCGTCGGCCCTGGCCAGAGGGATCAGCCGCTCCAGAAGCGCCCGGGTCTCGACGCCGTCGATCGCGGTGACCGCCGCGCCGCGCGGGAGCAGCCCGGCGCTGGTGTCGTCGCGGGTCACCACCATCTGGCCGTCGATCCATCGAAACAGGAACGGTACGAGCGATCGGTCCGGATAGAGCCGCGCAACCGTCGCGTCGCTGCTGTTGTAGGGGCTGGGATAGGTGTGGCCGCACTGGAGCGAGGCCGTGACCCGGGTCAGGGCCAGGAAGCGGTCGCGGAACGACGCCGGCGCAGCCCAGGCGCGCGCCAAGCCATCCAGCCGCGCCGAGACCTCTTGCGGCGTGCTGTAGCGATAGACGCCGGGGTGCATCGTCTCCCAGGCCTGGCGCAGGATGGCGACATCGCTGCTCCAGTCGTCGCTGACGGTGTCCGCCCAGGCGGACGTGGCGGCGCTCAGGGCGAGCCCGCCTGAAAGCTGCAGCAGGCGACGACGGTTCAGGGGCATGGACGGATCCTCACGACAGGTTCCCAGCCCATGCGCCGCCTCACGGCGCGGCTCGCCTCATTTCCGCGTCGGACTCCAGAAAAGCAGGATCTGAGACCCGACGCCGGAACTGAGAGGGCGAGACGCCGAACCGAGCTCTGAACGCGCGGTTGAAGCTGGCCTTGGACGCGAAACCCATGTCGAACGCCAGGCTCAGGAGATCGCAATCCGAGCCCGCTTCCAGCGCCTGCGCCACGCCCTCCGCGCGCAAGCCGTTCACGAAGCTGGAGAAGTTGACCCCCAGGCCCAGATTGATGGCCCGGGAGAGTCGGCCGGTGTTGGTGCCCAGCCGCCTTGCCAAGCGCGTCAGCGACAGGTCCGGCTCGCGCCACCAGTCGGCTTGACGGGTGCGATCGGCGAAGTCCCGGGCGACGGAGGGCCAGTCCGGTGCGACGGGTCCTGACGCTATCGGCTCGGGCCCGATCGGTTCGCGGGCGGCGCTCAGGGGCGCGGGCAGCGCGGCGTGCCGCCAGCCGGCCACGCCCAGATAGACACCGACGACCGCCAGGGCCAGGTACATGCCGGTCTCCTGGAAATAGTCGATGCCTCCGGCCACCGCGGACCACAGCCAGAAGCCAGCCTTGACGCCGAGCCCCGCCAACATCGCCGTCAGGACCCGGCCCAGCCAATCGGCCGAGAAGCGGTCGTCGTCGCTGCGCTGGTTGGCCAGCCTTGCGCGCAAGCGCTTCAACACCCCGCCGATCGCAAAGGCGTAGACCGCCAGGCTCAGCAACCCCAGTCCGTCGAACACCGGCGCGACCCAAGCGCGGTGACCGCCTGTGTACCATTGCCACTTGGCCCCTTCGGGCATCAGGAAGCAGACGGCAAAATAGAGAGCCTGCAGGAGGGCCGGCGCGAGGTGCAAGCGCATCCGTCTCATCGGAAGGCCCTCCGCCAAGGCGTAGGCATAGCCATAGAGCAGCGGGCCCA
Organism: Caulobacter sp. GW821-FHT10F06; assembly: GCF_058809215.1. NCBI lineage: Bacteria > Pseudomonadati > Pseudomonadota > Alphaproteobacteria > Caulobacterales > Caulobacteraceae > Caulobacter > Caulobacter sp. GW821-FHT10F06. The sequence continues at coordinate 304,844 of NZ_JBXASK010000001.1, read as the reverse complement.
GCGCCACAGGAATCGCCAAGGGCGCAAAGGTTAGCCAGCGGAAGCGGTCATAGGCGCCTGCGAAGCCGATCGCGTAGGGCGTCAGCAGCCCGGCGATCACGACCAGAGCCGCCGCCAGGAAGCGGCTGGCCACCCGGTTCTCGGCATTTCGCGCCAGAGCTCCGGCCAGCAGCAGGGATTGCAAGATCGCCACGCCCAGCAGCGCCGTCCGCCATCCGAAATAAGGGTGCCAATCGGTCATGCGTCGAGGCTAGGCGCTGCCATGGCGGAGAGGAAGATGGCCAACAGGCGAGGTCGCGCCAGGACCGGAAAAGAGCGAGCGCGAGCACCAGATAGGCGCGGCCCGCCTCCGCCTCGCGATCAAAAGCCGGCGCCGGCCCTGGCGCCGTCCGGCGCGAGCCGCCACATTGCTCTGGAGAGACGCGCCCAAGCGCGCGACCGCCATCAGGAGCTCCCATGACCGACGCCACCGTCTATGTCCCGCCCAAGGTCTGGACCTGGAACAAGGAGAACGGCGGCAAGTTCGCGTCGATCAATCGGCCGATCGCCGGCCCCACCCACGACAAGCCGCTTCAGGTGGGTAAGCATCCGCTGCAGCTCTATTCGCTGGGAACGCCCAACGGCGTGAAGGTGACGATCCTGCTGGAGGAGCTGCTGGCCCTGGGCCATGCGGGCGCCGAGTATGACGCCTGGCTGATCAATATCGGCGCGGGCGACCAGTTCGGCAGCGGCTTCGTCTCGGCCAATCCCAATTCCAAGATCCCGGCCCTGGTCGACCACAGCGGTCCCGAGCCGATCCGGATCTTCGAGTCCGGCGCCATCCTGATCCACCTAGCCGAAAAGTTCGGCGCCTTCCTGCCGACCGAGCCGGCGGCGCGGGCCGAATGCCTCTCGTGGCTGTTCTGGCAGATGGGCAGCGCGCCGTTCCTGGGCGGCGGCTTTGGCCACTTCTTCGCCTACGCGCCCTACAAGATGGAATATCCGATCGACCGCTACGCCATGGAGGTGAAGCGTCAGATGGACGTGCTGGACCGCCGCCTGGCCGAGAGCCGCTTCGTGGCCGGCGACGACTACACCATCGCCGACATGGCCATCTGGCCCTGGTACGGCGGCATGGCCAAGGGCCTGCTGTACGAGGCCGGGGAGTTCCTGTCGGTGCAGGACTACAAGAACGTCATCCGCTGGGCCGACGAGATCGGCGCGCGGCCGGCTGTCAAGCGCGGCCGGATGGTCAACCGCACCTTCGGCGAGCCGTCGAGCCAGCTGCATGAGCGGCATGACGCGGGGGATTTCGACACCCGGACCGCGGATAAGCTGGCGGCGGCCACCTAAACTTGTCATCCCGGCCGCAGCGAAGCGGAGAGCCGGGACCCAGGGGCCACGGCAGTGCGTCGGCCCCTGGGTCCCGGACAGCCTCTGCGAGGCTTCCGGGATGACAAGGATTTGCAGGTCTGGACCTCCAGCCTCTACCCCACCGCGCCGCCGCTGAAGTCGAACTGCTCGGGACGCGGCTTGCCGCCGCCGAAATTGTAGGTGAAGCCGAAGAACACGCTGCGCACCTTGGCCGTGCGGGTGGTGCGGTCGCGCAGCGTGGGCGTGTCGACGATCGCGGTGTCCTCGAACGAGTTCAGCACGTCTTGGGCGGTGACCACGAAGGAGAGCTTGTCGCTGACCTTCCGGCGATAGCCCAGATTGACCATCTGGAACGGCTCGCGGTGGCCTTGCGGCGTCAGGCGCTTGCCCGAGCTGAAGGCGTTGATCTGGAAGAAGTCCTTGGGTGTCGCCTGCCAGTTGAGGTTGGCGCGTCCCGACACGGCGGTCAGCGAGCGCGTGCCGGCGAAGCCCAGCTTGGAGGCGTCGATCTCGTTCCAGAACACGTTGCTGGAGACGTTGTAGGTCAGCTTCGGCGTCAGGCGGCCGTTGGCCACCATCTCCAGGCCGCCGTTGCGGCTTGTGGCCAGGTTGGCGCGGGTGGTCAGCAGCACGCCGCCGCCCAGATCGCTGACCACGTCGGTTACGCCATTGCTGCTCTCGCGGTAATAGGCGGTGACCAGGTAGTAGGCCGGGCCCTTGCGGTACTGCCAGCCCAGCTCGTAGCTGTCGGTCTGCTGGGGCTTCAGGTTGGGGTTGCCCTGGCGGTAGTTGAACGGGTCCTGATAGACGCGGTAGGGCAGCAGGTCCTGGGCCCCCGGACGCTGGACGCGGCGGGCGAAATTGGCCGACAGCGTCTGGCTGGGGCTGAGCGTGTAGCCCATGTGCAAGGTGGGATAGAGCTTGAAGTAGTCGTTGTCGGCCTTCACCGCATGGGTGATGTCGTCGACCTTGATCTGCACCTGCTCGGCCCGCAGCCCGCCCTGGACCGTGAAGTCGCCGAACGGCCGCTCATAGGTGACATAGGCCGCGTAGACGTCCTGGTCGTAGTCGTAGCGGTTGGTGCGGTTGGGATCGACGACCAGGCCGCCGGCGGTGAGGCCCGTCGCGCCGTCATTGTCGTACTTGTTGGTCTGGGCCTCGAGATCCACCCCCGTCTTCAGCTTGGCGCTGCCCGGCAGCGGCTTGCTGTAGTCGAGCTTGAAATTGGCCCGCGTCTGGTCGACGCCGATGCCGATGGTCTCATACTGGTCGACGCCCGGCGTGTTGTCGGTGAAGGCCTTGGCGTCGCGCTGGAAGTTGGTGATCTCGTACTCGACATGGGCGGTCAGCTCGTGCTCGGCGCCCTTCAGCTGGCGGCGCCAGTCGCCGCTGATCGCGCCGTTGTCGCGGTCCATCTTGGCGGTCGAGGTGCGCACGTACGATCGCGACGGCGCGCCGGCGGCGTCGAAGCCGGCATAGGTCTCGTCGATGTCGCTGTCGAAGCCCATGCCGCGATAGCGGATCTCGGCGCTGAGGCGGTTCTGCTTGTCGAGGTCGTAGTCGAGGCCGCCGCGCAGATTGACCATGCCGCCCTTGTTCTCGACTTCAGCGTCCTGGCTGCTGACCAGGAACTTGCCGCTGGCGGTGTCGAGCGTGGCGCGGTCGATCTCCTGGCGGGCTTCCTGCGTGTCGTGGCGATAGCCGGCGTCGCCCGACAGGGTCAGCTTGCCCGCGCGGCGCGTGGCGCTGATCCCGGTGTTGTAGCGGCCGTCCGGGGTGACGTTGAAGCGGACCGAGCCGTTGACGCCCGGCTTCTGGGTCTTCTTGGTGATCAGGTTGATGATCCCGGCCGAACCGTCGGGACGATAGGCGGCCGACGGGTTGGTCATCACCTCGACGCGGTCGATCTGGTCGGCGGGCATGGCCTGCAGCGCGTCGGCCTTGCCCTCGCCGCTGAACTGGCCCGAGGGCTTGCCGTCGATCATGATCGTGACGTTGGCGTCGCCGCGCAGGCTGACATTGCCCTGCACGTCGACCTCGACCGAAGGGATGTTGCGCAGGGCGTCGGCGATCGAGCCGGTCTTGGCCGTCAGGTCGTTGGCGACGCTGTAGCTGCGGCGGTCGATCGAGGTGCGCAGGGCGTTGGCCTCGCTGGTCACCACCACGCCCTCGACGGCGGTCGGGGCGGCCTTGTCCGCCGGCTTGGCGGCGGCGGGCGCTTGGGCGGGCGCGGTCTGGGCCATGGCCAGATTGGCCGGCAGGATCATCGCGGTCGCCGCGAGCAGAAGTTTAAAGCGCATGTCGCCACCCCGAAAACTGGTCGCGCCCGGCAAACGGCCCGGCGCAGCGACATTACAAGCGTAAATGATTACAACTGTAAATACGTCGCCTCTTCTCGCTGTAGACCCTGGCCTGACACCGGGATCAAATGTCTTTTCGGTCATGTTTCGCTTGGCGCCGGACCTGCGTTTTTCGCGCAACGCCGGTGAAATCGAGATTTCAGATCCTGACGATCCGCGCGTCGTAGCTGGCCACCGTGGCGTCGTGGGTCAGCAGCACGAACCCGTCGGTGAGGGCCTGAGACACCAGCAGGCGGTCGAACGGATCGGCATGCAGACGCGGCAAGGTCTCGACCAGAACCGCCTGCTCGGGCGTGATCGGCGCCAGTCCATAGCCCGCCGCGCTGAACAGGGCGTAGGCTTCCTGAGCCGAGACCGGCATGGCGCCCGGCCCTTGCCGATCAAGTCCGTGCTTGATGGCGATCTCCCACAGCGACACCGCGCTGACCCAGACCGCGTTGGCCGGGTCCAGCAGTAGCGACCGGGCCAGTTCGGACAGCCTGGGATCATCGGTGAGCGCCCACAGCGCCACATGCGTGTCGAGCAGCAACCTCAACCGCGCGAGCTCAGGAACAGGGCGGCGACCTCGGCGTCCAAGGCGTCCGGATCGGCCGGCGCCGCGAACCGTCCCTTGGCGATCCCGATCCGCGCGGTCGTCTTGGCCACGGGCGTGATGGGGACCAGGCGCGCCGCCGGGCGGCCGTTGCGCGCGATGATCACCTCGTCGGTCTCGCCGCGCTCGACGGCGTCCACCAGCTTGGAAAGCTGGGACTTGGCGTCGTGCATATTGACGGTGAGCATGACCGGTCTCGCGCTTAGCTAAATCTAGCTAACACGAATCGTGATGATGTTCAAAAACGGCCTGGATCGTCGGAAGTTGTCGCGGGCGTCACTCCGCTTGCGCGCTGATACCGGTAACACTAAGGTCGCCGCCAACCAGAGGTCCGGCAAGGACCGCCTAGGGATTAAACGCGGCCTACGGGCCTTCGGGGAGGACACAATGGCTTCAGTATCCAGCGCGGGTCCGAGCGCGGGCATGAGCGCCGACGGCGGCAAGGTCAACATGGCCTTCATCGCCGCCATCGTCGCGGTCGCCACGATCGGCGGCTTCATGTTCGGCTACGACAGCGGCGTCATCAATGGCACCCAAGAGGGCCTGGAAAGCGCCTTCAACCTCAGCAAGCTCGGCACCGGCCTGAACGTCGGCGCGATCCTGATCGGCTGCGCCGTGGGCGCCTTCGCCGCCGGCCGCCTGGCCGACGTCTGGGGCCGCCGCACCGTGATGATCATCTCGGCCCTGCTGTTCCTGGTCAGCGCCCTGGGCACCGGCGCCTCGCACACCTCGCTGGTGTTCATCGCCTTCCGCCTGCTGGGCGGCCTGGGCGTCGGCGCGGCCTCGGTGCTGTGCCCCGTCTACATCTCGGAAGTCACGCCGGCCAATATCCGCGGCCGCCTGTCGTCCGTGCAGCAGATCATGATCATCACCGGCCTGACCGGCGCCTTCGTGGCCAACTACGTCCTGGCCCACACCGCCGGCAGCTCGACCGCCCCGTTCTGGCTGGGCCTGCCGGCCTGGCGCTGGATGTTCTGGATGCAGACCATCCCCGCCGGCGTCTTCTTCTTCGCCCTGCTGTCGATCCCGGAGAGCCCGCGCTACCTGGTGGCCAAGGGCAAGGAAGCCGAGGCCGAGAAGATCCTGTCGCGCCTGTTCGGCGCCGGCACGGGCGCCGCCAAGGTGGCCGAGATCCGCGCCTCGCTGGCCGTCGACCACAAGCCCAAGTTCTCGGACCTGTTGGACCCGTCCACCCGCAAGATCCGCGCGATCCTGTGGGCCGGTCTGGTCCTGGCCGTGTTCCAGCAGCTGGTCGGCATCAACATCGTCTTCTACTACGGCTCGGTGCTGTGGCAGTCGGTGGGCTTCACCGAGGACGACAGCCTGAAGATCAACATCCTGTCGGGCGCCCTGTCGATCCTGGCCTGCCTGGTGGCCATCGCGGTCATCGACAAGATCGGCCGCAAGCCGCTGCTGTTGATCGGCTCGGCCGGCATGGCCGTGACCCTGGGCGTGCTGACCTGGTGCTTCTCGACCGCCACCACGGTGAACGGTGCGCTGCACCTGGCCGACAATGTGGGCCTGATCGCCCTGATCGCCGCCAACGCCTATGTGGTGTTCTTCAACCTCAGCTGGGGCCCGGTGATGTGGGTCATGCTGGGCGAGATGTTCCCCAACCAGATGCGCGGCTCGGCCCTGGCCGTCGCCGGCTTCGCCCAGTGGATCGCCAACTTCGCGATCTCGGTCAGCTTCCCGTCGATGGCCGCCAAGAGCCTGCCGATGACCTACGGCTTCTATGCGCTGAGCGCCGTGGTCTCGTTCTTCCTGGTGCAGAAGCTGATCCACGAGACGCGCGGCACCGAGCTGGAAGACATGGTGGGATAAGCCAGTCCTCTCCCTGAAGGGGGGAGCATCCCGACACAATGAAACGCCCGGGAGCGCCGTCTTCCGGGCGTTTTTTTGTGCGGTTTTTCCGACCGGAGACGTCGCTTCGATAGGCCCGGAAACGGCCGGCGCGCCCAAAATGACACCGGTGGACAAAGCCTTGGGCTTGCCGCTAAGTGACCGCTAACAAGCGTTGCGTGGCGGCCTCGATCGGCCGATCGCGCGAAGGTCGGGAGGAGTACCCCATGGTCGAGATCAACCGTCGCGGAGCCTTGGGCTCGCTGCTCACCGGCGCTGGACTGGCCGCCCTGCCGGCCACCGAGGCGGCCGCCCAGATGGGAACCCTGCCCGGCCCCGCCCCCGCCGGAACCCCGTCCTGGAGCAAGGGCGTCGAAGGCCAGCGCAAGGCCGATCTGGGGAACGGGACGTTCCTCAATCCGATCCTGGCCGGCGACCATCCCGACCCGTCGATCCTGAAGGACGGCGACGACTACTACATGACACACTCGTCGTTCGACGCCTATCCGGGCCTGCTGATCTGGCATTCCAAGGACCTGGTGAACTGGACGCCGGTGACCACGACGCTTAACACCAATGTCGGCTCGATCTGGGCGCCCGAGCTCTGCAAGCACAAGGGCCGCTACTACATCTTCCTGCCGGCCAAGCAGCCCAACAACAACACCAGCTACGTGATCTGGGCCGACAAGATCGAGGGCCCGTGGAGCGAGCCGGTCGACCTGAAGCTGCCGCGCTATATCGACCCCGGCCACGTGGTCGACGAGAAGGGCGTGCGCTGGCTGTTCCTGTCGGGCGGCGACCGCATCCAGCTGGCGCCCGACGGCCTGTCGACGGTCGGCGAGCCGCAGCACGTCTACAATCCCTGGCACTATCCGGAAGACTGGGACGTCGAGGGCTTCTCGCCCGAGGGTCCCAAGGTGATGAAGAAGGGCGACTACTACTACCTGGTCACCGCCGTGGGCGGCACGGCCGGCCCGCCGACCGGCCACATGGTCATCGTCGCCCGCGCCAAGTCGCTGGCCGGTCCGTGGGAAGACGACCCGCACAATCCGGTCGTGCGCACCACCAACAATTCCGAGAAGTGGTGGTCGCGCGGCCACGCCACCCTGGTCGAGGGCCCCGCCGGCGACTGGTGGACGGTCTATCACGGCTACGAAAACGGCTTCTACACCCTGGGCCGCCAGACCCTGCTGGCCCCGGTGACCTGGACCAAGGACGGCTGGTTCACCGTCGGCGGCGGCGATCTCTCCAAGCCCCTGCCCAAGCCGAAGGGCGGCAAGGCCCTGCCCCACGGCATGGCCCTGTCGGACGACTTCAGCACCGACAAGTACGGCGTGCAGTGGAACTTCTTCGATCCCAAGCCGGGCGAGAAGGACCGTCTCAAGCGCGAGAACGGCGTCCTGACCCTGAAGGGCGCCGGCGAGGCCCCGTCGACCGGCGCGCCGCTGATCTTCGTCAACGGCGACCAGGCCTATGAGATCGAGTGCGAGATCGAGGTCGACGCCGACACCCGCGCCGGCCTGATCCTGTTCTACGACCGCCAGCTCTATTGCGGCCTGGGCTTCGATCAGAAGAACTTCGTCACCCACCAGTACGGCATCGAGCGCGGCCGGCCGGCCAATCCGCATGGCTCCAAGCTCTTGATGCGCCTGCGCAACGACCGCCACATCGTGGCCTTCCATACCAGCGGCGACGGCGGCAAGACCTGGAAACGCTTCGACCGCGGCATGGAGGTCTCGGGCTATCACCACAACGTCCGAGGCGGCTTCCTGATGCTGAAGCCGGGGATCTACGCCGCCGGCAAGGGCTCGGCGCGGTTCAAGAACTTCAAGTACCGGGCGCTGGCCTAGCCTTGAAAGCTGTCGTCCCGGCCAAGCGCGAAGCGCGCCGAGCCGGGACCGCAGGAAGCGCGGCGCATGCCGTGGTCCCGGGTCTGCGCTGCGCCCGGGATGACAATCAGAATAGTCGGGAGAGAAACGATGTCCCTGAAACCCCTCCTCCTCGCCGCCGCCCTGCTGGCCGCTCCCCTCGCCGCCCACGCACAAGCCGCGCCCGAGGTTGATCCTCCCGTCTTCAAGTCGCCCAGGATCGTGCTGATCGGCGACTCCACGACCGCCGTGCAGGGCGGCTGGGGTCCCAGTTTCTGCGGCAAGCACGTCACCTCGTTCGTGGCCTGCATCAACCTGGCGCGCGGCGGCCGCAGCAGCGGCAACTACCGCACCGAAGGGTCGTGGAAGCTGGCGATGTACGAGATCAAGTCGGGCGGCTTTTCCGACACCTATGTGCTGATCCAGTTCGGCCACAACGACCAGCCGGGCAAGCCGGGCCGCTCGACGGACCTGGCCACCGAGTTTCCGGCCAACCTGAAACGCTATGTCGAAGAGGTCCGCGCGGCCGGCGGCAAGCCGGTGCTGGTCACGCCCCTGACCCGCCGGCAGTTCAAGGACGGCAAGCTGATCGACGACCTGGGTCCGTGGGCCGAGGCGACGCGCAAGGTCGCCGCCGAGACCAACACGCCCCTGGTGGACCTGCACGCGCTGAGCACCGCCGCCGTCCAGCAGATGGGACCGGTCGAGGCCATGCGCTTCGCGCAAAGCCCGCCCGACCCGCGCGTGAAGGACGCCGCCAGATCGGGCACGACCATCGCGGCCGCCTTCTATGAACCGGCCATCCCCGGCGCGACCGTTCCGCCGGCGCCCGTCGCCGCCCCGAAGCCGGCTCCGGCCCAGAACAACGCCGCCGTCGAGCCGATGGGAACGCCCCGGCCGAGCTTCGACTACACGCACCTGGGGCCCGAGGGCGCGGACTACTTCTCGGCTATCGTCGCCAAGGCGCTGGCCGACGTCGTTCCGGCCCTGCGGCGGCAACTTCTGCCGTAGACACAAGAACGCCGAACCCATTCTACCCTTCGTCATTCCCGCCACGAGGGTGGGAATGACGAAGGGTGTAGGGGGAGCTCTCCGCTCCTAGGCCTCGTCGCCCGCCTCGATCACGCCGCGCATGTGGTCGAGGACGTCGGGCTCGCGACCCGCGACGCGGATGAAGGCTTCGCGTAGCTCCTGGGTCGCGTCGGCCAGGCTGTATTGGCCGTCGCTGAACCGCAGCAGGACGCTCTCGATGAAGCGGTCGAGGAGAACGCGATCGTCGCCGGTGAATTGGGTTTGCATGGATCGACGCTAGGCCCCCTGGCGGCAAAGCGCCATGGCCGGCGACGGCGAAAGCCCCGGACAAAGAAAAAGGGCGGGCCCGCGAGGACCCGCCCTTTTCCGTTTCGAAAAAGCCTGCGCTTAACGGAACAGGCTCAGGATCGACGAGGTCGACTGGTTGGCGATCGACAGCGCCTGCACGCCCAGCTGTTGCTTGGTTTGCAGCGATTGCAGCTTGGCGCTTTCCTTGGCCAGGTCGGCGTCGACCAGGTTGCCCACGCCGGCGTCGAGGCTGTCTTGCAGCTTGCCGACGAAGGTCAGGTGGGTGTCCAGGCCGGTCGAGTTGGTGCCCAGCGAAGCCAGCTTGTTGGTCGCGGTGCCCAGGGCCGTGGTCACCGTGGCGATCATGGTCTTGGCGGCGGCGGCGTCGGCGAAGGTCGAGGAGGCCGACAGGCCGATGCCGGCGAGCGACAGGGTCTGGGCGTTGACCGTGAAGCCCGAACCGTCCTGGTTGGCCAGGAAGGTCAGCTTGGTGGTCGAGCCGTCGGCGATGCTGACGCCATTGAACTTGGCGTTCGTGGCGGCCTTGGTCACCTGATCGCGCAGGGATTCAAAGTCGGCCTTCAGGGCGTTGAAGCTGGCGGTGTTCAGCGAGGTGTCGGAAGCGGCCAGGGCCTTTTCCTTCATCTTGCCCAGCAGGTCGGTGATGGTGTCACCGGCGGCGAGCGCCACGTCGATGGTCGATTGGCCGCGCTGAAGCGAGTCCTTCACGGAGTTCATCGACGACGCCATCGAAGACTGGTTCTTGGCGGTCGCCCAGATGGCGCCGTTGTCCTTGGCGCTGCCCACCTTCTTGCCGGTGTTGATGCGCTGCTGGACGTTCGAGAGCTCCGAGTTCGTGGAGTTCAGGTTTTGCAGCGCGATGAGCGCGCCGCTGTTCGTGTTGATGCTGTTCAGCGCCATAACGAATATAGGTCCTATTCAAGGGTGCCCGACGTCATTTTGACTGCCGGTAGGCTTTTGCCCACGACAAGCCTCGCACCGGGCAATTTATTCCGAATAAAATTTGATGGTTAACGTGTGCAATCTGGGTTTTGGACCAATCCTAGACTACACCCTGAGATAGATTTTACAGTAAAGCTGGCTCAATTCTGGAGCGAGGAATCGGACCTTTATTACCTCAATAAAGAACAGATATAGCGGCAGATTGTCGCGGGGCGCGGTAACCAAATCAAGGGTTAGGGGCCACGAACGGCGCCGACACAACGGCTTGTGAGGCGCGCGCCGACGCTCGGCCGGCCGCGACATCGCGCCCTTCCTGCGACAATACGGACCCGGAATCTTTCGACCGGGACGCGGATCGGATGAATTTGCCGGGCGCCGGCTAGGACAGGATGCTCTCCAGCGTCGCCTGGAACACCTTGGCGATCGCCGCGCGGTCGGCGTTGGGATTGTTGACCGCCCGCATCATCAGGCCGTCGAACAGCACGCCGACCATCTCGGTGCGGGCCGTGAACTCGGCGTCGCTCCATTCGGGCTTGCGGCTGCGCTCGATCATCGTGCTGGCCATCTGCCGCTCCTGGGCGTCGGACGCGCGGACGATGGCGGCCACCTTGGGATTGCGCGCGGCCTCGGCCAGCACTTCCAGCACCAGGGCGGCGCGGCGCGGGTCGTAGCACTTGTCGATCGCCTCGGGCAGGTGCTCGGTCATGGCGTCCAGCAGGTCGCCGGGCTTGCTTTCCAGTTCGGCGAACTTCTCGCGCATCTCGGCCAGGTCCTGGGCGACGATGGCGGCGATGATCGCCTCCTTGTTCTCGAAGTAGCGATAAATCTGGCCGACGCTGAGGCCCGCCGCCTTGGCGATGTCGGCCATGCTGGCGCCGTGGAAACCCGACTGGCGCACCTGGTCGCACGCGGCGTCCAGGATCTGCTGGCGACGCGTCTCCACGGACGGACGACCGGTTTGCGCCTCATCGGCCATTGAAAATCTCGTTTGGCATTACATTTCCGTTAGGTCAGCCGAAACCTTGGCCGCCGGGTGTTGACTTGCGACACCCTCGCACCTATGTCCAGCCCGCTTGAGAATGAACGTTCATTCTCACATTGTTCATCATACCGGGTTCGTCAAGGGCAATAGCCCGACAACCCGTCGCCTCCGGGGTCAAACATGCAATCTTCTCGTACGACGGCGACGGCCGTCGCGCTCGCCGCCATCGCGCTGACGCTCGCCGCCTGCGGGCAAGGCAAGGGCGCGGGCGGCATGCAGGGCATGGGCGGTCCGTCGCCGGTCGGCGTGATCGTCGCCAAGACCGAGCCCGTCACCCTGACCACGGAACTGTCGGGCCGCACCTCGGCCTATCTGGTCTCCGAAGTGCGACCGCAGGTCGGCGGCATCGTCAAGGCCCGCCTCTTCGAGGAGGGCGGTTATGTCCGCGCCGGCCAGCCGCTCTACCAGATCGACCCGGCCACCTATCAGGCCTCGTACAACAGCGCCGCCGCCGGCCTGGCCCAGGCGCAGGCCGCCGCCACCGCCGCCAAGCTGAAGGCCGACCGCTACAAGACCCTGGTCGAGAGCGGCGCGGTGTCCAAGCAGGACAATGACGACGCCCAGGCCGCCAACCAGCAGGCCGCCGCCAATGTCGCCGCGCAGAAGGCCGCCGTCGACGCCGCCCGCATCAATCTCGGCTACACCAAGGTGCTGTCGCCGATCTCCGGCCGCGTCGGCAAGAGCTCCGTGACCCCCGGCGCCCTGGTCACCGCCAGCCAGGCCACGGCCCTGGCCACCGTGCAGGACCTGTCGAAGATCTATGTCGACCTGACCCAGTCGTCGGCCGAACTGCTGAAGCTGCAGCGCGACATGGCCACCGGCAAGACGGGCCGCGCGACCTCGGCCCAGGTGACCCTGAAGCTGGAGGACGGCTCGACCTATCCCATCCCGGGCCGCCTGGAGTTCTCGGACGTCACGGTTGACCCCACCACCGGCTCGGTCGGCCTGCGCGCCACCTTCAACAATCCCAACGGCGTGCTGCTGCCGGGCATGTACGTCCGCGCGATGGTCGGCGCCGGCACGGCCCAGAACGGCATGCTGATCCCGCAGGCCGGCGTCAGCCGCGACCCCAAGGGCAATGCGACCGTCATGGTCGTCGGCGCCAAGGGCCTGGCCGAACCGCGCGTGATCGTCGCCAGCCAGACCATCGGCGACAAGTGGCTGGTCACCGACGGCCTGAAGCCCGGCGACCAGGTGATCATCGAAGGCCTGCAGAAGGTCCGTCCCGGCGCGCCCGTGAAGGCCGCCGTCATCACCGCTCAACGCTAAGGCCGGCCCGTCATGCTTTCCCGCTTCTTTATCGACAGGCCCATCTTCGCGTGGGTCGTCGCCATCGTCATCATGCTGGCTGGCGTGCTCGCCATCCGCGGCCTGCCGATCGCGCAATATCCCGACATCGCCCTGCCCCAGGTCTCGGTGTCGGCCAACTATCCGGGCGCCTCGGCCAAGACCGTCGAGGACAGCGTCACTCAGGTCATCGAGCAGAAGATGAAGGGCCTGGACGGCCTGGACTACATGTCGTCGACCAGCGACAGCTCGGGCGCGGCCACCACCACCCTGACCTTCAAGGCCGGGACCAATATCGACATCGCCCAGGTGCAGGTGCAGAACAAGCTGCAGTCGGCCACCGCCCTGCTGCCGCAGGAAGTGCAGCAGCAAGGCCTGACCGTCGCCAAGTCGGCCCGCAACTTCCTGCTGATCGTCGGCATGTACGGCGACGACGCCAAGACCACCAGCTTCGACCTGGCCGACTATATCGCCAGCAACCTGCAGGACCCGATCAGCCGCGTCGACGGCGTCGGCGACGTGCAGCTGTTCGGCGGCCAGTACGCCATGCGCATCTGGCTGAACCCGACCAAGCTGGCCAGCTTCAGCCTGACCCCGGCCGACGTCACGGCGGCCATCAAGGCCCAGAACGCCCAGGTCTCGGCCGGCCAGCTGGGCGGCACGCCCAACCTGCCGGGCACGGCGCTGAACGCCACGATCACCGCCCAGTCGCGCCTGACGACCCCGGCCGAGTTCGAGAACATCATCGTCAAGAACAGCGCCGGCGGGGCCATCGTCCACCTGCGCGACGTCGCCCGCGTCGAACTGGGCGCGGAGACCTACGGCTTCGGCGCCAAGTACAACGGCAAGCCCGCCGCCGGCCTGGCCATCAAGCTGGCCCCCGGCGCCAACGCCCTGAACACCGGCGACGCCGTCAAGAAGCGGGTCGAGGAGCTCTCCAAGAACTTCCCGGCCAGCTACAAGTACGTGATCCCCTACGACTCCACGCCGTTCGTGAAGCTGTCGATCGAGGAAGTGGTCAAGACCCTGGTCGAAGCCATCATCCTGGTCTTCATCGTCATGTTCCTGTTCCTGCAGAACTGGCGCGCGACCCTGATCCCGACCATCGCCGTCCCGGTCGTGCTCCTGGGCACCTTCGGGATCCTCGCGGCCTTCGGCTATTCGATCAACACCCTGACCATGTTCGGCCTGGTGCTGGCCATCGGCCTGCTGGTCGACGACGCCATCGTCGTGGTCGAGAACGTCGAGCGGGTGATGAGCGAAGAGGGCCTCAGCCCCATCGAGGCCACCCGCAAGTCCATGAACGAGATCACCGGCGCCCTGATCGGCATCGCGCTGGTGCTTTCGGCGGTGTTCGTGCCCATGGCCTTCTTCGGCGGTTCGCAGGGCGTGATCTATCGCCAGTTCTCGATCACCATCGTCTCGGCCATGGCCCTGTCGGTGATCGTCGCCCTGGTGCTGACGCCGGCCCTCTGCGCCACCCTGCTCAAGCCGGTCGATCACAACCACGCCACCGAGAAGAAGGGCTTCTTCGGCTGGTTCAACCGCAGCTTCAACGACCTGTCGCACCGCTACCAGGGCTCGGTCCGGGGCATCCTGGGCAAGAGCATCCGCTGGATGGCGATCTATGGCGTGATCATCGCCGTGATGGCCCTGCTGTTCGTCCGCCTGCCCAGCGCCTTCCTGCCGGAAGAGGACCAGGGCACGATGTTCGCCATCGTGCAGCTGCCCCCGGGCGCGCCCGAGGAACGGACCCAGGCCGTGCTCGACCAGGTGCGCTCGCACTTCCTGGTCGACGAGAAGGAGTCGGTGCAGGCGGTCTTCACCGTCGCCGGCTTCAGCTTCGCCGGCGCGGGCCAGAACGCTGGCCTCGCCTTCATCCGTCTGAAGGACTTCGACGAACGCAAGGCCGCCAACCTCAAGGCCTCGGCCGTCGCCGGCCGGGCCATGGGCAAGTTCATGCAGATCCGCGACGCGATGGTGTTCGCCATCGTGCCCCCCGCTGTTCCGGAACTGGGCACCTCGTCGGGCTTCGACTTCCAGCTCCAGGACGTCGGCGGCGTGGGCCACGAGGCCCTGGTCGCCGCGCGCAACCAGGTGCTGGGCATGGCCGCCCAGGATCCGAACCTGGCCGGCGTGCGTCCCAACGGCCAGGACGACACCCCTCAGCTGAAGATCGACATCGATCAGGCGAAAGCCGGCTCGATGGGCCTGACCACGGCCGACATCAACGCCGCGCTCAGCGCCGCTTGGGGCGGCTCCTACGTCAACGACTTCATCGATCGCGGCCGCATCAAGAAGGTGTTCGTCCAGGCCGACGCGCCCTACCGCATGCGTCCGGAAGACCTGAACCAGTGGTACGTGCGGACCAGCAGCGGCGCGATGGCTCCGTTCTCGTCCTTCGCCACCACCCACTGGGTCTACGGCTCGCCGCGCCTGGAACGCTACAACGGCCTGTCGTCGGTTAACATCCAGGGCGCCCCGGCCCCGGGCAAGAGCTCGGGCCAGGCCATGGCCGCCATGGAGAAGATAGCCGCCCAGCTGCCCCCGGGCATCGGCTATGAATGGACCGGCCTTTCGGCCCAGGAACGCGAGTCCGGCAACCAGGCTCCCGCCCTGTACGCCATCTCGATCCTGGTGGTGTTCCTGCTGCTGGCGGCGCTTTATGAGAGCTGGTCGATCCCGCTGTCGGTGATCATGGTCATTCCGCTGGGCGTCGTCGGCGCCTTGCTGGCCACCACCCTGCGCGGCCTCAGCAACGACATCTACTTCCAGGTGGGCCTGCTGACGACCATGGGCCTGGCCGCCAAGAACGCCATCCTGATCGTCGAGTTCGCCAAGGACCTGTACGAGAAGGGCATGTCGCTCATCGACGCCACCCTGGAGGCCGTCCGCATCCGTCTGCGGCCGATCATCATGACCTCGCTGGCCTTCATCTTCGGCGTCCTGCCCCTTGCGATTTCGAACGGGGCTGGATCCGGGAGCCAGCACGCCATCGGCACGGGCGTGATCGGCGGCATGTTGTCGGCCACCATCCTGGCGATCTTCTTCGTCCCGCTGTTCTTCGTGATCGTCGAGAAGACCTTCAAGCCCAAGCACAAGGGCCACGAGCACGACAACGACGTGGCGCCCCCCGCGACTCCGGCCGAGAGCCACTGACATGCTGCTTCGCAACCTCACCCTGACCCTGCTGGCGGCCACCTCGCTGACCGCCTGCACCCTGGCCCCGGCCACGGTCCGGCCGACCCTGCCGGTCGCCCAGACCTGGCCGATCGCCCAGCCCGAGACGACGGCCACCGCCGCCGACCTGGCTTGGCGCGAGGTCTTCATCGACCCCCGCCTGGCCGGGACCATCGAGCTGGCGCTGAAGGAGAACCGCGACCTGCGCGTGGCCCTGCTCAACATCGAGAAGGCCCGCGCCCAGTACGGCATCCAGCGCGCCGCCCTGCTGCCGGCCATCAACGCCGGCGTCTCGGGCTCGAAGTCGCGCACGCCGGCCTCGGTCAGCCAGACCGGCGCGGCCATCGAGACCGAGCAGTACAGCGCCACCGTGGGCTTCTCGTCCTATGAGCTGGACCTGTTCGGCCGCGTGCGCAGCCTCAACCAGGCGGCGCTGGAGAACTGGCTGGCGGTTCGCGAGAACAGCCGCACCGCCCAGATCAGCCTGATCGCCGAGGTCGCCAACAGCTGGCTGACCCTGGCGGCCGACGAGGACCTGCTGGCCCTGGCCCAGAACACCCTGGCGGCCCGCGACGAGTCGCTGAAGCTGACCCAGAGCCGGGTCGACAACGGCGCGGCCTCGACCCTGGACCTGCGCCAGGCCCAGACCCTGGCCGAACAGGCCCGGGCCGACGTCGCCGCCTACATCGCCCAGGTGAACCAGGACAAGAACGCCCTGCGCCTGGTGGTCGGGACCGACATCCCCGCCGACCTGGCGCCCGCCGGCGGGCTGGTGACGGCCCAGATCCTGGCCGACCTGCCGGCCGGCGTGGTCTCCGACGTCCTGACCCGTCGTCCCGACGTGCTGGCGGCCGAGCACCAGCTGGCCGCCTCCAACGGCGACATCGGCGCGGCCCGCGCGGCCTTCTTCCCCCGCATCGCGCTGACGGCCTCGACCGGCACGGCCAGCGGCGACCTGGACGGCCTGTTCAAGAACGGAACCGGCGTCTGGAGCTTCGCGCCCAGCATCAGCCTGCCGATCTTCGCGGGCGGGGCCAACAAGGCCGGGCTCGACAGCGCCAAGGCCAGCCAGAAAATCGCGGTGGCCACCTACGAAAAGACTGTGCAAACCGCCTTCCGAGAGGTGGCCGACGCGCTGGCCGTGCGCGATACTGTCGCCGACCGCCTCGGGGCCCAGGAACGTCTGGTCGCCGCCGCCAGCGACAGCCAGCGCCTGGCCAAGGCTCGAAAGGATGCGGGAATCGACTCGAACCTGACCCTGCTCGACGCCCAGCGCACGCTGTACAGCGCCCAGCAAGGTCTGATCACGGCGCGATTGGTCCGAGCGACCAATCTCGTCACGCTCTACAAGGTCCTCGGCGGCGGCGCGCCCGCCGCCTGACGGACCTTACCCCCTCCCCCTGGCGACGGTCGGGGGGCGTTCACGGTGTCATCCCCCCCGACGCCGCTGGACAGAAGGGGCGCGCTCCTCCCCCAACCCAGGAGCGCGCCCCTTCACCCTGTCTCGGGTAGATCCTCCCTCAAAGGAGGAGCATCTCGCTGCTAGTCTAAAGCGGCAGCTGCACCGTGCTCTTGACCTCTTCCAGCACCGCGTAGGTCCGCGTCTCGCGCACGCCGGGCATGCGCACCAGAATGTCGCCCAGAAAGACGCGATAGGCGTCCATGTCGCGCACGCGGGCCTTGATCAGGTAGTCGAAGCCGCCGGCCACCATGTGGCATTCCAGGATCTCGGGCGCGCGGCGCACGGCGGCGGCGAAGTCCTCGAACACCTCGCCAGTCGTCCGATCAAGCACCACCTCGACGAAGATCAGCAGGGCGCGATCGACCTTGGCCGGGTCCAGCAGGGCCGCGTATCCGGTGATGAAACCCCGCTCGCGCAGCCGCCGCACGCGGTCGAAAGTGGCGGCTGGCGACAAATTGCAGCGCTTGGCCAGCTCGGCGTTGGTGATGCGGCCATCAGCCTGCAAAACCCGCAAAAGTCGGCGGTCGGTGTCATCAAGAGTGGAAATGGCCATCAGCGACTTTCCGCGAAGATAATTCGGAATTTAACGATCATAAACAAAGCACCTTCGTCAAGCTTGAGGGTACACCATCGATCGTCCTAGCACGCTTCGCACCGCCGCTCCCCCCAGCGGCGCCCGGAGCGGCCCCTGAGGACCGCTTCCGCTTTGGCGGAAGCCCACACGGCGCTTTTCCCCCAAGGGCGTCGTGCAAGAGCGGAAGGGGCGCGCGTCTCCCCCCAGGTCGCGCCCCTTCCGCCCTCCCCTTCCCCGCCCTATCCTTCGTCATGCGTTCATCCTCCGCGCGCGCCATGCGGCCGTTGGAGCGAACGTCGATTTTCGGCGACTTGACCGAAGATCATCCGGCCACCCAAGCCAACAAACGAAGCACCTTTGGCCAGAGAGAACTTATAGCGGCGATATCCACCAGAGAGACCGCAGATGACCGACTGGGATAGCCTCGACAACGGCAAGTATCGCGACGAAGCCGCCGTGATCGCCGACCTGCTGGCCGCCAAGCCCCTGACCAGCGAGGACCGCGCCGCCGTCCGCGCCGAGGCCGAGGCCCTGGTCCGCGGCGCCCGTCGCAGCGTCCGCAAGCAGGGCGTGGTCGAGAGCTTCCTGCAGGAGTTCAGCCTGGGCACCCGCGAGGGCCTGGCCCTGATGTGCCTGGCCGAGGCCCTGCTGCGCACCCCCGATGACGACACCCGCGACAAGCTGATCGCCGAGAAGATCGGCTCGGCCGACTGGGCCTCGCACCTCGGCGGCAGCGACAGCCTGTTCGTCAACGCCTCGACCTGGGGCCTGATGCTGACCGGCAAGATCGTCGAGCCCGACGAAGAGGCCCAGACCAACCTGCCGGGCTTCATCAAGAAGATCGCCGGCCGCCTGGGCGAGCCCGTCATCCGCGCCGCCGTCGGCCAGGCCATCCGCATCATGGGCGAGCAGTTCGTGCTGGGCCGCACGATCGAGGCGGCCATCAAGCGCGCCGCCAACGACGGCGACATGTGCAGCTTCGACATGCTGGGCGAAGGCGCTCGCACCGCCGCCGACGCCGAACGCTACGAGAAGTCCTATGCCGACGCCATCGAGACGGTCGGCAAGCTGTCCAACAACGCCGGCCCCGAAGCCGGTCACGGCGTGTCGGTCAAGCTCTCGGCCCTGACCCCGCGCTACGAAGCCGTGCAGGAAGAGCGCGTCTGGAACGAGCTCTATCCGCGCGTCCTGCGCCTGGCGATGATCGCCGCCCGCTACAACATCAACTTCACTATCGACGCCGAGGAAGCCGACCGTCTGGCGCTGTCGCTGAAGCTGCTCGAGGCCCTGTGCAACGACCCGGGCCTGGGCAACTGGAAGGGCCTGGGCCTGGCCGTGCAGGCCTATCAGAAGCGCTGCCCCGAGGTGATCGCCCGCCTGACCGCGCTCTCGAAGGAAACCGGCCGCCGCCTGATGGTGCGCCTCGTGAAGGGCGCCTATTGGGACAGCGAGATCAAGCGCGCCCAGGTCGCCGGCCGCCCCGACTATCCGGTCTATTCGACCAAGCCCGCCACCGACCTGTCGTACCTGGTCTGCGCCAAGGCCCTGATCGAGGCCGCCCCGCACCTCTACGCCCAGTTCGCCACGCACAACGCCCACACCCTGGCGGCCGTGGTCCGGATGTCCAAGGCCGCCGGCGTCAAGATCGAGCACCAACGCCTGCACGGCATGGGCGAGGCGCTCTACAAGGCCGCCGACGACCTCTATGACGGCATCGTCCTGCGGGCCTACGCCCCGGTGGGCGGCCACGAGGACCTGCTGCCCTATCTGGTTCGTCGCCTGCTCGAGAACGGCGCCAACACCAGCTTCGTCCACGCCCTGCTCGACGAGCGGGTGCCGGTCGAGAAGGTGATCGTCGACCCGATCGACGCAGTCGAAGCCCACCCCGAGCGCCACGCGAAGATCCCGACCCCGGTCAAGGTCTACGGCCACCGCCGCCAGAACTCGGCCGGCGTCGACCTGTCGGTGAAGGCCGTGCGCGAGCGCCTGACCGCCGCCGTGGCGGCCCTGGACGTCGACACCCTGCAGGCCGGTCCGCTGGTCGGCGGCAAGCTGATCGCCGGCGGCGTGCCCCTGCCGGTCGCCAGTCCGGCCGACGGCTGCAAGGTGGTCGGCGCGGTGTCCGAAGCCCAGCTGCCGCAGATCGACCAGGCCTTCAAGCTGGCCCGCGCCGCGCAGCCGGCCTGGGATCGCGCCGGCGGCGCCGCGCGCGCCAAGGTGCTGCGGGCCATGGCCGACGCCCTGGAAGCCAATATCGACCGCCTGATCGCGATCCTGTCGCGCGAAGCGGGCAAGACCCTCGGCGACGGCGTCGC
Organism: Caulobacter sp. GW821-FHT10F06; assembly: GCF_058809215.1. Classification (NCBI taxonomy): domain Bacteria; kingdom Pseudomonadati; phylum Pseudomonadota; class Alphaproteobacteria; order Caulobacterales; family Caulobacteraceae; genus Caulobacter; species Caulobacter sp. GW821-FHT10F06. The sequence goes on along the minus strand of NZ_JBXASK010000001.1, from coordinate 284,686 downwards.
CGAGGTCCGCGAGGCCGTCGACTTCTGCCGCTACTACGCGGTGCTGGCCGAGGACCAGTTCGGCGCGGGTGAGGTGCTGAAGGGCCCAGTCGGCGAGACCAACACCCTCAGCCTGGCCGGCCGCGGCGTCTTCGTCTGCATCAGCCCGTGGAACTTCCCGCTGGCCATCTTCACCGGCCAGATCGCCGCCGCCCTGGCGGCCGGCAACGCCGTGCTGGCCAAGCCGGCCGAGCAGACGCCGCTGATCGCCTACGAGGCCGTGAAGCTCTATCACGCCGCGGGCCTGGACCCGCGCCTGCTGGCCCTGCTGCCGGGGCGCGGCGAGACGGTCGGCGCGGCCCTGACCGCGCACGAGGGCCTGGACGGCGTCGCCTTCACCGGCGGCACCGACACCGCCTGGCGCATCAACCAGACGCTCGCCCAGCGCCAGGGCCCGATCGTCCCGTTCATCGCCGAGACCGGCGGCCTCAACGGCATGTTCGTCGATACGACGGCCCAGCGCGAGCAGGTGATCGACGACGTGATCCTGTCGGCCTTCGGCAGCGCCGGCCAGCGCTGCTCGGCTCTGCGCCTGCTGTTCCTGCCGCACGACACCGCCGACGGCGTGATCGAGGGCCTGAAGGGCGCGATGGACGCCCTGGTCGTCGCCGATCCGGCCCTGGCCTCCACCGACGTCGGCCCGGTGATCGACGCCGACGCCAAGGACGCGCTGGACAAGCACCTGGAGCGCCTCAAGCGCGAGGCCAAGGTGCTGCATGCGCTGAAGGCCCCGGAGGCCGGCACCTTCTTCGCGCCGGTCCTGGCCGAGATCCCCGCCGCCGACTTCCTGGAGCGCGAGGTGTTCGGCCCCATCCTGCATGTCGTCCGCTACAGGCCCGAGGACCTGGAACAGGTGGCCGGCGCCCTGGCGGCCCGCCGCTACGGCCTGACCCTGGGCATCCACTCGCGGATCGAGAGCTTCGCGGCCGACGTCCAGCGCCTGGTGCCGGCCGGCAACTGTTACGTGAACCGCTCGATGACCGGCGCCGTGGTCGGCGTGCAGCCGTTCGGCGGCGAAGGCCTGTCGGGCACCGGCCCCAAGGCCGGCGGTCCGCACGCGCTGCTGCGCTACGCGGTCGAGCGGGCGGTCAGCGTCAACATCACCGCCCAGGGCGGCGATCCGGCGCTGCTGAACCTGTAGAAGGCCGGCCCTTCCCTTCCCGGGGAGGGCCGCTTCACAAGGCCGACCGGCAGGGCCTATGCTCCCGAACATCTTCGGGGGAAGTCTCATGCGTCTATCGGCCCACGCGGCGTTCGCCGCCGCCCTGCTCGCGCCCATTTCGGCCATCGCCCAGACCGCGCCGATCGCCGGCGACTGGTACGGCGTGCTGAACGCCGGCGCCAAGCTGCCGGTCATCATCCACATCCGGCCCGACGGCCTGGCCAGCCTCGACAGCCCCTCGCAGGGCGCCAAGGGGCTGCCGGCCAAGGCCGTGCTGACCGACATCCAGGTCAAGGTGGAGCTGACGGCGCCGCCGGCCGCCTTCGAGGGCCGGCTGTCGCCGGACGGCCAGACCCTGACCGGGCTGTGGCTGCAGGGCGGCGGATCGCTGCCGCTGGTGCTGACCCGCAACGCCCCCGTCGCCGTCGCCGCGCCCAATCGACCGCAGACGCCGCTGCCGCCGTTCCCGTATCGCGTCGAGGAGGTCGCCTATGTCAACCCGGCCTCGCACCTGAAGCTGGCCGGGACCCTGACCCTGCCCGAGGGCAAGGGACCCTTCCCCGTCGCCCTGCTGATCACCGGTTCCGGCTCGCAGGACCGCGACGAGACCATCCTCGACCACAAGCCCTTCCTGGTGATCGCCGACGCCCTGACCCGTAAGGGCGTGGCCGTGCTGCGCGTCGACGATCGCGGCGTCGGCGGGTCGGCGCGGGACGCCTCCACCGCCACCAGCGCCGACTTCGCCGGCGACGTCGCGGCGGGCGTGGCCTTCCTGCGGGCCCGCAAGGACATCGACCCGGCCCGCGTCGGCCTGCTGGGCCACAGCGAGGGCGGCATGATCGCGCCGATGGTCGCGGCCAAGGATCCCAGGATCGCCTTCCTGGTGCTGATGGCCGCGCCCGGCGTCGACGGCGAGACCCTGATGCTGTCGCAGGGCCGCGCGCTGGACGCCGCCAGCGGCGCGCCCGCTGAGCAGGTCGAGACGATCTACCAGCGCCGCAAGCGCTGGTACCAGATCGTGCGCACCGAGCCCGATCCGGTCAAGGCGCGCGCCCAGTTGACCGCCCTGCTCGACGCCGACGGCGCGCCGCCCAACGCCCCGGCCCGCGCCCAGGTGCTGGGCCTGGCCAATCCGTGGTGGCGGTTCATGCTGACCTTCCAGTCGGCCAGCGCGCTGAAGGCGGTCAAGGCGCCGGTGCTGGCGATCGGCGGCTCCAAGGACCTGCAGGTCCCCGCCGCCCAGAACCTGGCCGCGATCAAGGCCGCCCTGCCGCGAGGCGGCGACGTCACGGTCCGCGAGCTGCCGAACCTGAACCACCTCTTCCAGACCACCCAGACGGGACTGCCCAGCGAGTATGGGCAGATCGAGGAGACCCTGGCGCCCGCCGCCCTCGACCTGATCGTCGACTGGACCGTGGCCCACGCGGCGCGGAAGTGATCCTGGCTGGTTGTTAGCGCTACCGTCTCACGGCATGGTGCGCGCCGACGCGCCGGCAGAGCGCGCGATGGAGGCCCCTCATGACCCTTTCCCGCCGCGCCGTCCTGACCGCCTTGGCCGCTACGCCGCTGCTGGCCGCCGCCCCGCCCGAGGGGTTCGTCACCGTCACCGACGGCCATCTGACCCTGAACGGCAAGCCTTATCGCTTCGTCGGCGGCAATCTCTGGTACGGGGCCTGGCTGGGGTCGCCGGCCGCCTATGGCGACCGCGCTCGGTTGCGGCGCGAGCTGGACAAGCTGAAAGGCCTGGGCGTCACGAACCTGCGGGTGCTGGGCTCGGGCGAGCAGTCGCCGGCCAAGGTGGCGCTGGATCCGACCTTCCGCGGCCCGGGCGAGGACTACAACGCCGACCTGCTGGCGGGCCTGGACGTGCTGCTGGGCGAGATGGGCCAGCGCGGCATGAAGGCGGTGATCTACGTCAACAACTTCTGGGACTGGTCGGGGGGCATGCCGGCCTATCTGCGCTGGGTCGGCAACGGGACCTGGTTCCAGCAGGGCGACCCGGCCCATCCCTGGCCGGCGTTCCCGGACTATTCAGGCAAGTTCTACGGCGACGCCAAGGCCAACGCGCTCTTCCGCCATTACGTGAAGGCCTTGGTCGGGCGAACCAACACCGTCACCGGCAAAGCCTATCGCGACGACCCGACGATCATGGCCTGGCAGCTGGCCAACGAGCCGCGTCCGGGTGGTACGGAGGCCTTCGGCGTCGCCAACCTCCCCACCTACTATCGTTGGATCGACGAAACGGCGAAATTGATTAAATCCCTCGATTCCCGCCATCTGGTCTCGACGGGCAGCGAGGGGACCAAGGGCTGCCTGGAGCGCGAGGCCTGCGTGATCGAGGCCCACAAGCCGGCTTCGATCGACTACATGACCCTGCACGTCTGGCCCAACAACTGGAGCTGGATCGACCCCAAGAACCAGCCCGCCACCTATGACGCCGGCGAGGCCAAGTGCCGCGACTACGTCACCCAGCACATCGCCCTGGCCAAGGGGCTGAACAAGCCGCTGGTGATCGAGGAGTTCGGCCTGATCCGCGACGACCGCGCCTTCGCGCCCGACGCCCCGGCCAACCTGAAGGACCGCTTCTATCGCACGATCTACGGCCTGGCCCTGGCCGACATGAGGGCCGGCGGCCCGGTGGCCGGCACCAACTTCTGGGCCTGGAACGGCGAGGGCCGCGCCCAGCACGACAACGCCTGGTTCGCCAAGGGCGACAAGAGCTATGTCGGCGATCCCCCACAGGAGGAGCAGGGCCTCTACGGTGTGTTCGACGCGGATGTCTCGACCCTTGCGGTGATCAGGGATCACGCGCGGGAGGTGGCGACGCTTTAAAGCCCTCTCCTCTCCTCCGGGAGCGGGAGTCAAAATCCTGTCCACCGGTGTCATCTGCTGTGCTACCGCTACCGCCGAGCTCGTAAGAAGCTTTCGGAGGACACGCCATGGACACCCGCAACACCCTTGATCGCCGGGGCCTGCTGATCGCCGCGGGCGCGACGGCGGCGACCGTCGCGCTGGTCCCTGGCGCGGGGTTCGCGGCCGGCGTGGCGCGCTCGCCCGTCGTGGCCACCACCGCCGGCAAGGTGCGCGGCGCGAGCGCTGACGGCGTTCACGTGTTCAAGGGCCTGCGCTATGGCGCCGACACCGGCGGCGCGCGGCGCTTCAGCGCGCCGGTCAAGCCCGAGCCCTGGACGGACATCAAGGACGCCCTGGCCTATGGCGCGGCCTCGATGCAGACCGGCAAGGGCGAGGACGGCGAGACGCTGTCGGAAGACTGCCTGTTCCTGAATGTCTGGACGCCCGCGAAGGCCGACAAGAAGGGCCTGGCCGACGGGGGCAAGCGGCCGGTGATGTTCTACATCCACGGCGGCGCCTATAACGGCGGCTCGGGCGGCCATCCCTGGTACGACGGGACCAAGCTGGCCAAGCGGGGCGACGTGGTGGTGGTGACGGTCAACCACCGCCTCAACGCCTTCGGCTATCTCTATCTCGCCCGCCTGTTCAACGATCCCAGCGTCGCCGACAGCGGCAACGCCGGCCAGCTGGACCTGGTCCTGGCCCTACAGTGGGTGCGCGACAACATCGCGGCCTTCGGCGGCGATCCAGACCGGGTGATGCTGTTCGGACAGTCCGGCGGCGGCGCCAAGATCGCCACTCTGATGGGCATGCCGGCCGCCAAGGGCCTCTTCCACCGCGCCGCCACCATGAGCGGCCAGCAGGTCACCGCCGGCGGTCCGTTCAACGCCACCAAGCGGGCCCAGCTGTTCCTCGACAAGCTGGGCGTCAAGGACCTGGCCGCCCTGCGCGCCCTGCCCGCCGAGCAGATGCTCAATGGCCTGAAGGCCGTCGATCCGGTGGCCGGTTCGGGCGGGGTCTATATGGGCCCGGTGCTGGACGAGCGCTCGCTGACCCGCCACCCGTTCTTCCCCGACGCCGCCCCCTGGGGCCTGAGCGTTCCGATGATGTGCGGCAACACCCACGACGAGACGCGCGGCTTCATCGGCTGGGACACGAAGGCCTTCGACATGACCTGGGAGCAGGTGATCGCCAAGCTGCCCGGCCAGTTCAACGCCCGCATCGACATCGATCCCGAGACCGTGGTGGCCGAGTACCGCCGGATCTATCCGAACTACTCGCCGTCGGACGTCTATTTCGCCGCCAGCACGGCGGGTCGGTCGTGGAAGGCCGCGATCATCCAGGCCGAGGAGCGGGCCAAGGCCGGCGCCCCGGCCTATGTCTACCAGGTGGACTGGAAGTCGCCCAAGGACGGCGGGATCTTCGGTGCGCCCCACACCATCGACATCGGCCTGGTGTTCGGCACGCTGGACGCCAAGGGCTCGATCGTCGGCGCGGGCCCCGACAGCGTGGCGATGTCGAACCAGATGAGCGACGCGTTCATCGCGTTTGCCCGGTCGGGCGACCCGAACACCGCGGCGATCCCGAAGTGGGAGCCCTACACCCTGCCCCGCCGCCAGACGATGGTGTTCAACACGCCGGCGTCGGAGATGCAGGACGACCCGCGCGGCGCCGAGCGGGAGCTCTTCAACCGCGTGCCGTTCACGCAGTTCGGGACGTAGGGCTTTACTCCAGTAGTTCAAATTTCTTGTCATCCCGGAAGCCTCGCAGAGGCTGTCCGGGACCCAGGGGCCGGCGCATTGCGGTGGGTCCTGGGTCCTGTCTCTCCGCTTCGCTGCGGCCGGGATGACAAATACAGGAATGCGCGCCATAGTTGAGTTATGGCGCGCGACTACTTCGTCTACATCCTCGCTAGCCAGCGTAACGGCACGCTGTATGTCGGCGTTACTAATGATCTGTCGCGGCGCGTGTGGGAGCACCGCGAAGGCGTGACCAAGGGGTTCACCAGCCAGTACGGCGTCACACGTCTTGTCTGGTACGAGAGCTATCAGGAAATCGACCAAGCCATCTTGCACGAGAAGGTTCTCAAGCGCTGGCGGCGGGCCTGGAAGCTGCGGTTGATCGAAGAAGCCAATCCGCAGTGGCTCGATCTCTACGAGACCTTGAACTGCTGACGGCAGGGAGCCTAGCCCACGCGCGATGCGCCGGCCCCTGGGTCCCGGACAAGCGCTTCGCGCTTTCCGGGATGACAAGGTTTTGCGTTGCTCGGGCGCCGACTACTTCGCCTGATCCATCATCCCGGCGAACCGCTCGAACAGATACAGGCTGTCCGTCGGCCCGGGCGAGGCTTCGGGGTGGTGCTGCACCGAGAACACCGGCTTGTCGGTCAGCTGGATCCCGGCGTTGGTGCCGTCGAACAGCGAGACGTGGGTCTCGGTGACCGGGGCCGGGAGGCTGGCGCTGTCGACCGTGAAGCCGTGGTTCATCGAGACGATCTCGACCTTGCCGGTGGTCAGGTCCTTGACCGGGTGGTTGGCCCCGTGGTGGCCCTGCTCCATCTTCACCGTCTTGGCGCCCAGGGCGAGGGCCAGCATCTGGTGGCCCAGGCAGATGCCGAACACCGGCTTGCCGCTCTGCACCAGCTTCTGGATCTCGGGCACCGCATATTCGCCCGTCGCGGCCGGGTCGCCCGGGCCGTTGGACAGCAGTACGCCGTCGGGATTGCGCGCGAGAATGTCCTCGGCCGAGGTGTTGGCCGGCACCACCGTGGCGCGGGCGCCGACATGGGCCAGGGCCCGCAGGATGTTGCGCTTGACGCCGTAGTCGAGGACCACGACCTCGTATTTGGGCTTGTCCAGCTTGGCGTAGCCTTCCGGCCACGACCACAGGCCCTCGTCCCAGGTGAAGGTCTGGGTGGTCGAGGCGTCCTTGGCCAGGTCCAGGCCTTCCAGGCCCGACCATTCGCGAGCCTTGGCGACCAGGGCGTCGAGATCGAACTTGCCGTCCGGGCTGTGGGCGATCACGCCGTGCGGCATGCCGGTCTCGCGGATCTTGCGGGTCAGGGCGCGGGTGTCGACGCCGGCCAGGCCGACCATGCCGCGACGCTTCATCCAGCTGTCGAAGTCGCTGCCGGAGCGCCAGTTGGCCGGATCGGTCGGGACGTCGCGGAAGATCGCGCCGCGGGCGGCCGTCTCCGACGCGCCGGAGATCTGCTCGACGTCCTCGACGTTCGTGCCGACATTGCCGATGTGCGGGAAGGTGAAGGCCACGATCTGGGCCATGTAGGACGGGTCGGTCAGGATTTCCTGGTAACCGGTCATGGCGGTGTTGAAGCACACCTCGCCGACCGCGTCGCCGACCGCGCCGCAGCCCACGCCTTGCAGGATCGTGCCGTCGGCCAGGGCCAGGACACCGGTGACGCCGGGGAGAAGGTCTTGGGACATCTCGGGAGCGCCTCCTAAAAACGCGTGTCTATTGTCGCAAAAAGGCGGCCCGAGGGTAACCCCCGCTCCGCCCACGAAATCGGGCGATCGGCTCGCAAAAAGCGGTCGGGCTTTTGGCCCGACCGCCGCGCAAACGGCGGGGTGTCTAGGGCCCATGGGCAGGGGGGTCAACCCCTTCGATCACGGGAGTTCGGGGCCGCCGCCACATTCCCGTGATCGGCGAACGAGTCCTCTCGCCTGCGACAGCCTCAACCCCTTATGCTCCAAGGGCTTCAGCATAAGAACAAGGGAGGACGGCCCATGCTCGAACTGCGCCCCAATTGCGAATGCTGTGACCGCGACCTGCCGCCTTCCAGCGACGAGGCCCGCATCTGCACCTTCGAGTGCACCTTCTGCGCCGAGTGCACCGACAATCGATTCTTCGGGTCCTGTCCCAACTGCGGCGGCGATCTGGTGGCCCGGCCGATCCGGCCGGAGGGCAAGCTGCACCGCTTCCCCGCCTCGCTGCGCCGCGTGGTCAAGGCCCACACCGCCTGCGCCAGCGTTCAGCGCCCGCCCGAGCCGAGGCCATCCTGGGCCGCGCCCTAAGCTTGGCGTGGTGCTGATCAGCAACACCCCGCCGCTCCCGACAAGCGTCGCAGGACAATCTGTCGCGGATGTCGCATCCATCCAAGAAACCGACGCGTTAACTCCTTAGGGCTCACAAGTAGAGCTTCAAAGGAGCAGACCGATGGCCACCCTGACCGCAGCCCGCGCGCAAGTCTCGACCGGAACGAAGATCGACATCTTCGGCCTGGGCGAAACCGCCTTGCGCCTGCTGCTGGTGGCCGCCCTGCCGATCTCCGCGACCATCTTCTTCATCCAGACCTTCTAGGTCCGCGCGCCGCAGCCGAAGGCCGCCTCCCCGCGCCTCCTCCAATATTCGCCCTCGCCAGATTTTGCGATTGACTCGCAATTAGGATCGATGCCTAGTTGCGAAACGGTCGCAAGACCAGATCGGGCCGCTCACCGAGGTCCTGTTCGTCGAGACGGGTGTCGGTCCGTCTTTATCCCTGGCGAGGAGATTTAAGGCGTGCGGCCCGATCCATCCCATCCCGTTGATCCTCGCGACCTGACCTATTGCGAACGCCTGGTCGTCTGGGCGTTCCGCGCCTTCGCCAAGGGGCGCGCGTGCGCATTCGTGCGCAAGGCGTTCGAACACGGCGACAGCCAGAGCTTCGCCGCCCATTTCCGCAAGCTGGCGGCGTCATGAACCGGGCCGGCGCCCAGGACCGCCTCGGCGGCCTGCCCGACTGCGGGCCGGACGGGATGTCGGAAGGCGAACGCCTTCTGCTGTGGATGCTGCGCCAGTGGGTGGCCGCCCGCGTGCTGGGCGAGGAGCCGCGCGGCCGGCTGGCCGCCTATGCCGGCCCCTACATCTCACCGCGCGGCGCGGCCGCCTTCGTGATGCTGATGATCGCCGTCGAGGAGCAGGTGCGTCGGCCGCTGTGCGTCTCGCCGCCGACCTGCCTGGGCTATGCCCGCGACGAGCAGCATCTTGTCACGGCCTGCGGCGTCAGTCCCGCCGCGCCGGAGATCGCCGCCCGGCTGCTGGGCGAGCTGGTGCTGGCGCCGCGCGTGGTGGCCGCCGCCATCCGGGTGCTGAACTTCTCGTTCGCCCGCGAGGGCCTGCACTTCCCGATCCGCCTGCAAGACGCGACCGGCGCGCCGCCGTCCGAAATCCGTCCCACCCTCCATTGAGGCCCGCCCGCGCGGACACCCCAGGGGCGGCGGGGTCGAACCCCTACTCCGACCCCGGTCTTTTCTCGATCGCGCTGAGGCCAAGGCCCTGGCCTGGGCGGGGTTTGTCCGGATAGCGAGGCGCAGGCGTCGGCGCAAACTGCGCTGGACGCCCCGCATCGGCGTCTTGCGGTTGGAGGGCGCCATGCGCGTCTTGCTGTCCCTGGCGGCCATGGGGCTCCTGGCCTGCGGCTGCGTGCTGATCCTCGACTCCGGGGCTCCGGTCACGGCCCGGGAACTGTCCGAGATCTGGGAGCCGCCCGCCGCCGCGCCGATCGCGTCGCGCGGCCACGCGCTGCGCATCGAACTGGTCGGCGCCGAGCGGGCCGAGATCGGCGAGACGTTCCGTCCGGCCGCCTGGCTGACGGTCGACCCGGCCGTCGACGCCTGGTGCGATCGTGGCGGCCTTCCCATCACGGCCCTGGCGGCGGCCGACGGCCTGGCAGGCGGCTGAGCCATGCCGGCTTCCCGTCGCGGCGTCCTGACCACAGCCTTCGCCGCCGGGATCGCCGCCGCGACCCGGGCCCAGGCCCGTCTCGAGGGCGCGGCGCTGCGCGTGCGGCTGGGCGGCGACGACCGCCGCACCCGCCTGGTCATCGACGCCGACGGTCCGTTTCGCGAGACGCCCGACGCCGGCGCCGCGACGGCCCGGAGCATCAGCCTGGCGCTGCGGGGCCGCTGCCTCACGCCGCTGAGCGGTCCGGGACGGGGGCTGATCCGCGACTGGACGCTCGCGCCCGACGCCAGCGGGAGCCGGCTGACCCTGGCCCTCACCGCGCCGGCCCGCATCGACCGGGTCTTCCAGCTGCCGCCCTCGGCCGAGGCGTCGATCTGGCGGCTGGTGTTCGACCTGACGCCGCTGGACCTGCCGGCCTCGCCGCGCCGGGTGGTGGTCGACGCCGGCCATGGCGGCGGGGACACCGGGGCCCTGGGCCTGCTGGCACGCGAGAAGGACGTGACCCTGGCGGCCGCCCTGGCGCTGCGCGGCGCGCTCGCCGAGGCCGGCTACCAGGCCCTGCTGACCCGGGCCGACGACCGCTTCGTCTCCCTGGCCGAGCGTCGGCGGGCGGCGGGCGCCTTGCGGGCCGACCTCTTCCTGTCGCTGCACGCCGACGCCTCGGTCGATCCCGAGGTGCAGGGCGCCTCGGCCTACACGATGTCGGATCGCGGGGCCGAGCGGGCGGTGGCCGGCTTTGCGCCGCCGCCCGACGCCCTGGGGCTGGGCGACCTGCTGCTGGATCTGCGCCAGCGGTCGATGCGCAACTCCTCGGCCAGCTTCGCCGAGCGTCTGCTGAGCCAGGTCGCCCGGGAGACGCCGCTGTTGCGGCGTAGTCACCGCGAGGCGGGGTTCATGGTGCTGCTGGGCCTGGAGGCGCCGGCCGCGCTGTTCGAGATGGGCTTCATCACCAACCGCGCCGACGAGGAGCGCCTGACCAATCCCGCGCGCCGGGCCCGGCTGATGGCCGGCGTCAAACGCGCCGTCGACGATCACTTCGCCGCCTCGCCCCTGACCCTGGCCAGCACGGAGTAAGCCATGCGCTTCACCTCGCCCAAGGACATGCTGGTCGGCCTGCTCCTGGCTTCGGGACTGCTCTGCTTCCAGCTGGGCGCGGTGTTCGGGGTCGATCCGCCCAAAAGGTTCTATGCCGACCTGGGCGCCGCCAAGCCCGGCCCTGTCCGCCGCGCGCCCGTCGCCGCGCGGAAGATCGCCGCAGCTCCCGACGCTTTCCCCTCGCCCGTGGCGGCCGCCTTCATCGACGCGCCCGCGACGATCAACGCCGTCCGTGTCGCCGCCGACGCGAACGCGACCCGGATCGAGCTGGACCTGGGCCCCGGCGACGCCACCCCGCGTCTGCGGCTTCTGACCGCCGGCGGCCGTCCCACCCTGACCGTCGGCGGCCTGCGCACGGGCGAGGCCCGAGGCGGACGAGGCGCGGGCCTGGTCGATCGCTGGGACTTCGGGACCAGCCTGGCCGAGGATCCGCTGGTGCTGCCCCTCACCCGTCCGGCCCGCCTGCAACGCGCCCGACTGGAGAACCAGAACGGCGTCGATCGCCGCCTGGTGCTGGACCTGACCCCGGCCTGTCCGGCGCGCTGAGCCCAAGACTTCGCGATCCATGCTCCGACGCCGCCCTCAGTCCTGGCGGCCATCGCCTTCAATGAAGAGGCTGGCGCGCCCAACGCGGTTTCTGAAGACGCGAACATTTCGTCTGATCTCACGCCGCCCGCGCGTTGAATAGGAATCGCGGGATTGCCATCTAAGGTTTTCACCTAGTGGAACCTGAGGGAAAACGGCCCGACAATACTGGCGGACCCGGAGGGTGTCGGCCGATCGCACCCGTCTGGCCCTGGTTGTTTGCCGCCCAAATCTCGAAACGCGGGGGGAATGCCGACAGTCAACAAAGCTTTCTATAATATTTTCAAATGTTTACTAAAAATTACCCGTAAAAGTAGATCATCACGACAGCGTCCGAGAGACGTGGAGGCAAGCCATGCTGCCGTCGAACACACCCAGCATCCTGATCGCCGACGATCATGCGATCATCCGGGCGGGATTGCGCGAAGCCCTGTCCGCCCAGCCGGGCTGGACGATCTGCGCCGAAGCCGCCAACGGCCGTGACGCCATCCGGCTGGCTCGGGAGCTGACCCCGGACATCATGATCCTGGACATCAGCATGCCGGACATGAGCGGCGTGATCGTCGCCCGCGACGTCCACAAGTTGAAGACCCACACCGAACTGCTGATCTTCACCATGCACGACAGCGAACAATTGGTGCGCGAGGTGCTCAGCGCCGGCGCGCGCGGCTTCGTGCTCAAGTCGGCGCCGCCGGAGGTCATCATCCAGGCGGTCAGCTCGCTGCTGAACCACAAGCCCTATTTCTGTCCCGGCATCACCGACGCGGTGCTGCGCGGCTACCTGTCGCCGGGCGGCTATGGGCTGGGCGAGCTGCTGGAGGGCTCGGAGGCGCTCACCACCCGCGAGCTGCTGGTGGTGCAGCTGCTTTCGGAGTCGCGCAGCAACAAGATGATCGCCTCGATGCTGGATATCAGCGTCAAGACGGTCGAGAGCCATCGCGGCAACATCATGCGCAAGCTGGGCGCGCACTCCCTGGCCGACATCGTGCGCTACGCGATCCGAAACAAGCTGATCGAAGCGTGAGGCGAAGGCCGGCCCATGCGCACAGCCAAGGGTTTCGGCGACAAATCGATCTCCACCCTCTACGCCTCGGCGCTCGACTCCCTGACCGCCAGCGTCGCCCTGCTGGACGGCGACTACGACGTCATCGCGGTCAACGATGTGTGGGTGCAGCTGGCGACGCTGCGCGGGGTGCTCGAGCCCGACCAGGGGGTCGGCGCCAACTACCTGGCCCTGCTGGCCTATGTCGCCTACGCCGATCGGACCGTGGTGCGCGAAGGCCTGCAGGCCCTGATGGCCGGTGCGCCGGGGCCATTCCGCTGCGAGTTCGAGCTGCCGCTGGACCCGCCGATCTGGATGCGGCTGTCGGCGGTCCGGGTCGGCTTCCTGCAGTCGCCGTTCCTGATCCTGGCCCATGAGGACATCACCGCCCAGCGGCGAATCCAGTCCAACCTGCGCGAGGCCACCGCCCGCCTGCTGAACGCCGAGGACGCGGAGCGGCGGCGGATCGCCCGCGACCTGCACGACGGCACGACCCAGGACCTGACGGGCGCCAACCTGATGCTGACGGCCCTGGAGCGCGCCAACGGCGAGGAGGCCGCCCTGCTTCGCGCCGAGATCAGCGGCCTGCTGTCCGGCGTGATCGAGGAGATCCGCAACTTCTCCTACCTGCTGCACCCGCCGACCCTGGAGCACCTGGGCCTGGCCCCGACCCTGCGCCGCTTCGTCGAGGGCTTCGCCCGGCGGGCCCATATCGAGGTGAGCGTCGAGATCGACGAGGACCTGCCCCAGATGGTCTACGCCACCGAGATCGCGCTCTACCGGGTGCTGCAGGAGGCCATGGCCAACGTCCACCGCCACTCCAACAGCCGCCGCGCCACGGTCAGCCTGACCACCGCCGGCGACAGGGTGCTGCTGGCGGTGCGCGACTATGGCGTGGGCCTGCCGGCCGATCCGACGGCCTCGAGCGGCGTAGGCCTGACCAGCATGCGCCTGCGCCTGGAATTCCTGGGCGGGCGACTGTCGATCCAGGACGCCGACCCGGGCCTGTTGATCCGCGCCTGGGCGCCCTACGCGCCGAAGGGCGACGGGCTGTAGACCGCGCGACGCGGAGGGCCAGCCCGGACCTCTTCCGTCTCCAGGCTGGCCCCCGGCTCGTGACACGCCCGCTTCTTGGGGGAGAAGAACGGACGCGCGCCGGGCAGGGTTCGGGGGCAAGCCTCGGCGGCGAGCCCCGCCAGACTGCCTCGCGCTCGCCCGCCTCGCCATCGGGTGAAACCCTGAGGCCGCGTGCGGGATTGCTCAGGCTGCGTTGAGGACTCAGTTGCGCGCGCGGGCCCTGGACTTCTGCTTCGCGCGCTCGATGGCCTGGTCGAGGATCTTCAGGATCTCGTCCTGCATCTGCTCGGATTCCAGATCGCCCGCCCTGTGGCCGTCCAGCACCGAGCAACGCACGGCCTCCAGCTCGGTCAGGGTGATGGCCGCGGCCAGCCGCAGGTTCAGGAACTGCAGCGCGGCGACGCGGATCTCTAGAGGGCTCATGGGCATTCCGCTGAGGATCCTACTCACCAGCTACGTCGACGGGCGGCGACCAGATGCATGCCAGATGACGCTAGTGTCGTCGATACGCCCCATCCATCGACTGCAGCCAGCAAGCGAACCGCGATCGCGCCGCCGCGCATTCTGCTCAGGCCCTGCGCGGTCGCTACGCAGGGTTTTGCCCGATGGGACGCCCGGGCGCGCCGTCGCAAGCTTGGCCGCCATCGCAAGGAGCCCGCCATGCGCATCTCTCAATTCTGGGAAACCGCCGGCCTGATCAGCGTCATCGTCGGCGCGGCCATCCTGTCGGTCCTGATCGCCGCCACCGTCCAGGCCGCGCCCCTCGCCTGACGCCGCCGCGCCTGGTGGATTGCCGCCGCGCGGGCATCGGCCTAGTGGAGGTCTCTCGCCCCGCTCAAGGCCGCCGCAACGGCGTGGAAGTCACGATGACCTCGATCACCACCGTCGGCGTCGACGCCGACGACACCCTCTGGCACTGCGAGAACCTGTTTCGCCTGACCCACAAGCGGTTCATCGAACTGCTATCCGAGCACGGCGACGAGGCGCGGATCGAGCGCCAACTGGCCGCCACCGAGAAGCGCAACCTGCGGCTCTACGGCTACGGGGCCAAGGGGTTCACCCTGTCGATGATCGAGACGGCGATGGACCTGACCGACGGGGCGGTCTCCACGGCCGTGATCCGCGAGATCCTGGCCGTCGGCCGCGAGATGCTCAGCGAGCCGGTCGAGCCCCTGCCCGGGGTCGAAAAGGCCCTGGCCAAGCTGTCGGAGCGCTATCGCCTGGTGCTGATCACCAAGGGCGACCTGCTGCACCAGGAGCAGAAGCTGGCCAGCTCGGGCCTGGGCGACCTGTTCGCCGCCGTGGAAATCGTGTCGGAGAAGGACGCCGACACCTATCGCCGCGTCTTCGCCCGTCATGGCACGGGCGCGGACCAGGCGGTGATGGCCGGCAATTCGATGCGCTCGGACATCCTGCCGGCCCTGGCGGCGGGGGCCTGGAGCGCGCTGATCCCCTACCCGCTGGTCTGGGCCCACGAGGCCGCCGAAGCGCCGAGCGACCATCCGCGCTATGCGGAGTTGGGCTCGATCTCGGAGCTGCCGGGGTGGGTGGATCGGATTTGCGACGGCTAACGCTGGACGCCCCCTCCGTCATGTCGCGTATTCGCAGCGTGGCGGAAGGGGCGCTAGGGCGTCGGCCGCTTGCCCAGCTTCGCGATCCAATCCCTCGCCGGCCGCTCGAACAGCATCAGCGACAGATAGGCGATCGGGATCAGCAGGATCACCCAGAACAGCACCCACAGCCGCATGGCGTCGCCGTTCAGCTTCCACATCCCCAGCCCCACCCAGTTCAGCGCGATCTTCAGCGCCAGCGGATGCAGCAGATAGAGGGTGAAGCTGAGCTGCGCCCAGGGCGCCATCCAGCGGGTCGCCTTGCCCACGGGGCCTGCGGCGTCGGCCGCCACGCCCGCGAAGCCGATGGCGTACATCACCAGCAGCAGGGCGTTCCGCGGCGCGCCGGCGCCGGACGCCACGAGGAACGCCGCCAACAGCCCCCACATCACCCAGGGGGCGAAGGGCAGCTTCGCCAGCCACGGCCGGATCTGGAAGGCCAGCATGCCCAGCAGGAAGCCCGGCGCGGCGCGGGCGACGCCGAAGTTGAAGGTCCATTGCGAGAAGGTCTCGCCGTCGCGCGAGATCCAGGCCAGCAGGGCCAGGGACCCGAAGGCCAGGGCGGCGGTGACCAGCCGCCCCTTGCCGGTCAGCCAGAAGATCAGCGGCAGAGCGATATAGAGCCCCATCTCGGCGCTGATCGCCCAGCTGACGAAGTTCCAGGTCTGGGCCCGGCAGACGCCCCAGGCGTGGATGAAGAGCACGTTGGGGACGATGCACGAGACGTCGTAGCGCGAGGCGTCGCGCTCGTTGATCCAGCCGGCCCAGCCACACGCGGCGATGACCACGAACACCGCCAGGGTCAGCCAGTGCAGCGGCCCCAGCCGCGCCACCCGCTTCTTCAGGAAGTCGCCGTACTTGGCCAGGCTGGTCAGCTTGCCGGTGTAGACCGCCGCCATCACATAGCCGGAGATCACGAAGAACAGGTCCACCACCAGGCTGAAGCTCTTGATGGTGTCGTCGGCCAGCTGCCAGCGGCCGTCCAGATTGATGAAGCGGTTGAAGTGGAAGACCACGATCATCAGCGCCCCGACGATGCGCAGGGCGTCCAGGTGCAGCATCGTGTCGGAGTCGGGCTTCAGGGGCGCGAGACGGATCATGCGCCAGGAGTGGGCCGACGGCCGCGAACGGTCAAGCTGGGCCCTAGGTAGTCAACCTTAGCCTTACGGCGTTTGAGAACTGGCGCGGAAAGGCCCATCTAGCGTCCATGTCCGACGAGCCCGCCTTCACCGACGCCGAGATCGACGCCCTGGTCGAGACCTTCTACGCCAAGGTCCGCAGGCATCATCGCCTGGGACCGATCTTCGAGCGCGCGGTCGGCGCCGACGGCTGGCCCGAGCATCTGGGGACCCTGAAGCGGTTCTGGGCCGGCGTGCTGCGCGGCGACGGTGGCTACAAGGGCTCGCCCATGGCTGTCCACCAACGCGTCGAGGGCATCACCGAGGGGCTGTTCACACCCTGGCTGGGCCTGTTCCACCTGACCTGCGCCGAGCTGTTCGACGCGCCGCGCGCCGCCCTGGTCGGGCTGAAGGCCGAGCGGATCGCCCAGACCCTGAAGGGCGGCCTGCGGCCGGAGGCGATGGCTTGAGCGCCGCCGATCTGCCCCAAGCCCAGCGCCAGGCGCTGGTCGAGGCCGGCTATGTCCGCTCGCCCGCCGACGAGACCCGCGCGCTGCTGGGCCCCGAGGCCGTCGCCGACTGGACCGCCTTCGCCGACAGCTGGAACGACCTGGGGCTGGACGGCTTCATGGCCGACGGCGGCCGCTATCGGAAGCGCCGCTTCGCCGCCTTCGACGCCGCCCCGGGCCGGGTGGTCCGCAAGCCGCACCAGCCGCACTATCAGAGCCGCGACTACAACGCCCTGAACGGTGGGGTGCAGCGCTGGTTCGAGCCGGTGCTGGACGCCATCGCCGACCACCCCACGACCCAGGCCGTGATCGCCGCGGGCCTGGAGCTCTTTCATCCGATCACGGTCGATCCGCCGGCCGCCTGGCATGTCGAGCTGCACCAGTTCCGCATTGAGGCCCATGCAGGCGAGGCGGGCCGGCCCACGCCCGAGGGCGCGCACCGCGACGGCGTCGACTGGGTGATCGTGATGCTGATCGACCGGATCAACGTCGAGAGCGGCGTCACCGACATCTTCACGCCGGACGGCGCCAGGCTGGGGGCCTTCACCCTGACCGCCCCCGGTGACGCCGTGTTCCTGGACGACCATCGCGTGCTGCACGGGGTGACGCCGATCCGCCCCGGCGATCCGGAAACGCCCGCCCTGCGTGACGTGCTGGTCGTCACGTTCCGGCGCGACGCCGCCGACTGACGGCTCCCTCAGCCGCGAAGCTCCACTGCGACCGTTTGCCTCACTCGTGGGGGCGGCTCGACCATGACACGGTGATCCTTGTCCGCACGCCGAAGGGTTGAGCGCCGGGACCATGATGTCCGAAGACGACAGCATCTCGATCGTCCAGCACACCGCCGAAACGCGCGGCGATTTCGCCTTGGCGATCGCCAACGCCGTGCCGGTGCTGATCGGCTATGTCGACAGCGACCAGCGCTACCGCTTCGTCAATCGCGCCTATGAGGCCTGGTTCGGCCTGTCGAACGAGCAGATCGTCGGACAGCGGCTGGTCGACCTGGTGGGCGCGGCGGCCTATGCCCGGGTCAAGCCGTATGTCGACCGCGCCTTGCGGGGCGAGATGGTGATCTATGACGGCGAACTGGCCTACGAGCTGGCCGGCTTCCGCCACATCGAGGCGGTCTTCGCGCCCGACATCGCCGCCGACGGCGCGGTGCTGGGCTACCACATCATGGTCACCGACATCTCGGCCCGCAAGAAGGACGAGCGGGAGCTGAGCCGGCTTCTGGCCAACGAACGCCGCCGCACCGCGCTGCTGGAGCTGGGGCGACGGCTGCGCGAGGAGACCGACCCGATCGCCGTGGCCCATCAGGCCTGTGAGCTGCTGGCCCGACAGCTGGGCTCGCCGCGCGCCGGCTATGCCGAGGTGCAGCCCGACGGCGCCATGTCGCTGCATATCGGCGAATGGATCGCGTCGGACTCACCCAGCCTCCTCGGCAGCCTGCGCGAGCTGGACAGCTTCGGGCCGGAGATGGCCGCCAGCCTGCGAGCCGGCCGGCAGGTGATCATCCAGGACGTGACCCAGGATCCGCGCACCAACGATCCGGCCTTCCTCGAGGCCTATGAGGCCCTGCGCGTTCGCAGCTTCGTCACCGCGCCGGTGATCCGCGACCGGCGGATGGCGGCTTACGTCTTCGTGATCCAGGACGTCGCCCGCGCCTGGACGGCGGACGAGGTCGCCTTCGTCGCCGAAGTGGCCGAGCTGGTCTGGATCGCCACCGACCGCGCCCGCGCCGAGGTCGCCCTGCGCCAGGCCGAGGACACCGAGCGCCTGCTGATCCGCGAGGTCGACCACCGCGCCAAGAACGTGCTGGCCGTGGTCCAGTCCCTGGCCCAGCTGACGCCCTTCCAGGACAAGCAGCAGTATGTCGAGGCGCTGAGCGGCCGCATCGGCTCGCTGGCCCGCTCGCATAGCCTGCTGTCGACCGGCCGCTGGACCGGCGTGCGCCTGGACGCCCTGCTGCGCCTGGAGCTCGAGCCCTACGGCGCCGGCACGGATGAGCGGGTCAGCATCGAGGGCCCGCCCGTGCTGATCAGCGCCCAGGCGGCCCAATCGCTGGGCCTGGTGCTGCACGAGCTGGCCACCAACGCCAGCAAGTACGGCGCATTGTCGGATGTCTCGGGAGCGCTCGCCGCCACCTGGCGCTGGGACGAGGCGGGCCAGCTGGTCCTGACGTGGCGCGAGGCCTCCACGCGCAAGGTCGCCGCGCCCAGTCACGCCGGCTTCGGCTCGACCCTGATCGCCAACGCCGCCAAGCAGCTGGGGGCCGTGCTGCGCCAGGACTGGCTGCCCAGCGGCCTGGTCTGCCGGTTGGAGCTCGTCCGGGGCGCCAGTCCTTGCGAGGGCGAGGCGTCCGCGCCCGCCGCCGCGCCGCCCGCCGCCCAGGCCGGCCAGGCCCTTCGCGATCAACGCGTGCTGGTCGTCGAGGACGAGGCTCTGGTGGCCATGGAGCTGGCGCGCGTGCTGACCGAGGCCGGCGCGCAGGTGGTGGGGCCGGCCGGCAGTCTGGAAGAGGCGATGGATCTGCTCGAGAAAGGCCCGATCGACCGAGCCGTCCTCGACGTCAACCTGGGCGGCCGACTGGTGACGCCGCTGGCCAAGGTCCTCACCGCCAAGGCCATCCCGTTCGTCTATCTGACCGGCTACCAGGACCCCGGCGTCAGCGGCGGTCCGATCCTGCGCAAACCCGCGACGAGCGAACTGCTGCTGGGGGCCCTGGCCAGCGGCGTTCCAGCCTAGCACCGCGCCCGGGCCATCGGGCCCGGCGCCAAGCTTGTGGACGCCTCGATTTGCGCTGTGCGCCGCACGATGTTGGCGGATGCGCGGGACGTCATGTCCGCCTATGTTGCGGCCCTACGCGCCAGCCAGGATTCCATGCGTTTCGACGACCGCTTTCTCGAGGAACTGAAGTCTCGCCTTCGCCCGTCCGACGTCGTCGGCAAGACGGTGAAGCTGCGGCGGCAGGGGCGCGAATATGCGGGGCTCTCGCCGTTCACCAAGGAGAAGAGCCCGTCGTTCTTCGTCAATGACGACAAGGGCTTCTATCACTGCTTCTCCAGCGGCAAGCATGGCGACATCATCAGCTTCCTGCAGGAGACCGAGCGGCTGACCTTCGCCGAGGCGGTCGAGCGGCTGGCGGCCGAGGCGGGCATGAGCCTGCCCGAGGTCGACCCCCGCGCCGCCCGCGAGGACCAGAAGCGCGCGGGCCTGGGCGACTGGATGGAACTGGCCGCCGCTTGGTTCGAGAGCGAGTTGCGCCGTCCTGTCGGCAAGGACGCCCGCGCCTATCTGGAACGCCGCGCCCTGCCCGAGGGCGAGTGGGGCCGCTTCCGCCTGGGCTTTGCGCCCAACAACCGCACGGGACTGAAGGACTACCTCGTCGCCAAGGGCGCCAAGCCGGGCGACCTGGTCGAGGCCGGCCTGTTGATCGCGCCCGAGGACGGCGGCCAGCCCTATGACCGCTTCCGCGACCGGATCATCTTCCCGATCACCGACACCCGGGGCAAGGTCGTGTCGTTCGGCGGCCGGGCCATGGACCCTGCCGCTCGCGCCAAGTACCTGAACGGCCCCGAGACCAGCCTCTTCCACAAGGGCCGGCTGCTGTACGGCCTGTTCGAGGCCCGCAAGATCCTGCACGCCGCCCAGGCCGCTGCGCCCACCGACGTCAATCCGCTGGTGGTGGTCGAGGGTTATATGGACGTCATCGCCTGTCACCGCGCCGGCATCGCGGCGGTGGCGGCCATGGGCACGGCCATGACCGAGGAGCAGATGGAGGTGCTGTGGCGCCTGCATCCCGAACCGACCCTGTGCTTCGACGGCGACAAGGCCGGCCAGCGCGCCGCCAGCCGGGCGATGGACCGCGCCCTGCCGCTGCTGAAGCCCGGTCGCTCGTTCAGGTTCTCGATGGTGGTCGGCGGCAAGGATCCCGACGACGTCCTGCGCGAACAGGGCCCTCAGGCGCTGAAGGCCCAGGTCGGTGCCACGACGCCCTTCGTCGAGCAACTGTTCGCCCGCGAGCGCGACGCCGAGCCGCTGGACACCCCCGAGCGCAAGGCCGGCCTCAAGCAGCGCCTGCGCGCCGCCGCCGGGACCATCGCCGACAAGGACCTGGCCCAGGCCTATCGCGACGACCTGCTGGGCAAGCTGGACGCCCTCTTCCCGCGCAACGCCTTCACGCCCAACGACGGCGGCGGACGTGGCGGCGGCGATCGCCCGTTCACGCCGCGCGGGACCTGGAAGAACGGCAAGCGCGAGCCGCCCGATCCCGGCATCCGCGGCGTGGCCCGCGCCCAGATCGTCGAGCGCATCAACCCGTTCCACGCCGCCATCGCCCTGGCCGCCATCGACCATCCCGGCTGGGCGCGCCCTTATGACGAGGCGCTGGAGCGTGTCGGCTTCGGCGACCCGCGCCTCAAGCCCCTGGCCCACGAGGTGTTCGAAGCCCTGGTCGACGACATCGGCGACGACGCCCCGTTCCGCGAGATCCTCTCCCGCAAGGGCCTGGGTCCGCAGATCGCCGAGGTCGAACGCGTGGCCCAGCCCGACGCGCCGTTCCTCAGCCCCGCCATGGACCAGCACCAGGCCCGCGCCCTGTGGGCCGCCTGCTACGGCGCGGTGATCGAGGTCGCCGACTCCGAACGCGCCCTCGACGCCCTGCGCCGCGAGCCCGTCACCGCCGGCACGCTCACCGCCACCCGCGACCTGCGCACCCGCATCGGCGTGCTTCAGCGCCAGATCAGCAATCTGGAGTTCTGGAAGGGCGCGCAATAACGCGCGAATTTGTCCGAAGGACAACGACGCGCCCTTGACACCGGTCCCTCGCCCCGCCATTTGCCGACTCAAGGATTTGCCAAGCAGCTGATTGACATCGAGCGGGCCGCCGTCGCATCGCGCGCGCCCTTACCGAAACAGGATGTCACCCTCGCCGCCGACGTTGGATCCCAGTGGTCGCGGACCCTCAAGGTCGTCAGCAAGAACCGCGCCCGAAGACGCCGCCGTCTCCGCCGAGAGCTTTCTCGCGGAGCGATGATCCGTGGCGAGCGTTGAGGCGAGGTCGATGCTGTGATCTGGACCGGCGATTTTTTTGGGAAACGACCGAACGGACGGCGCGGCTTGAGGCTGGCGAAACCTTTTCGGAACTAGAAATTTTTCGGCGCGCGTCTCGCGGGGGATGCTCGCGCCGTCTTCGGAGAGCTTGATGAGCAACAATTCCACGGCCGAGACAGAAGCGCCCGAGTCGACCGGCGGCGACGGTCCCCTGCTCGACCTGACCGACGCCGGCGTAAAGAAGTTCATCAAGCAGGCGAAGGCCCGCGGCTACGTCACGATGGACGAGCTGAACAAGGTCCTGCCGTCAGAAGAAGTCAGCCCCGACGCCATCGAAGACACGCTGGCCATGCTCAGCGAAATGGGCGTCAACGTGGTCGAGGCCGAAGAAGACGCCGAGACCAGCGAAGGCGGCGAAGTCGTCGCCCGCGAGGACAACCAGGCGGTCATCACCTCCGACAAGCCGTCGGCCTATGACCGCACCGACGACCCCGTGCGCATGTACCTGCGCGAGATGGGCAGCGTCGAACTGCTGTCGCGCGAAGGCGAAATCGCCATCGCCAAGCGGATCGAAGCCGGTCGCGACACCATGATCCGGGGTCTGTGCGAAAGCGCCCTGACCTTCGAAGCCATCATGGTCTGGCGCGAGGAACTGGGCACGGGCCGCATCCTGCTGCGCGAAGTGATCGACCTGGAAGGCACCTACGCCGCCATCAACGGCGTCGCCGCCCAGCCGGCCTCCGACGAGGAAGCCGAACCGGCCGAACCCGTCGACGACGAAGCCGGCGAAGCCAAGCCCGAGGGCGCCGAAGGCGAGGACGAGGACGACTTCGACGACGGCGCCGGCCCGACCGTCAGCGCCATGGAAGGCGAACTGCGCGAAGGCGTCATGGCCATCCTGGACGCCATCGCCAGCGAGTTCGAGACCTTCCGCAAGCTGCAGGACAAGCTGGTGGGCAGCCGCCTGCGCGGCGAGGACCTGACCGACGCCGACCGCAAGGCGTACGAAGCCCTATCGATGACGATCATTCAGCACCTCAAGACGCTGAAGCTGAACAACAATCGCATCGAGGCCCTGGTCGAGCAGCTCTACGCGATCAACAAGCGCCTGATCGGCCTGGAAGGCCGCCTGCTGCGTCTGGCCGACAGCTACGGCATCAGCCGCAGCGAGTTCCTGAAGGCCTATTTCGGTTCGGAGCTGAACCCGACCTGGTCGGATCAGGTCAAGACCATGGGCGTGCGCTGGACCAAGTTCGTCGAGAACGACGCCAGCTCGGTCTCCGACATCCGCAACGAGATCGCCGCCCTGGCCACCGAGACCGGCGTGCCGATCGACGACTATCGCCGCATCGTCCAGACCGTGCAGAAGGGCGAGCGCGAGGCCCGTCAGGCCAAGAAGGAGATGGTGGAAGCCAACCTCCGTCTCGTGATCTCGATCGCCAAGAAGTACACCAACCGCGGCCTGCAGTTCCTGGACCTGATCCAGGAAGGCAATATCGGCCTGATGAAGGCTGTCGATAAGTTCGAATATCGTCGCGGCTACAAGTTCTCGACCTACGCCACCTGGTGGATCCGTCAGGCCATCACCCGCTCGATCGCCGACCAGGCGCGGACCATCCGCATCCCGGTCCACATGATCGAGACGATCAACAAGATCGTCCGCACCAGCCGCCAGATGCTGCACGAGATCGGCCGCGAGCCGACCCCGGAAGAGCTGGCCGAAAAGCTGGCCATGCCGCTGGAAAAGGTCCGCAAGGTCCTGAAGATCGCCAAGGAGCCGATCTCGCTCGAAACGCCGATCGGCGACGAGGAAGACAGCCACCTGGGCGACTTCATCGAAGACAAGAACGCCATCCTGCCGATCGACGCGGCCATCCAGTCCAACCTGCGGGAAACCACCACCCGCGTGCTGGCCTCGCTGACGCCGCGTGAGGAACGCGTGCTGCGCATGCGCTTCGGCATCGGCATGAACACCGACCACACCCTGGAAGAAGTCGGCCAGCAGTTCTCGGTCACCCGCGAACGCATCCGCCAGATCGAAGCCAAGGCCTTGCGCAAGCTCAAGCACCCCTCGCGGTCGCGCAAGCTGCGGAGCTTCCTGGACAGCTAAGGCTGGGCGCAGGATCGATACGACAGACGCCCCGGTCGCAAGACCGGGGCGTTTTCGTTGGCGGCGACGCGATCGGATTGAAAGCGCCTACGAGTCTGGCGCTTTTTGCCCCGCGCTCGCCAGACAAGGGCGGCTCCCTCCGAAGCCGCCCTCTCCGCCTAGGCGTGCTCCAGCGTCTTGGCCTGGGGCTGGTGGCTGTCGAGCGCCGTGTTCGGGTCGGCCAGGGTCGAGACCGCGTTGGCGAAGCCGAGATATTCGGCGCTGAACGCCGGCGGCAGCACCTCGACCAGCCAGGTGTTGTCGACCCACACCTCGATCACGTGGAAGTGGCCGCCGCGATCGCAGACATAGGCTTCCCAGCCCTGGGCGGCGGCGCGGGCGAGCACCTCGTCCTGGCTCATCTCGACGCTGAGGGCGAAGTGGGTGGGCGAGCGGCGGTCGGCGCCGTCGGGCTGGCGCACGAAGATCGTGCCCGGCTCGCCGTTCGGGACCATGACGCTGCCGGCCGGATAGATTTCGAGACCGGTGCCGAAGCCGTCGGCCTTGAACACCATGTAGCTGCCCGGATTGGGCGGAAAGTCGACGACGACGCCGTTCATGATGTCGGCGAAGAACTCGGCCGCGCCCTTGGGGTCGGCGGCGCTGACGGAGAGGTGATGGATCATTGGGTTTCCTATGGGTTTGGACACAGCCGCTCCCGTGGCGCGCGGCGAGGCCGGCGCGCCTGGAGTTAAGCTGAAAACTCGGGGTTCACTGATCGACGTTACGCGTAGAGGTCGCGCCGTTTACGGGCGCGCTGGGCCAGTCTCAACTTACAAGACGGTCATGAAGCGAATTTAACCTTGAGGACCCGGCCTAGAGCGGTGTGAAGCCGCCGAAGATCATCCGCTTGCCGTCGAACGGCATCTGCAGGGCCGGCAGGCGCGGGTCGGTCATGGCCTTTTCCCAGCCCGCGTCGCGCGTGGCCTTGTCCGGCCAGGTGACCCAGCCCAGCACCACGGTCTCGTCGGCGGTCGCCTGCACGGCGCGGGGGAAGTCGGTGACCTTGCCGGCCGGGACCTCGTCGCCCCAGTGGTCGACGCATGACACGGCGCCGTGCTCCAGGAAGATGGCGTTCACGGCCTGGGCATAGACGCGATAGGCGTCCTTGCTGGCGGTCGGCACGGCGCAGACCATCGCGTCGACATAGCTCATGGTTCGATCTCCCTGGCGCGCGGAACTGTCGCGCGAACCCGGAGACAAGTGAAGGGGCCCGGCGTTGGCCGAGCCCCTCCCCTCTGCCGCGCTCCAGCACGCGACAGAGGCTGTAGAGCCTTTGGTTCGAAGCCCCCGTTCGAAAGCGCCAAGGCCCTGATCGCCGCTAGCCCTTAGTCGCGGCGAACCGAGGCCGAGCCCGCGCCGCTGGTCGAGGCGCTGGCGCCGGACTTCGAGGCCGAGCCGGAAACGCCCAGGCCGGCGGAAGGCGCGATCGCGCCCTTGGGGGTGGTCAGGCCGCCGGCGCTCGAGCCGTTGGCCGAGCCGGCGACGCCGTCACGGGTCACCGCGCCGGTGGCCGAGGCCGCGCCGTCGCCGGCCACGCTGGTCGAGGAGGCGGCCGAGGTCGCGGTGTCACGGGCCGTACCCACGGCCGCGCCAGCCTTCTGGCGAGTTGTGGCGGCAGTGTCGCGGGCCTTGCCGCGCACGGTGTCGGTGGTCCCACGCACGCGCGAGGTGGTGGAGCTCAAATCAGGCGCGCCGATCTGACCGGCGCCGCCGAAGGTTCCGCCGAGGGCGCCCGCACCACCACCGAGATTGCCAGTCAGGCCGCCGCCGGCCGAGCCGCCGAGGAGCTGGGCATGGGCCATCGGCGCAGCCAGCATGGCGGCGGCAAAGGCGGTGGTGATCAGGAATTGGGTCTTACGCATGGGAGTGTCTCCTAGCTTTGGACGGGGCATGAAACGGGGCGCGTTCAGCGCCTCCTGCCTGGTCCAACGACACGGCCCTCGCATTTCTTCCCTCGCCGTCGAAAAAAATTCAGCGAGCCGGCGATGGGGTGACGAACCCCCGCCCGAACACGGGATCGCGGTCCGGCGCGCCCAGATCCTGGGCCGTCTCGGCCAGCCGATCGACGGCGCGCGCGGCCTCGGCGGGGCCCGGCGCGGGCAACAGCCGGGCCAGCCGTCCGGCGACGATCGGGGCGGCGAACGAGGTGCCTCGCACCACCGCCATGCCGCCGCCCGGCTTAGCCGCCTTCAGCCCCGCGCCCTGGGCGGCGAAGTCCAGGTGCTGGGCTCGTCCGGCCTCGGGCAGCGCCGTTCGGTTGGGGCCGACGCCCGTGACCGCGATCACGCCGGGATAGGAGGCCGGATAGAGCGGCGGCGCAGCCGGGCCGTCATTGCCGACCGCGGCCACCAGCAGGTAGCCCCGCGTCACCATCGCCCGCACGCCCGCCGCCAGCGCGGCGTTGGGCGGTCCCACCAGACTGACATTGACCACCGGCGTGCGGGTCGCGGCCATCCAGCCCAGCGCCGCGACGATCGACGAGGCCGAGCCGCCGGCCTTGCCGTCGCCATAGACGTCGGCGGCCCGGATGCGTCCGCCCGCGCCCGCGCCCAGCAGAGAGGCCGTGGCCGTGCCGTGGAGCGAGGGTCGCGACGGGCCGGCGAAGCCGCGCGGCTCGACCGCCACGCCCGCGAAGGCCGCGTGCCGGGCGTCGACGCCGCCGTCCAGCAGTCCCACCGTGATCGGCGCGCCGGAAGACGGCGCGGCGGCGGCCGCGCCCTCGCCCGACATCGCGCCGGCGTCGAGATAGACGTGGTTATAGTCGTAGCCGCCGGCCGGATCGGCCCGGCGCAGGGCGGCCATGGCCTTGCGGATGTCGAGCCCCTTGGGCGGCGCCAGGGTCACGACGGAAAGACCCAGGGCTTCGTCGGTTTCGGTGCTCAGGATCGAGAAGCCGGCGCGCTGGGCCGCCGCCAGGCTGGCGGGGCCGGGCGAAATCGCCAGGATCTGGCCGCGCACAACGGGCTGGCCCAGCTCGTCCAGCTCCAGCCGTCCGGGCTGGCGACGCACAAGCTCGCGCAGGCGGTCCAGGCGCGCGGCGGCCAGCAGTTCGGGCGTCAGCCGCCGGGTCGTGTCCTGAGCGACGTCGCCGACAGTCTGCAGCGTCCGCGCAGCGTCCGGCAGCGGCAGCCCGCCCACGGACGGCAGGCTGGGCAGTCCCTGGCCGCCGGGCAGCAACTGCGCCGACGCCGGAACGTTGCTGGACAGGACGATGACGCTCGCCAGGGCCAGGATCGCTCGACGGGACATGGACGTTTTCTGGCTCCTGCTGCAGCTTCACAACGCCGGAGGGCGGCGAAAGTGACGAAATCGAACGGGTCATGGATGAAACGTCCGTGGCCGACCGTTTCTTCCCTAGGTGAATGACGACCTTGGACTCGTTTCAGACCGACCTGCTCGACCTGTTGCCGCGATTGCGCCGCCTGGCGCGGATCCTGGCCTGGGAGCCCGCCGACGCGGACGACCTGACACAGCTGACCCTCGAGCGGGCCCTGGTCCGGCGCGAGCAGTGGCGCGAAGGGACCCGGCTGGACAGCTGGGTTTTCAGGATGATGAAGAACGCCTGGATCGACGAAGTGAGAAGCCGGCAGCGGCGCGGACGCGTGCTGACCGCGCCCGAGTTGGGCGAGCACGTCGCCGATCCCGGCTCGGCCACGCTGGAGTCGCGCCTGGGCGTGATGGCGGTGGAGCGCGCCCTGGCCGCCCTGCCCGAGGATCAAAGGCTGGCCGTGGCCATGGTGCTGATCGAAGGCCTGTCCTATCAGGAAGCCTCGGCCGTGCTGGAGGTTCCGATGGGCACCCTCACCAGCCGCCTGGCGCGCGGTCGCGCCGCCCTGCAGACCACGCTTCTGGACCAAGGAGCCCAGCCATGACCTTCGACGACGAGACCCTGGGCGCCTATGTCGACGGCGAGCTGGAGCCGGCGGTGGCCGCCACGATCGAACAGGCCGCCAGGAGCGACGAGGTCCTGGCCGAGCGCATCGACAAGGCGCGTCGCCTCAAGGCCATGCTGGGCGGCGCGTTCGCGTCGGTGATGGCCGAGCCGGCGTCGGAACGCTTCCAACGCGCGGTCGCGGGCCAGGCCGCCCCGACCAGCGCCAAGATCATCCGCTTCGAGGGCAAGCTCCAGCCCAAGGCCCCGCCCAAACCGCAGAAGGCCAAGGGCCGGCCGGACGCCGGGCGGGCCGCCGCCTCGTCGGGCTGGTCGGGCGGCGGCCTGGCCGCCATGGCCGCCTGCCTGGCGGTCGGGGTGATCATCGGCGTCGCACAGCCGTGGAAGACCGGCGCCGACACCAGCCTGTCGCCCGGCAGCGCCATCACGGTCGCGCTGACCAAGCAGCCCTCGGGCGCCGACGGCCCGGTGCGCATCGGCATGACCTTCAAGGCCAAGGACGGCGCCTGGTGCCGCACCTTCGCAGCGGCGTCGACCGCGGGCCTAGCCTGCCGCAACGGTCGGACCTGGACCGTGCGCGCCGCCGCCCCGGCCGCGCCCCGCGCCGACACCGCCTATCGCACGGCCTCCAGCGAAACCCCGCCGGCCGTGCTCGACGTCGTGGACGCGATGATCGACGGCGCGCCGCTCGACGCCAAGGCCGAGGCCAGGGCGCGTTCCAGCGGTTGGAAGTGATCCTTATCGGTCGTCCTCGCCGTTGAAGACAGACGATCTCAAAGCGGACGGACTCCGTGTCAACTAAGGGTGGGAAGCTGACCTCTTCCATGCCAACCTCTGGTCCAAACAAGGAGCAGCTTATGCGTAGTCCGCTGGTAGCCTTTGGGTTGACCTGCCTGTTGGCCCAGAGCGCCATGGCCCAAACCGCGCCAGCCGTCCGCATGCCGCCAGAAATAGGCTCTGCTTATGGTCGGCTTGGTAAGGCCATCGTCAATCATGACGCAGAAGGCGTGAAGTCCGTCTGGGCGGAGGATTTCATCGTCAACTCGCCGAACAACACGGTCTTGCACCGCGAGGAGGTGATCGCGGCAATGAACGAGGACTTGCTCGACTACAGAGACTTTCACAAGAACATCACTGTCGTCGATCAGAAGCCGGGCGCAGTCGTCGTCATGGGCTATGACACTATGGTTCCACTCAAGGGGCCGGGCGCAGGCAAGCAAGTGACGCGGCCTTTCACCGACGTCTGGATGAAGCGTGGTGACGCTTGGATGCTCGTGGCCAGACAGGCCACGATCGCTGCCGCCAAGTAGAACAAGGTCACTGCCAGCGGCAAACTTGGGTCGTTTGCGGACGTCACCGCATTTCACCATTCCGGACCTGAGCCCAGAAAGACAAAGAGGGACATGCCCTCCAGTCTAGAGACCCGCCAGCCCTAGCCGCTCGACCACCGTCGAGACCGGCGTATTCCTGGGCACCACAACCCACTCGCCAGGTCGGGAGGCGTTGGCGGCGACCACCGCGTCCTTGGGGCAGAGGTCGAAGCAGCCCACCTCGATGACGCCGACGCCGGCCTTGCGGCCCTTGCCGCCGCCGGTCGCGCAGCGCAGAGCCTTGCTGAGCTTCTGGTCGCCGTCGTCGCCGAAGCCGCCGTCCAGCTTCTTGGAGCATTTGCGGCACACCAGCACGACCTGGGACCAGTCCGTCTTCACCGCCTTGATCGGCCGAGTCTTGCTCATCGTCGCCTCGAACGCGGCGAAGGGCGCCGCGCCCTCACAGATAGGAAGGCGGCCGTGGCGGCGCTATCGGATGGGGAAGACCAACCCGCTCCCTGGGCTGAAGTCGGGGATGAGCCCAGGGAGCGGCAGTCCAGACGCCCGACCGCAGGGGGGGGGCGTACGAGGGCGTCTGGAGATCGGCGCGCTAGACCTTCAGGTCCAGCAAGGCGCCGGTCATTTCGTCGGCGGTCTTGATCACCGCGATATTGGCCTTGAACTCGGTCTTGGCCGAGACCTGCTCCACCGCTTCCTTGGCCAGGTCGGTGTCGGTCTCGCGCGCGTCCCAGGTCGCCACGCGCTCGGCGCTGGCGTTCAGGCGGTTGGCGGCGGCGGACATCCCGGCGGCGGCGATGGCGAGGGCCTGCATGGGCGTTTCCTTGCGTTCGCACCGTTCTCGCCCGTCGCGGTTAAGGCCTCGCGTAAAAGAGCGGTTAACGCCAAAAACAGGATGGGCTGGGCCGAATAGGCAAAGATTACAAAACGTTCAGGTCGCCGCGCTCGACAATCCGCCACGGTCTGGCCAAGGTTCCGCCCTTTCGCGGGCAAGACCCGCCCCTGGAGCCTTGCTTGATGTCCTTTTCGCGCCGCGCCGCTCTCGTCAGCGCCGCCATGCTCATGGTCGCCCAACCCGTCCTGGCCGCGACCGCGCCGAAGCCCGCCGCCGCCCCGACCAAGTCCAAGGCCTATGTTCCGAGCTTCAAGCCGTCCGCCGACGCCATCCGCGCCCACATGACCTTCCTGGCCGACGACGCCATGGAAGGCCGCGAGGCCGGCACGCGCGGCTATGACATCGCCGCCAACTATGTCGCCGCCCAATACGCCCTGCTGGGCGTCAAGCCGGCCGGCGACACCGGCAAGTACCTGCAGCACGTGCCGATGCTGGCCTACAAGAACGCTTCGGAAGGCGCGTTCTCGATCACCGGCGCCGACGGCAAGGCGATCGACCTGAAGTTCGGCGAGGACTACCTGCCCTCGGCCCAGGCCCAGACGACCGAGGTCTCGGTCACCGCCCCGCTGGTCTTCGTCGGCTTCGGCGTGGTCGCGCCCGAGCGGGGCCGCGACGACTATGCGGGCCTGGATGTGAAGGGCAAGATCGTCGTCCTGATGAGCGGCGCGCCCAGCGCCTTCCAGACCGAAGAGCGCGCCCACTACAGCAACACCAACGTCAAGCGCGCCGAGGCCGCCAAGCGCGGCGCGGTCGGCGTCATCGTCATGCCCACCAGCAGCGGCGAGAAGCGCCGTCCGTTCGAGCGCGGCGTGAACGGCTATCGCGAATGGCGCATGACCTGGCGCGAGGCCAACGACGTCGGCCACGTGCGCGGCGTCACTTCGCCCAGCCTCGCCTCGATCGGCCTGAAGGGCGCGACCAAGCTGTTCGCAGGCGCCCCGGTGGCCCTGGAAACCGTGCTGTCGACCGCCGAGACGCCGGACGGCCTGGTCAAGGGCTTCGATCTGCCGTTCAAGGCCTCGGTCTCGCTGAAGTCCGAGATCGAGAAGCGCGAGAGCAGCAACGTCGTCGGCATGATCGAGGGCTCGGACCCGAC
Organism: Caulobacter sp. GW821-FHT10F06; assembly: GCF_058809215.1. Lineage (NCBI taxonomy): Bacteria > Pseudomonadati > Pseudomonadota > Alphaproteobacteria > Caulobacterales > Caulobacteraceae > Caulobacter > Caulobacter sp. GW821-FHT10F06. Next base: position 253,502 of record NZ_JBXASK010000001.1, on the reverse strand, counting down.
CCTGAAGGCCCAGACGATCATCCTGTCGGCCCACCTCGACCACATCGGGATCAAGGACAACGCCAAGCCCGGCGAGGACCGCATCAACAACGGCGCGCTCGACAACGCCTCGGGCATCGCGACGCTGCTGGAAGTGGCGCGCGGCTTCAAGGAAGCCAAGGTCCGTCCGAAGCGCTCGATCATCCTGCTGGCCGTGACGGCCGAGGAGAAGGGCCTGATCGGCTCGGAATACTTCGCCTACAACCCGACGGTCCCCAAGGCCGACATCGCCGCCGACGTGAACCTGGACATGCCGGTGCTGCTGTATCCGTTCACCGACGTGGTGGCGTTCGGCGCCGACCGCTCGACCGTGGGCGATGCGGTGCGCCGCGCCTCGGGACGGGTCGGCATCGCCCTGTCGGGCGACCCGCTGCCTGAAGAGGGCCTGTTCACCCGCTCGGACCACTACCGGTTCGTCGAGCAGGGCATCCCGTCGGTGTTCCTGATGACCGGCTTCCAGAACGGCGGCGAGAAGGCCTTCAAGGACTTCCTGGCCACGCACTACCACAAGGTCGGCGACGACCTGACCCAGCCGATCGACTACCAGGCGGCCGCCAAGTTCGCCCTGGTCAACTACGAGATCGCCCGCGAGCTGGCCGATGCGCCGGCCCGCCCGGTCTGGAAGAAGGGCGACTTCTTCGGCGGCCAGTTCGCGCCGGCCGGTCACCCGTCGGCGGCGAAGTAAGCCGTCGAAAGCCATTGACCCGGGGGGCGGCGGAAGGGATTCTGCCGCCCTCTTCGTTTCCGAGGCCTGCCCGCGTGTCTGCCCGTACTGGCGCTTACCTGAAGATCGGCGTGATCACGCCGGTGATCATGGTCGCCGACGTGTGGCTGGCCCAGAAGCTGTTCCCCGGCTTCAATCCCGGCGCGCAGTTCATCAGCGAGCTGGGCGGGCCGGCCTCGCCCAACCCGCTGGTCTTCAACATCGGCATGATCGTGGCGGGCTTCGCCGGCCTGTTCGCGGGCGCGGGTTTCGCCCATGCCTTGGAGCACGCCGGCGCACGCCGCACGGTGTCGGGGTTCGCCGGGTTGTGGGTGGCGCTGACGGGCTTGGGCGCGATGTTCGCCGGCCTGTTCCACTGGCCCGACGAGATGCACCGCGCCTGCGGCGTGGGCCTGGCCATCCAGTTCGCGCCGCTGTTCACCGCCTGGGCGCTGTGGGGCAAGCCGGGCTATCGGCGCCTGGCCCACTTCTCGCTGGGCTGGTTCTTCGGCCTGCTGCTGGTGCTGGCCCTGCTGACCGGGGTGTGGAACGTACGCACCGGCGGCGACGTCGGCCTCTGGCAGCGCGGTCACGCCTTCCTGGGCCTGCTGTGGCTGGCCATCGCCGCCTGGACGCTGGAGCGCGGCTGGAAGACGCGGCTGGCGGCCGAACCGGCGGCCGTCTAGGCTTTCCTGAAAGGGAGACGACGCCGCCATGATCCGTCGACACCGCGCCACCAGCTGGACACTCGCCGCCGCCGTCCTCGTTCTCGCCGCCTGTTCGGACCGGAAGACAGAGGCTCCCGCACAGCTGCCGTCCGCCGTCGGGTCGGAGATCCGGACGCCGGCCGCATCCCCGCCGCCCGCTCCGCCTTCTGGAGAGACCGTGGGCGGCGACGGCTCGCAGATTCAGCTGTCCGAACTGACCTCGGCCGACATGCAGGCCAACCCCATCGACGGCGAACTCGCCTGCGGTTTCTCGGCGGACGGCAAGCAATTGATCCTGGCCCAGGGCTTTGTGTGGTCGAAGAGCGCCGCTCAGGGCCTGGTCAAGGTGACGGGCTATGTCGAGCGCATCGCCGCGCCAGGCGGCTTCGACGGCATGATCAAGGGCGCGACCTTCACCGGCCAGGGCAAGACCATCGTCATCGCCGTGACCGGCCCGGCGACGGGCGGCGGCGAGTCGCCGCCCTATCCCGCCACCCTGACCTACCAGCGCGCCGACGGCGCCAGCCGAGTGTTTGCTGGGACCTGGACCTGCGGCCCCTAGGCCTACTGCGTGTTGGGCGCCTCGTAGGTGACGATCAGGTCGCCATCCGCCAGCGACGCGCCCTTCAGCGCGCTGACCAGATCGTCCAGCGGCGCGTCGGAGGCGAAGGCCAGGGGCGCGACCAGGGCGAAGATCTGGAAGTGATAGCGGTGAACGCCATGGCCGACGGGCGGCCGGGGTCCGAAATAGCCGACCGTGCCGTTGTCGTTGACGCCCTGGATGGCCCCGCCGATGCGGCCGAGGACGGGCTCGGACGGCAGCCCCTCGGGCAGGCTGGTCGCCTCGCCCGGAATGTTCCAGATCAGCCAGTGCACGAACGGCTGGTCGCGCGGCGCATCCGGATCCTCGACGATGATGGCGTAGGCCTCCGCGTCGCGCACCGCCGACCACACCAGCGGCGGCGAGCGGTTGTCGTGATAGGCCGAGTGGCGGTCGTCCAGCCGGCCCTCGAGATTGATCGAGGTCGTGCTGAGGATGATCTGGCTGTCGCCGAATGCCTTGACCTTCTGGACAGTGATCGCCGCGCCGGAATGCTCGGGGGTCGTCGTCATCGGAAACTCCTTGGCTTGCAAGGATAACCGCCGACTCGAGCCTTGGTTCACCGCCCGCTTGTCGCCCCGCCTAGCGCCAGGCGTAGTTGAAGCTGATGCTGATCCGCTGCTCTTCGGCCTGGTTGGGCGTCACCTCATGGCGCAGCCAGCTCTCCCACAGCAGGATCGTGCCCGGCTCGGGCTGAACATAGACGAACGGCTGCAGGCTCTCCGGCGCATCCTCGTCCCGCGTCGGCGCGGCCATCATCATCGGCAGGCGCGGATCCTCGAACTTCAGGGCCGAGGCGCCGGCCGGGATGGTCACGTACATCGTGCCCGAGATCACACTGTGCGGATGGATATGGCCGGTGTGCTGACCGCCCGGATCGAGGATGTTGATCCAGAAGCTGTCCATCACCAGCTTGCCGCCCGCCAGGTCGAAGCGCAGGTCCTTGGCGAAGGCCAGGGCGTGCTTGTCGAGCTTCTTCTTCAGGTCCGCGAACAGGCTGTCGCGCTGGGGCAAGTCGTCCAGCGAGGCGTAGGAGGTGTAGCCCAGATAGCCCTTCTTCTCGGCCCAGGCCTGACCGGCCTCGTCCTCCTCGGCCACGGCGATGCAGGCGTCGTGCAGGTCGTCGATGAAGACCTCGAACCCCTTTTCGCCCGAAAGGCTGGCTTCATAGAGCGGCGTGACGAAGAGCGAGCGCGTGGTCATGGGGGCGGCGTAGCGCCCTGCGCCGGCGAAGTCAAAATACGCTCCATGATTGTATTATCAGGAAATACGGCATAGCTTGAAATATCGGCGTTCTTCAAAGGGGGAGGAAATGCGCGTTGTCGTCGTGTGTCTGTCGATCGTGATTGCGATCGGCCTTGGCGGTTGCCAAAGCTTCAGCGGCTATCCCGCGCCTCTCGAAAGCCGCAAAGAGGCCCTGGCCCACGTCCAGGCCGACACCCTGCCGTCGGCGATCGGCGCCTATGACCAGACCCAGGACGAGGCCGGACGACGCCAGCAGCGCGACCGCATCATCCGCGCGCGGCTCTACGCCACCGACATCAACTACAACGCCTTCGCCCAGTCGCTGTCGACCGAGCAGAAGTCCTTCGCCCTGGGCTCCGACATCGTCGCCGTGGGCCTGACTGGCGCGACGTCCCTGGCCAAGAGCTCCGCTACCAAGACCCGCCTGGCCACCTATGCCAGCGCCGCCCTGGGCGTGCGCGCGACGGTCGACAAGGAGGTCTATTTCAGCAAGACCCTGCCCGCGATCATCGCCCAGATGAACGCCTCGCGACGGACCATCCTGGCCAAGATCACCGAGGGCATGGCGCGGACGGACGCCGCTTATCCGCTGGTCGCCGGTCTAGCCGACCTCGAAAGCTACTACACGGCCGGAACCCTGAACGGGGCCCTGGGCGAGATCGCCAAGGAAGCCGGCGTCCAGACCCAGGCCGCCGACGAGCGCATCGCGTCGGTGGTCAAGGTCGCGGCCAGCTACGACGACCTAGCCGTCAAGCTGAACACCTATCGCACGCCCGACGGCGTCAATCGCGACACCGCGCACGAGGCCAAGCTGATCGCCTGCCTTCCGGCAGGCGCGGCGTCTCGCGACGTCACCGCCGCCATCAACGGCCCGGTCGCCGAACGCGCGAAGCTCGCGGCCTGCCTGAAGGCGGCCGGCGAAACGCTCAACTAGACGGGAGGAAGACCGATGCCAGACAACACTGCCGAAGTCAGTCACGAGCTCAAGCAATACGTCTACACCGGCGTCACCGAGGCGCAGCGTCCCACCCTGGTGGCCGATCTTTGGCGGGACGGCGCGATCCGCGTGGACGTGGTCAAGAAGGGCGACACCTACACCGTGACCGCGACGTTCCGGGTCTAGTCTCACGCAGCGCCCCATGCGCTCGCCCGTCGAGTCGCCTATATCGGGAGCGTGAACGACGACACCGCCCCTCCCCTCGCCAACGCCCTGCGCGGCGCCGCCCTGATCAAGGACGAGGTCACGCGCCTGCCTGACGCGCCCGGCGTCTATCGGATGATCGGCGACGCCGACGAGGTGCTCTACGTCGGCAAGGCCAAGAGCCTGAAGAAGCGCGTCGTGCAGTACGCGCAAGGCCGCTTTCACACCAACCGCATCGCCCACATGGTCGACGCCACGCGGGCCATGGAGTTCGTCACCACCCGCACCGAAGCCGACGCGTTGCTGCTCGAGATCAACCTGATCAAGTCGCTGAAGCCGCGCTTCAACGTGCTGCTGCGCGACGACAAGAGCTTCCCCGAGATCATGATCCGTCGCGACCACGCCGCGCCGCAGCTGCGCAAACATCGAGGCGCGCACGCAATCAAGGGCGACTATTTCGGGCCGTTCGCCAGCGCCTGGGCGGTGAACCGCACGCTGAACACGCTGCAGAAGGCGTTTCTTCTCCGCTCGTGCAGCGACAGCGTCTACGAGACCCGCGACCGGCCCTGCATGCTGCACCAGATCAAGCGCTGCGCCGCGCCGTGCACGGGCCTTGTCAGCCTTGAGGACTACCAGGCGCTGGTCGACCAGGCCGAGGCCTTCCTGCGCGGCAAGTCGCGCGCGGTGATGGCCACCATGGCCAAGGCGATGGAAGAGGCCGCCGAGGAGCTGGAGTTCGAGCGCGCCGCGCGGCTGAGGGATCGCATCCGCGCCCTCTCGTCCGTGGCCCAGGAGAGCCAGATCAATCCCGAGACCGTGGAGGAAGCCGACGTCGTGGCCCTGCACGTCGAGGGCGGCCAGGCCTGCGTGCAGGTGTTCTTCTTCCGGGCCGGCCAGAACTGGGGCAACCGGGCCTACTTCCCCCGCATCACCGGCGCGGCCGAGGAGGAAGGGGTCAGTGAGGAAGCCCAGGCGATAACCGCGTTCCTCGGCCAGTTCTACGACGACAAGCCGATCCCGCGCCTGATCCTGGCCAATATCGAGCCGGCCGAATGCGGCCTGCTGGCCGAGGCCTTCGCCCTGAAGAGCGGCCGCAAGGTCGAGATCAGTGTCCCCAAGCGCGGCGAGAAGGCCGACCTCGTCGCCCACGCCCTGACCAACGCCCGCGAGGCGCTAGGCCGCAAGATGGCCGAGGGCTCGGCCCAGACCAAGCTCTTGGCCGGTGTCTGCGAGGCGTTCGGCCTGGAAGGCCCGCCCGAGCGGATCGAGGTCTATGACAACAGCCACATCCAGGGCACGAATGCGGTCGGCGGCATGATCGTGGCCGGGCCGGAAGGCTTCATGAAGGGCCAGTACCGCAAGTTCAACATCAAGAGCACTGAGCTCACCCCCGGCGACGACTACGGCATGATGAAGGAGGTGCTGAAGCGCCGCTTCGCCCGCCTGGTCAAGGAAGAGGAAGAGGGTGACAGCAGCGCCCGCCCCGACCTGGTGCTGGTCGACGGCGGCAAGGGCCAGCTGGACGCGGCGCTGGAGATCATGGCCGATCTGGGCGTCGACGACATCGCCGTCGTGGGCGTGGCCAAAGGCCCGGACCGCGACGCGGGGCTGGAGCGGTTCTTCATGCCCGACAAGACGCCGTTCATGCTCGAGCCCAAGTCGCCGGTGCTCTACTACCTGCAGCGCCTGCGCGACGAGGCCCACCGCTTTGCCATCGGCGCCCACCGCACGCGCCGCTCGATGGACATGAAGAAGAACCCCCTCGACGAGATCGAGGGCGTCGGCCCCGGTCGCAAGAAGGCCCTGCTGCACGCCTTCGGCTCGGCCAAGGGCGTCGGCCGCGCGGGCGTCGAGGACCTGATCAAGGTCGAAGGCGTCAGCCAGGCCCTGGCCGAACGCATCCACGCGTTTTTCCGCAAGAGCTGAGGCTGGCGGACTACCGCGCGTCGACCTCGGCCAGCACCACGTCATAGGTTCGCATCGGCAGGCTCAGCCGGCCCCGCCCGTCGGCGCCGACGCGGATGGAATGGATCGTGGGCGCATCCCCCGTCAGGGCGCGCAGTCGGTTCAACTGCGCGTCGTCGAGCGTCGCCGGCGCGCCCATCTCCAGATAGGCGGTGTAGGCGTCGTTGGCCTTGAAACCCACCCGCCGCACGGTCACCCGATGAACGCCGGGACGCAGGTTCGCGATCGCGATCTCCAGCGGCGCGGCCGGCTTGGGCTCTCGCACCCGGCGGAAAAAGGGTCGGTTGCTCACCGCCTGATCGGGCAGCTCATAGCGCCAGGCCAGGATCTGCAGTTTGTCGCCCTTCAGCGCCGCGATGCTCTGGGCGTCGCCGGTCGGCAGTTCACGGTCGCCCAGGCTATTGAGGTACTTGTAGGCGAAATAGGCCGGCTTGCGCAGGCCTTGCGGGCTCAGCAGGCCAAAGCCGCCTTCGAATGGCCGACCTTGTGGTCCCGGCTCTTCGAAAAGGTCGCTGAACGTCCAGTAGCTCATGCCTTGGACCAGGCCTTCGCTCTCGCGCAGCTTGGTCAGCACATAGGAGGCGCTCAGATAGTCATCGTGGATCGGATCGCGCGGATTGTAGCTGGCGCTCCACTCGGTGAAGAACAGCGGCAGGCCGGGTCGGGACGAGGCCTGGATCTCGCGGCGCACCTTGCGCACGTCGGCGACGACCGCGTCGGGATCGCGCGACAGCCTGTTGTCGCCCTCGCCCTTTTCGTCCAGGAAACCGCCCTCGACGCCGTAGGTGTGGGTGGTGATGAAGTCGACCGGCAGATCGTGCTGGTCGGCATAGGCCAGGAACTCCGGAACCCAGGCGGCGCCGGCGGTGGACGGGCCGCCGACGCGCAGGCCCGGATCCACGGCCTTCAGCGCCCGCGCCGTCCGGCCGTAGTAATCGAAATAGGCCGCCTGGTCGGCCCGTTCCCAGAAGCCGTCGAGATTGGGCTCGTTCCAGAACTCGAAATACCAGCTGCGAACCTCCGCCGCCCCGTAGCGGTCGATCAGGTGGCGGGCGAAGGCGTCGATCAGTCCGGTCCAAGCCTCGGGCCGAGGGTGAGAGGTGTTGCCCTTCCAGTAGAAGATCGTCTGGTTCGAGGTCTTCATGGCGTCGGGCGTGAAGCCCAGCTCGACAAAGGGCTTGAGGCCCATGGCCAGGAGCCGGTCATACAGCCGGTCGATGCGGGTCCAGTCATAGACCGGCCGCCCGTCGACCTGACGATAGACGCCCATGTCGTCGTGAAAGATGTCGTGGAAGCGGACATAGCGAAAGCCCAGCTCGTCGCGCACGGTCTTCAACTGCGCCAGGCTGTCCTCGCGGATCAGGGTGCCGGGATAGTCCGAGCCGATCGAATATTCCGCCATCCGATCGCGCGGGCGGCTTTCCGCCTTCACGTCGACGACAATGGACCGCGCGGCTGGACTCGCGGCCTGGACGGGCGAGAAGCCCATCGTCAGCGCCCAGATCAGGACCGCTCCCCACTTCCATGAGACAGGCAAGCGGCCTCCTTTTTTATATGTGGCTGTGTTTTCAAGATTGATAACGCTGGCATGTGGCCGCTGCAAGGCTTCGACCACGCCTCACCCTGTGGATAAGTTTTCCATCGTCTGGCGCGCCGCGGTCGTCGATGGTTGGAAGACCTGACCGCCCTGAGGAGCCGCCCATGCCTGTCCTGCTTGAAGTCTGCGTCGAGAGCCCGTCCGGCCTGGCCGCGGCGATCGCCGGCGGCGCGGGACGAGTGGAGCTGTGCTCGGCCCTGGCCCTGCAGGGCATGACGCCGTCGCCGGGTCTGATGGCCCTGGCGGCCGCCGCGCCGATCCCGGTCTATCCGATGCTGCGGCCCCGGCCCGGCGACTTCTGCTACGATATGGTCGAGCTGGACGCGATCCGTCGCGACATCGACGCGGCCCGGACCTATGGCCTGAAGGGCGTGGCGATCGGCGCCAACCTGCCGTCCGGCGCCCTGGACGCCCGGGGTCTGGAGACGCTGAAGGCCCACGCCGAGGGCCTGGACACCACCCTGCACCGCGCCTTCGACCTGACGCCCGACCTGACCGAAGCGCTGGAGACGGCCATCACCCTGGGCTTTTCCCGCGTGCTGACCTCCGGCGGCGCGATCAGCGCCCTCGATGGCGTCGAGACCATCGCCGGCCTCGTCGAACAGGGGCGGGGACGGATCAGCATCCTGGCCGGGGCCGGCGTGCGTCCCGGCAACGTCGCCGACCTCGTGGCCCGCACCGGCGTCACCGAGGTGCACGGCTCGTTCGGCGGCCTCGCCGCGCGCGGGACAGATGGCGGTGCGGACGGACGCGGCTGGGCCATGGGCTTCGTCGATCGCGACCTGCGCGACACCGACCGCACGGCGGTGGCGGCGGCCGTGGCCGCGCTGAAGGGTCTCTAGGTCGGATCGCCAGACGCTCCACGAGGGCGGATGTTGCCAGGACCGACAACGGCCGGCCGTGGCGATCTGAAGGTCCGCTTGCGTCACAGTCGCCAATTTGCGCTCACGACCCGGAGCGGACGTTCACCCCTCTAAGCCGGCCTGCTGGCCCGTCAGACTCTGCGTCACAAGACCCGAAAGCAGCCGTTCGGCGCCTGGCTGATGGTCATCATCTTCTTCCACGCCGTCGCCACTCGCGCGGCGGCGTCGTTGTGTCGGCCATTTGATTGAACGCTCGCGCCAGACGTGCCTAAGAGGCCCATGCGCTTTTTCCTGCCCGCCCTGCTGCTCGCCATCGCTCCCGCCGCCGCGTTCGCCCAGATGCCGCCGTCTCTCCCTGCCGAGGCCCTGGTCGAGGCGGTCGAGCCCGCCAAGGTCGACTATCTGAAGGCCCACGTGGTGGCCTCCGGCCCCGTCGCCGGCCCGCTGGTCCTCAACCTGCCGGCCGACATCTATCGCGCCCGGCTGATCCTGCTGGGCGAGAGCCATGGCGCGGCCGCGCCTCAGGCCATCGACCTGCAACTGCTGACCACGCTCAATCGCAAGGTCGGTTTGAAGGACTATGTGGCCGAGATCGATCCGGTCCAGGCCGAGCGTTTCAACCGCTATCTGGCCACCGGCGACGAGGCCGATCTGGACCGGGTGTTCGACTTCTGGACCAATAGCGCCCAGTGGGGAAACCAGCTGTTCGAGGCCAAGATCCGCAAGATCCGCGCGCTCAACCAGACCCTGCCGGCCGGCAAGCGCATCCGCTTCTGGGGTCTGGACGCCATCCAGGACTGGCCGCTGCTGATCGACTGGCTGGCCGCCGCCGGCGCCACGCCCGACAAGGCCGCCTTCGACGCGCTGAAGGGCGAGAAGGCCAAGGCGGCCCTGGCCCTGACCTGGCTGGACGCGTCCAAAGGCGGCGATCCGGTCACGCGCGCGGCGCTGAAGACCGGTCTGACCCAGCGCGCGTCCGGCGGCAATCGCGAGAGCACGATCTTCGCCGGCTATGAGCATCTGGTGACCACGGGTGCGCTGGGCGATCGCCCGGCCTATGGGCTGTGGGGTGTCTATCACGTGCTGCAGGCTTCGGTGAACAAGGCTCCGCCGTTCGCCACGCGGGTGAGGCAGTCGACCCTGCCGGCCGCCAAGTCGATCGTCAGCATCGGCCTGGTGCTGCTCGACAGCGCCGTGGTCATTCCCGCCCCGATGCCCGGCGGCGTGCAGATGCTGCGGCTCGACCAGTTCAATGTCGACGGACCGATGATCAAGATGGACGGCTCGGCCGACCTACGCGCCGCCACCGCGCCGGCCACCGTCACCCTGTTCGACCTGGCCGCGCCGGGCTCGCCGTTCGCCGCTGCGCCGGACTTCGCAGCGGTGAAGACCAGCATCGGCCAGAACTTCATTCCCGACGATCCAAAGGCCCCGGCCACCGACTATCTGCGGATCGCCGGCGTGGTGCGTGGTTCCGACTGGGCCCCGCCGCGCCTGCCCTGAACGTTTTCCGACAGCCATCGCGCAGAAAGGCGGGCGCCCAAGGCCTGGGGCCTCGGCTATGCCGCGGTCGACCTTCGCGCGGCTTCAATCGAACGTCCGCGTCGGGCCGGTTCGTCGCAGATCAGATGTTCGATCCGGCTCGCGGCCTTTCACCACCTCGCCCTCAGCTCGCTCTTCAGGCCGAGTTCCGGGGCGTGGATGTCGCAAACCACCCCGAACAGACCTTCGGCATGGCCGCTCGCAGAGCCGGTAGCCGGGTTTGTCGATCGCAGTCTCCGGCTGTGTCTTGCTCCTAGTAGAAGCTCTGACCCGGCAGCAGAGCGCTCTGATCCGCCCCATCGCAGAGCGCGTAGGTGAAGCCCTTCTGGATCGCCCAGGCTCCGACCTCACCCTGCTTGTTGATCGCCAGGAAGCCGACCTGGATGTCCTTGGCCGCCGGCTTCTTCTTCAGGATGCGGGCGACGGCCTCCTTGCAGGCCTCCTGCGGCGAGCGGCCCTGGCGCATCAGCTCCACCACCAGGAAGCTGCCGACATTTCGGATCACCTCCTCGCCGACGCCGGTCGAGGTGGCGCCGCCGACCTCGTTGTCGACATAGAGGCCCGCGCCGATGATCGGGCTGTCGCCGACCCGGCCGCGCATCTTCCAGGCCATGCCGCTGGTGGTGCAGGCGCCCGAGATGTCGCCCGCCGCGTCGAGGACCAGCATGCCGATGGTGTCGTGGTTGTTCGCCCCGCCCGGCGTGCCCAGCCGGCCGCTGGTCTGGCGATAGTCGAGATTCTCGCTGTTGGCCTTGGGCGCGTACTTGGCGTCCTTCTTCCAGCCCTCCCAGGCGATGCGGGAGTCCTCGGTCAGCAGTTCTTCGCGCGGGAAGCCCTGCTCGATCGCGAACTGCAGGGCGCCGGCCCCGACCAGCATCACGTGCGGCGTCTTCTCCATCACCTTGCGGGCCACCGAAATCGGGTGGGCGATGTGCTCCAGCGCCGCCACCGAGCCGCAGTTGCCCAGCTCGTCCATGATGCAGGCGTCCAGTGAGACATGGCCGTCGCGATCGGGATAACCGGCGCGGCCGACGCTGTGGTTCTTCAGGTCCTGCTCGGGCACGCGAGCCCCGGCCTCGACCGCGTCCAGCGCCCGGCCGCCCTTGGACAGCACCGCCCAGGCCGCGTGGTTGGCCGGCACGCCGAAGTCCCAGGTGGAGATCACGCACGGCTTGGACAGCTTGGTCATGCCCTCTCCCGCCTTGGCGGCCGACGCCAACAAGCCCGCGCCGACGGCGGACGCCCCGATCAAACCTCTGCGACTCAAGCTCATGCGGCGTCCCTCCAGCTGTCGCCGTCGAGCCTAGCCGCGCCGCGCGGCGGAGGCGATCCAAACCCGCTGCGACCTTGCGGTCCAGCTTGCGGCGACCACATCGAAGGCATGAGCGATCTTTCCGCCGCCCTGATCACCCTGGCTGTCATCGCCGTGCTGGGCCCTCTCGCCGCCTGGGCGATCAGCAACGCCAAGCGATCCAAGCGGGCCATGGCGCCGCTGGCCGGCATGATGATGCTGCTGGGCGCGTTCTTCACCGCCGATCCGCCCCCGCCGCCGCGTTCGGAATCGATCGCACGCGACGAGGAGGACGAGGACGGCGCAGGCGACACCACGCGGCCCAAATGAATTCACGTCAGTAATTTTTTACAGTTGTCAAACCGTCGCTGACCTTCCTAGAGTGCCGCCATCGCTCTTGGGGAGGACGCCGATGACCAAGCCGGTGTGGGACAAGCCGACCCGGATGCCGCTGATTCCCCGGATCATCTCGGCGCTGTTCGTGGTCGGCATCCTGGCGGGCCTGGCGTACTGGGCCGTCGACATCACCCGGTTCGAGCGCCGCAACGCGCCCCTGCGCCCGCCCACCGACGCGGAGCTCGCCGCCGCCCGGCCGCAGGCGCGCGCGACCTGGAACCTGGTGCGCGGCAACCTGAGCACGCGGCTGAAGCAGACCAATCCTCTGGACCTGGGCGCGGTCTGGTCCACGCGCACCGGACAGATCTGCGGCCTGGTCAACGGTCGCGGCAGCTTCGGCGGCCTGACCGGCATGGTGCGGTTCTACAGCGTCCAGCACACACCGGTCTTCCACCAGGACGTCGAGCACCTGCAGTTCCAGCACGCCTGGTTCCAGTGTCAGCGCGACCGCTGGGTCGAACTGCACGCCGGCGCCGAGGAGCCCGGCTTCTGCGGCACCGAGCTGGGCAAGCGGCGCTGCTACACCGTGCGGATCAAGGATCGGGTGCGGACGGTCGAGAACTAGAGCCCGCGCGTCTCGACCGGCCAGCGCGCCGCGTCGAGACGCACGGCGATGTCGGCGCGGCCTGGCAGATCTTGGGCGATCCACTCGGTCAGCCGCTGGTAGTGGGCGACGAAGCGGTCCAGCGCGGCATCGTCCATGGCGAGGGCTGGATCTCGGCCTTCGACAGCGAGACGCTGGCGCAGCCGCGCCTCCTGCTCGCCCCGCCAGGCGCGGACGGTGGCGAAGTCCGGGGCGGTCAGCGCGATCAGGAGGTCGAGCCGCGCGAAGAGCTCGGCATAAGCGCCGGCCAGGGCCGCATTGGCGTGGGCGCGCCAGACGCTCGAAGGGTCCTCGTCCCGCTCCAGGGCGTTGACGGGCTCGGCCAAGGCCGACACGGGCTGGGCGCGGGCCCCGACGCACCAGCCTTCCAGTAGGATCACCCGGGCGGGGCCCGCGAACGGGCTCCAGCCCGACCTCGGCGCGCGATCGTCGGCGGCCTTGTCGAAACGCGGGATCAGCGTCGGTCCCGGCCGCGCCAGATCGTCCAGCACGCCGAGGCCGAGGGCGACATCGTGCGTGCCCGGAACGCCGCGCGTGCGCAGCAGGGGATGGACCCGCGCCGCCAGGGCCTCGCGCTCGGCCTTGGTCAGGTAGAGGTCGTCGAGCGACAGGTTGGCGGTCGCCAGGCCCCGCCCACTCAGCAGCCGAGTGACCAGTCCCACCAGGGTGGACTTGCCCGCGCCCTGCGGACCGCACAGCCCTACGACCAGCGGCCTGTCTCGCCCTTGCGCGGCCACGGCGATCCGCGCCGCCAGCGGCAGGTGCAGACGGGCGGCCAGGTCGGCGAAGGCGGGCGGCAGGCGCTCCTCGTCCATGAAGACGGCGATCAGGTCGGCGTCCATGATCGGGCCCTCAGAAGGGGTTGGACCAGCGCACCGCGCCCGACAGCGGCAGGGTCGCCTCGAAGACCAGGCCCTCGGAGCGGAAGTCGAACCGGGGCTCGCCCTTCAGTTCGCGGCGGATCGAGCTGTCGATCAGGCGGGTGCCGAAACCCGGCTTGTTGGGCGCGGCGACGGAAGGTCCGCCGGTCTCCTCCCAGGTGATGGTCAGTTTCTCGTCGTCGGAGCCGATGCGCCAGGCGATCGTCACGCGCCCGGTCGGCGCCGACAGGGCGCCGTACTTGGCGCTGTTGGTGGCCAGCTCGTGGAACACCATCGACAGCGACACGGCCGTGTGCGGGTTCAAGGGCACGGACGGCCCGCCCATCTCGACCCGCTCGCCATGGGCCTGGGTGCAGACCCGCATCAGCTCGCCCAGATCGGCCTGGCGCCAGCCCGTGCGGGTCAGCAGATCGTGCGCGCCGGAAAGGGCGATCAGCCGCTCGGTGAACACCTCGACCGGCGCGCCCTCGACCTTGCCGAAGGTCTGGCGGGCCAGGGCCTGGACAGTGGCCAGCGTGTTCTTCACCCGGTGGTTCAGCTCGTTGATCATCACGCCCTGACGCTCCTCACGGGCCTTCAGCTCGCGGGAGGCGGCGGCCAGGGCGTCCTGAATGGCGGCGATCTCCTCCAGACTGCGCTCGGACGCGGCCTGCACCGCTTCGCCCTGGCCGATGGCGCGGGCGGCGGCGACCAGCCCGCCCACCTGGCGGTTGATGCCGCGCGAGAAGAACAGGGCCAGGCCGATGCCCAGGGCCAGCAGCAGGCCGAAGACCCCTGTCGCTGCCGCGACCGAAGTGGTCACCGTCCGGGCCAGGTCGGCGCGAGGGATGGCCACCACCAGCGTCCAGCCGGTCTGCGGCGAGCGGGTGTAGGCCACCATGGTCGGCACGCCGTCCAGCGAGGTGCTCTTGTTGACCCCCTCGTTGGAGCGCTTGAGGTTCTCGGTCATGTCGGCGGAGGCCGAGTGGCCGGTCATGGCCTCGTTTCGGCGCGAGCGGGCGATGACCTTGCGGTTGTTGTCCAGCAGGGTCGCGACCCAGTTGTCAGGCACGCGCTGCTGGCGGAACACCGAGGTGAACGAGGACGCCTCGACCACGTAGGACAGCACATAGGGCTTGCCCTTTACGGAGACGGGCGTGCCGACCGTCACCAGATAGCGCCGCGCGACCGCGCCCATCCGCAGGTCCGAGACCTTGCTCTTGCCGGCCAGCAGCGCCTGGGTCAGCCCGGGATCGCGCGCCGCCTTCGGCAGCGGGGTTCCATAGGGGCGCAGGGTGTTGACGATCTGCTGCCCGGCGATGTCGGTGACCACCACCCAGCCGGTGCGCTGGTCGGTGACGCGGCGGGCGCGGGCGTGGAAGGCCTGCCAGTCGCCGGCGATCAGGGCCTGGTCGCTGGCCAGGGTCTCGGCCACGGCTACGCCGACGGCGGCCTGGCGGTCGATGGCTCCCGACAGCGCCCGGGCGGTCGTCAGCATCTGTTCGTAGGTCTGGCCGCGCCCCTGGCGGTCGGCGCCGGCCAGCAGGAAGCCCATGCTGAGCAGGGCGGGAACCAGCAGGCTGATCGTCAACAGGACCAGGCGACCGCGAACCGAGTTCACGCTCCCCCGAGCCCGTGTTCCGACACGATCCAGCAGTTCCATCCGTGCGCGTCGCCGCAACTGGCGAGACCCGTCGCGATCCCGTCTCGCCTGTATAGCGAACCCGCGACGATCCGGGGCAAGCAAAAACACCGGTTGCGGTTAACGGTCGACGACGGATAGCCCTTCCGCGCTTTCCCGCGTTAGAACGGGACCATGAAGAATCTTCCGAACATCCTGACCGCTTCCCGCCTCGTCGTGGCCCTGTTCATGTTCGTGGCCCTGGCCGCCGCGGCCGGCGCGGTGCCCTATCTGAGCGAACGCCTCACCGGCGAGGACCAGCTGCGGCTGGAGCGCTGGGCGTTCTGGGCGTTCGTGATCGCCGCCATCACCGACTTCTTCGACGGCTGGCTGGCCCGCAAGCTGGACGCCGTCACCGTCTGGGGCGCGATCCTCGACCCGATCGGCGACAAGATCCTGGTCTGCGGCGCCCTGCTGGGCCTGATGGCGCTGGGCCCCAACCCGATGGTCGTGCTGCCCTCGGGCCTGATCCTGTTCCGCGAATTCGCCGTCAGCGCCCTGCGCGAGGTCGGCGCCGGCAAGGGGATCAAGCTGCCCGTCACCCTGCTGGCCAAGTGGAAGACCACCCTGCAGCTGGTGGCGATCGGGGCCGAGATGGTGCTGGCCTCGTGGTCGGCGTTCGGCCTGCCCGACACGCCGGATGTCGTCGGCCCGGCCACACTGATCATCCACGGCCTTCTCTGGGTGGCGGCCGTCATCACCGTGATCACCGGCGCCCAGTACTGGGAAGCCGCGCGCAAGGCGCTGGCCTGAAGCAACTCAGAAACCGTCGTTCTTCCAAACGCCATGATGCCGCCACAAGCGGCGCTGAAGCTGACCCCGCCATCTTGAACGGCGGGGGACGCCATGCCTGGCCTGGTTCGCGGACTGCTGCTTCTCGCGCTGCTGATCGCCTGGCCGCTGACATCGCGGGCCGAGGGCCGCCTCGTCGATTTCGAGCTACGGTCGCCGCATCTCGAGCATAACCGGATCGGCCTGTCGCCCGTCCGCAAGGTCACAGCCTACCTGCCGGAAGGCTACGATCGGGGCGCGGCGCGCTATCCGGTGATCTACTTCCTGCCGAACCTCTTCGAGGACAACCGCACCCTGTTCGACCAGCAGGGCGCGAAGGCGGTGTTCGATCAGGCCATCTCAACCGGGGTGATCGCGCCGGTGATCGTGGTGGCGGCCGATTTCTCGACCCCGGTCGGCAGCTCGTTCTACGCCAACTCGCCGGTGACCGGCGACTGGACGACCTTTTTGACGGAGGACCTGACGGCGGCGGTCGATGGCCGCTTTCGAACCCTGGCCCGGCCCAGCTCCCGCGCCCTGCTGGGCGACCGGATGGGCGGCTACGGCGCGATCCGCACCGCCCTGCTGGCGCCCGGCGTGTTCGACACCGTCTACGCCCTGCATCCGGTCGGGACCGGCATCGGCCAGCAGACCATGAACTCGCGGCCTAATTTCGATCGCCTCGCCGCCGCCAAGTCGCCGGCCGACCTGGGCGACGATGTCTTCTCACGGGTCTTCCTGAGCCTGTACCAGGCCTTCCTGCCCAATCCGGACAAGGCCCCGCTGTTCGCGGACCTGCCGGCGCGCGGGCGCGGCGCAGGCCTGGTCACCGACGCCGCCGTGACCGCTCGACTGCAGAACAACTTCCTGCTGGACCGCCTGCTGCCGGCCCACGCCGACAATCTCAAGGCCTTGAAGGGGTTCAGGTTCGACTGGGGGCGGTTCGACGCCAACCAGGATCACGTGGTGGCCAACCGCGCCTTCGCCAATCTGCTGGAGGAGTTGGGCGTACCCAATGAGGCCGAGGAGTATCGCGGCTGGTGGGGCGAGCGGCACTGGGGTTCGGACGGCCGCGTCTATACCGACGCCCTGCCCTTCTTCGCCCGGACACTGGCCTTCGAGGCCGGCTGAGCTACTCGGCCGCCAACCTTATCGCCGGCGCGGTCTCGTCCTCGACCGCCTCGCCGTCGGTGGGTCCGTGCAGCAGCCAGTCGGTGTCGGGGATCGTCTCCCCGCGGCGGGCGCGCTCGGCCCGCATCATCATCGACAACCAGTTCGCGCCCGTCGTTCGCAGCACCATTCTCGACTCCCAAGGCCGGAGATATTTTTGAGAATGACTTGCAATAGCGGCGCCCGCAAGGCGTTTCGCGCGGCGAAAGGCGGTCTTTGAAATATCGGATCTCGTGGGCGAGGCGCAGCGAATTGCGAAGATCAGACGACGGTGTTCCGCCTGGGCCAAAAAGCAGAATCCAAGATTCTCCTTGCTGGCGAGCTTTTATACCCGCATCATGAGGCTATCGAATTCGCTGCCGTTCGGCCTGCTATTCCATGCTTCCTTCGCGGAAGCGCCGGACGCGCCCACCGATCCCCAACGAAATTTGATCGTCGTACGGAACGCTTCCGGCGGCGACTACTATCCAAAGGACTATCATACCATGGCTACCGGCACCGTTAAGTGGTTCAACGGCACCAAGGGCTTCGGCTTCATCCAGCCGGACGACGGCGGCAACGACGTTTTCGTGCACATCTCGGCCGTTGAGCGCGCCGGTCTGCGTACGCTGAACGAAGGTCAAAAGATCACGTACGAACTGGAACAAGACAAGCGCAGCGGCAAGATGTCCGCTGGCCAGCTGCAAGCTTAATCCAGTCAGAGAGCCCGGTTTCCGGGCTTTCGAAAGCTTCGATAGGCCGGCGCATGCGCCGGCCTATTTGCGTTTGGGGCGTCTGCTTCTAGTCTCGCCGCCTCGTCTCCAGCCTGGTTTGAACGGCATGCGCGCGGCCCGGATTCTGATTGTCCCGCTGGTCTGCCTGATCCTCGCCGCCTGCGGCTCCCTGCCCCGCGACGCCTTCACCGCCCGCGACATCGTCGGCGGCGCACCCCAGGGCCTCAGCGACATTCGCTTCAACGCCAGCGACGCCGAGGCGGGCATCCGCTTCGCCGACGCCGCCCGCACCCGCGCGGCCCATCAGAAGACCTTCGACGTCCTGGCCATTTCGGGCGGCGGCTCGAACGGCGCCTACGGGGCCGGCGTGCTGGTCGGCTGGACCAAGGCCGGCGACCGGCCCGAGTTCGACATCGTCACCGGCGTCTCGACCGGGGCCCTGACCGCCCCCTTCGCCTTCCTGGGCCCCGACTGGGACAAGCGCCTGACCCAGGCCTACACCAGCGAGGCGGCAGGCCGGATCCTGAACCGGCGCGGCCTGGACATTTTCTTCCGGCCCAGCTTCTACAAAACCACCGCCCTGCGCGGCCTGGTCGAGAAATATGTCGATCCGCCGCTGCTCTATGCGGTCTCCGTGGAGCACGCCAAGGGCCGGCGGCTGCTGATCGCCACCACCAATCTCGACACCGAGGAGACGGTGATCTGGGACATGGGCGCCATCGCCGCGCGCGGCGACGCGGCCTCCCTGAAGCTGTTCCAGGACGTGCTGGTGGCCTCGGCCAGCATTCCCGGCGTCTTCCCGCCGACCCTGATCGAGGTCGAGGGCAAGGGCCGGCGGTTGTCTGAAATGCATGTCGACGGTGGGGTGACCATCCCGTTCTTCGTCGCGCCCGAAGCCCTGCTGCTCTGGACCTCGCCCGACAAGGGCTTGGCGCGGCCCGGCCGCATCCGGGTGATCGTCAACGGCAAGATCGGCGGCGGCTTCGCCTTCACGCGCGGCGGCGCCCTGTCGATCGTCGGCCGCTCGTGGGCGACGATGAGCAAGGCCCTGATGCGCACCCACCTGACCGCCAGCGCCTCGTTCGCCCGCCGCAACGGCGGCAGCCTGCTGTTCGCCGCCATCCCCGACGACGCCGACGCCGACACCTCGGGCCTGGACTTCAAGGCCGGCAACCGCGAGGCGCTGTTCAAGCTGGGCTACGACGGCGGCGTCTCGGGCAAGGCCTGGCAGGCCCCCGCTATCCCGGTCGAGCTGCCGGCCGGGCACTAGGCCTAGACGGCCGCCCGGTCCTTCAGCGCCGAGCGCACGGCGTAGTCGAGGTCGTCGATGCGGAACGGCTTTCGCAGCACCTGCCCCAGGTCCATGACCTTCTCGACGGTCTCCATGTTGGCGTAGCCGGTCGCCAGGATGATCGCCAGGTCCGGCCAGCGGCCTCGCACGGCCTGGACCACCTCGACGCCGTTCATGCCGGGCATCGCGAAGTCGACGATCAGCAGATCGGGCGCGCCATCGTTCAGAAGGGCCAAGCCGTCCTGGCCCGTCGCGGCCTGGGTCACCTCGTGACCCAGCATCTGCAGGCATTCCACGATGAACCGGCGCACGCCCGGATCGTCGTCGACGACCAGGATCCGCCTCTGCTGGCGATCCTGGGCCAGCAGGCTCAACGCAGCCGTGGAACTGGTCAGTTCAGTCGCCGAGCTCAGAGGAAGCCAGACCCGCAGGACCGTACCCTCGCCCTCGACGCTGTCGATCTGCACCGTGCCGCCGGACTGCTGGGCGATGCCGAACACCTGGCTCAGCCCGAGCCCCGTGCCCTTGCCGATCGGCTTGGTCGTGAAGAAGGGATCGAACACCTTGGTGATCAGGTGAGCCGGGATGCCCGAGCCCGTGTCCTGAACGCTGATCACGCCGTACCAGCCGTTCTGCAGGACCCCGTCGCTGGCCTCGGAAACCCGGCTGGAGATCGTCAGCACGCCGCCCTCCGGCATGGCGTCGCGGGCGTTGATCGACAGGTTCAGGATCGCCAGTTCCAGCTGGTTGGCGTCGGCCATGGCCCAGGGCGCGGTCGGGTCCAGGTCCATGACGATGGTGATCTGCGGACCGATGGTGCGGGCCAGAAGATCGTTCATGCCCTGGATCAGGGCGTTCAGATCCACGGGCTTCAGCGTCAGACGCTGGGAGCGCGAGAAGGCCAGCAGCTGATGGGTCAGCTTGGCCGCGCGCTCGGCCGCCTGGGCGGCGAAATCGGCCAGGCGGGCGGTGCGCTCCTCCGCGGTGCGGCGCTGGATCATTTCCAGATTGCCGAAGATCACCGTCAGCAGGTTGTTGAAGTCGTGGGCGATGCCGCCCGTCAGCTGGCCGACGGCCTCCATCTTCTGCGACTGCACGAGGGCGGACTGCACGCGCTCGCGTTCGGCGACTTCCTGCATCAGCCGGTTGTTGGCCTCCGACAGCTCCGCCGTCCGGTCCTGGATGCGCGCCTCCAGTGTGCCGTTGAGCTGGGTCAGTCGCTCCTCGGCGGTCTGAAGCGCCAGCAGTCGGCGGCGCGCCTCGTATTGCCGGCGGCGGCCCCGCAGCGACGAGGACACCGCGCTGGCCAGGGTCTCGCCGTGGATCGGCCGCTCCAGCACGATGACGTTGCCCAGCTCGGCCAGGGTCTGGGACGCCTCGATCGGACGCCGGCCCGATCGCTTGGTCGACAGCAGGATGAACGGAAAATCCGACCAGGGCGGCTGGTCGGCCAACCACTCGGCCAGCTTGCGGCGATCGGCCGACGCCAGGGACTCCTCGGTGATCAGGGCCGCGCCAGCGCCCAAGGCCAGTTCGAGGGCCATGGCGTCAGCGCTCTCGCAGACCTTGGTTTCATGACCCTGGCGCGACAGCAGTTGCTCGATCACCTGGGCGTCGCGGCCGCGAAGCGCCAGAAGCAGGATACGCTCCTCCACCCTCACACCTCGCCTGCGGCGGGATCAGCCGCGAGCAGGGGTGTGGCGCCGCGATAGGTAGGCAGGCCGGTCAGCACGCCCTCGAAGTCCTTCAGCGGCTCGCCGATCTGCAACCCGCCATGGCCGAGCCTGAACTCGCGGATGCTGGCCTCGTGCGGCGTCGTGCGGCTCTTGGCCACCGACACGGCCTTGAGCATGTTCCCCTGCGCCTCGAAGTACCTGTAGAGGATGATGGTGTCGGACAGGTAGCTGAGATCGACCTCCGAGCGCACGTCGCCGATGATGCCGTGCTGCCCCAGAACCAACAGGGTGATGACGCCCTGCTGGTTCAGATAGCTCAGCATCTCGTGCATCTGCAGCATCAGGTATTTCTCGCCCGGCATGGCCTGCAGGAAGGCGTTGAGGCTGTCGATGACGATCAGCTTGACCCCGTCGGTCTCGACCGAGCGCCGGATCCAGCTGGCGAATTCGCCCGGCGACAGCTCTGCGGGATCGATCTGGAACAGCTGCAAGGCGCCGGAGTCGATATGGGGCTGCAGGTCCATGCCCATCGAGCGGGCCCGGGACAGCAGGGTCGCCCGCCCTTCGTCGAACAGATAGTAGGCGGCCTTCTCGCCGCGCGCGATCGCGCTGACCGCGCAGTGCACCGCGGTGCTGGTCTTGCCGACGCCGGACGGACCGTTGAGCAGCGCGTTGGTGCCTGACGACAGGCCGCCGCCCAGCATCTGGTCCAGGCGCGGCAGGCCGGTGGAATGCAGGGTCACGGCGAAGTCGCTGTGGTGCTCGGCGGCCACCAGGCGCGGGAACACCGACACCCCGCCGGTCTCGATGACGAAGTCGTGGAAGCCGCCGCGATACTTGACGCCGCGCATCTTCACAACCCGCAGGCGGCGGCGCTCGGAGCCGTATTCCTGGGCCGCCTGCTCCAGGGTGATGACGCCGTGAGCGATGCTGTGCAACTGCAGGTCGCCGGGATCGCTGCTGCGATCGTCCAGCATCAGGACCGTACAGTTGCGGGTCGAGAAATACTGCTTCAGCGCCAGGATCTGGCGGCGATAGCGCAGGGAGTTCTGCGCCAGCAGGCGCATTTCCGACAGGCTGTCGAACACCACCCGCTTGGGGCGCAGGCGGTCGACGCATTCCATCACGCCCTGGATCGTCTCGCCCAACTCGACCTCAGACGGCTCCAGGATCGACTGCTCGCTGTCGGGGTCCAGGCCCTCTTCGTTGACCAGCTCGAACAGCTCGATGTCGCTGAGATCCCAGTTATGGCTGCGCGCCACCTCGCGCAGTTCGGCGGCGGTCTCCGATAGGGTGATGTAAAGGCCGCCCTCGCCCGCCCGCGCGCCTTCCAGCAGGAACTGCAGGGCGATCGTGGTCTTGCCGCTGCCTGGCGTGCCCTCCAGGAGATAGGCGCGATTGGTCGTCAGTCCGCCGCCCAGAATGTTGTCCAGGTCGGCGATGCCCGTCGAAACGCGCGAGGTCGGCGTGGTCTGTTCGGCTCTGACGGTCATCGATCATCCGGCGTGTGTCGCGCCGGCGAAGGCGCATTCCAGGTGATGAAAACGAGCTTGGCCGTTTTTGGCTGCATGAAGATCGACGCTTCGGCCGAACCTCGGATCGAAGGGCTCCTACAACCAGCCCGCCTCGCGCAGGGTCGGCGCATGGCGGCGGCTGACAGGCGCGACGATATCACCGGCCAGACGCAGTTCGCCCGCGCCGCGCCGCCAGTGGGCGGCCTC
Source organism: Caulobacter sp. GW821-FHT10F06 (assembly GCF_058809215.1). Lineage (NCBI taxonomy): Bacteria > Pseudomonadati > Pseudomonadota > Alphaproteobacteria > Caulobacterales > Caulobacteraceae > Caulobacter > Caulobacter sp. GW821-FHT10F06. The sequence goes on along the minus strand of NZ_JBXASK010000001.1, from coordinate 230,925 downwards.
GATCGCGCCGGCGGCCACCCACCAGGAGCGATGGGTCTGGAAGCCGTGCGCGCCGGCCAGGTCCTCCAGGGCGTCGGCGAAGCGCAGGGTCAGCAGCTCCTGCCCCGCGTCGGTGTGGACCTTCAGATAGTGGTCATGGGCCTCGACGGCGATCAGTCGGGCCGCTCGGCGCTTGGCCGACAGGCGACGGCGGAAGGCGGCCTCGGCCTCTGGCAGCGGCGGGGCGACGATCACCCGGGTCTCGACCACGGCCGGCGGCGAGCGCCAGACCAGGCCACGCACCGCCATCACCAGGACGCTGATCACCCAGACCCGAAACCACAGCTCCGGCGGCGCCCATAGCCTGGGCGTTCCGTAGAAGAGGCCGAGGACCGCGACCAGCAGGGTGACGGGCGGAGTCATCAGGACGGAGCTGACCGCCAGCCGGGGCCAGAAGCCGCCCATCCGTCGGCCCAGGGTCTCGTCCAGCGCCACGCCGATCGCGCCGCCCCCGACGATGCAGATCAGCCAGTAGACGACGCGCGGCGCGGGCTCGAGCCGGGCGGTGCCGAACGGCCCCAGCACGCCCATGAAAAGGCCCAGCGCGATCATCAGCGCCAGATCGGCGCCCAGGCGTCGCGCGGCCGACCACTGATCCGCAGGCCCCATGGTCTCTTGCAATCCCCTTGTCCCCGAGGCGGCGCCGTTCGCGCAGAAACGGCGCCGCTCACGGACTTCGCGTAGCGCGGCGCACCGGCCTGGGCAATCTCCCGGCCAAACCGGAGCGCCTCATGACCCGAGCCCTTTCCCGCACTTTCTGGACGCTGTCGGCCGTGCTGAGCGCGGCCATCGCCCTCTTCTCCTATCGCTACCTGCTGGCGGTCGGCCCGCTGGCGCCCGACGTGCTCGCCAACATCTTCGCCAGGCCGTTCCTGGACCTGCACGTGGCGGGCGCCGCGACGGCCCTGCTGCTCGGGCCCTTCCAGTTCCTGAGCGGGGTGCGGGCGCGCTGGCCCCGGATCCATCGGATCATGGGCCGGATCTATGTGGTCGGATGCCTGTCCGGCGGCGTCGGCGGACTGGTCCTGGCGTTCGGCAGCAAGGCGGGCCCTGTCGCCACGGCTGGGTTCGGCCTGCTGGGCGCGGCCTGGATCTACGTCAATATCCAGGCCTGGCGGCTGGCCGTCGCGCGGCGCATTCCCGAGCACCGCGCCTGGATGATCCGCTCGTTCGCCCTGACCTTCGCGGCGGTCACCCTGCGGCTCTACCTGCCAATCCCCATCCTGCTGGACCTGCCGGCGCTGGACAGCTACCGGGCGATCTCGTGGCTGTGCTGGGTCCCCAACCTGCTGGTCGCCGAGCTCTATCTGCGGACCGCGACCAGCGCTTGGCGCCCGTCCGCGCCGGTGGTGTAGTCGGCCGTCCCCCACTCCGGAATCGTCGATGCTGGCCGCCCTGTTGTTGTCCGCCGCCGTGAGCGCCTGTCCGATCGAACAGGCGCGCTACGCCCTGCGCACCGAGCCCGCGGTCACCGCCGGCTTCCTGCGCGTGGAGAGCGGCCGCGACTGGCCGTCGGGCCTGGCGCTGGGGATCGACATCCACGGCCGCCGCCACTGGTTCCTGCCGTTTCCAGGCGGCACGAACGGCGAGCAGAACCTGGCCTCCACGCTCGACCCCACCGTCGCGGGCTGGGCGCCGCCCAATCCGGACGGCGGGCCGCGCCCGCTGGGAAACTTCCAGTATCTGGGCTTCGACGCGACCTATCGCCTGCTGGACACGATTCCCCGCAGCGGCGGCGCGGCGCCCGCTCACATCCTGCTGCCCACCCTGGACGACGCCCTGCGTCATCCGGCGGGGGACGGTCCGCGCGACAGCATTCCCCGGCAATTCTTCGACCTCGTCGGCTGCGGCTGACGCCGAACCCCGTTCGCTCGCGACGCCCGTTAACCCCGCCCTAACATGCGGGGTTGCGCCCATCCGACTCCGTCTCTAAACGGGCGACTTAACCTGCAAGATGGTCGGCAGCGGGCGCGCGGATGTGCGCGACCGTGTCTCTGCGCGCGAGTTTCCTATGCCCAAAAGAACAGACCTCTCCTCGATCCTGATCATCGGCGCCGGCCCGATCGTCATCGGCCAGGCGTGCGAGTTCGACTATTCGGGCGTCCAGGCGTGCAAGGCTCTGCGCGCCGAGGGCTACCGGATCATCCTGGTCAATTCGAACCCCGCCACGATCATGACCGATCCTGACGTGGCGGACGCGACCTATATCGAGCCGATCACCCCGGAGATGGTCGCCAAGATCATCGAGAAGGAGCGTCCCGACGCCCTGCTGCCCACCATGGGCGGCCAGACCGCGCTCAACACCGCCCTGGCCCTGGAAGCGGCCGGCGTTCTGGAGAAGTTCGGCGTCGAGATGATCGGGGCCAAGGCGGCCGTGATCGACAAGGCCGAGGACCGCCAGAAATTCCGCGACGCCATGGACAAGCTGGGTCTGGAAAGCCCCCGCTCCAAGGCCGCCCACACCATGGACGAAGCCATGGAAGGCCTGGATTTCGTCGGCCTGCCGGCGATCATCCGCCCGTCCTTCACCCTGGCCGGCACCGGCGGCGGCATCGCCTACAACCTCGAGGAATTCAAGGAGATCGTCGAGCGCGGTCTGGACCTGTCGCCGACCACCGAGGTGCTCATCGAAGAGAGCGTCCTGGGCTGGAAAGAGTACGAGATGGAGGTCGTGCGCGACACGGCCGACAACTGCATCATCGTCTGCTCGATCGAGAACATCGACCCGATGGGCGTGCACACCGGCGACTCGATCACCGTCGCCCCGGCCCTGACCCTGACGGACAAGGAATACCAGTGGATGCGCGCGGCCTCGATCGCCGTGCTGCGCGAGATCGGCGTCGAGACCGGCGGTTCGAACGTCCAGTTCGCCCTGAACCCCGCCGACGGCCGCATGGTCGTCATCGAGATGAACCCGCGCGTGTCGCGCTCGTCGGCCCTGGCCTCGAAGGCCACCGGCTTCCCGATCGCCAAGGTCGCCGCCCGCCTGGCCGTCGGCTACACCCTGGACGAGCTGAAGAACGACATCACCGGCGGCGCGACCCCGGCCTCGTTCGAGCCCTCGATCGACTACGTCGTCACCAAGATCCCGCGCTTCGCCTTCGAGAAGTATCCGGGCTCGGAAGCCACCCTGACCACCGCCATGAAGTCGGTCGGCGAAGTGATGGCCATCGGCCGCACCTTCAAGGAAAGCGTCCAGAAGGCCCTGCGCGGCCTGGAGACCGGCCTGGCCGGCTTCGATGAAGTGGAAATCGCCGGCGCTGACGATCCCGACAACGGCAAGGCCGCGGTGATCCGCGCCCTGGGCGTGCCCACCCCCGACCGCCTGCGTGTCATCGCCCAGGCCTTCCGCCACGGCCTGACCGTGGAAGAGGTCAACGCCGCCTGTTCCTACGAGCCCTGGTTCCTGCGCCAGATCGCCGAGCTGATCCGCCAGGAAGGCTGGGTCCGCGCCGGCGGCCTGCCGACCGACGCGCAAGGCTTCCGCGCCCTGAAGGCCCAGGGCTTCTCCGACGCCCGCCTGGCCAAGCTGGCTGGCTCGACCGAGAAGGCCGTCCGCAAGGCTCGCCAGGACCTGAACGTCCGTCCGGTGTTCAAGCGCATCGACAGCTGCGCCGGCGAGTTCGCCGCCACCACGCCCTACATGTATTCGACCTATGAGTTCGGCGCCCTGGGCCAAGTCCCCGAGTGCGAGAGCCTGCCGAGCAACCGCAAGAAGGCGGTGATCCTGGGCGGCGGTCCCAACCGGATCGGCCAGGGCATCGAGTTCGACTACTGCTGCTGCCACGCGGCCTTCGCGCTGGACGCCATCGGCATCGAGTCGATCATGGTCAACTGCAACCCCGAGACCGTCTCGACCGACTATGACACCTCCGACCGCCTGTACTTCGAGCCCCTGACGGCCGAGGACGTGCTGGAGCTGCTAGCCGTTGAACAGTCCAAGGGCGTGCTGACCGGCGTCATCGTCCAGTTCGGCGGCCAGACGCCGCTGAAGCTGGCCCACGCGCTGGAAGAGGCCGGCATCCCGATCCTGGGCACCAGCCCGGACGCGATCGACTTGGCCGAAGACCGCGAGCGATTCCAGCAACTGCTGAACGGCCTGGACATCGCCCAGCCCGAGAACGCCATCGCCCGCACCTGGGACGAGGCCCGGGCCGAAGGCGACAAGATCGGCTTCCCGTTCGTGATGCGTCCGTCCTACGTGCTGGGCGGCCGAGGCATGGAGATCATCCGCGATCACGAGCACCTGGAACGCTACATCACCAACACCGGCGAGATCTCGTTCGAGCACCCGATCCTGTTGGACCACTATCTGAGCCGCGCCACGGAAGTGGACGTCGACGCCCTGTGCGACGGGACCGACGTGTTCGTGGCCGGCGTGCTGGAGCACATCGAGGAAGCCGGCGTCCACTCGGGCGACAGCGCCTGCTCGATGCCCCCCTTCTCCCTCAGCGCCGAGACCGTTGAAGAGCTGAAGCGCCAGACCGTGAAGATGGCCCTGGCCCTCAATGTGCGCGGCCTGATGAACGTGCAGTTCGCCATCGAGGAGCCGCACTCGGCCAATCCGCGCATCTATGTGCTGGAAGTGAACCCCCGCGCCTCGCGCACGGTGCCGTTCGTGGCCAAGACCATCGGCCAGCCGGTCGCCGCCATCGCCGCCAAGATCATGGCCGGCGAGACGCTCGCCAGCTTCGGCCTGGTCGACAAGCCCTACGACCACATCGCGGTCAAGGAAGCGGTGTTCCCGTTCGCCCGTTTCGCCGGCGTCGACACCATCCTCGGCCCGGAAATGCGCTCGACCGGCGAGGTCATGGGCCTGGACTGGAAGCGCGAGGGCGAGACCAGCATGGCGCCGGCTTTCGCCCGCGCCTTCGCCAAGAGCCAGCTGGGCGGCAGCGTCACCCTGCCGACCAAGGGCACGGCCTTTGTCTCGGTCAAGGAAAGCGACAAGCCCTGGATCGTCGAGCCCGTCCGCCTGCTGCAGGCCGCCGGCTTCACGGTGCTGTCGACCGAAGGCACCCGCGCCTACCTAGCCACCCAGGGCATCGCCGTCGAGCACGTCAAAAAAGTGCTGGAAGGCCGTCCCAACATCGTCGACGTGATGAAGAACGGCGGCGTGCAGCTGGTGTTCAACACCACCGAAGGCAAGCAGGCCCTGGAAGACAGCTTCGACATCCGCCGCACGGCGCTGATGATGAAGGTGCCCTACTACACCACCTCGGCCGGCGCACTGGCCGCCGCGCAAGCCATCTCGTCGGCCCCGGCCGCGGCGCTGGAAGTGCGTCCACTGCAAAGCTACGCTTAAGCCATCGCTGGCCCGTCAGGGCTGGAACGAAGGACGCCGCGACGGTCGCAGGGCCGGCGCGGCGTTTTGCGTTCGGGAGCTCCCGTCTTAGGGACCGGCGAGCCGCGACGGCGCCACGGGCGTGCAGAGCTCTTGCCGGCTCTGGATTTGCCGGCAGGCCGCCTGAGCGGCCTCGAAAGATGCGTTGAGCTCGGCGAGCCGTTGGTCGAAGCCCGCCTTGCCGCCGCAATGGCGCTTGATGACCTGGGACTGCTGGCTGGTTCCCCACATCACCACCTGCAAGGCGGGGGTGGCCGAGCCGCCCTGTTTGCCAAGGGGAGAGTCCAGGAACTGTTCGATCTCGCGGTCGATGGCGTCCAGTTCGCGATTGGCCGCCGACGCCGCTTCGCGGACGCACTCCGGCAGCGCGGGCGCGGGCGGCGGAGGGGGAGCGACGGGAGCGACCGGCGCGCTGCCTCGGCTGACCGCGAGCTTCAGGATGCACAGGTCCAGCTGATGCCCCCTGAGGCCGCCGGCGGTGTTGCACGACGCGGCGTCCCGGCACTGCGGAACAGGCTCCCGTGCCCGCTGCTCGTAATAGGCCAGGTTGCGACGATATTGGGTCCCGGTCAGCGAGCCGCCGCCCGTCGTCGAGCGCATCGGCTGGCCGCCATCCGCATAGGCCCATTTCCGGGTCGACTCGACGAAGACCTCACGCGGCTGCCTCGGCAGGTTGATCATCCGCGCGGTCTCCATGTCGGCCTGGACCTTGGCGTCGAACTCGGCCTGGCAGTCTCCCTCGCCCACCGCCCCCATCCGCGGCGCCGGATCGCCGGAGTTGGAGCCGAAGGTCGCGGCGCTGGGCGCGACGGGGGTGAACGTGGGAACCTTGACCTGGGCGGGCGGCTGGGCGACAGGCCCCTGCCCCGGCAGACCGGACCCCATCAGCAGCGGCGCGAGCACGGCGCAGCCATAGGCCACGAACGATCGCAGGATCTTTCCAGTACGGCGGGTCATTTCGGGTCGCCCAGGGTTTGCCGGATCAAGCGGTCGAGGCTGAACGTGCCGACCGGCCAGCCGGAATCGTTGGCGCGGGCCAGCCGCTCTTTCCGCTTGGCGTCGGACGCCGCGGCCTTTTCGCGCTGCTTCTTCTCGGCGACCTGCACCAGCAACGGCCGGATCACCGGATCCAGCGAGGCCTCCAGCGCTTCGATCTCGGGGTTCTTGGCCTGGTAGAACGCCTTCGAGTCCGCGATGACGGGGCCGACCATCTTGACCCAGAGTTCGTCGCAGGACGTGGAGCAGGGATAGCGGGTCAGGCGGTCGGCGAAGTTGCCCGTCTGCCTGTAGCGCTCGGTGTCCCGCGACAGGGTCACGTCCGCCGTATTCAGGGAATAGCTGACCGACTTGGCCGGATCGGGAGACGAGAAACTCGCAGAGACCGGCGCCGTCGCCGGCCTGACCCCCGCAGGCCCCAGCGGATAAGGCTGGATCCTTGACCAGCTGTAGCTGGTTCCCATCCAGCTATAGCTGTGGGTGAAAACCCCTTCGCCGTCATTGACCCAGACGCCGATGGTCACAAGACCGATGAAACGACCACGAAGCGCAAAGCCGGTCGATGTCGACGCCACGCGGCCATTTTCCATCCTGATCAACATGCCCCGTCCCAGGGCCAGCCCCTCGTGGCAGGCGCCGTCCCAGGTCGTTTTCGCCCGGTACTCGATCGACGCCTTCATGTTCAGGGTTATCCAGCCGCAGCCGTCCGCCGACGGCGCCACGACCTGCCCCTCACTGGGCGTGGCCGGATAGTAGGCGTCCACCTCAGGCGGCAGAGTCAGGGGCTGAGCCCACACCAGCCCGGGCGCGATCAACGCGGCGGCGAGACAAAGCGCTCGAAGACGCACCATGAGCTTTGACAAGACGCCACCCCGTATCAGCGTTCGCTGAAGATTGTGGCCTCGAAGCGCCGGCTGTAAAGCGGCAAAGCTTGCGTCCTCGGCAGAGCCGGCCAAGGGCCGATCCGGACGTCCGGTTGAGCCCGGCCCGCCCAACCGCTAAGCAGCGATCATGACCTCCTACTCCACCGCCGACGTCGCCCGCCTCGCCGAGCGCCTGCTGGACCGCTCCCTGCCGAAGGAAGCGTGGACCCACGCCGCGCACCTGATGGCGACGATGCGGCTTGTCCGCACCCGCAATGAGAACCTCGAGCGCGACATGCCAGGGATCATCCGCAGCTATAACGCGGCCGTCGGCGGGGTGAACGACGACCACAACGGCTATCACGAGACCATCACCCAGGCCTATCTCGCCGCGATCCGCGCGTTCGTGGCGGACTTGCCGGAGGGAGCCTCGGACGGCGAAGCGGCGGCGCTGCTCTTGGAGACGCCGATGGGCGACAAGGCCTGGCCCTTGAGCTTCTGGAGCCGCGAGCGGCTGTTCAGCGTCGAGGCCCGGCGGAGCTGGGTTGCGCCGGATTTGGCGCCGTTCCCTCAGCTGGCGGCCGACGAGGAGGCGTAGCCCTCCACGAGGCGCATCAGCACGTCCTCCAATTCGGGGGCGTGGAGATGCGGGCTGTCCTCCAGCACCGCCGCGCGGATCACCCCGACCACGGCCCGGGTCAGGACGAAGGCCTCCAGCCGCGTCAGCGAGGGGTCGTGCGGCAGCAGGCGCGCGGTGCGGCGGGTCTCTTCGGCCAGTCCCTGGGCGCTTTCGACCGCCATCAGGGCTATCAGCGAAGCGCGGCGCACGTGCGGACGGCCCGGGAAGGCCCCGATCAGGGCGCGGATGGCCAGGCGTCGCGGGTTGTCGACGCCCGCGTCCGCCGCCCGCTCGCGCACGGCGATGATCTCGCGCCGGGCCAGGGCGACCAGGATCGCCTGCTTGCTCTCGAAATACTGGTAGAGCGTGCCGACGCTGACCCCCGCCACGGCGGCGATGCGGTTGGTGTTGAAGGCCTCGGGCGCTTCGCCTTCGGCTTCCAGGATCCGAGCCGCCGCCTCCAGGATCGCGTCGCGCGTGGCCCGCGCGCGGGCCTGCAACGGCCGCCGCACCGGGCTTCCCGCCTTGGTCATCGCCCCCTCCGCCCCTCAGCTCGAATGCGAGTTCAAAAATCCGAGCCTAGCTCGGATAGTGGCGACATCACAGCCACGGAGCGCCGCATGACGTGGGCCACCGATCGTCTCGACCTGCTGAAAGCCGGCGCCGCGTCTCCGCCGCCCGTGGTGGCCACCTTGCGTCTGGGCCTGCTGGACGACTGGGGACCGGGCTGGGCGCGCAAGACCTGGACGCCGGAACCGGACCTGCTGAACGTCGACGGCTCGCTGTTCGGCGGCTACATCGCGGCCCTGGCCGACCAGATCCTGGCCCTCGCGGCCATGACCGTGCTCCCTGACAAAGCGGCGTTTCGGACCGTCAACCTGGCCGTCCGCTTCGTGAAGGTGGGCCGCGACGCGCCTCTGGCCATCGAGGGTCGAGTGGTGGCCCAGAGCCGCAACCTGATCACCGTCGAAGCCGATTTCAGGCAGGGCGAGGCGCTGATCGCCCGCGCCGACGCCCAGCAGGTGCTGGTCCCGCTGCCGGCCTGAACGTTTTCTGACGACGTCCGCACAAATTTCGGGCGCCCAAGCGGCGCGCCATGGCTTACTCGGGAACTATGGCCGACAGCATCCTCGCGCTCGTTCGCGGCAAGACCCCAACCCCGCCCCTGGCCGCCCTGCGCGGCGGCGGCGGCGCGCTGCTGGGCCTGCTGTTCGCCGGCGTGCTGGGACGGCTGTTCGTGGGCGGCGAGCTCCTCACCCATCCGTTGCTGGTGGCGCCGATCGGGGCCTCGGCGGTGCTGGTCTTCGCCGTGCCGGCCAGCCCCTTGGCCCAGCCGCGCGCGGTGATCGGCGGCAACGTCGTCTCGGCCTTGGTCGGGATCACGGTGGCGATGATGGTCCCCAACCTGGTGATCGCCGCGCCGCTGGCAGTCGGACTGGCGATCGCGACGATGATGCTGCTGGGCTGCCTGCACCCGCCCGGCGGCGCGGTGGCCCTGATCACCGTGATCGGCGGCGCGGCGGTGACCAAGGCCGGCTACCTGTTCGCCCTGACGCCCGTGGCGCTGGACTCCGTGCTGTTGACCGTGGCCGGCATGGCCTATGGCCGGCTGACGGGCCATTCCTACCCGCACAAGGTCCCGGTCGCCGCCAGCCCGCACCATAACAAGGACCCCGCCCCGGCCGCCCGCATCGGCTTCGACAGCGCCGACCTCGACAAGGCTCTCGCTCGCTATGGCGAGCTGCTGGACGTCAGCCGCGAGGACCTGGACGCTCTCTTCCGCCAGGTCGAGCTGCAGGCCCATCAGCGGCTGCACACGCAGATCCGCTGCGGCGACGTGATGTCCCGCGACGTGATCAGCGTCGACTCCCACCAGAGCGCCGAGAGCGCCCTGGCCTGGCTGGCCGAGCATGACCTGCGGGTGGCTCCGGTGATCGACGAGGACCGCCGCGTCGTCGGGCTGGTGCGTCGGGCCGAGCTGCAAGCCAACCGTCATCGCGCGGTGACGGCGGCGCTGGACCCGTTCACCTATCGGGTGCGGGAGTCGACGCCGATCGCGGCCCTGCTGCCGATCCTCTCCAGCGGCCATACCCACGAGGCCCTGGTGGTCGACGCCGAGCGGCGGCTGGTGGGGGTGATCTCCCAGACCGACCTCATCGCGGTGCTCTATCGCGCCCACATCGTCGAGGCGGTGACGGCCGGTTAAGCCCGCCGAACTCGGATCTGCAACGATCCCGCGCGCCGCCCATTGATGAATGAGCGACATGAGACCATGCCGTTTTCAGGGGGTAATCGCGGTCCGGCGGCCGCCTTAGTCTCCTGGTTTCCGTTCAAGGAATGACCGGCCCGATGGGACTTCGCGGACAGACGCCTTCGCAGGATCCAGGTCGAGCCGGCAGGAAGGATTCGCGCGCGCGATGCACAAGACCACTACGCCCTCGCTCTCGCGGCGCGACCTGATGGTCGTCGGCGCCGCCACCGCCGCCGCGACCACGGCCCCGCCCGCGGACGCCGCGCCGGCCCTCGCCGAGGCGCCGGTGCTGGCCAAGGTCGCCTTCGAGGTCAACGGCAAGCGCCACGCGCTGGAGCTGGACACCCGCACCACCCTGCTCGACGCCCTGCGCGAACACCTGAAGCTGACCGGCACAAAGAAGGGCTGCGATCACGGCCAATGTGGCGCCTGCACGGTGATCGTCGACGGGCGGCGGATCAATTCTTGCCTGACGCTTGCGGTGATGCACGAGGGCGACAAGGTCACCACCATCGAGGGCCTGGGAAAGCCCACCGCCCTGCACCCGATGCAGGCCGCCTTCGTCAAGCACGACGGCTACCAGTGCGGCTACTGCACGCCGGGCCAGATCTGCTCGGCCGTGGCGGTGCTGAACGAGATCAAGGCCGGGGTGCCCAGCCACGTCACCGCCGACCTCAACGCCACACCGGCGGTCACCGAGGACGAACTGCGCGAGCGGATGAGCGGCAACATCTGTCGCTGCGGGGCCTATTCCAACATCGTCGAGGCGATCGTCGATGTCGCGGGAGGCAAGGCATGAAGGCCTTCACCTACGAGCGCGCCCGCTCGCCCGCCGAGGCCGCCGCCATCGTGGCGCGCACGCCCGGCGCCAAGTTCATCGCCGGCGGCACCAACCTGCTGGACCTGATGAAGCTGCAGATCGAGACGCCCCGGCGTCTGGTCGACGTCAACGGCCTGGCGCTGGACAAGATCGACAAGACCCCGGACGGCGGACTGCGGATCGGGGCCCTGGTGCGCAACACCGACCTGGCCGCCGACAAGCGCGTGCGCCGTGACTACGGCCTGCTGTCGCGAGCCTTGCTGGCCGGCGCCTCGGGGCAACTGCGCAACAAGGCCACCACCGCCGGCAACCTGCTGCAGCGCACCCGCTGCCCTTATTTCTACGACACCAACCAGCCCTGCAACAAACGCCAGCCGGGGGCCGGCTGCTCGGCCATCGGCGGCTTCACGCGCGGCCACGCGGTGCTGGGGACCAGCGAGTCCTGCATCGCCACCCATCCCAGCGACATGGCCGTAGCCCTGCGCGCGCTGGACGCCACGGTCGAGACGGTCCGGCCGGACGGGGCCAAGCGCGCCATCCCCATCGCCGACTTCCACCTGCTGCCGGGCGCGACGCCGCACATCGAGACCGCCCTGACGCCGGGCGAGCTGATCACGGCGGTGACCCTGCCCAAGCCCGTCGGCGGCGTGCATCGCTACGACAAGGTCCGCGACCGGGCGTCCTACGCCTTCGCCCTGGTGTCGGTGGCCACCATCGTCCAGCCCGACGGCTCGGCGCGCGTGGCGCTGGGCGGCGTGGCCCACAAGCCCTGGCGGGTCGAGGCGGCCGAAAGCGAGACGCCGCGCGGCGCCAAGGCGGCGGCCGAACGGCTCCTGGCCGGGGCCCGTACCACTTCGGAAAACGGCTTCAAGCTGACCCTGGTCGAGCGCACGCTGGGCGCGGCGCTGGCCCAGGCCGACACCAAGACGGGGGCCTGAGGTCATGAAGTTCGATACCCCCGCCACCACCAATCCGATCGACCAGCTGAAGGTCGTCGGCAAGCCCACCGACCGCATCGACGGGCCGATGAAGACCACCGGACAGGCGCCCTACGCCTATGAGCGACACGACGCCGTGACCAATGTCGCCTATGGCGTGGTGGTCGGCGCCGCCATCGCCAAGGGTCGGATCGCCAGCATGGACGTGGCCAAGGCCAAGGCCGCGCCGGGCGTCGTGACCATCGTCACCGCCGCCAACGCGGGAAAGCTGGGCAAGGGCGACAACAACACCGCCAAGCTGCTGGGCGGGCCCGAGATCGAGCACTATCACCAGGCCATCGCCGTGGTGGTGGCCGAGACCTTCGAGCAGGCGCGAGCGGCCGCGGCGCTGATCAAGGTCGACTATGTCCGCGCCAAGGGGGCCTTCGACCTCGCCAGCGCCAAGGACGGGGCGGTCAAGCCGAGCGACGGCCAAGCCGACACCGCCAAGGGCGACTTCGCCGGGGCCTTCGCCAAGGCCGCCGTCCAGTTCGACGAGACCTACACGACGCCCGACCACGCCCATGCGATGATGGAGCCCCACGCCTCGATCGCGGTGTGGAACGGCGACCGGCTGACCCTGTGGACCTCCAACCAGATGATCGCCTGGAGCGTCGGCGACGTGGCCAAGACCCTGGGCATTCCGAAAACCAACGTGCGGCTGGTCTCGCCGTTCATCGGCGGAGGCTTCGGCGGCAAGCTGTTCGTGCGGGCCGACGCCATCCTGGCGGCTTTGGGCGCGCGGGCGGCGGGACGGCCGGTCAAGGTGGCCCTGGCCCGGCCCCAGATGTTCAACAACACCACCCATCGGCCGGCGACGATCCAGCGCATCCGCATCGGCGCGACGCCGGACGGCAAGATCACCGCCATCGGCCACGAGAGCTGGTCGGGCGATCTTCCCGGCGGAGGCCCCGAGACCGCTGTCCAGCAGACCCGCCTGCTTTATGCCGGCGAGCACCGCATGACAGCCACGCGCCTGGCCGTGCTGGACCTGCCTGAGGGCAACGCCATGCGCGCGCCCGGCGAGGCCCCCGGCCTGATGGCCCTGGAGATCGCCGTCGACGAGATGGCCGAGAAGCTGAAGCTCGATCCCATCGACTTCCGCGTGCTCAACGACACCCAGGTCGATCCGGAAAAGCCCGAGCGGCCGTTCTCACAGCGCCAGCTGATCCAGTGCCTGCGCATCGGCGCCGACAAGTTCGGCTGGGCCAGGCGCGGAGCCCCGGGCCAGACCCGCGACGGCCGCTGGCTGGTCGGACTGGGCGTGGCGGCGGCGCTGCGCAACAACCTGGTGATGAAGTCGGCGGCCCGCGTGCGGCTGGACCGCTCGGGCGTGGTGACGGTCGAGACCGACATGACCGACATCGGCACGGGCACCTACACGATCATCGCCCAGACCGCCGCCGAGATGATGGGCGTGCCCCTGCACCAAGTGATGGTCAAGCTGGGCGACTCGTCGTTCCCGGTCTCGGCCGGCTCGGGCGGCCAGTGGGGCGCCAACAGCTCGACGGCCGGGGTCTACGCCGCCTGCGTCAAGCTGCGCGAGGCGGTGGCCAACAAGCTGGGCCTGGATCCCGCCACTGCCGAGTTCGTCGACGGGCAAGTCCGCGCCGGCGGGCGTAGCATCCCCTTGGTCCAGGCTGCCGAGGACGCTGGCCTGATGGCGGTCGACACGATGGAATATGGCGACCTGGCCAAGACCCACCAGCAGTCGACCTTCGGCGCCCACTTCGTCGAGGTCGGGGTCGACGCCGTCACCGGCGAGATCCGCATCCGCCGCATGCTGGCCGTCTGCGCCGCCGGCCGCATCCTCAATCCCAAGTCGGCCCGCAGCCAGGTGATCGGGGCCATGACCATGGGGGCCGGCGCGGCCCTGATGGAAGAGCTGGTCGTCGACAAGCGCCTGGGCTTCTTCGTCAATCACGACCTAGCGGGCTACGAGGTGCCGGTCCACGCGGATATCCCGCACCAGGAGGTGATCTTCCTGGACGAGACCGATCCGATGTCCTCACCGATGAAGGCCAAGGGCGTGGGGGAGCTGGGCATCTGCGGCGTCGGCGCGGCAGTCGCCAACGCCGTCTACAACGCCACCGGCGCGCGGGTGCGGCAGTACCCGATCACGCTGGACAAGCTGCTCGATAAGCTGCCGGCCATGGCTTAGGCAGCCGATTTAAACCTTAGGTCGGATGTCGACGTGGCGCGTCCTTCGAGGCTCGGCTCCGCCTCGCACCTCAGGATGAGGAAGGCAGCACATAACTCCTCATCCTGAGGCGCCCGCATAGCGGGCCTCGAAGGACGCACGGTCTATGCGGGTCACGAGGCCCTGTGAGCGCGCTCGGCCAGCTGGGTTAGGATGGCGCATGAGTCAGATCCTGATTGCCATCGGCGCGGACCACCGCGGATTTGTGCTGAAGGCCCAGCTCGTCGACTGGCTGGCGCGGAACGGCTATGCGCCCAAAGATCTCGGCGCGCATGACGCAGACCGCTGCGACGCGCTGGACTACGCCCGAGCGCTGGCGACGGAACTTGAGGCTGACCCGGTCCGCTTCGGCGTCCTGATCTGCGGTTCGGGCCAGGCGATGGCCATGGCCGCCAACCGGTATCGGCACGTGCGCGCGGCGCTGTGCGGCAGCGTCGCTATGGCCCGGACCACCCGCGCGCACAACGACGCCAACGTGCTGGTGCTCGGCGCGGACTTCACGCCCCAGGACGAGGCGCTGGCGATTCTGCAGGCCTTCCTGAGCACAGACTTCCTCGGCGGCCGGTACGCCGAGCGTCGCGATGCGCTGATCGCTCTAGGCGGCCTCTGAGCGCAAGGCCTTCGCCGCCGCCCCGCGCCCTAGCCGAAACCGTCCGACCAGCTCGGCCAGCCGCGCGCCCTGGTCGGCGAGCGCGGCGTCGGCGGCCTGGGTCTGCTCCACCATGGCGACGTTCTCGCGGGTGAAGCGCTCCATCTCGGCGACCTCGGCGTTGACGGCGCCCAGGCCTTGCGTCTGCTCGCGCACCGAGCCGGCGATGCGGGTGGCGGCTGCGTCGATGTCGGCCATGCGACCAGCCACGCCGGTCAAGGCCTCGCCGGTGCGGCTCACCAGGCCGACGCCCGCGCCGACCTTGGTCTCGGACTCGGCGATCAGGCCCTTGATCTCCTTGGCCGAACCGGCCGAGCGCACCGCCAGGGCTCGCACCTCCTGGGCCACCACCGCGAAGCCGCGCCCGGCTTCGCCCGCGCGGGCAGCCTCGACGCCGGCGTTGAGGGCCAACAAGTTGGTCTGGAAGGCGATCTCGTCGATCAGGCCGACGATGTCGCCGATACGGCGGGTGGAGGCGTCGATCTCGCCCATGGTGTCTGTCGTGCGGGCCACCACGGCCCCGCCGGCGTCGGCCTCGCCGCGGGCCTCGGCGACCAGTCGGCGGGTCTCGTCGGCTCCGCCGGCCACGTGGTCCATGGCCTGGGTGATGGCGTTCAGCGAGCCGGCGGCCCGCTCGATGCCGGCCGCCTGACGGGCCGTGCGGCGGCCCAGCTCGCCCGACGCCTCGCTGAGGGTCTCGGCGGCCCCGCCGATCGCGGACGTGGCTTCGGCGATCTCGCCGATGGCCTGCTCCAAGGTGGCGACGGCGGTGTTGAAGTCGGCGCGCAGCGGCTCATAGACCGGCGCGAAAGGCCCGGCGATCCGGCGGCCCAGATCGCCCTCGGCGACGGCGGCCAAGGCTTCGCCGACCTGGCGGACCACGTCGGTCTGTTCGTCGATGGACAGGGACAGGGCGGCGGCGCGGTCGCGATCGGCGTCTGCGGTGCGGCGCAGGGCCTCCTGCTCCTCGCGGGCGGCCTGGGCGCGGGCGAGCTCCAGGCGCAGGGTTTCCAGCGCCCGGCCGATGGCCCCGATCTCGTCGGCGCGCGCGGCTTCGGTCACGGGTTGATCATAGCGGTGCGCAGCCAGCTGGCCGACCACGCCGCGCAGGGCCAGCAGCGGCTTGGCGATCACGGCGCGCGAGGCCACCGCCAACACGGCCAGGGCCGCCAGCAGCAGCACCAGGCCGCCGATGGCCAGACCCATCGCCAGCTTGCGGGCGGGCGCCAGCAGGGCGTCCTCGGTGACGTCGACCACCATGGCCCAGGTCGCGCCGGAGGCCAGGCGCACAGGAGCCACAAGCCGCTCAGCCTTGCGGCCGCCGATCTTCACGCCGTCGACGACCACGGGCTTGCCGCTGGCCATGGCGGCCTTGACCTTGTCCAGCCCCGGATCGGCATAGGGCTTCATCCTGAGGGCCGCCTCGGGATGGCTGACCCACAGGCCGCCGGGCGAGACCAGCATGGCGCGGCCGTCGTCGAACGGGCGCAGGGCCGTCAGGCGCTTGGCGATGTCGTCCAGGGCCAGGTCAGCGCCCATCACCCCGACCGTGCGGCCATCGACGACCACCGGATAGGTGATCGAGGTCATCAGCACCATCTTCTGCACGCCGCCGTCGGCGACGTTGTCGGAATAGGGCTCGAGGATCGCCGGCTGGCCGCTCTTGAAGCTGGTGGTGTAGAAATCCTGGTTGAACTCGTCGTCCTCGCCCTGCTCGGCGGTGAGGGTCTCGCCGTCGCGCACCCAGTAGCCGACGAAGCGGCCCTGCGGGGTCGAGCCCAACTCGGCCTTGCCGGCGGCGGCGGCGTCGTTGCCCAGAGCCTCGGGCTCGAACATCAGCCAGGCGCCCAGCATCGTCCGCGACGCCGTGGCGACGGGCTTGAGCACGCTCATGTAGGCGGCCCGGTCGCGCTGTCCGGCGGCGTAGGTGGCCCCGAACATGCCGGCGGCCGAGCGCACCACCGCGTCGGCGTCGTCGAGGTCGTTCTTGATTTCCTGGGCCGCCTCGCTGGTCATGCTGGCCGCGTAGCGCTCGGCCAGGGTGCGCACGGCGCGCCCGCTCTGCCAGGAGATCAGCAGCGAGGCCGCGATCAGCAGCGCCCCCAGCGCCGCCCCGCCGGCCGCCATCAGCTTGCCGGCCAACGACAAGCGTCCGAACGCTCCACTCATACGCACAACCCCAACCCGACTCAGGCGGGGAGTGAACGTCGGGGAAGCTTGCGGAATGCTGAACGTCGAACCATCGTTCGACCAAAGTCGAACCGGAACCGTCCCATGATCGTCGTCCATCACCTGAACAACTCGCGCAGCCAGCGCGTCATCTGGCTGCTTGAGGAGCTGGGTCTGCCCTACGAGGTCAAGCGCTACGAGCGGGACGCCAAGACCATGCTGGCCCCGCCCGAGCTGCGGGCCGTCCACCCGCTGGGCAAGTCGCCGGTGATCACCGACGGCGACAAGACCATCGCCGAGACCGGCGCGATCATCGAGTACGTCATCGAGACCTATGGCCAGGGCCGGCTGATCCCGGCGGTCGGCGGCAAGGACCGCCTGCGCTACACCTACTGGCTGCACTACGCCGAGGGCTCGGCCATGACGCCGCTGCTGCTGAAGCTGGTGTTCACCGCCCTACCCGCCCGCGCCCCCGGCTTGCTGAAGGGGCTGGTCAAGGGCATCGCCAACGGCGCGTTGAAGGGCTTCGTCGAGCCGCAGTTGAAGACCCATGTCGACTACTGGGACGCCGAGCTGGCCAAGTCGCTGTGGTTCGCCGGTCCGGACTTCACCGCCGCCGACATCATGATGAGCTTCCCGCTGGAAGCCGGAGCCTCCCGCGCCGGCGCGGCCTCGCGCCCGCATGTGAAGGCGTTCCTCGACCGCATCCACGCCCGCCCGGCCTATCGGGAGGCCCTGCGGCGCGGCGGACCGTACGACTACGCGGCGTAGGATCGCATCAGCGCTCTCGCGCTTTCCGACCTACAGATCCTGTTTTCCTGGCCTCGCGCCTAGGGAAGCAGGATTGTTGGATTTCCGGAAAACCCGCCGCTCCCAGAGTGGCCCATTGCCGCAGCTCAGCGGACATTAAGACTTAAAAAACCATAGTTTGGCCAATTGGATCGCGACTTCGGACATTACTCCGAACTGAGACTCGCGAGATCGGACCTTGGCGCAGACGACGACAGCGACGGGCGAAAAGACCATCGCGATCGGTCCGCTCCTGGCCACAACCTTAGCTATATTTTCCGGGCTGTTCGCCGCCTTCGCCGTCAACGCCGCGCCCCGCGACCCCTCGCGCGTCGCCGCCGTGTTTCCGCCCTGGTGGAGCCCGGCCCAGACGGTAGCGGCGGCCGGCGCGATCGGCGACATCGCCGCCGCCGGCGGCGCGCCCTTCATCATCATCCTGCGGGGCGACCCCAGCGACCTGGCCCGGCGCGCGCGCTCGGCCGGCGCGCTGATCGTTCTGGATCCCGACATGGCGGGCGTTTGCGCGCCCAAGGAAGCCCACTCATGACCTTCGCCTTCTCCAGCCTCGACGCGCAACGCCAAGCCGGCGGCAAGCTGATCGTGCTGCTGACCTGGCTGATGACGGCCGTGGTCGTGGTCGCGCGCCTGTCGGTCCACGATGATCTGTTGGGCGTGACGATCGCCTCGCTGCTGACCGCCGCCGGCTCGACCCTGGCCCTGAAGTTCGCCGGGACCGGCTCGACCGGCCGGGCCCTGACCGGCGTGGCCTTGATGGCCCAGGTCTCGATGCTGGTCGCCGCCATGGGCGGTCACGCCTGGCAGATCGACATGCACATGGCCTATTTCGCCGCCCTGGCTCTGCTGGTGGTCTATTGCGACTGGATGGTCATCGCCGCCGCCGCCGCGACCGTCGCCGTCCACCATCTGGGCCTCTCCTACCTGCTGCCCCAGGCGGTGTTCCCCGGCTCGGCCAGCCTGGGCCGCGTGATCGTCCACGCCGTGATCCTGATCGTCGAGGCCGGCGCCCTGATCGCCGTGACCTCCAGCGTCAACCACATGTTCGCCGTGGCCAACAAGGCCCGCGCCAAGGCCGAGGACGCCGTCGGCCAGGCCCGCGCCGCCAACGACGCCGCCGAGGACGCCCGCCGCTCCGAAGAGACCAACCGCGTCCAGAACGCCCAGGCCAAGGCGCGCGCCGAGCAGCAGCGCGCCGACGCCGTCGACGCCCTGGCCGCCGGCCTGGCCCGCCTGGCCAAGGGCGACCTCAGCATCCGGCTGGAGCAGCGCTTTGCCGAGGCCTACGAGACCCTCCGCGCCGACTTCAACGCCGCCGTGGCCAAGCTGGGCGACGCCCTAGTGATCATCGACGGCCGCGTCGTGGGCGTGCGCCAAGGCTCGGACCAGATCGCCGAAGCCGCCGTCAGCCTCTCGCACCGCACCGAACGCCAGGCCGCCAATCTCGAGGAAACCGCCTCGGCCATGGACGAGATCACCGCCACCGTCGGCCAGACCGCCTCGGGCGCGCAGAAGGTCGCCGCCGTGGTCGCCCGCGCCCGCGACGACGCCCGCCGCTCGGGCGAGGTGGTCGGCGAGGCCGTCTCGGCCATGGGCGCGATCGAGAAGAGCTCGGGCCAGATCACCCAGATCATCGGCGTTATCGACGAGATCGCCTTCCAGACCAACCTGCTGGCCCTGAACGCCGGCGTCGAAGCCGCCCGCGCCGGCGAGAGCGGCCGGGGCTTCGCGGTCGTCGCCCAGGAAGTCCGGGCCCTGGCCCAGCGCTCGGCCGAAGCCGCCAAGGAGATCAAGGCCCTGATCTCGACCTCGACCCAGCAGGTCGAGACGGGCGTCGGCCTGGTCGGCCGCACCGGCGAGGCCCTGGACCGCATCGTCTCGCAGATCGCCGAGATCGACAGCCTGGTCTCCGACATCGCCGCCTCGGCCCATCACCAGGCCCAGGGCCTCTCGCAGGTGAACACCGCCGTCAACCAGATGGACCAGGTGCTGCAGGAGAACGCCGGTATGGTCGACCAGACCGCCGCCGCCACGCGCGCCCTCAACGAGGACGCCTCGCAACTGGCCCAGCTGGTCGCCCAGTTCCAGCTGCCGACCGACGCCCAAAAGGCCCCGGCGCGGCTGCGGGCCTAGGCGGCGGACGCAACGATCGCGAGGAATTCCGGATCGGTCGCCAGCGTGTAGAGATCGTTGTCGCCCTGCTCGCCCGTCAGGGACTTGAGCCGGGCGCGCATGCTGGGGTCCAAGGCTACGGCCTGGCGCGCGCAGTCCAACGCATTGGCCCTGGCGGAGGCGGCGTCACCCTTGACCTCGGGCTCGATCTTTCCGCCGTGGAGTTCCTTGTCCAGCAGATAGGCGTGCTTCTGGCCGAAGGCCGCCGCCTGATAGAACCAGTAGATCGCCTGCTTTTCGGCGCTGGTGTTGGTCAGGGCGCCGGCGATCTTCAGGGTTTCGAGGAAGCTGGTCGGCGGATCCTTGTAGAGGGCCGCCAGCATTAGTTGCAGAGCCGCGCCCACGTTCAGCCCAGCGGTCACGCCGCCGCTTCTCGTCAGGTTCGTCGCGGCCACAGGGGAACCGGTCGCCGTCAGCACCTTGGCCGCCGTGGCGGAATTGAGCCGCTGGTCCAGGCCGTCGCCCCGTAGATCCCCCTCGATAGTGTTGAGCAGCTTCACCAGCACCAGCCGGGTATAGAGGTACATGAACAGGAACCCGGCGAAGGCGCCGAACACCAACATCGCTGGCCCCAGTGCGACCAGCACATCACCGGCCGGGCAGATCTTGGCGCTCGCCGCGCACGGGCCATAGGCCTCGCGCAGGAACAGGCCGAACATCTTCAGCGTCTGGTGCAGTTGGTTCAATTGGGTCAGACCCACGCCCACCAGCATGGTGGTCAGCCAGTCGGAAATCCGCACCAGGTTGGAATTGGTCCGCAGGTATTCCTTGCCTCTCCCCGTGCTCTTGGCGGGGGCGTCGCCGGCGGCCGCTTCGCCCTCCGCCGCGCCGCTTTCGGCCGCAGGATCGCTCGCCGCCTGTTCATTGCCGTCTCGGGCCCTGGGAATGGCGAAGATGAAGCCCAAAGCGAAGCCAACGGTGCACGCGGCCAGCCCCACCAAGATAGATAGACCGACGACCTGAAAATAGCCGCCGAAGCCGATCGCGATCGCGCTTAGCGCCGCGAAGCCTGCAACAAACCAAATGATGAAGACGATCCGGCCCATCTCCTGAACACGGGCCTCGTCGGCGGGACTACGCTCTGGGACTGCCTTGGACGCCATGACACCCTCCCCGAGAATTTCACCCAGGGTTGCACATGGCGATTAATAGTCAAGCTTAGGCTGCAAGCGCGACCTTACCGTAACGGTAGCCGTCGCCCCCTTGCTTATCCTGAACGCGCCTCTTATCCTCCCAGCCCCCGGTCGCGAGCGCCAGCGACGGGACGAATACTCCTCCCAAGGCGAACCGAGCTAAAATCCGCAATGGAAAAAGTGCCGATGACCGCCGGGGGTTATCAAACCCTCGACGATGAACTGAAGCGTTTGAAGACGATCGAGCGACCCGCTGTGATCGCGGCGATTTCCGAGGCGCGCGCCCACGGCGACCTCTCGGAGAACGCCGAGTACCACGCGGCCAAGGAACGTCAGGGCTGGATCGAGGGCCGCATCGCCGAGATCGAGGACAAGATCGCGCGCGCGCAGGTCATCGACGTTTCGAAACTGTCGGGCACCCAGGTGAAGTTCGGCGCGACGGTCAGCGTCGTCGACGAGGACACCGAGGAAGAGGCGCGCTACCAGATCGTGGGCGACCACGAGGCCGACGTGAAGTCGGGCCGCATCTCGCTGAGCTCGCCGCTGTCGCGCGCGATGATCGGCAAGGAAGTCGGCGAGGTGGTCGAGGTCAACACGCCCGGCGGCGTGAAGGCGTACGAGATCCTCAAGGTGGAGTGGCTGTAGGGCTCGCCCTACCCACGCCATAAAGCGAGACCATGAGCGAGGCTGCCCTTTCGGGGGCGGCCTTGTTTGCATGACCGTGCTCGTCGGGAACACGTCTTGAAGAAACCCGCGCAACCCGCTCCGGCCCAGCCGACCGCCTCGCCCCTGACGATCTGGGCAATCTCGGACGGCCGCGCCGGCATCGAGGCCCAGGCCGTGGGCCTGTCCGAGGCGGTGGCCCGCGAAGCGCGCGCCCAGGGCGTTCCCGTCCAGATCGAGATCAAGCGGGTCGGCTGGACCGGCCGCATCGGCCGCCTGCCTTGGTGGCTGAACTGGTTCCCGCGCCGCTGGCTTACCCCCGAGAGCGAGATCAACGGGCCCTGGCCCGACCTTTGGATCGCCGCCGGCCGCGCCACCCTGCCCCTGTCGATCCGCGCCAAGCGCTGGTCGGGCGGCAAGACTTTCGTGACCCAGATCCAGGACCCGCGGGTGCCCCCGCACATGTTCGACCTAGTGATCCCGCCCAAACACGACCGCCTGTCGGGCGACAACATCCTGTCGATCACCGGCTCGCCGCACCGGGTCACGAGCCAGCGGCTCGCCAGCGAATACGAGAAGTTCAAGGACCGCATCGACGCCCTGCCCCACCCGCGCGTGGCGGTGCTGATCGGCGGCAAGTCCAAGGCCTTCGACCTGCCCAGCGAGCGGGCCGCCCAGATCGCCCACTCGATCCAGATCCCGCTGGAGCAGGACGGCGGCAGCCTGCTGATGACCTTCTCGCGGCGCACGCCCGACCCGGCCCGCGCCCTGCTGGCCGCCCGCCTCCGCCACCTGCCCGGCATGGTCTGGGACGGCGAAGGCGCCAACCCCTACTTCGCCTTCCTGGCGGCGGCCGACTACATCCTTGTCACCGAGGACTCCACCAACATGGCCACCGAGGCCGCCTCGACAGGCAAGCCGGTGTTCATCCTGAAGCTGGACGGCTCCAGCCTGAAGTTCCGGCTCTTCCACGAGGAACTGGAACGCCAGGGCGCGGCGCGTCCCTACGGCGGCGCCTTCCACGGCTGGACCTACGAGCCCGTCGACGAAACCGGCCGCGCGGCCCGCGAAGTGTTGGCGCGGATGCGGGGCGAGACGGTGGTCGAGCCGGTCGTGGTCGAAACTGCTCCGGCGCCGGCCGAGGAACCCGCGCCGCCTCCCGTCCCCAAGCCCGCCCGCAAACCGAGAGCCAAGGCGGCCGTGGCCGCGACGGCGGAGGCTAGGGTGGACGCGACGCACAAGGCTCCGCGCAAACCGCGCGCGAAAGCCGCTCCGAAAGTCCAGTAACCTGTTTTCCTAGGCCTTGTGCCTAGGACCCATGGCGTCCATGCGCTTTGAGACGCCAATCGCGCGCAACACAGGCGGGGCGCGCCGAAAGCTCAACAACAAGACCAACCCATGGGTCCTAGGCACAAGGCCTAGGAAAACAGGCCTGTTGCATAGATTGAAGCTTCACATAGACTCAACCCATGAGAGAGGATCGCTATATTGCCGTCTACATCATGGCCAGCCAACGCTTGGGCACGCTCTACATCGGCATGAGCGGCGACCTGAACCGCCGCATTTGGGAGCACCGCGAAGGCCACATCCCCGGCTTCACCCGGAAGTACGGCGTCAAGACCCTCGTCTGGTACGAGCCGCAGGACGACATTGCGACCGCCTATCAGCGCGAACGCAGCCTCAAGCGCTGGCCGCGCCAGTGGAAGATCAACCTGATCGAGCGCGAGAACCCGCTCTGGGAAGACCTCTATCCCGGCCTGTCTTGAAACCCTGACCTTCTTAGTGCGAGAGCTGGGCCATCCGTCGCCGCCCGATCGTCCGACCGATGGCCGCGCCCAGCAGGGACCAGCCCAGCACCGCGCTGAAGCCGACGATGGGCGGGGCGTCCATGATGTGCCATCCGGGATTCAGGCGTCCGCCGGCCATGGCGAGAAGCATCGCCGCGCTCAGCGCCTCGCGGATCAGGAAGACGACGATCGCCGCCGGATAGGCGTAGCCCGGCCGCCACAGCGCCAGCAGCCCGCAGGCCGCGGCCGGAAAGATCAGCCAGTAGTAATAGGCGATGGCGTGAATCAGGTCGCCCGGCAGGACCAGGAAGGGCAGGAACATGATCTGGTCCAGCGCCAGGCCCGCTGCGACCACCACCGCCAGGAACAGGCCGTCGGCCCGCAGACGCCAGGCCGTCGCCGTCGTGAGGCAACCGAAGGCCCAGCCCAGCTGGCCGCCCTCCAGCGTTTCGAACTCCTCAGCCATGGCGCAGGCGAAATCGCGGCGGGCGGCCGGAGCGGCGCGGACGGCCAGGGTCATGATCCAGCGGGGCAGGGCGTGCGCCATCAGCCAATTCCTTGCGTCGAAAACGTGGGGGACGTGAGCGCGGGAGACGCCGCCGCACGCAGCGCCGCCTTGCCGGCTCCGGTCAGGCGATAGGCGTGGCGGGCGGGACGGCCGGGCCGTTCGGGCTCCAGCCACTGGCTCTCCAGCAGCCCCCGGTCGTGCAGTCGCGCCAGGATCGGATACAGGCTGCCCGACTTCAGGCCGGTCTCGGCGGCGATCTCCAACCCGTAGCGCCACGCGCCGGGCGTGGCGTTCAGCGCCGCGAGCACGGCGAGGGTCTGGGGCGAAAGGCGGCGTGCGGAGGTGGCCATGCACAAAATCTACATAGGTAGAGATATCCGTCAAGGCGGCTCGGCGAACGGGGTTGGGCAAGGCCGGAGAGCGCGCTAAACAGGGCGCATGATCCTCGCTGTCCTCCAGGCCCGCATGAGCTCCACCCGGTTGCCGGGCAAGGTGCTGATGCCGATCCTGCGCGAGCCGATGATCGTGCGGCAGATCGAGCGGGTGGCCCGATCGCGGCGCATCGACAGGCTGGTGGTGGCCACCAGCGACCAACCCGCCGACGACGCCATCGAGGCCGCCGTGCGCCGCGAGGGGATCGCCGTGCATCGCGGGCCGCTCGACAATGTGCTCGAACGCTTCGTCGGCGCGCTGGACGCCCACCCCGCCGATCACGTGGTGCGCCTGACCGCCGACTGCCCACTGGCCGATCCCGAGTTGATCGACGCGACCATCGACCTGCACCTGTCGACCGGCGCCGACTACGCCAGCAACAGCCCGGACGGCGCGGCCTGGCCCAAGGGGCTGGACGTCGAGGTGATCACCGCCGCCGGCCTGCGCCGCGCGGCGCGCGAGGCCGATAGCCAGGAGGCGCGCGAGCACGTCACCTGGGACGTCTGGAACAATCCCGACCAGTGGAAGATCGCCTGGCTGCCGGCCGAACCGGGTCAGGACGCCATCCGCTGGACCGTCGACCGGCCCGACGACTACGCCTTCGTGGCGGCGGTCTATGACGCCCTCTACCCCACCAACCGCGCCTTCACCTCGACCGACATCAAGGCCTTCGTCGCCAAACGGCCCGACCTGGCCGACTACGGCGGCGACCGGCGCGGATGAGGGCGAGCCCCCGCATCCTGTTCGTCTGCGACGCCGGCCCCGACGTCGGCGGCGGCCATGTTATGCGGTCCCTGACCCTGGCCGGCGCCCTGGCCAAAGCCGGGGCCGAATGCGCCTTCCTGGCCCGACCGGCGGTCGAGACGGTGCTGGACGCCTTCGCGCCCGACACGCTGCGCACCGTCGCCAACGAGCCTTTCGACGCCTTGGTCTTCGACCACTACGGCCTGGCCGCGCCCGACCACCGCGCCTGCGCCCGGGGTCGGCCAAGCCTGGTGATCGACGATCTCGCCAACCGGCCGCTGGAGGCCCACATCGTGCTGGACGCCGGCCCCGCGCGCCGGGCCGAGGACTATGCCGGCCTGACCCCGCCTGGCGCGATCCTGCTGCTGGGTCCCAACCATGCCCCGGTGAGGCCGGCCTTCCCCGCCCTGCGCGAGGCGGCCTTGACGCGCCGCGCGGCTGGCGGTCCGGTGCGGCGCCTCCTGATCTCCCTGGGCCTGACCGACATCGGCGGGATCACCAGCCGGGTCGTCGACCTGCTGCTCGCCCGCGTCGGCGACATCGCCCTGGACGTGGTGCTGGGCAGCGGCGCGCCCAGCCTTGCCCGCCTACGCGCGCTGGACGATCCGCGCGTGACCCTGCACGTCGACACCCAGGAGATGCCGCGCCTGACGCTCGGGGCCGACCTCGCGGTCGGGGCCGGCGGCTCGACCAGCTGGGAGCGCTGCATCCTGGCCCTGCCGACCCTGACCCTGATCCTCGCCGACAACCAGATAGCGGCGGCCACGGCGCTGGAGGTCGCGGGGGCGAGCCCGAGCCTGGACGTGTCCGACGCCGACTTCGACACGGCGTTCGGCGTCCAGATCGACCGCTTGATCGGCGATGCGGCCCTGCGCGCGTCGCTTTCGGCCGCCAGCGCGCAGGTCTGCGACGGCGACGGCGCCCAGCGGGTGGCCAAGGCCTTCCTCGCCCATGAGCGCCTGAAACCGCCTGTACGTACAAGATCGGGCTGGCGTCCGGACGGCTCGGCTGTTTCCGTCAGCGCGGATCGACGCTTGCCTGCGGTCCCGGAACGCCAGCAATCTTTCGATGATGACCCGTAAAGCCAAGAAGTCCGAAACCCTTCAGGTCCGCCTTCCGCACGGCATGAAACGCGACTTCATGCAGCGCTGCGAAATGGAGAACCGCGCGGCCAGCGACCTCATCCGCGACTTCATCGAAGACTATCTGGCGCGTCCGGTTGAAATCCTCACATCGGAGAAAGCCGTCATGATCCGCAGAACCTTTGTCTACCCCGCCCTCGCCGCCGCCGGCCTGTTCGGCGCCGTCGTCATCCTGACGCCCGCCACCAGTCAGGCCACCAGTTTGCGCGAAGACTTCGCCGCCCTGGACGCCGACAAGGACGGTTTCATCACCGCCGCGGAGTTCAAGCCGCCGGAGGACGGGATGATCTTCTCCAGGCGGAAGGTCTCGCCGGCCGCCGCCGCGGCCATGCCCGAGGGCGGCGTGCGCAAGGTGTCGAGCAAGCCGGACCCGGCCGGGACCATCGCCCGCCTGGATACGAACGGCGACCGCAAGCTGAGCTTCGAGGAGTATCGCGCCATGCGCGTCGGCTCGGCCGGAGCCTTGTTCCGGCGCGCCGACAAGGACCAGGACCAGCGCCTGACCGAGGCCGAATATGTCGAGGGCTCCACCCCGTCCGACGCCATGATCGCCCGGATCAAGACCGAGGCGCCCACCTCGAAACTGGACGCCACGATCGTCCAGATGCGCAAGAAGGCCAGCGCCCGGTTCGCGCGGCTCGACGCCAATCACGACGGCGTCCTGACGCTGGACGAGGTCACCCCGTCGTGATCGGGCCAGGGACCCGGCCCTCGGCCGGGTCCCTGCGACAAACTGCGCCTTAAGACCTAAGGGCTGTTAACCAAACGTTCGGCGCTTGGACCGGATTCTCCCCCGATCAAATAGCCGAGTCTCCCGACCATGCCCCCCCTGCCCGACATCCGTGGCCTGAAGTATCCGGACGAATTCGTCGCCCGGCACTTCTTCAAACGCGGCCTGCATCAGCGCACCGGGCGCGTGGTGGAACTGGGCGGCGGTACGGGCAACAATCTGTCGCTCTACGCCGCCTACGGCTGGTCGCTGACCGACGTCGACTATTCGCAGGCCGCCCTCGACGACGCGGCCTTCAATCTGGACGGCAAGGTCGAGCTGATCCGCGCCGACCTGTCGCTGGGCCTGCCCGAGCTGGGCGAGACGCCGATCGACGCGCTGCTGATCCCCAACCTGCTCTGCTACCTGACCGACGCCCAGGCCAAGGCCGTGCTGACCGCCGCCCGCGCCAGGCTGGCGCCCGGCGCCGAGGTCTTCGTGCGCACGCGCCTGGTCGACGACTATCGTTGCGGCAAGGGCGTGGCGGAAGAGCCCAACGGCTGGCGTCTGAGCACGCCGGAAACCGGCGAGGCGGGTCTGTTCAATCTCTTCTACACCGCCGATGGTCTGGTGAAGCGCCTGGTCGACGAGCTGGGCCTGACGGAGCCCACGGCCTTGAAGGTGTCGTTCGACAACATCCAGAACGGCGTGCGCGTGGCGCCCAACAGCGACCTCGTGGTCTGGGGGAGCGTCTCGTGAGCGACAAGGTCCGCATCGTCGGCGGCGGCCTGACCGGCATACTGGCGGCCTTCGAGGCCCATCGCCTGGGCTGGCGCGACATCACGCTGCAGGAGCGCTTCGAGGCCCTGGGCGGCGTGGCCCGGCCCAAGGTGATCCACGGCCAGGAGATGCGCGACGGCTGCGTCTATTTCGGCGGCCCCGACAGTCAAGGGAGAAGCGATCCGATCGTCGAGACCCTGAGCGCGCACGGCGCCAAGTTCGAGACCTTCGACAACCGCTTCGGCTCGGTCAGCCTGGGCGTCGACCGCCACCGGGTCTTCACCTGGGACTTCGGCGGTCCCGCCGTCGACTGCGCGGTCAGCAAGATCGGCAAGCCGGCCAATGACAGCCTGGGCGCGCGCATCGCCGCCTATCCCGAGATCATCGCCGCTCAGTTGGAAGACTATTGCCGCTGGCACCTGGAGGCCGACCTCGACACGGTGCACGCCGACGCCGCCATTCCGCTGGCCATCAACCGCGTGTTCCCGGCCGCCGCCGATCTGACCGAGCTAGCCCACGCCAAGGCGACCAATCCGTGGGCGGACGAGCTCTATGCCATTCCGCGCGGGCTGTCGGGTCGCACCGCCAACCTGACCGCGACCCTTCCGGCCGGCGGCTTCGCCGCCCTGTTCGACACCCTGCACCGGTCGCTGACGAAGCTGGGCGTCAAGGTCGAGCTGAACGCCCTGGTCTCGCCCCGCGCCCTGCTGGCCGCGCCCGATCGCGACGAGACCGTGGTCTGGGCCGCCAATCCGACGCCGCTGTTCAAGCCCCTGGGCCTGGCGACGCCGAACCTGATCAAGAAGAGCTTCGCCACCTACGTCTTCGCGGTCGAGTTCGACGGGCCCTGCCCGGTCTATGTCCAGAACTTCACCGCCCAGGGCGCAGCCTTCCGCGTCTATCTCTACGAGAGCGGCGGGCAGAAACTGGCCGTGGCCGAATGCGTGCGCGAGACGGATCTGGCCAAGCTGCCCACAGAGATGCGGGTGCTGCTGTCGGGCTTCGGGTCGCTGAAGGTCGGCGCCCTGCTGCACAGCGCCGTCCAGCCGCGCTGGATCTACCACTCGATCGCCGCCATCGACGGGCTGAAGGCCCTGCGCGGTGAACTGTCCGCGCGCTTCGGCGGAAGCTTCATCCCCGGCGCCTGGGAGCCCTACGCCAAGGCCGCCAAGCTGGCCGAGGTCAATGCGGCCCTGCTCGCGGCCCGGGAAGGCGCGCCGGCCCTGGCGAAAGCGGGATGACCGTAACGGCCGCGATCATGCAGCCGACCTACCTGCCGTATCTGGGCTATTTCCAGCTGATGGCGGCCAGCGACGTCTTCGTGTTCCTGGACGACGTGCAGTTCGCCCGCCGCTCGTGGCAGTCGCGCAACCGCATCCTCACCGCCAATGGCGAGCTGATGCTGACGGTCCCCGTCAGGAAGCACGACCGCGATACGCCCATCTCAGAGATCGAGATCGACGATAGCCAGGGCTGGCGCGACAAGCACTTGGCCGCGATGCGCCACGCCTATGGCAAGCGGCCGGGCTTCGCAGAGGGGTTCGCGTTCGTCTCCGAACAGCTGACGTTGCATCGCGACGGCAAGCTGGCCGACCTGACCTGCGGCATGATCCAAGCGGCGGCGGAGCGTATGGGTGTCGCGCCGCGCTTCGTGCGGGCCTCGACGCTGGGCGCCGACGGCGCGCGGTCGGAGCATCTGCTGGCGATCTGCCGGGCGGTGGAGGCGACCGCCTATGTCTCGCCGATGGGCTCGGCGGACTACATGGAAGAGGACGGCGTGTTCGCGGCGGCTGGTTTCCCGGCGCGGTTCCAGTCTTTCCGGTCGGTGGTGTATGCGCAAGGCGGCGGGGAGTTCACGCCGTTCATGGGGTTTGTGGACGCGCTGATGAATGTGGGCTGGGCTGGGACGGCGGCGCTGGTGTCGCCGACGGCCTAGCACGCCCTCCGTCACGTCGCCTATCGGCGCCGCGCCACCTCCCCCGTTTCACGGGCGAGGAGAAGAAGCGCTTCCTCCTCCCATGCGAAGCGGGGGAGGTGGCGCGATGCAAATACGCATCGTGACGGAGGGGGCGTCGAGCGCCAACTCTGGATAACGCCGTTCACTTGCCTCATCCTCCCCGCCAACAAGGGGAGGCCACCACCATGCGGAAATCCGTCGTTGTCACCGGCGCGTCCACCGGCATCGGCTGGGCCAGCGCCAAGGTGCTGA
This sequence comes from Caulobacter sp. GW821-FHT10F06, assembly GCF_058809215.1. NCBI lineage: Bacteria > Pseudomonadati > Pseudomonadota > Alphaproteobacteria > Caulobacterales > Caulobacteraceae > Caulobacter > Caulobacter sp. GW821-FHT10F06. The sequence goes on along the minus strand of NZ_JBXASK010000001.1, from coordinate 200,915 downwards.
TCGCCAAGGGCTTCCATGTCTTCGGCAGCGTCCGTAAACAGGCCGACGCCGCGCGCCTGAAGGCCGAGTTCGGCGAGGCCTTCACCCCGCTGCTGTTCGACGTCACCGACGAGGCCGCCGTCGCCGCGGGGGCCAGGCAGGTCGAGACCGCCCTGGCCGGGCAGACCCTGGCGGGCCTGGTCAACAACGCCGGCGTCGCCTTCGCCGGGCCCCTGCTCTACCTGCCCGTCGACGAGTTTCGCCAGCAGTTGGAAGTCAACCTGACCGGGGTGGTCATCGCCACCCAGGCCTTCGCGCCTTTGCTGGGCGCGGGCGGCGCCCGCGCGAGCACGCCAGGCCGGATCGTCAACATTTCTTCGGTCGGCGGCAAGAACGCCAACCCGTTCATGGGGCCCTATTGCACCACCAAGTTCGGGCTGGAGGGCCTGTCGGAATCCCTGCGCCGCGAGCTCCTGCCGTTCGGGGTCGACGTGGTGATCGTCGCGCCGGGCGCGGTGGCCACGCCGATCTGGGACAAGGCCGACAGCGTCGACGTCACTCGCTACGCCAACACCGTCTACGCACCCGCTCTCGCCCGGATGAAGGCGTTCATGCTGTCGCTGGGCAAGTCGGGCCTGCCGCCGGAGCGCATCGGCGAGGCCGTTCACACCGCCCTGACAACCCCAAGCCCCAAAACCCGCTACGTGGTCTCGCCCGACCCGTTCCAGGTGCTGATGACCGGCGTCCTGCCCAAGCGGACGTTGGATAGGATCGTCGGCAAGCGGCTGGGACTGCTTCCCGGCGCTTAACGGATCCAATCGATGATTTGAACTCACAATTCCAAGTCGCGACGGACCGGTAGTGGTGAGGCTTGGCCGCGCCCACCTAGGCCTCAGACAAACACTGGCACTGGAGCCACCGTCATGGACCTGCAACTCACTGGCAAGACCGCCCTGGTCACTGGATCGACCGCCGGCATCGGCCTGGAAATCGCCCGCAAACTGGCGACCGAAGGCGCCGACGTCATCGTCACTGGCCGCAGCCAGGCCAAGCTCGACGAGGCCGTCGACAGCATCCGCGCCTCGGGCGGGGCCAAGGTGTCGGGCATCCTGGCTGACGCCGCGACGGCGGACGGCGCCGCGACCCTGCTGAAGACCGCGCCCAAGGTCGACATCCTGGTCAACAACCTGGGCATCTACGAGATGAAGGCCTTCGCCGACATCACCGACGCCGACTGGCAGACCCTGTTCGACGTCAACGTGATGAGCGGCGTGCGCCTGGCGCGCGGCTACTTCCCCGGCATGCTGGAGCGCAACTGGGGCCGGGTGATCTTCATTTCCAGCGAGTCCGGCTTGGCGATCCCCGGCGAGATGGTCCACTACGGCATGACCAAGGCCGCGCAATTGGCCGTCGCCCGCGGCATGGCCCAGGCCACCAAGGGCACCAAGGTGACCGTCAATTCGATCCTGCCGGGCCCGACCCGCTCGGAAGGCATCGTCGACTTCCTCAAGAGCGTCTCGACAGACCCCACGGCGCCGTTCGAACAGCTGGAAGCCGAGTTCTTCGCGCAGCACCGCCCGGCTTCGCTGCTGCAGCGGATGATCGAAGCCGAGGAAATCGCCAACCTCGCCGCCTATGTCGCGAGCCCGCTGTCGGCCGCGACCAATGGGGCGTCGTTGAAGGCCGAAGGCGGGCTGGTTACGACGATCGCGTAAGAAAATTACGTGTCATCCCGGAAGCCTCGCAGAGGCTGTCCGGGACCCAGGGGCAACCGCACTGCACTGGTCCCTGGGTCCCGGCTCTCCGCTTCGCTGCGGCCGGGATGACAAATTTATTGGACCATCGACCAGTCCAGCGGCTCGCCGCGCGTCAGGTCGCGGGACGCCTTGCCGGCCAGGACCTTGTCCAGGTCGGCGGGCGGCAGGCCGTTGCCGGGGCGGACCGAGCGGACGTTGGCGCGGGTCAGGGGTTCGCCGGCCTTGACGTCGGCGGTCACGTAGAGCGAGCGGCGGAACAGCAGGCTCGTCGCCTCCGAACCGAGCGTGTCGTAGTGGGCGCGGCCCAGCGAGGCCCAGGCGTTCTTGGTGTCGTCGACCAAGGCCTTGAACTCGACGGGCTCCAGGCTGAACGCCGCGTCCGGACCGCCGTCGGCGCGGGCGAGGGTGAAGTGCTTTTCGACCGCACAGGCGCCGACCGAAACCGCCGCCACTGAGGCGGCCGTGCCCGGCGTATGGTCCGAGAGGCCGATCGGGCAGCCGAAGCGCTGGGCCATGTCGGCGACGGTTCGCACATTGGCGTCGGCGAAGGTCGCCGGATAGCTCGACACGCAGTGCAGCAGCAGCACACCGGCCGCTCCGGCGCTAAGTGCGGCTTCGCGGGCGGTCTCGATCTCGGTCAGGTTGGCCATGCCGGTCGAGATGATCAGCGGCTTGCCCTTGCTGGCGGCGTACTGGATCAGCGGGATGTCGACGGCCTCGAACGAGGCGATCTTGAAGGCCGGCGCGCCCAGGCTGTCGAGCAGGTCGACCGCCGTCTCATCGAACGGGCTGGAGAAGATCGTCACGCCGCGCTGTTTGGCGCGCTCGAAGATCGCCGCGTGCCATTCGAACGGCGTATGGGCCTCTTCGTAGAGTTCGTACAGGGTGCGGCCGTCCCACAACCCGCCATGGATCTTGAACTCGGGCCGGTCGACGTCGAGCGTGATGGTGTCGGCGGTGTAGGTCTGGATCTTGATCGCGTCGCAGCCGGTCGCGGCGGCGGCGTCCACCATGGTCAGGCAGCGCTCGAGGCTGCCGTTGTGATTGCCCGACAGCTCGCAGATCACATAGGGCGAATGGTCGGCGCCGATCTCGCGGCCGGCGATGGTGATGGAGGGAGAGGCGGACATGACGGATCACCCGAAACGTGGTTGCCGCCAGTTTAACCCCTGAAAGGTGGATGAGGCGTCAATCGCCGGACTTCACCTCGTCGTCCTTGGCCTTCTTCTTTTCGGCGGCGATGCCCATGGCCATCAGCATCACGCCCAACCCGCCGCCGATCGCGACGCCCAGGCTGATGCCAAGACCAATATTGCCCAGGGCCGCGCCCAAGGCGACGCCGATGGCGATGCCCGCGCCCATACCGATCGGAAGACCCGCAGCTTTCATCATTTCCCCCGTGTCGCGGCCATCGCGCTAATCCGGAATCGACACTATATCTTCCGCCATGTCGACCTCCTCCGAACCCCGCCACACCCGCTGCCTGATCATCGGATCGGGTCCCGCCGGCTACACCGCCGCCATCTATGCCGCGCGCGCGCTGCTCAAGCCCGTGCTGATCGCCGGCATCCAGCCGGGCGGCCAGCTGACCATCACGACCGACGTCGAGAACTATCCGGGCTTCGCCGACGTCATCCAGGGCCCCTGGCTGATGGACCAGATGAAGGCCCAGGCCGAGCATGTCGGCACCGAGTTCGTCAGCGACATCGTGCTGTCGGCCGACCTGTCCCAGCGCCCGTTCCACATCAAGACCGACAGCGGTCAGGAGTGGCTGGCCGAGACCCTGATCATCGCCACCGGCGCCCAGGCCAAGTGGCTGGGCCTGGACAGCGAGAGCCAGTTCCAGGGCTTCGGCGTCAGCGCCTGCGCCACCTGCGACGGTTTCTTCTACCGCAACAAGGAGGTCGTGGTGGTCGGCGGCGGCAACACGGCCGTCGAGGAAGCCCTGTTCCTGACCAGCTTCGCCAGCAAGGTCACCCTGGTCCACCGCAAGGACGAACTGCGGGCCGAGAAGATCCTGCAGGAGCGCCTGCTGGCCCACCCGAAGATCGAGGTGGTCTGGGACAGCGCCATCGACGAGGTCACCGGCGACACCGATCCGATGGGCGTCACGGGCGTTCGCCTGAAGAACGTCAAGACCGGCGAGACCACGGACCTGAAGTGCGACGGCGTCTTCATCGCCATCGGTCACGCGCCGTCGTCGGAGCTGTTCAAGGACCAGCTGGAAACCCACGCCGGCGGCTATCTGTCGGTCAAGCCGGGCACGGCCTCGACGGCGATCGCAGGCGTCTACGCGGCCGGCGACGTCACCGACGACATCTACCGCCAGGCCGTCACCGCGGCCGGCATGGGCTGCATGGCGGCGCTTGAGGCCGTCCGCTTCCTGGCCGAGGAAGACCACAAGAAGGCTCACCACCCCATCAGCCACCACGAGGCCGAGAAGATCGGCGTCTGGTGAGGCTTTAGCCTAGGGCCGAAGTCGGCTCTCGAACCAATAGAGCCGTCGGCGTCATGCGTCCTTCGAGGCGCGCTTAGGAGCGCTCACCTTAGGATGAGGAGCTTTGTCGCTGCTCATGCCTCATCCTGAGGTGCGAGGCGCAGCCGAGCCTCGAAGGACGCACGACCTTTCCGCTCCGCCCCAAGCCTGCCCCTACATCGGCGTTCTGGGACGATCCGAGAGCGGCGGGCGGCCGAAGTAGCTTTTCTTCTTTTCCGGGGCCTTGGGGGCGTCGACGACGGGCGGGGCCTTGGCCGGGTCGGCGGCGACCTCGGGCAGCTTGTCGAGCGACTTGTTGATCTCGGCGATCTCCTCCGGCGTCGGGATGCGGCGGCCTGCGATGACGCCTTCGGCGCGCAGGCGCTCGCCGCCGGGCGCGTTGGGGTCCTGGGTCACGGTCAGCTGCGCGCCCGGCGCCAAGTTGGTGGGCACCAGGCCGGCGGCCTGAGCCTGGGCGAGGACGGCGGTGTCGACCACCGAGCCGGCGGCGCGGGCCTCGGGCGGGGCGGCCTCCAGGGTGCGGGCGTCGGCGGCCAGCAGGATGTCGGCGGTGACGTCCTCGCCGCCGCGATACTTGCCGTTGAAGGCCTTCAACGTACCCGACGGCCCCGTCCAGCGATAGAAGATGTGCTGGCCGATCTGCTTGAGCTTGACCAGGGTCGGAGCCCAATACGGCGCCACGTAGCTGGCGTGGTAGTGGGTGGCCACGCCGATGTCCTTCATCACGAAGCCGCCCAGCGCCTTGCGGGCCACGAACTCGGCCGAAGCCCACAGGGTGGGGTTGGGCACGCGGGCCAGGGAGCCGTCGCAGGTGAAGCTGAACTGGCAGCCGGTGGCCCGGGCCGCGCCCTCATAGACCACGCCGCAGACCGACTTGGGATAGCCGGCGTGACGCAGGCGGTTCAGCACCGTCTGAGCCACCGCCTGCTGCCCCTCGATCGGCTCGAAGGCGGACTCGAAATAGACCGCCTGGGTCAGGCAGCGCAGGGCCTTGGCGCCGTCGTCGGTGCTGGCCTTCAGGTAGAACGGCCTGGCCGCCTCGACCGCTTCAGGCGCGACGGGCTTCAGGGCGTTGATGAGCCGCGCCTCGTCGAAGTCGGGCGTGATGTCGCCCAGGCGCGGAATCTTCTTGATGTCGATTCGCTCCCAGCCCTCGACCCGGCCCCAATAGTCCTTGTGCGGCCGGGGATCGTGGCGCTTGGCCAGGGCCAGCATCGCCGGATCCATGTTGGCCACGTAGCGCGCCAGGCCCGCGTCCGTGAAGCTGCGCGTGATCCGCGCCATGCCCGCCTCGCGCCCGTACCCGCTGGGCACGTAATAGGTGGCGCACGCGGAAAGGCCGCCGAGGGCGAGAAGCCCCGCGGCGGCCTTGATGGGCAGGCCCGTTGGATGACGCAGCAGCACGAAGGCTTATTTCACGCCCAAGGTCGAGCGGATCATCCAGGCGTGCTTTTCGTGCGCGGTCAGGCGCTGGGTCAACAGGTCGGCCGTGGCCTCGTCGCCGGCCTCGTCGGCCACCGGGAAGGCCGCGCGCAGGGTGGCGATGACCGTCTCGTTGTCGGTCTTCAGCTCCTTGAACATGCCTTCCCAGTCCTGTTCCGGGTCGCCGTCCTTGATGCTGGAAAGATTTCCGAAGGCCGCGTAGCCCTGCGGAGCCAACTCGCCCAGAGCGCGAATGCGTTCGGCGATGTCGTCCAGCGCCGCCCATTCATCCTGGTACTGCCCTTCGAGCAAAACGTGCAGGGATTGGAAGTTGGGGCCGCGGACGTTCCAGTGATAGCCGTGCGTCTTAAGATAGAGCGCATAGCTGTCAGCCAGCACCTTGTTGAGCGCCGAGGCGATATCCGAGCGTTGCTTGGCGGACAGTCCGGTGTTTGGCGTGGAGGCCATGACAATCTCCCGTGTTGCGTGTTCTAGGTAAGCTCGTCCATGCTCTTGGCAAGCCTTGTTTGGCTGGGGAGCGACAAAGGTGGCAATGGACGCCCCATCGGTGGTCTCCGAAGAGCGCGCACGACTTCACGCGCTCATCAGCGCGTGGCTGATCCCTCCGGTTCCGCCGCCCTTCTGGCGCTGCGCGGCGGCCGCCCTGATCGCCGTTCTGGCCGCCGTCCTGATGCGGATCGCCCTGCTGGGCCTGAGCGGCGGAGTCGGCGCGACCCAGCCCTTCTTCCCCGCCGTGGTGCTGGTCACCCTCTATGCCGGCTGGCGCTGGGGCCTGGTCCCGATCGTCTCGGGCGCGACCTTCGGCTTCTGGCTGTGGAGCGGTCGCTTCGCCGAGCCGATGTCGGACGACGAGATCGCCACCATGGTGATCTTCCTGATCTCGGCCGGCTTCACCCTCACCGTCTGCCAGGGCCTGCGCGGGGCCATCCACGGCCTGGCGCAGGCCCGGCGCGTGCAGCAGGACGCCGAGGTGCGGCTGCAGTTCGCCCAGTCGGCGGCCGGCGTCGGTCCATGGGACTGGGACGTCGTCAGCGACACCCTCTACCTGTCGCCCAAGGCGCGAGAGAATCTGGGCTTGGCCGCCGACAGCGTCGTGGATTGGCAGGTCCTGGGCCGGCTGGTCCATCCCGAGGACCACGCCTATGCCGGCGACACCCTCCGCACGGCTCTGAAGTCCGGAGCGATCTACGAGGTCGAGCACCGCCTGGCCCACGCCGGCGAGGGCGAGCGCTGGGTCTACAGCCGGGGCGAGGTGGTCCGCGACGAGACCGGCCGCGCCGTCCGCATCCTGGGCCTGAACTTTGACGCCACCAACCGCCACCGGGTCGATCGCCAGGTGCGCGAGAGCGAGGCCCGCTTCCGCAGCCTGGCCGACAGCGCCCCGGCCCTGATGTGGGTGTCGCGGCCCGGCGGCCAGCGCGACTTCGTCAACCAGGCCTATGTCGAGTTCGCGGGCGTGCCCTATGACGAGGCCCTGACCCTGGACTGGCGCACCCGGCTGGACCCCGACGACCTGCCGAGCATTCTGAAGGCCCAGATCGCCGGCGAGAGCAGCCGCAAGCCGTTCACCCTGGAAGGCCGCTATCGGCGCGCCGACAATCAGGTGCGCTGGCTGAAATCCTTCTCCCAGCCGCGCTTCGATCCGGACGGGGCCTTCGACGGCTTCATCGGCATCGCCTTCGACGTCACCGACACTAAGGAGGCGCAGGCCCAGCTGACCGGCGTCAACGAGTTGCTGGCCGAGCGGGTCGACGCGGCCGTGGCCGAGCGCGACGCGGCCCAGGCGGCCCTGTTCCAGTCGCAGAAGCTGGAGGCCATCGGTCAGCTGACAGGCGGCGTGGCCCACGACTTCAACAACCTGCTGACGGTGATCATCGGGGCGCTGGACGTGGTCGAGCGCAATCCCGACGACGCGGCCCGCCGCGCCCGGATGATCCCAGCCGCCATGGCCGCCGCCAAGCGCGGCGAGAAGCTGACCCAGCATCTGCTGGCCTTTGCCCGCCGTCAGCCGCTGCGGCCCGAGATCTGTCGCGTCGACCGACTGATCGCCGAGAGCGAGGGCCTGCTGCGCCGCGCCCTGGGCGACTCCTACACCTTCAATCTCCGGCTGGGGACCGGGGTGCGCAACGCCCTGATCGACTCCGGCCAGTTCGAGGCGGCCCTGCTGAACCTAGTGGTCAACGCCCGCGACGCCACCCCGGCCGGCGGCGAGGTCAGCATCGAGTCCCGCCCGGTGACCCTGGCCAAGGCGTCCGGCGACCTGCAGCCGGGCCAGTATCTGCGCGTCGCCGTGCGCGACACGGGCATCGGCATGGACGCGGCCACCCTGGCCCGGGCCGTCGAGCCGTTCTTCACCACCAAGGCCCCTGGCGAAGGCACGGGGCTGGGCCTCTCGCAGGTCTATGGCTTCGCCCGCCAGAGCGGCGGCTCGGTCGACATTGAGAGCCGCCCCGGCCAGGGGGCGACGGTGGCCATGCTGCTGCCGATCGCCGAGGCGGCCGGCGACGGCGTCGACACCGCGCCCGTCGACCACATCGGCGGGCAGTCGCCCTCGCACGTGCTGCTGGTCGAGGATGACCCGCAGGTGGCCGAGTTGGTCGACGCCATGCTGCACGACCTGGGACACACCGTCGTGCGGGCCGGCGGGGTGGCCGAGGCGCTGGAGCGCCTGGACCAGGACCGGGCCATCGAGCTGGTGCTCAGCGACGTGATCATGCCGGGCGGCCAGAGCGGCGTAGACTTGGCCGAACACCTGGCCCGCTCGCGTCCCGGCCTGCCGGTGGTGCTGTGCTCGGGCTATACCGGCGGAGACCAAGGCCGCGCCGAGGCCGGCGCCTGGCCGTTCCTCAACAAGCCCTTCTCGCTGGACAGCCTGGCGAGGGCGCTCACCGAGGCTCGGCCGCACTAGCGTGAGCGGAAAGCCTCACGGGGCCCGCCGCCGCCGTCCGCGCGTCTTCAGAAGGACGGCCACCAGCCCGAACACCACCACGAACGAAGCCAGCAGGTAGAGGAAGACGTGCTCGGGCCTGAAGCCCGGAACCCAGCGCGCCATCGCCAGCGCGCCCAGGCCCGGCGCCGAGCAGATGGCTAGAAAGATCAGCCAGCCCTTCCAGTGCACGGGCATCGCCGAGATCCGCCCCGGAGTGCGCACATATTCGAACCAGATTTCCTTGTCGGCCATGGGCGTCTCCCGGCTGGAGCTTGACCCTAAGCGACCTTCGCAACCGCCTCAACTTCCGGAGGACGGCGCGCGCCAGAATATCTGTTTCGGCTCGCAGACAACCTTCCCTTTGCAATCCCGTCACGAAGGTCTATATGTCTTTGGTCACTTATGCTCACTTTCAGCATAAGGAAGCGTCGGAACGGAAATCCCCGCCCCGGCGTTTTTTGAGGCCCGAGAAATGCTCAGTTTGAGCATAACGGAGAATCAGATGGCCGACGGTTTCGCCGCGCTCGATTTCACCCCCGATGTCGAGGTTCAGACCTCGAAGATCTGGGACAAGGTGAAGAACCACGTCACCCCGATGGAGTGGCGGCTGCACGCGCCCCTGATCGCCGAGATCAACCGCCTCAAGCGCGAGAAGAACGCGGTCATCCTGGCGCACAACTACATGACCACCGAAATCTTCCACGGCGTGGGCGATTTCGTCGGCGACAGCCTGGCGCTGGCTCGCGAGGCGGCCAAGTGCGACGCGGCCGTGATCGTGCAGGCGGGCGTCCACTTCATGGCTGAGACCAGCAAGGTGCTGGCCCCGGAAAAGCGCGTGCTGATCCCCGATCCGCTGGCCGGCTGCAGCCTGGCCTCCTCGATCACCGGCGCCGACGTGCGGATGATCAAGGCCCGCTATCCGGGCGTGCCGGTGGTCACCTATGTCAACACCACCGCCGATGTGAAGGCCGAGACCGACATCTGCTGCACCAGCGCCAACGCCGTGCAGGTGGTGGAGTGGGCCGCCGCGCAATGGGGGACCGACAAGGTCATCCTGATCCCCGACGAATATCTGGCCCGCAACGTCGCCCGCCAGACCTCGGTGAAGATCATCGCCTGGGCCGGCCGCTGCGAGGTGCACGAGCGCTTCACCCGCGACGACATCCTGGAGCTGCGCGCCGCCTATCCGGGCGCCGAGATTCTGGCCCACCCCGAGTGCCCGGCCGAGATCCTGGAAGAGGCCGACTTCGCCGGCTCGACCGCGGCGATGAACGACTACGTCATCCAGCGCAAACCCAAGCAGGTGGTGCTGATCACCGAGTGCTCGATGGCCGGAAACGTCGAGGCCGACGCGCCGGACACCGACTTCGTCAAACCCTGCAACCTGTGCCCGCACATGAAGCGGATCACCCTGCAGAACATCCACGACGCCCTGGTGTTCGACCGCTACGAGGTCACCGTCGATCCGGCCGTGGCCGACGCCGCGCGCCTGGCCGTGCAACGAATGATCGACCTGCCCCCGCCCCTGGTCCCCGCCCGCTACGACCTGGTGAAGGCCAAGCATCACGTCGACGTCGAGCTGATCTAGTCCGTTTGAACTGCCGCCCTCGTCCTTCGACAAGCTCAGGATGAGGGCGACTGAACCGCAGTAGATATCCTCATGCTGAGCCTGTCGAAGCACGAGGATATCGGCCCCCGAGAGGAGCCGCCTCGTTGACCCACAACCGCCTCACCTTCGACGGCCCCGTGATCCTCGGGGCCGGGCTGGCTGGCCTGACCGCCGCGCTCGCGGCGAAGACGGCCCTGGTGCTGTCGCCGACGCCGCTGGCGACCGGCTGCTCCAGCGCCTGGGCGCAGGGCGGCATGGCCGCGGCCCTGGCCAGCGACGACGCTCCCGCCCTGCACGCCTCCGACACCATGGCCGCCGGTGCGGGCCTGTGCGATCCCGAGGCGGTCGACCTGCTGACCACCGAAGGCCCCGACGCCGTACGCGCCCTGGCGGCCCTGGGTGCGCCGTTCGACACCAAGGACGGCGACTTCACCCTCAGCCTCGAGGCGGCCCACAGCCGGGCCCGCGTGGCCCGCGTGGGCGGCGACGGGGCCGGCGCGGCGATCATGGCCGCCGTCACTGCCGCCGTGCGCGCCACGCCCTCCATCGAGATCCGCGAAGGCGCCCGCGCCCGCCGGCTTCTCCAGGACGCGACCGGCCGCGTGATCGGCGTGCTGGCGGAAATCGACGGCGCGCTGGTCGAGATCCTCAGCCCGGCCGTGATCCTGGCCACCGGCGGAATCGGCGGCCTGTACGCCGTCACCACCACGCCCGCCCAGGTGCGTGGCGAGGGCCTGGGCCTGGCCGCCTTGGCCGGGGCGACGATCGCCGACCCCGAGTTCGTGCAGTTCCACCCCACGGCCATCGACATCGGCCGCGATCCCGCCCCCTTGGCCACCGAGGCCCTGCGCGGCGAGGGGGCGATCCTGCGCAACACCGATGGCAAACCCTTCATGGCGGACTATCACCCGGCCAAGGAACTGGCCCCGCGCGATGTGGTGGCCCGCGCCATCCACGCCGAGCGTACGGCCGGTCGCGGGGCATTCCTCGACGCCACGGCGGCGGTGGGCGAGCACTTCCCGCACGAGTTCCCGGCCGTCTTCGCCGCCTGCATGAGCGCCGGGATCGATCCGCGCGTCCAGCCGATCCCGGTGGTTCCGGCCGTCCACTATCACATGGGCGGCGTGGCCACGGATCTGGACGGCCGCACCAGCCTGGCCGGCCTCTATGCCGCCGGCGAGTGCGCCGCCACGGGCGTGCACGGCGCCAACCGCCTGGCGTCCAACAGCCTGCTGGAAGCCGCCGTTTTCGGCGCCCGCGCCGGCCGCGCGGCGGCGACCGAGACCCATGCGCCAGGCCAGCCCGTCTCGGTGGAGCCGACACCCGACCTGCCCGAGGCCGGCCTGCAGCTGCTGCGCCGGGCCATGGACCGCGACGCCGGCGTCATCCGCGACGCCTGGGGCTTGGCCCGCCTGCTGGGCGTGATCGAGGCGCTGGAGACCGCGCACGGCAAGGGTCCGATCCTGGCCGCCGCCCACCTGATCGCCAAGGCCGCTCTGGGCCGTCGCGAGAGCCGGGGCGGTCACACCCGCAGCGACTTCCCCGAAGTCGCTGCGCCGGAACGCACCTTCGTCACCCTGGACCACTGGGAAGCGGGCCGCGCCGTCCGCTACGCCGCCGAATGAGCATCTTCCCTCTGGACGACCTGCTGGTGCGTCCGATCGTCGAGGCGGCCCTGGCCGAAGACCTCGGCCGCGCCGGCGACATCACCGGCCAGGCCTGCATCGACGCCGACGCGCGGCTGAGCGTGGCCTATGCCAGCCGACAGGACGGCCGGGTCTCGGGCCTGTCCTGCGCCCGCCTGGCCTTGGCCGCGCTGGATCCCACCGCCACCTTCCAGATCGTCGCGCCCGACGGCGCCGACGCCGCGCCCGGGGCGATCCTGGCCCGCGCCGAGGGCGCCGCCCGCGCCGTGCTGGCCGCCGAGCGCGTGGGCCTGAACCTGCTGGGCCGGCTGTCGGGCATCGCCACCCTGACGCGATCCTATGTCCGCCTCGTCGAGGGCACGGGCGCGACCATCGTCGACACCCGCAAGACCACCCCGGGCCTCCGCGCCCTGGAGAAATACGCCGTGCGCTGCGGCGGCGGGACCAATCACCGCTTCGGCCTGGATGACGCCATCCTGATCAAGGACAACCACGTCGCCGCCTGCGGGGGCGTCGGCGAAGCCGTCCGCCGGGCGCGAGCCTTCGCCGGGCACCTGGTGAAGGTGGAGGTCGAGGTCGACGGCCTGGACCAGCTCGAAGACGCGCTGAGGCACGGCCCGGACGTGGTGATGCTGGACAATTTCAGCCTCGACGACCTGCGGACGGCCGTCGCCCTGGCCAAGGGCCGGGCGGTGCTGGAGGCGTCGGGCGGGGTGAACCTGAACACCGTGCGGGCCATCGCCGAGACGGGCGTGGACGTCATCAGCGTCGGCGCGCTGACGCACTCGGCGCCTGTGCTGGATATCGGGCTGGACGCGGTTTAGCGCGCTCCAGCTAACCTAATCTTGTCATCCCGGAAGCCTCGCAGAGGCTATCCGGGACCCAGGGGCGACCGCGTTGCGTTGGCCCCTGGGTCCCGGCTCTCCGCTTCGCTGCGGCCGGGATGACAAGCTTTGTTAGGCGAAGATTTTCACCAACTCCCGCACCACCATCACCCCCAGTGTGATCGTCGACAGCGCGAACAGCAGGAACCGCAGGTTCACGATGTTGACGGTCACCTGCACCAGGCTGTGCAGCACCCGCAGCCCCACATAGACCCAGGCGAAATGCACAGCCCAGCCGTCGCCATGGCCCGCCACCGCGATGGCCAGCGCCGCCGCGTAGAAGATGGTCGGCTGCTCCATCAGGTGGTTGTAGTTGTCGGCCGCCTGGCGCGGGCCGGCGGGCAGGACGTCCAGCGAGCCCGGGAACCGCGCCTCCTGCGGCTTGATCCCCGCCTTCAGCATCGCCGGGATGCGACGCGTGTACATCCACAGCCAGATCACCAGCGACCAGGCCACCAGCGCCATCACCGGCGCGATCATCGTGTTCATGAAGCGTCCCTCCCCGGACGTTTGTTATCCAGGGAGGTTAGGCGGAGAACGCCGTTATCGCGAAGCGTGCCGCGACGGCAGGGGCGACCAAGATCCTCCCCCTTTGGGGGAGGTGGCCCGGAGGGCCGGAGGGGGTCCTCTCCAGTCTATGCCGTTGAGGACCCCCTCAGTCGCTCCGCGACAGCTCCCCCAAAGGGGGAGCATCGGCTTACGGCTACGTCCGGTCCCGGAACGGATCGGCCGGGTACACGCCCAGGATCTCGAACTTCTCCGAGAAAAACTTCAGCTCGTCGAACGCCAGGGCCAGGGAGCGATCCTCGGGCCGGCCGTCGACCTCGGCGTAGAAGAAGGTCGCCGTGAACTGGCCGTTCTCCATGTAGCTCTCGAGCTTGGTCATGTTGACGCCGTTGGTCGCAAAGCCGCCCAGCGCCTTGTAGAGCGCGGCCGGCAGGTTGCGGACCTTGAACACGAAGCTGGTCACGCAGCGGTGGGTGAACGGCGGCGGGGTCGGCGCGGGGTCGGCCGTCATCACCAGGAAGCGGGTGGTGTTGTGGCGCTCGTCCTCGATGTCGGCGGCCAGGATGTCCAGGCCGTAGATCTCGGCGGCGAGGGCCGGGGCCACGGCGCCGCGCGTCGGGTCGGGCTTCAGGGCGAGAGCCTTGGCCGCGCCGGCGGTGTCGCCGGCGGCTTCCGTGGTCACGCCCAGGCGGCGCAGGCTGTTGCGGCACTGGGCCAGGGCGATCGGCATCGAGGCGACCACCTTCACGTCGGCCAGCTTCACGCCCTTGTTGGCCATCAGCTGGAAGCGGATCGGCTTGAACAGCTCGCCAATGATCTTCAGCCCGGCCTCGGGCAGCAGGTGGTGGACGTCGGCCACGCGGCCGGCGATCGAGTTCTCGATCGGGATCATGCCCAGCTGGCAGGCGCCCGACTTGATGGCCTCGAACGCCTCCTGGAAGGTGGCGCACGGCACGGCCTCGTAGTCGGGAAAGAAGGTGCGGCAGGCCTCGTGGCTGTTGGCGCCGGGTTCGCCCTGGAAGGCGATCTTCTTGAGGATGCTCATGCTTGGTTTCCAGCCTGGATACGGGCGGCTTCGAGATCGGAGGGATTGTCGACGGAGATCGGCGCCTCGGGAGCCACGGCGGCGCGAATGGTCATGCCCAGTTCCATGGCCCGCAGCTGCTCCAGCTTCTCGCGCTTTTCCAGCGGCGAGGGCGAGGCGGCGTTGAAGGCCTCCAGCGCCTCGCGGCGATAGCCATAGATGCCGATGTGGCGCCAGACCGGGCCGTCGCCATAGAGGGTCGAGCGGGTGAAGTAGAGGGCGCGGCCGCTCTGGCCATCGTCCTCCATCGCCAGCACGGCTTTCACGACATCGGGATTGGTCCGGTCGGCCGGCGAGGCCTCGGCGGCGACCACGGTGGCGATGTCGCAGTCGCCGAAATCCTCCAGCAGGCCGGCGCAGGCGCTCAGCACCGACGGATCGACGAAGGGCATGTCGCCCTGCAGGTTGATGACCACGTCATGCTCGAACCCCGGATCGAGTTCGGCCAGGGCCGCGAGAATTCTGTCCGAACCCGACGGAAGTTCCGGATCGGTCAGCACGGCGCGACCACCGGCCGCACGCACGGCCTCGACGATCTCGGGATCGCCGGCGGCCACCGCGACGGGGCCGATATTGGCCTTCAGGGCCTGGTTCAGCACGCGTACGATCATCGGCAGGCCCCCGATATCGGCCAGCGGCTTGTTGGGCAGACGGGTCGCGGCCATGCGCGCGGGGATCAGGACGATGGGGTTCATGATCTCAAATCGCTCCTGCCCGGTTGCGCGAGGGGCGGTAGCGTGTAAGAGACGCGAGCGCAACAAGAGGCGCGCGCGGGGGATTCCTCGCCGCGGAGTTTGGCCCCGCCCCTGGCGGGCCGGTAAGAGGCTGACAAGGCTGAGATGAGCGACCTGACGTTCAACAAGATCGCTGGCGGCGTGCTGCTGACCGGCCTCATCATTTTTGGTCTGCGTGAAGCGTCGACCGTCGTGTTCGAGAAGCACGAGGTCGAAAAGGCCGGCTACGAGATCGCGGTCGAGGAGCCGACCGAGGGCGGCGCCGCCGCCGTCGAGGTCGCCCCCGACTGGGGCACCGCCCTGCTGCTGCCGGCCAACATCGCCGCCGGCGAGGCCATCTCGGCCAAGTGCGCCGCGTGTCACAAGCTTGACCCGTCGGGCGCCAACGGCACCGGCCCGGGCCTGTATGGCGTCGAAGGCCGCCAGCCGGGCACGCACCCGGGCTTCGCCTATTCGGCCGCGATGAAGGAATTCGGCGCCAAAAACGCCAAGTGGGACTACGACCACATGTACGAGTTCCTCAAGGCGCCGGGTAAGTACATCTCGGGCACCAACATGACCTTCGTCGGCCTGAAGAAGCCGGAAGATCGCGTCGCCCTGATCGCCTATCTCCACACCCTGGGCTCGACCCTGCCGGTGCCGGCTCCCAAGCCTGCGGGCGCTCCGGCCGACGCGGCTCCGGCCGCCGGCGCCGCCGCTGCGGCTCCGGCCGGCGCTGCTCCGGCAGCCGCCGCGCCGGCCGCCGGCCAGCCGACCACGCCCGCTCCGGCCGCCGACGCCGCCAAGCACTGATCGGTTTTCGGTCAGACCAAGATCAGAGGCCGCGAAGTTCGCTTCGCGGCCTTTTTTCTGGCTGGAGTTCTTTTCCTATTTATCTAGTAGGATATGGAAACAGTCCCGCTTCACCGGAAACGCCCGCCCATGACGCCTCGCGCCTTCGCCGCCGCCGCCCTTGTCGCCTTCCTGGCCGCCGCTCCCGTCTCGGCTCTCGCCGCCAAGGCCCCGACCGTGGCGCTGAAGTCGCTGGCCGACCTGCCCACGCCCCTGCCCTTCCCGTACAATGAGACCGCCGACGCGGAGGCCGACGTCGCCGCCGCCATCAAGCGCGCCAAGGCCCACAAGAAGCTCGTCCTGATCGACTTCGGCGGCAACTGGTGCCCCGACTGCCGGATCTTCGCGGGCCTGATCGAACAGCCGGACGTCAAAAAGTTCGTCGACAAGCACTACGAGGTCGTGACGGTCGACGTCGGCCGCTACACCAAGAACATGCAGATCCCGGCCCGCTACGGCGTCGACAAGCTCAAGGGCGTGCCGAGCTTCCTGGTGGTGGATACGAAGGGCAAGCTGGTCAATGACGGCGCCTTCTTCGCCCTGACCGACGCTCGCCACATGACGCCGCAGTCGATCACCGACTGGCTGGCGCAGTGGACGAAGTAGGCTGAGCTAGATGCTCCCCTCTGGGGGAGCTGTCGCAGAGCGACTGAGGGGGTCCTCAACTGAATAGGCCGGAGAGGACCCCTCCGGCCCTCTGGGCCACCTCCCCCAAAGGGGGAGGATCTTGTCTCTTCAAACCCGCCGATACCCCAGCGGCTTGCCCACCCCCGCCGCCTCGATCCGCGTGATCGCCTCGGCCAGGGGCTCCACCGCCACGGCCATGTGGTGCGCGTTGGCGTGGAGGATTCTGTCGGCGTTCAGCAGCACCGCCACGTGGCCCTTCCAGAACACCAGGTCGCCGCGGCGGCGGTCGGCTTCGGCCACCTCGGGGAAGAAGCCCCGCTGCATGTCGGTGTCGCGCACGCAGGCGCGGTTGCAGGCCGCCAGGGATTGCTGAACCAGCGCCGAGCAGTCCAGGCCCAGCGACTCGCGGCCGCCCCACTGGTAGGGCGCGCCCAGGAAGCGTTGGGCGACGGCGACCCAGTCGGTCTCGCCCGTGCCGATCGCGCCCAGATGGTCCTCGGTGATCCAGCCCGAACCGGCGACCTTCACGAACCGCCCCTCGCGCGCCTCGACTGCGACCAGGGTGTTGAGGCTGTAGAGCCCGACGATCGCCGACTTGATGTCCGGCTGGCTGAACGCGTAGGTGCGGATCGCCGCCACCCGGTGGGTCGATGGGGCCGCCAGCAGGGTCAGGGCGTCGCTGGCGACATAGCCGACATAGCCGTCGCGGCGGGCCTGGCCGAACGAAAAGCCCGCGTCCTCGAACAGAACGTCGAAGCGCTCGCCGAACAGCAGCTGGTCCTCCTGCTCGGCCTGGGCTGATGGCGCCTTGCGCAGCGAGGCGGCCGGGATGGCGACCTGCATCGGGACCGTCGCCGCGAAGCGCTCCGCCGCAACTAGGCCTTCCAGCCGAACGTCAGCCAGGCCATCGCGGACCAGGGTCAGGCGGCGATCCTGCGTGGGGGCGCTCATGCCGGGAACCGGGTCTTCAGCAGCGCGAACAGCGCCCGGATCGCCTGGGCCTCGCCACCGGTGGGATAGCCGGGTCGCCCCTTGGGGTTCCAGGCATAGACGTCGAAGTGGGCCCAAGACCCGTCGGTCGGCGCGAACTTCTCCAGGAACAGCGCCGCCGTCGTGGCGCCCGCCTGGGCCCAGGCGTCGGGATCGTTCTTCAGGTCGGCGATATCGCTCTCGATGGCGTCGCGATAGCCGTCCCACAGCGGCAGGCGCCACAGGGGATCGAAGGTCGCCTTCGAGGCCGCCTCGATCTGGGCGGCCAGCTTGTCGTCGGCGGTCCAGAACGGGATCACGAAAGGCCCCATCGCCACCCGCGCCGCGCCGGTCAGGGTGGCCAGATCCAGGGTCAGGACGGGCTTGTGCTCGGCCGCGCGGGTCAGGGCGTCGGACAGGATCAGGCGGCCTTCCGCGTCGGTATTGCCGACCTCGACGGTCAGGCCGGCGCGGGTCTGCAGCACATCGCCGGGGCGCATGGCGTCGCCACTGATGGCGTTCTCGACCACCGGGGTCAGCACGACCAACCGCACCGGCAGCTTGGCGCCCATCACCATCCGGGCCAGGGCCAGGGCGTGGGCGGCGCCGCCCATGTCCTTCTTCATGATCCGCATGCCCGACGAGGGCTTGATGTCCAGGCCGCCGGTGTCGAACACCACGCCCTTGCCGACGATGGCCAGCACGGGATGCGAAGGATCGCCCCAGCTGATCTCGATCATGCGCGGCGCGCGATGCGCGACGGCGGCGCGGCCCACGGCGTGGACGGCGGGATAGTTCTGTTCCAGCAGGTCGTCGCCGACGATCACCGAGATCTCGGCTCCGTGCTTCTCGGCGATCTCGCGGGCGATGGTCTCGATCTGCAGCGGGCCCATGTCGTTGGCCGGGGTGTTGACCATGTCCTTGGCCAGGGCGCAGGCGTGGGCGATGGCTAGCACGGCCTCGGCGTCGACGCCCTTAGGCGCGACCAACTGCGGTCCCGCTTCTTGGGAGCGCTTGCGATAGCGGTCGAAGCGATAGAGCCCCATCGCGAAGGCCAGGGTCGCCTCGGCGGCGTCCAGGCCGCGCGGCAGGCGGGCCAGCTTGTAGTCGCCGGCCGGCAGCTTGGCGGCTAGGCCCCGGAACAGGCCGGGATCCACCGTGGCCCGCGAGCCTAGCCCCATCAGCACCCGCTCGACCTGGCCGCCGGGACCGGGAACGACCAGCACCTGGCCGGCCTTGGCCTTGAACTTGTCCCGCTCGGCGAGAACGCGGGCGGCGGGCCGCCGACCGGCGAGGAACGCCTCAAGCTCAGCCTCGAACAGCGGGTGGACCGGGATGGCCGCTTCGGTGTCGGACGGCAGGAGAGGATGGGTGTCCAACATGTCGCGGTCCTCGAGAATTATGCTTAACGATTCCTTGAGGGCCGCGAAGCGAGGATGCGGCGTCCTTCCGGAGACTCGTCTTCCATGTGTCGCAAGCGCGCGCTCCTCGCAACCGTTCTCGCCCCCGTCCTGCTGATGGGCGCCGTGGCGCATGCCGCCGACCTGCCGGCCAAGCCCGAGGCTGCCCCGGCCCAGGCCGCCGCTCAGCCGCGCGCCAAGGCCACGCCCGCCCAGCGCGCCGAGGCCCGCCGGATGGACCCGCTGGCCCGCGCCGCCTTCTGGGGCGCCGAGTTCGAACGTGACGGCCATGACGGCGAGGCCGGGGTCGGCCTGTCCCAGGCCCTGCGCGCGCTGGGCCGCTACGACGACGCCGCGGCCACCATCGCCAAGGTGCTGATCGCCCAACCCGACAATGTCGACGGCCTGCTGGAATCGGCCCGCGCCCAGATCGCGCGCGGCCAGGGCTTCTACGCCATCGAACCGGCCCGCCGCGCCGCCGCGCTGGCGCCGCGCGACTGGCGTCCGCTGTCGCTGCTGGGCGTGGCCTACGAGCAGGCCCAGCGCGACGACGAGGCCGACGCCGCCCACCGGCAGGCCGTGGCCCTGGCGCCGAACGAGGCCGCGCCCAACGCCAACTACGCCATGCACCTGGCCGCCAAGGGCGACCTGGCCGGCGCCGAGGCCATGCTGCGCCGCGCCGCGGCCATGCCGGCCTCGACCGTGCAGATCCGCCAGAACCTGGCCCTGGTCATCGGCCTGCAAGGGCGCCTCGCCGAAGCCGAGAAGCTGGCCCGTCAGGACCTGCCGCCCGAGTCGGTCGACAACAACCTGGCCTGGCTGCGCGCGGCCACGGGCCAGGGCTCCGGCACGATCCAGCCCCGCTCGTGGGAAGCCCTGAAGGTCGGCGGCTAGCCCAAGGCCTTGGCCAGGGTGTTGGCCGCGTCGGCGAAACGCTGAAGCATCGGTCCGAACACCGACGACCTGACCACGAACACGAACGTCGCCATCAGCGACAACAACAGGGCCGTCTCGATCGACGAACTCCCAGCCTCGTCGCGCGCGACATCGCCGTCGCGCTCGACGTGCTCTTCAACGCCCTGCATGCCCACTGTCCCAGAATGGCTAACCACTCGGTAAGCATCTTCAAGAACGGCGCCGCTTAGCGACCCAGGCGCTGCAGCAGGGCGTCGCGATAGGTGCGGCTGGCGACCAGCTCGGCGCCGCTGCGCATCGTCAGCCGCCACGAGCCGTCCGACAGCGACTGGGCCTCGCGCACCTGAGCCAGGTTGACCAGGGTCGAGCGGTGACTGCGGGCGAACACCGCCGCGTCCAGCCGCGCCTCCAGGTTCTGCAAGGTTTCGCGGATCAGCCCTTCCCGCTCGCCGCCGCCTCCCCCGCCCCAATGGACGACGACATAGTTGCCCGCCGCCGCGAA
The DNA here is from genome assembly GCF_058809215.1 of Caulobacter sp. GW821-FHT10F06. Classification (NCBI taxonomy): domain Bacteria; kingdom Pseudomonadati; phylum Pseudomonadota; class Alphaproteobacteria; order Caulobacterales; family Caulobacteraceae; genus Caulobacter; species Caulobacter sp. GW821-FHT10F06. Next base: position 180,602 of record NZ_JBXASK010000001.1, on the reverse strand, counting down.
CCACTCGACCTCGCCCAGTTCCACGGGCACCCGCCGCGGGCCTGCCGACACCATCAGCCGTGAAGGCGCGCCGGTATCGCCAAGGACGGCGCGAGCGGCGGCCAGTCCCGCCTCAAGCACCTGGACCCTTGCCCGCTCCTGGGCGGCGCGGCGGTGATGGGCGGCCGCGACGCCGACGGCGGCGATGGCGGTAAAGAGCAGGATGGCCACCGGCATCCGGCCCACGGCGCGGCTCGAAAGCTCGCCCCATCCGCCGTGAGAGCCGACGAAGGCCATGTCGATTGCTGCGCCGGCCAAGGCCTCCAGCGGCGCGACCACGGCCATGCACGCGGTCAGGACCGCCATCGCCCGGCCGCCGGTCCCGAACCGCCGCAGCGCCAGCCACACGACGCCCGCCGTAGGGATCCAGATCGCATAGGTCGCGCCCTGCCACAGCAGCGAGCGCGCCAGGCCCAACGCGCCGCCCGACGCCCGACGGGCGAACCAGGCGGCGCAAACGGTGGTGACCCCGTAGCTGTAGACGCCGAACGCCCAGGTCCAGGCCGTGGTCGACAGCCTCAAGCCGGGACGCCCTCCCGCCGGCGGGTCGCCAGCACCACGATCCAGATCAGCGCCAGGGGTTGGAACACGAATGTCGGCCAGAGCTGGCTCCATGGGGTCGGCAGGAAGGTCAGGAAGTTGCCCGAGAAGGCGCTCAACACCGCCCCGTAGGCGCTCAGCATCTTCACAAGATGCTCATAGGTCCAGAGCCGGGGCGAGAACGGCCAGTCGGTCGGCCGCAGGAAGCGCCACAGATCCCAGCCGCCATAGGTCAGCGCCGCATAGACGAGCGCCGCCGAGACTGCCGCCTTGTTTCCCGTCCGACCGGTCAAGACCAGCGCCAACACCCACAGGCCAATGGCGACGACGGCCAGGGTCAGGATCCAGTCGACCGGGCTGGCGCGCTGGCCTGGATCCAGGTCCGGCCGCTTGCGTCCCAGGACCCGCACGCCCGAGAACAGGGTGATGGTGGCCGTCGCCGACAAGGCCGCGAAATAGGCGTTGAAGTGCAGCGCCGTCATCACCCAGGCCGCCACCAGCAAGGTCCCCATCAGCCCCACGAACACTCGCCCCGACAGCCTGTGCAGGCGCGAGCCCTTGCGAGCGAAGATGGGAACAAGGCCGATCGCGACGGCGGCGAAACCGCAGGCGATGTGCAGGGCGAGCGAGGGATCGAAAAGCCAGGTCATGCCGCTTTGTCGGGCGGCGGCGGCCTGGTGAGAAGCGCGCTGGGACCAAGCGCAGCGGGCTGGGACGAGCGGCGGGATGGGCGCGTCCAAGTCAGCAGCGCCCCCTCCGTCACGCTGCGTATTCGCAGCGCGCCACCTCCCCCGCACGCTTCGCTGCGCGGCAGGAGAAGAGCAGCTTCACCCTCCTGCCCCCTGAAACGGGGGAGGTGGCGCGGCGCCGATAGGCGACGTGACGGAGGGGCCTTTCTGAGTTCGCCGCAGCAGCTCGCCGGTGACGCAAGCTTCGCCGCCCCCTAGTGCTGCTTCACCATCACGTCCTGGATCTTGATGATCGCGGGACCCAGGATGACGGTGAACAGCACCGGCAGGAAGAACAGGATCATCGGCACGGTCAGCTGGGCCGGCAGGGCGGCGGCCTTCTTCTCGGCGGCCGACAGGCGCAGTTCGCGGTTTTCCTTGGCCATGACGCGCAGAGCCGAGCCCAGGGGCGTGCCGTAGCGCTCGGCCTGGATCATGGCCGTGGCCACCGACTTGATGCCGGGGTGGTTGGTCCGGCGGGCCAGGCCCTCATAGGCCAGGCGGCGGTCGGGCAGGTACGACAGCTCGGCCGTCAGCAGCGAGAGCTCCTCGGCCAGCTCCATCGAACTGGAGCCGACCTCGGCCCCCACCTTCTGGATGGCCGCCTCGATCGACATGCCGCTTTCCACGCAGATCAGCAGCAGGTCCAGCGAGTCCGGGAAGGCCGCCACGATCGACTCGCGGCGCTTCTGGGCGACGTTGCTGATGTAGACGTTGGGCGCGTAGTAGCCGATCGCCAGGGCGGCGACGCAGGCGCACATCTTCTGCATGGCCAGCAGGCCAAAGTCGTTGATGGCGTAAAGATAGATCGCCGTGAACACCGCGAACACGAACGGCATCACGAAGCGGAAGAAGTAGAAGGTCGAGACCGGTTGCGGACCGCGGAAGCCGGCCTGGGCCAGCTTGTCGACGACCTTGGGATCCTCCAGCAGCTTCGACAGCTGCAGGCGCTCGACGATGGTCTTGTACATGCCCTCGTCGGTGTGGCGCAGCGTGCCGCCGCTGGCGGCGCCCTTCTGGGCGATGGCCTCGCGCGAGCGGCGCCTCAGCTCCTCGCGGCGGTTGGCCACCGACTTCAGGCGCCCTTCCAGGCCCTTGTCGCTCATCATCGGCGCGGCCAGCGTCACGATGGTGGCGAACACCACCACGGCGATGAAGGCCGTCAGCAGGTTGGTCGGATCGGTCAGGGTGGCGGCGATGCTCATCGGTCTCCGCCCCTAGAACTTGAAGTTGATCATCTTGCGCATCACGAAGATGCCCATGCTCATCCAGATCGCGGCGCCCAGCAGCATCATGTGACCGCGCGGGTCGCTGAACAGCGGCTGCATATAGGCCGGCGAGGTCACGGTGATCAGCACCACCACGCCCGGCGGCAGGCAGCCGATGATGCAGGCCGAGGCCACGGCTTCGGCCGACAGGGCCTTGATCTTCTCGCCCATCAGCTTGCGGGCCCGCAGCACGGTCGACAGGTTGCCCAGCGCCTCGGCCAGGTTGCCGCCGGTCTTCTGCTGGATCGACAGCACGATGGCGAAGAAGCGCAGCTCGTTGGTGGGCATGCGCTCGTACATGCGCTCCAGGGCCACATCCATCGGCATGCCCATGCCGACGTTCTCGGTCATCATGCGGAACTCGCCGGCCAGGGGCTCGGGGCACTCCTTGCCGATGATCTTCAGGCAGTCGTGGACCGGCAGGCCCGACTTGATGCCGCGCACGATGATGTCGATGGCGTCCGAAAAGGCGCTGGTGAACTTCTTGATCCGGGCCTTGCCCATCATGCCGACGATCCAGCGCGGCAGGCCCAGGCCGGCGGCGAAGGCCGCGCCCATGGCGATCAGGATGGTCTGGCCCAGCACCAGCGGGATGATCCCGACCGTCAGGCCGACCGCGCCGCTGATCATCCAGAACATCTGGACGTTCTCGCCCAGGCCCGCCTGGCGCAGACGCGCGGCGATGCTCAGCGAGGCCTTCTTCTGGGCGCGATCCTGCTCCTTGAGCGTCTTCAGGATCTGCTTGCGGCGGGCGTCGGGGGTGTTGGCCACCGCCGCCTTGGCGCGGGCGTTGCTCTCGCGCGGGCCGCCGCCGACCAGCATCTGGGCCCGTTTGGAGGCGCGCGTGGCGTTGCTGTCGCCGCCGGCCAGGGCGAAGCCCAGGGCGGTGATGGTGACGAAGCCCAGGACGGCGACCAGGATGAACATCATCGGGGCTATTCCGCCGCGTCGAGGGCTTCGGCCAGCTCGCGCTCCAGGCCGTAATAGCGGGCGCGGTCCCAGAAGCGCGGACGGGCGATGCCGGTCGAGCGGTGCTTGCCCACCACCTTGCCGTCGGCGTCTTCGCCGGTGATCTCGTAGACGAAGAGGTCCTGGGTGACGATCACGTCGCCTTCCAGGCCCACCACCTCGGTGACGTGGGTGATGCGGCGGCTGCCGTCGCGCAGGCGAGCGGCCTGGACGATGACGTCGACCGAACCGACGATCATCTCCTTGATGGTCTTGGAGGGCAGGCCGTAGCCGCCCATCGTGATCATGCTCTCGATCCGGCTGATGGCTTCGCGCGGGCTGTTGGCGTGCAGCGTGCCCATCGAACCGTCGTGGCCGGTGTTCATGGCCTGCAGGAGGTCGAACGCCTCCGGGCCGCGGACTTCGCCGACGATGATGCGTTCGGGACGCATCCGCAGACAGTTCTTGACGAGATCCCGCATGGTCACCGCGCCCTGGCCTTCCAGGTTGGGCGGACGGGTTTCCAGGCGCACCACGTGCGGCTGCTGCAGCTGCAGTTCGGCCGCGTCCTCGCAGGTCACGACCCGCTCGGTGGGGTCGATGAAGGCGGTCATGGTGTTGAGCAGGGTGGTCTTGCCCGAGCCGGTGCCGCCCGAGATGACGATGTTGCAGCGGCAGGCGCCGATGACGCCGAGGACGCGCGCGCCCTCGGGACTGATGGACTTGAACTCCACCAGGTTCTTCATCGTCAGCTTGTCCTTCTTGAACTTCCGGATGGTAAGGGTGGGACCATCCAGAGCCAAGGGCGGGGCGATGACGTTGACGCGAGAGCCGTCGGGAAGACGGGCGTCGCAGATCGGCGAGCTTTCGTCGACGCGGCGGCCGACCTGGCTGACGATCCGCTGGCAGATGTTCATCAGCTGCAGATTGTCGCGGAAGCGGACATTGGTCAGCTGGACCTTGCCGCCGACTTCGATGAACACCCGGTGCGCGCCGTTGACCATGATGTCGGCGATGTCGTCGCGGCTGAGCAGCGGCTCCAGCGGGCCATAGCCGAGGACGTCGTTGATGATGTCCTGGACCAGGTGCTCCTGTTCGGACACCGACATCGAGACGTTCTTGATCGCCACCAGCTCGGCGACGATGTCGCGGATCTCCTCGGCCGCCGCCTTCAGGTCCAGCTGGGCCAGCTGGCTGAGGTCGATGGTGTTGAGCAGCGCGTTGAAGATCGTGGTCTTGGTGGCGTGGTAGTAGTCGCTCTGCTCGCGCACCACCTGGGTGGCGGGCGCGGCTCCCTGGGCGGCGCGCAGCTGGTCCAGGCCGGCGGTCTGCTTGGGCGTGGCGACCTTGGCGGTCGGCGCGCCGCGTTCGGCGGTCGGCTCGACCCGTTGCGGACGCGTGGCGATGGCCGAGCCGTCGGCCGGCGCCGGAGGCGGGGCCTGACGATCCGGTGCGGGGTTCTGGTCGCGCTTGCCGAACATCCGTCGCTACTTCTTCCTGAACAGACCCGACAGCATCGAAGCCTTCTGAGCCGCGGGCGGCTCGCGACGGCTGATCAGCTGGGCCAGATGGTCGATGCCCTCGGCGGCCTTCGACTTGGGCGCGACTTCCCCGACCATCTGGCCGTTGTTGGCGGCCTGGCCGAAGGACTTGGGATCGAAGGGCAGCACCAGCGACGGCGTCACGCCCAGGGCCTCGCCGAAATCCTTGACGGGGATCTCGGGACGGCCGGGCACGCCCACCTGGTTCAACACCAGGCGCGGCGGGGCGTCGTTGGGGCGGGCATGGCGCACCATGTCGACGATGTTCTTGGCGTTGCGCAAGGACGCCAGATCCGGCGTGGCGACCACGACGAGGTCGTCCGAACCGATCAGCACCCGGCGGGTCCAGGCCGCCCAGCTGTGGGGCAGGTCCAGCACCACGAAGGGCGCGGCGCCGCGGATCTTCTGGGTGACTTCCTCGTAGGCGTCGGCGCCGATCTCGTAGTCCTGGTCCAGTGTCGCCGGGGCCGCGAACAGCGACAGGCGGTCGCCGCAGCGGACCATCATGCGGTCCATCAGCACGGGGTCCAGGCGCTCGGGCTGGGTCAGCGCGTCGATGACGCCCTGCAGCGGATCCTGGTTGAAGTCGAGGCCGGCGGTGCCGAACGGCAGGTCCAGGTCGACCAGCACGGTGGCGGTCTGGATGCGCTCGGCCATCGACCAGGCGAAGTTGTGGGCCAGGGTCGAGGCCCCTACCCCGCCCTTGGCGCCGACAAAGGCCACCTGGCGGCCGACGAAGGGCGCCGACGGATCGGCGTAGAGCGCCGAGACGGCGCGAATGATCTGCAGCGGGCCCAGCGGCTGGGTCAGGTATTCGCTGACCCCGCGACGCATCAGCTCGCGATAGAGGGCGATGTCGTTTGTCTGGCCGATGACGACGACCTTGGTGCCCGGGTCGCAGACCTGGGCCAGGGCGTCCAGCAGGTGCAGCAGGCGCTGGGCGCCGTCATGGCTTTCCACCAGCACCAGCGAGGGCGTCGACTGGTTCTGGTAGAGCTCGACGGCGGCGTCGAGGCCGCCCACCCGGACGATCGTCGAGGCGCGCGCCATGCGGCGGTCGGCGGCGGCGGTCTCGACCAGGGCCGAGGTCTCGGGCCGCACGCAGAAGGCGTGGATGGTGATGCGCGGCACGGCCATCTCGCCCAGGGCGGCGTCGCCGCTGGAGATCGGGTCGTGGGCGGGCTCGTGATAGACGGGAGCCGGCTCGGGCGGCGGAGCCTGGCGCTGCTGGACAGGCGCGGGAGCCGGGGCCGGAGCCGGAGCCGGGGCGCGTTGCTGGACCGGAGCGGCCGGAGGCGGCGCGGCGGCGGCCGCGTTGCGGGCGGCCTGACGCGCGGCGGCGGGCGCGGCGAACGGGTCCTCGGCGGCCGAGGGACGCTCGTCGCGCGGCCGGGCCGGCGGGAAGTCGGCGAAGGGATCGTCCAGTCCGCCCATGGCCGGCGTCAGAGCCGGAGCCGACGAGCGCCAGGGATCCGAACCGGCCGAGGTGAACTCGTCCGCGGCGTCGAAGCCCAGATCGAACGGATCGTGATCGGTGGGTTGCCGCGCCATCAGTTGATCGCCTTGGAGATGGTGCCCTTGGCCTGGTCGTCCCTGGCCGAAGAGGTCACCTGGCCCTGGCGATACTTGCCCAGCACGGTATCGCGACGGCCCGCATCGACCGGTGTGGAGTCGCGCGGCCGGATGAGGTCCTCGGGATTGGCGACCTGGGCGGCGGTGTTGGCGGCGATGGCGCAGCCGAAATTGCCGTAGGCCTCGTTCTTGCGGGTGGCCGAAAGGTTCTCCCAGCCACCGCACTCCAGGCGATCGGCGACAAAGTACTCGTAGCCGACCCGCAAGGTCGCGCCGGGCTGACCGCCGGCGTCATAGCCGACGACGCGGACCTGGGCGGCCGGAGCCCCCAGCATCACCAGGCGGTCGCGGACGTCGGCGGCCATGCGGCCGGACGCGCCGGAGTCGGGACCGCCCAACGGGGCGCTGACCACGATCTCGCGGGCCTGGGCGTCGAGCCAGCGGCTGACCAGCGCGCGCAGCGCCTGGTCCTGATTGGACGAGACGCCGGAGTCGTGCAGGGCCAGCTGGATCTCGTCGGCGTGGCCGTCGATCTTGATCTTGTCGCGCCAGGTCTCGGTTTCGAGACGCGAGACCGGAGCCGGGATCGGCTTGTCCTCGTCCATGGTGGTGCAGGCGGCCAGGCCGATGACGGCGGCGCCGATCAGGGCGGCGTGGAGGACGGCTTTCACGGGTTGCTTGCTCATGTCCGCGTCCTCACTCGATCACGTAGCCGACGGGGCCCTGGTATGCGCGGCCCGCGTTCGCGCCGACCGGCGCCTTGACCACCTTGTTGAGCCGGCCCAGCAGGGTCGTGCTCATGTCGCCCGCGATCCGCAGGCCGTCGGCCGGGGTCTGCAGGTTCTGGGGCCGGGTCGGGTCGACGATGATCGGGGTGATGATGATCACCAGCTCGGTCTCGCCGTTCAGGAAGTCGCGCGACCGGAAGAGCGCGCCCAGCACCGGCATGTTGGTCATGCCCGGGATCGCGTCGATGGTCTGCTTGGTGGTCTGCTGCAGCAGGCCCGCGATCATCAGCGAGCCGCCGGAGGGCAGTTCGACCGTGGTCTCGGCTCGGCGGACCGACAGGCCCGGCACGACCAGGGTGTTGCTGCTGGTGGTGATCGAATAGGCGCCCAGGCTGGTCAGCTCGGAGACCTCGGTCGACAGCTTCAGCGAGATGCGGCCGCCCGACAGCACCACGGGCGTATAGCCCAGGCCCACGCCATAGGGCTTGAACTCGACGGTGACCTTGCCCGTGCTGTCGGCCGCGACCGGAACCGGGAACTCGCCGCCGGCCAGGAAGGTGCCCGCCTCGCCCGATAGCACGGTCAGGTTCGGCTCGGCCAGGGTGCGCACCAGGCCCACGCGCTCGAACGCCTGGATCATGCCCTTGGCCGAGTTCAGGCCCGCGCTGCCGGCGGTGTTCTGGATCGTGGCGATGTCGCTTTCCCGATCCACCGCCGGGAGGTCCCAGGCGTTGGTGATCGGGTTGTACTTCATCACTTCGGGCTGCTTGGTGGTGTCGGTCGAATAGCCGCCCGTCACCCCGCCCAGCAGACTGCCGTTGACGCCGTAGGTCGGCGAGAAGCCGAAGCTGTACTGGGTCTCGCCCAGCTGGCCGAGCACGGCGTTGAGGTCCACGCCCAGTTGCTTGATGACATTGCGCTGCACCTCGACGATGCGCACCTGCAGCATCACCTGGTCCTTGCCGGCGATGCTCAGCATATTGAGCACCTTGTCCGGCGACGACACGAACTGGGCCGCGATGCGCGAGGCCTTCTCGGAGTCGGCGGCGTTCATGACCATGCCGCTGAGGATCACGCTGTCCTTCAGCGGCACGACCTTGATCGTTCCGCCGGAGACCACGTTGTTCAGGGTCGAGGACAGCAGGCTGGTGTCCTGGCCGACCCGGATGTTCAGCTGCAGGATGCGGCGGCCGGCGGCGTCGAAGAACACCGCGTCGGTGGCGCCGGCGGCCAGGCCCAGCACATAGATGCGACGCGGATTGCGCAGCACGGCGTCGGCCACCAGCGGGTTGGTGACCAGCATGTCGCGCACGTCGGCGGGGAGCTCGATGATCGCCGACTTGCCCAGCGGCAGGTCCAGCACCCGCGCGCCCGGACCGGCGGTCAGGTCGATGCTCAGCACCCGGTCGGGCGTGGGCAGCGGCGCGGACGCGACGGGGATCGGGGCCGGGGCGCGCGCGGGTTGGACCACGCGGGCGGCGGGGCGGTAGACGTGCGAACCGGCGACGGGGCCGTCGGCTAGCAGCGGCGTGGCCGAGCTGAGGGTCAGCAGGCCCGCCAGGGGCGCGGCGAGTCGGCGGATCATGGTCGGATGGCTCATGGTCAGGCGGCTCATGGGAGCACCGGAATGTTGCTGGTCAGGCCGCCGCGATTGACGCGGACAACCACGGGCTCCTGCTGCGCCTTGCGCTGGGCGACGGGCCGCGCGGCGGTGACGCCGGACGGACCGCCCAGGTCGGTATAGGCGCGCAGCGAAAGGGTGACGGGGCCCATGGCCTTGGCCTTGGCCAGCGCCTCGGCGTCGACGGGGCTGACCTCGATGGTGGCGGTGGCCGCGACGATCGACTTGGCGTCCTTCTCGGCGGCCGTGCTCTGGTCCAGCGCCAGGACGCGGACGTTCTGCAGGATGGTCTCGGCCACCAGCTGCTTGCCGCCATAGCTGTTCTCGCCGGCCGGGATCGGAGCGTCGTGGGTCTGCAGCACGTCGACGCGGTCGCCGGGCAGCACGAAGCCGCCGACGGCGGTCTCCGAGGTGATGGGCACGGCCATGGCGCGCTTGCCGGGCATCAGGACGACGGACAGATAGCCGCCGTCGCCGCCGCGGACGATCTTGCGGGGGGTGATGGGTTCGCCGGTCAGGATCGGGTCGCGAACGATCGCGCCCTCGACGGCCTTGGCCGGATCGACGCCGCCGATCATGTCGCTCGCGGTCGTCGCGACGGTGGCGACGGCGCCCTTGGCGCCTTCCGGCTTGGGCAGGGCCGCGCCGTTGGTGATGAAGGCGGCGTTGACCGACTCGGTCGGCCAGGGCTGCCAGGCGACGTCGTCGCCGGTCAGGCGGGCGCCGATCGCGAGGTCGTGCTTGGCCACCAGGACCTGGGTCATGGGCTTGCCGGCCGGCGCGGGCGCGGCGATCGGCGCGGCGGTCTGCTTGCCGGAGAACGCGCGCTGCATCACCACGGCCAGGCCGATGGCCGACACGGCGGCGACCAGGACGATCAAGAGGCGGACAGGGTTCATGCGCGGTAACAGGCTTTCGCGACGAGAAGCGAGGTTTCACGCGCAATGCCCTTCCGGACGGCGCACGCGATTCGTCAGTCAGCCTTTCTGGCCGCTCTCATGGTCGCCTGGGCATGGTTAACACCGGCTAAAGTTTTACGACCTTGAGTCGATAGGCCAGCGCGACAGGCTGACGCGGACTCGACCTGGCCGAGCCCTCTTCGCCTAGTGGGCGGAGCCCGACAGGGTCTGGGCGGAGGCGCGACCGGCCTTCAGGCCGGCCATGGCGCTGCGACCCCACGCCGCGACGCGGGCCAGGGCCGGATTGAATCGGCCCGACTTGAGATTTACCGCCAGGACGGCGACCAGGCAACCGGCCGCGCCCGTGGCCAGCATGATCATCAGGGTGTTCAGGCCGCCGGCCCGCAGGCTGACCGCCAGCGGCCCCTCGGGGAAGGCCGCCAGGCCGCCCACGGCGATCGCGACGCCATAGGGCAGGTCGCCGCCCTGGGCGCACAGCTTGCGCAGCCAGGCCGGACCGCCGGCGACGATGGGGGCCATCCAGCCGGTGCGCAGGGCCAGGATCAGCAGGGTCACGGCCCCGCCGGCCAGGCCGGTCACCAGCATGAAGGTCACGGAACCCGAAAGACCGATCCACAGGGCCGAGGCCGCGAACAGCTTGGCGTCGCCGCCGCCGATCCAGCCGGCCGCGAACATGCCCATGCCCAGCAGCAGCCCGCAGGCGCCCGCGACCAGGCACAGGCCGATGGCCGGCAGGGACGCGCCGCTGACGGCGGCCGCCGGCACGAAGGCCGCGATCAGGGCCAGCGAGATCCAGTTGGGGATGGTGTAGCTGGTGGCGTCCTTCAGGGCGGCCGTGATGGCCAGGGCCGGGAAGATCATCAACAGCGGGATCTGGAGAGCGAGCATCGGATGGCGCCTTTTTGACCGCCCCATACTGGGACGAGCAGGTGAAGCAATGGTTTCCCACCGCCTCGTCTTGAGCCTCTTCTTGCATCGCGGCCCGCGACCTCTGGGCGCGGGGCGAAAGCCAAAAAAAAGGGCCGAGACCGAAGTCTCGACCCTCTTTTTTCGAGGCGCTGGCTGCGATTAGCTGCCGGCGGCGGTGCCCATCGCGGTGCTGGCCTTCGTGAACGCGAGGTTCAGCTTGGTGCCCAGCGTGGTGACGGCGGTCACGATCACGACGGCGATCAGGGCGACGATCAGGCCATATTCGATGGCCGTGGCGCCGGATTCGTCGTTCAGGAAGCGGGTGACAAACTTCGACATGACTTGATCTCCTAAATCATCGTTGGTTGATTTTGAGGTCTTCAAGCCGTGTTGACTTGCTCACCCCCGAAAACACGATCAATTTCGCCCACCTCACTTAATGGCCAGTAAACGTCGGAATAGTTTTCGCGAAGATTCTGTTGGTTTATTTGCATTTACCATTATTTGTCCTTAACCACACCACTCGAAAGCTCTGCAAAAGCCTTTTGAATCAAGGATTCCAGCAATGGTCACGTTGTCGCGGCAGGGACTGATTTAGTCTTTTGTTGACCATTCAAAGTCAGTCTCGAACACGCCCGGACACCGAACTGGAACCGTCATGCGCCGCCTGCCCCTCGCCATCGCCGCCCTTTTCGCCCTTGTCGGCGCCCAGGCCTCGGCCCAGGACCTGCCCCTGACCACCGGTCAGACGATGCAGCTGGGCATGAACGGCGCGGTGCGCGACGTCGTGGTCGCCGATCCGACCGTGGCCGACGTCAGCGTCATCAACGAGCGGACCTTGGTGGTGATGGCCAAGCGCGCGGGCGTGACCTCGATCATGGCCTTCGACGCCTCGGGCCGGACCGTGGCCAGCCGTCAGGTGCAGGTGTCCGAGAACGGCGGCGCCCTGACCGTCTATCGCGGCGCGGCCAACGCGGCGACCTACACCTGCGGCGACCAGTGCACGCGCGTCACCCCGCGCTAACGGACTCACGCGCGTACGGGTGCGCCTAAACCACTGATTAGGGCCAAGCGGCTAGACTTCAGACATCGCCCCTCCGGCGGACCAGGAAACCGAACCCGTCATGGCCGAGGCCTCGCGACTTCACCGCTTCGCGCGCCGGCGCCGCCTGCTGGCGCGGTTCGCCCGCGCGCGCGGCGGCGCGACGACGGTCGAGTTCGCCCTGGTCGCCATGCCGTTCCTGCTGCTGATCTTCGCGATCCTGGAGCTAGCCCTGGTCTCCCTGGTCTCCCTGACCCTGGAAAACGCCGTCATCGACACCGGCCGGATGATCCGCACCGGCGAGCTGCAGACGGCCGGCGGCACCGCGACCACCTTCAAGACCGCGATGTGCGGCCGGATGAGCTGGCTGGGATCGGCCTGCTCCAGCGCGCTCAGCGTCGACGTGCGCACCTTCACCGGCTTTTCCAACTCCAGCTCGAGCGTCGGCGCAACCAAGCCCAACACGCCCTGCTGGGATCCGGGCGGCCCCGGCTCGATTGTGCTGGTCCGCGCCTACTACACCTGGCCGCTGATCACGCCGCTGATGAAGACCGGCCTGCAGGCCTCCAGCGGCAAGCGCCTGATCACGGCCGCCACCACCTTCTCGAACGAGCCCTATTCCGACACGCCAGCCACGGCGGTGACATGCCCCACCACGTGACCAAGCCCCGCCGCAAGCGCGGCCTGTCCGGCTTCTGGCGCGACGTCCGCGGCGTCTCGGCCGTGGAGTTCGCCCTGATCGCTCCGGTGCTGATCGTCTTCTATTGCGGCATGGCTGAACTGAGCCAGGTCATGATGGCCCAGCGCCGGGTCGGCAACATCGCCTCGTCGATCGGCGATCTGGTGGCCCAGAGCGCCCAGCTGACCGACGCGCGCCGCACCGACATCTTCACCATCGGGACCGCCATCCTGGCCCCCTTCCCGACCTCGACCCTCCGCATGTGCCTGATGAGCGTCTCGTCGGACGCGACCGGCAAGGACACGGTCGACTGGATGGAAAACTCCAACAGCCACGCCAACTGCCCGGCCAAGGGCACGGTGCTGGCCGCCAGCGTCGTGCCGGTGGGCGTGCTGCCCGCCAGCCAGAGCGTCGTGGTGGCCAAGGCCAGCTACGCCTACACCTCGCCGATCAAGCTGGTGTTGCCCTCGACGATCAATTTCAGCCGCACCTTCTACTTGCGCCCGCGCAAGTCGGAGACGGTGATGCGGGTCACCGGCTAAGCAGCAGGCCGACCTGCTCGACCAGGCCATGCGGCGGCAACGTCCGCTCGCCCAGGCGCGAGCCCGGCCGGGCCCCGATCAGGCTGTTGGTCAGGAACACTGCCTGCGCCGCCTCCAGCCGCGCGCGATCGGCCACAACCTCCTCGACCGCGAAGGCCGCCAACACCCGGGCCCGGGCGACGCCGGCCAGCACGCCGCACGCCAAGGCCGGCGTGACCAGCCGATCGTCCTCGACCCAGAACAGGTTCGCCGCCGCCGCGCAGGCGACCTCGCCGCGATTGTTCAGCATCACCGCCTCGTCCGCGCCCGCCGCTCGGGCCTCGGCCCGAGCCAGCACGCCGTCGACATAGGACAGGGTCTTCAGCCGCGACGCAGGCGAGCCTTCGTTGCGGCGGGTGGCGGCGATGATCAGCGCGGCCGGCGTCTCGACGCGCGGCGACGGCGCGGCCGTGGCGACCAGGCGGGGCGTCGGCGCATCGGGTCGATCCAACCCTCGCCCGCCCGATCCGGCCGTCAGGGTCAGGCGCACGGCGGCGCGGCCCGTGGGCGGCGGGGCGGCCAGGCATAGGGTGCGAGCGGTCTCGCGGTCCAAAGGCGGCAGGCCCAGCGTCGCGCAGCCGGTGGCCATCCGATCCAGATGCGCCTCCAGGTCCGGGATCGCCCCGTCGACGGCCAGCAGGGTCTCGAACAGCCCGTCGCCCAGCAGCAGGCCGCGATCGTCCAGCGGGATCATGCGGCGGTCTCCGTCAGGGCGCGCTTGAGGGCGGCGATCTTGGCCTCGGTCTCCAGGCGCTCGGCGTGCGGGTCGCTGTCGGCGACGATGCCCGCCCCGGCCCGCGTCTCCAGGGCCCAGCCCGCGTCGTCGCGCTCCAGGCCGACGGTGCGGATCAGCACGCTGGAGTCGAAGCTCCCGTCCAGCCCGGCCCAGAACAGCGAACCGCAATAGGGTCCGCGCGGCGGCTCCAGGCTCGCGATGACCTTCATGGCCTGGACCTTGGGCGCGCCGGTGATCGAGCCCGGCGGGAAGCTGGCCCGCAGCAGGTCGGCGACCGCCAGGCCCGGCGACAGCCGCGCGGTCACGGTCGAGACCAGATGATGGACATTGGCGAAGCTCTCGACGCGGAACAGCTCGGGCGCCTTGACGCTGCCGGGCGGGCTGACCCGCGCCAGGTCGTTACGCATCAGGTCGACGATCATCAGGTTCTCGGCCCTGTCCTTGGCGCTGGCCGACAGCTCGGCGGCCAGGCGCGCGTCCTCCCGCGGATCCGCGCCACGAGGGCGCGTGCCCTTGATCGGCTGAGTCTCGATAACGCCGTCCGCGCCGGACACCTTCAGGAACCGCTCGGGCGAGTTGGAGATCAGGGCCCGATACTCCAACCGCCAATAGGCCGAGAACGGCGCCGGGCTCTGGCCGCGCAGGCGCGTGAAGAGATCGAAGGGATCGGCCCCGGCCGCCAGCCGACCCGTCCAGGCGCGGGCGATATTGGCCTGGAAGATCTCGCCGCCCAGGATGCGCTCGACCACCTGGGCGACCGCGGCCTCATAGGCCTCCCCATCCGTGGCGGAGAGGGCCGCGCACAGCGCCCCCTCGATCGGCGGCCGCATGTCGCTGGCCTCGTCCAGCCAGGCCAGGGCCGCGCTCGCCTGTTCGCCCGCTTCGCCGTCGGTGTCGCCTCGGCCGACCGCCACCACACGGCGCTCGCGATGGTCGAAGGCCAGCAGGGCCGGATAGAGGGCGCAGGTCAGGTCCGGCCAGCCGGTGCGGCCAAGGCCCAAGGCCTCGATCCGGTCGCCCAGCTCGTAGCAGCCCAGGCCCACCACGCCGCCTTGGAACGGCGGCCCCTCGGGATCGACCGGCAGGCGCGGCCCCAGCAGCTGGGCCAGGGCCTGGAACGGATCGCGCGGTTCGGCGGCGTCAACCGCCAGGGTCCGCGACGGCGCGCGCAGCAGATACGACCACCGCTCGCCGCCACCCGACAGCAGGGCGCAGGCGAACGGCTCGTCCCGGAAGGGCTGCAACGCCCACACCGGCTCGCGCCAGGGGGCGGAAAGGAGAGCGACGCGGCGCATGGCCGGGTTGATACACCAATCCGCCGGCGAAACGCGACCAAGGGCCTCGCCCTTCGACAAGCTCAGGGTGAGGCCTGCTTTTGGCGCACGTCAGTCGGAAACCTCATCCTGAGCCTGTCGAAGGACGAGGTTTCCGCTTCCCGCCCCTAAGCCGCCGAAACCCGCTTCTGGATCAGCTTGATGGCCTCATGCGAGGCCAGGGCCGCGCCTTCCTGCCAGGCGTTGATGTAGCTCATGTGCTCGCCGGCGAAGTAGAAAGCCCCGTCCGGCTTGCACAGCTCGGCATAGTCGGTCGAGCGCTGGGCGTCGGTCCAGCCCACGGCCACGCCCTCGCTGTAGGGCGTCTGCATCCACGAGACGGTGAAGGGCTTGGTCAGCTCCTTGCCATGGCCGGGGTGGAACTTCTCGATGACTTTCCGGGAAAGATCGAAGCGCTCCTGGAACGACATGGCCGCGTACTTCGGCGGATTGGTCGGACCCGAGAAGCCGATCGAATAGGCCCCGACCAGGATGCCGGTCTTCTCGCCGATGCCGCCGCTGGGATACCAGACCAGCTCGTTGGCCTCGTCGGTCCAGCCCAGGCCGCCGTACTGGAAGTCGTCCTGCTCCCAGAACCGCCGGCTCTCCCAGGCCACCTTGGTGCCGTGGTGATATTCGGCCGCCGCGATCGCCGACTTCACGCGCGGCGAGAAGTCGGACGGGATCTTGCTCAGCACCGGCAGCGGGATCGTGCAGATGCAGAAGTCGGCCTCCAGGGCGTGATCGCCGAAGCCGTCGCCATAGACAATCTTCACGCCCTTAGGGGTCTTGCGCAGCTCCTTGACCACCGCCTCGAACTGCACGACCGATTTGACCTGCTCGTAGAGGGCGTAGGAGATCCGATCCATGCCACCCACGGGCTGCAGCATGGTGGCCTGCATGTCGATGATCTCTTCGAAGATCAGGCTGGCGCCCCAGAACTGGGACTTCATCATGTCGGCCATCTTCAGCGGCGGGCCGCCGGCCGGGGGATGGTCGTAGCCGCCCGGGAAGGCGCTGAAGCCGGCGCGGGTCGAGCCGGTGTAGGCGTTCTTCGACAGGTCGCCATAGGCCGACAGGTAGCCCAGCAGCTTCTGCTTATCGAGACCGGTCAGCTCCTGATCCAGCGCGCCCTTGTCGACGGCCTTGGCCAGCAGTTCGGTGAAGGCGCCGCGGGTGTCGTTGACCGCCTGGCGCTCGGTGACCACCTGGCCGGCGAAGTCCAGCTTGGCCGAACGGTTGGCGTTGACCATCACCTCCAGCGGCACGCCCAGCTCCTGACAGTAGCCGAGGATGGCGTGGTGCCATTGCGGTATGCGGGCGGGGCCGGCGTTGAAATAGTCGTTCTTGCCGGCGGTCCAGTCGACCAGCTGATCGGGTCGGCCGGTCTGGACGATCTTGGAGCCGGCGCGCACCGACCAGGCCCGGCCGCCCGGACGGTCGCGGGCTTCCAGGACGGTCACGGCGTAGCCGGCCTTCCTGAGTTCGTAGGCCGCCACCAGCCCGGCGATCCCCGCCCCCAGGATGGCCACCGATTTGCCCGCGCCGCTGCCGGCCGGCAGCTTCGGCGGGCCGGCATAGGCCCGGGGCGCGGCCAGCAGGCCCAGCCCCATCATCGTGGTGTAAAGCGCGCCATAGCCGCCGGCCGAGCCGACCGCCGTCAGAAATCCGCGTCGTGAAATGCCCATCGTCGTTTCCCCAACCCTTTGAATTCGAAGACCTCTAGACCAGCACGCCCATGCTTGGCGCGAAGCCGCAAGCGCCATCGCAGCATGAGGCCTTAGCCTGGGCCAGATAGGCCGGGTCGTGCCACCAGTAGTCGGGCGTCGCCTCGCAAACGAAGCGCCGTTGCTCGTCCAGGGACGCGTGCGCGGCGTGGTCTGCGAACGGAGCGACCAGATCGGCGATGCTCAGCACCTGGCCGTGCTTGATCACCGTCTGCACCTTGGCGGCGTCCTCGATTCGGGCCAGCGGGTCGCCCTCGACCACGATCAGGTCGGCATAGGCGCCCGGCGCAACCACGCCCAGCGGCTCGTCCAGATAGTCGGCCGAGGCGCTGGTGGCGGTGACCAGGGCCTCGAACGGCGACATGCCGAAGCGCGTCATGGCCCGCAGGTTCATGTGCAGGCTGACGGCGTTGAAATCGATCGGCGAGTCCGTGCCGGTCACGATCC
Source organism: Caulobacter sp. GW821-FHT10F06 (assembly GCF_058809215.1). Taxonomy (NCBI): domain Bacteria; kingdom Pseudomonadati; phylum Pseudomonadota; class Alphaproteobacteria; order Caulobacterales; family Caulobacteraceae; genus Caulobacter; species Caulobacter sp. GW821-FHT10F06. Next base: position 163,263 of record NZ_JBXASK010000001.1, on the reverse strand, counting down.
GCCCGCCGGCCCGCACGGTGCGCGCCACCTCGGCGACGTTGCGCTCCAGCGTGGCCAGTATGGTGGTGCGGTCGGCGACCGCCATCTGCTTGGCCCGCTCCAGCAGGCGGGCGTATTCCCACGGCGGATAGAGCGCCCGGACGCGGTCGTCGTCGACCAGCGAACGGTCGTCCCCCAGCAGGGCCGTCGAAGTGAACAAGGTCGGGGTGCGCGAGGCCTTGCTGGCCAGGAAGGCGGCGGTGACGTCCTGATAGGTCGCGCCCAGGGCGCTGACCGTGCGCGAATAGCCCGTGCGGCTGGTGGCGCCCAGGTGCTCCATGCCGTCCATGCCCAGACCCAGGGCCGGATAGTGGTAGTGCGAGGTCAGGGGCAGGCCCTTGGCGTGGGCCCAGGCGATGACCTCCTTCTGGCGCTTGCCCGACAGCCGGACATAGGTCTTGATCAGGTCGTAGGACAGCGCCTCGGCCCGTTTCATCTCCAGCGCCATCTGGCCCGGCTCGGTGACCGGCCGCATGAAGTTGTAGAAGATCCGCGAGCCGTCGATAGCCTCGCCGGTGGCGTAGTAGCGCGGGCCCACCCGGGCGCCGCTCTCGATCGCCTCCTGGTCCTCGACCGTGTGATAGGCCGGACCGCCGGGCGAGCGGGTGGTGGTCACGCCCAGCGACAACCACAGCCGCCCTTCCCGGTCGCCATAGCCGTAGCCCTGCATCTGGCGGTGGGTGTGCATGTCGATCAGGCCTGGCATCACCGTGAAGGCCCTGGCGTCGACCACCCGCACGCCCTCGGGAGCGGCCGCGCCCCGCGCCGAGACCGAGACGATCCTGCCGCCGTCGACCAGCACGTCGACGTCGTGGCGCAGCTCGGGCGAGCGGCCGTCCCACAGCTTGCCGGCCTGGACCAGCAGGCGGTCCTTGGGCTTGAGGCTGGACCAGGTCAGGCCGTGCGGCACGACCCGCGGCGCGCCGCCCTCGGCCAGGATCAGCTTGAGCTGGCCGGCCGAAATGTAGAGCAGCAGCTTGCCGTCGCCGCTCCAGCTGACCGCGTCGGTGACCTCGTCGTTCAGCGCCTTGGGCGGGCCGGTGAACTTGCCGGTCGCGTCGACCGGCGACAGATGCAGGCGGCTGGCGAACACATAGGCCAGGCTCTGGCCGTCGGGCGACCAGGCCGGGCCGTCGTCGCCGCGCGTGCCCAGCGAGCGGTGCGGCGCGACCGGCGCATAGGTCCCCTTCCCGGTCTCGACATCGACGGTGAGGATCTCGCTCAGCCCCTCGCGGAAGCGGGCCGTGTAGGGCTTGAAGGCGGCATAGGCGATGGTCCTGTCGCCCGGCCCCCAGGTCGGCTTGCCCGGCTCCCAGAGATCGGCGTAGAGGCGCCGCGTCTCGCCGGTCGTCGCGTCGGCCACGAACAGCCCGCCGTTCTGGCTGAGAAAGGCGATACGCTTGCCGTCGCGCGACCAGGCGCTCGACACCGCAGCCCCGTCGAACCGGGTCAGCTGACGGGCCTCGCCGCTGGCCAGGTCGCGCAGCCAGATGTCGAGGCTGCCGCCCTTGTCGGTGGAATAGGCCAGGGTCTTGCCGTCGGGCGACCAGGCCGGATCGACCTTGCTGTAGTTGTCCTTGGTCAGCGCCAGGGCCTTGCCGCCGATCGGCAGCAGGTAAAGATCGTTCAGGGCCCGGAACACGATCGACTTGCCGTCCGGCGACAGGGCCGGACTGCCGATGCCGACCACAGGCCGGACCTTGGCCGACAGGAAGTCGCGGCTCTTCTTGTCGTAGCGCGGACGGATCACCGGCACGGTCACCGAGAAGGCCACCGCCTGGGCCGGTCCGCCGATCCTGCGGCGGCGGATCTTGCCGTCGGCGGTGTAGACGAACTCGCCCGAAGCCAGCCATGAGACGCGGAACGGGAAGACGTCCTCGCCCTTGACGAGCGCGCCCGACGCCGCGCTGCGCAGCTCGGCCTTGCCGTCCTCGATGGCGGTATAGATCAAGTCGGAACCGTCGGGCGTGAAAGCCGGGCTGGCCACAGAGGCGGCGTTGAAGCGGTCGGCCGAGACCTTGACCTTTCCCACGGTGCGCCGCGCACCGGCGGCGTCCTGGACGTCGATGCGCACCTTGTCGACGGTGAAGGCGATGCTCTTCCCGTCGGGCGACCAGGACGGCTCGAATTCATCGGTGGTCCCGTTGCTGAACGGCGTGATCGCGCCGGTCGCCAGGTCGAGGATCTGGATGCTGTAACGACCGCCATCGCGGTCCGAGGAGAAGGCGATCTTGCGGCCATCGGGGCTGTGGCGCGGCTCGCGGCAGTCGAACGAACCCTGGGTCAGCTGCTTGAGGCCAGAGCCGTCCGCGCCGATCGACCAGATGTGGAAATTGCCGTCGCGATAGGACTGGAAGGCGATGGTCTTGCCGTCCGGCGACCAGTCGGGCTGGCAGATTTCGAAGATGTCGTCGGTCAGGCGCCTGGCCGGTCCGCCCGCCAGCGGCTGCACCCACAGCATGGCGTAGACGTCGAAGGCCACGGTCGAGCCGTTCGGCGAGACGGCCGCGCAGATGTTGGTGCCCTCGACCGCCGTGGCGAACCGGGTGTCGGCAGTGACCGCCGGCGCGGCGGCGGCCTCGGCCGGCGGGATCAGGGCGACGGCGCCGGTGACGGCGATCGCACCGCCGCCCAGCGAGAACAGCCGGCGGCGGCTGACGCCGTTCGAGGAATCCTGGGTCATGCGTCTGCTCGCCAAAAGGCCGGTCCAGGCCCCGCGGCCCGGACCGGCGAACCAAACCTTAGAACTTCGCCGCCAGGCGCACGTAGTAGAAGCCGCCGCTGATCCCGTACGGCGAGTACTGATTGTAGTAGGCAAAGGCGGGCGTGCCGCGGTTGGCGGCCCGAACGCTGTCGGGATAGGCGTTGAGCAGATTGTTGGCCCCGACGCTGACGGTGATGGCGTCGGTCGCCGCGTAGCTGAGGTCGAGGTCGGCGATCAGCTTGGGACTGACCGTCTCGTCGTTGGCCGCCAGCGAGGTGCGCTGGATCACTTCGCCATAGCGGGTCAGGCGCAGGTTGGTGTCGAACTTCCCGAGCGTCCAGTCGGCGCCGAAGATGTACTTGTCCTTGGGCGTGCCGACGGTCAGGTCGCCGATCTTCACGCGGTCGATATAGACGATGCCGGCCGCCGCCAGGGCCGCGGGCGGCGAGACAATGCGATCGAACTTGCTCTTGTTGAAGTTGGCCGAGGCCGTCCAGCGCACCGAGCCGAAGTCGCCGAAATCGGTCCGGTAGTCGGCGACCAGGTCCACGCCCCGCGTCGTCGTGTCGGCGAAGTTGCCGTAGTAGAACGCCGCCTGCTGGGGATTGAGGCCCTGGCTGGCCAGGGCCGCGCTGACCGCCGTGCTGGGGCCCAAGGTGCCGCTCTGCAGGATGCGGTTCTTGATCTTGATCTCATAGACGTCGAGCGTGATGTTCAGCCGCGACAGCGGCTGGGCCACCAGGCCGACGGAGTAGTTGGTCGACTTCTCGGGTCGCAGCGGCTTGGCGCCCAGGGCGATGGCGGCGGGGTTATCGGGCGGCAGCAGCTGCACCGGATAGAGCTGGGTGGTCGTGGCCGGCGGCACGATCACGCCGATGGTGCTGGACGAGGCGTAGTGCTGCTGCTGCAGCGACGGGGCCCGGAAGCCGCTGCTGGCCGTGCCGCGGATCGCCAGGCCCGGCAGGATCGCATAGCGGCTGGAGGCCTTGAAGGTCTTGGCGTCGCCGAAGTCGGAATAGCGCTCGAAGCGCCCGGCCAGGGCCACTTCCCACTTGTCGGTGATCTTCTGCTCCAGGTTGGCGTAAGCGCTCGCGTTGTTGCGCGAGAAGATGCCGGCCGAGAACGGCGGGAAGCCGGTCACGCCCTGCGAGCCGCCGGCGAACACGATCCCAGCCTGCGGGCTGGTGGCCGGCGCGACATAGCCGCCGTTGACGTAGGACGCCGGCTCGCCCGCCTCGATCTGGAAGCGGTCGTCGCGATATTCGGCGCCCAGGGCCACGAAGGTGGGGCGCTCGAAGAGGCCGGTGCTGACCTCGCGGGTCAGGTCCAGGTTGGTGGTCCACTCCTGGAACTTCAGCGTGCCGATGTAGAAGTGGGTCGGGCTGGCCGGGCCCATCGAGGCGTTCAGCGAATTCTCGTAATAGCCGACGTCGTCGCGGCTGAAGGTCGAGCTGAGGTCCCAGTCGAAACCCAGCACGCCCTTGCCCTTGGCCCCGACGGCGACCTGGAAGTCGCGGTCCTTCAGGAACAGGCGCGGGGTGTAGCCGTCGGGCGTCACGGCGGTGATGTTGCCGGCCGCGTTGGGGTTGCGATAGGTCAGCCAGGCGGCGGTGTTGCGGCTGGCGAAGGTGCCGAACGAATAGACCTTCAGGTCGTCGGTGATCTGCGAGCCGGCGCTGTAGCCCAGCGAGAACAGTTGCACGGCCGGCGAGCCGGGGTGGCTGGTGTGGCGGTTGGCGGTGGCCTCACGCGGGTCGGGCGTCGACCCCGCCGTCCCCACACGAACCGGCTGGCCCAGGGCGTTGAGCGGGAAGTACATCACCGTGGTGTTGGGCGTCAGGTCGCCGCGGTCGGTGATGTCGTTTATCCGCACGTCGCCGGTCAGGTTCAGATAGCCGCTCTCGCCCAGCTTGAAGCCGAAATTGCCGGAGATCTGGCCGGTCTCGCCGTCGCCCTCGCCGGTCTTGCCGTAGAGCGCGGTCAGCGAACCGCCCTCGGCGTCGTCCTTGAGGATGACGTTGATCACCCCGGCCAGGGCGTCGGAGCCGTACTGGGCCGAGGCGCCGTCGCGCAACACCTCGATGCGCTCGACCGAGGCTGAGGGGATCAGGTCCAGGTCGGGCGGCGACTGGCCGTTCTGGGTGGTGCCGTTGACGAACAGGATGGCGGTGTTGTGCCGGCGCTTGCCGTTGACCAGCACCAGGGTCTGGTCGGCGCTGAGGCCGCGCAGCGACACGGTCTTGATGGCGAAGCTGGCGCCGGCGCCGCTGTTGGAGGTGTTGGCCGAGGGCACCAGGGTCGAGATCAGGTCGCGGGTCGACTGCTTGCCGCTCTTGGTCAGCTCGGCGGCCGACAGCACGTCGATCGGCGCCATGCTCTGGGTGACCGTTCGCGAGGTCGAGCGGGTGCCGGTGACGATCACCTCCTCGATGACGCTAGGGGTCTCGGGGACGACGGCCGGCTCGGGCGCGGTCGCGGCGACGGCCGCCGCGTCGGCGCCGCTGGACCAGCGGGCCTTGACCAGGCCGGCGCGCGGCGGGGCCAGGATGATGGTCTTGCCGTCGTTGGAGATAACCACCAGGCCGGTGCCGGCCAGCAGGCGGTTGAGGGCCTCGGGCACCGGCAGGTCGCCGCGCACCGGCGCGGTGCGCCGGCCCTGGGCGGCCTCGGCCTGGATCAGGATCTGGACGCCGGCCTGGCGCGCGAACTGCGGAATGCCCGTGGCCGCCGACTGGGAGTCGATCTTGAACGGCAGGGTCTGGGCCAGGGCCGCGCCGGCGCTCAGCGCCCACACGGCCGATGCGGCGCACAGCAGCCTGCGGCTGGCGGCGCGTTTCCATTCGCTCATCGACAATCCCCCATCGATCCGAGGTCCGCCAAGCGCGGCCTCCTGACAGGACGAGGGTCGCCGACCGCTTTTCCGGCGATCGATCGGGAGAATGTTCCGACGTCGGTGCAACACGCCCGCTTTTGCGCCATCGCCGTCGGCGGGCGCCCGTTTCGCGTGCGGCGGATCGCCGTCTTCTGATGTCATCGCATCGCAAGCGACGCCGAAATGTGAATTCAGACCGCGCATCATCATCCCCCTCAGATGTGTTCGAAGGAGGTGGCGGTCTTTGTGCTTGCGGCTCAATCAATATAAAATCGAGCACGAAGCAGCTTTGCTCATATCGTGAATCGATATAAGATCTATTCTTCCTGAAAATACTTCAGGCGGTCGCGATGATTACGACAGACGATCGCGGCTGAGGCGGATGATCTTGTCGTCCTCGCTGACCTTGGCGCCGATGGTGGCCGCCACGGCCGCGGCGAAGCTTTCCGGCTCGTTCGTGCGGAACAGGCCCACGAAGCGCTCGCGGGCCAGATCGGCGTCGTCGATGACGATCTGGCGGGTGTTGTAGCGGTTGAACTGGCCGGCCGCGTCGGACAGGCTTTCACCGTCCAGGGCGATCTCGCCGTTGCGCCAGGCCAGGCTGCGCTCGATCTCGGACGGGGTCTCGGCCACCACCGGGGCGCTGGCGCCGGCCAGCAGCACGCGATTGCCGGCCGACAGGCGCTGGCGCGGGCCGGCCTGCCCCTCGATCCAGGTCTCGACCACGCCCTCGGTGACCATCACGTCGACGCCGTCCCCGCCGCGCCGCACCGAGAAGGCCGTGCCCACGGCCCGCACGCGCACGCGTCCGGCCGAGACCACGAACGGCCGCTCGGCGTCCTTGGCGACCTGGAACCAGGCCTCGCCCCGGCGCAGCAGGATCTGCCGCGCCTTGGGCTTCATCGACACGTCCAGGGCCGAGGTGGTGTTGATCGCCACCAGCGAACCGTCCGCCAGGGGCACGCGGCGGATCTCGCCGAGCCGGGTGCCCAGGCGTTGCGGCCGCAGGGTCAGGAACGCCGCGCCGCCGGCGACGGCCGCCGCCAGGGCTCCGCCGCCGCCGGCCAGCAGGGCCCGGCGGCTGGGACGGACGGAAGCGACATCGGGCGCCGCGCCGGCCAAGGCCCGTCCGCGATCCAGGAAGCTGATGGCCGCCTGGGCGCGCAGGAAGGCGCCCGAGCGACGCGGGTCGCCGGCCAGCCAGGCCTGCAGCGCGGCGTCGCGATCCGCGTCCAGCTCGCGACCATCGATGCGCGCGGCCCAGTCGGCCGCCTCGTCATCGATCTCTTTTGCGGACTGGAACGCGGTCATGACCCGTGTCGGCTGGCGGCTGATCTTTGTCGGAAGCTTCCGATAAGGCCCGCAGGATTAAACGCAAGCCCCGCATCGCCTGGGTCTCGACGACGTTCTCGGTCACCCCCAGGCGCGCGGCGACCTCGCGCTGCGAGACGCCGTGGATGCGGCGCAGGGTGAAGATCTGTCGACACCGGTCGGGCAATCCTTCGATCAGATGCTGCACCCGCTGCAGTTCGCGCCGTCCCGCGACGACCCGTTCCGGAGAGGGTTCATCATCTACGACGTTCAGCGCGTCGATTTCCGTGACGCAGTCGATGCGAACAATGCGCGCGCGCCTGATTTTCTCGATCGCGATGTTGCGGGCGGTCCGGAAGAAGTAGGCGCGGCCGTTGGCGATGTGGGCCACGCTGTCCATCGCCGCCAGCCGGCAATAGGTCTCCTGCACGATGTCGTCGATGTCGGCGGGATAGCTGCCCGAGCGGCGCAGCCAGCTGCGCACGTCCGCCTCGTGCGGCAGGATGTGGCCGCCGACAAAGGCGACGATTTCAGCGCGACTCTGTTTCACTTCGGCCTCGAGAGGTCACACCCACCGCCGGGCAGCGTTCAGCCGCGCCCAGTTCCGCGCAACAGCGCGAGACCGCGATTTCCCCGTTTGACGGCCCGGCGCCCTGCGGCGGTCACCTCGACGGGCGTGTCTGACCTGACAAGTGTCACCTCGTGCGGATGATCGCCGGCACTGCAACGCTCGACCGCCCTGGCGCACGGTCCCGGCGACAACAGGAGAACACCGATGACCGTCTCGACCGGACCGGGCCCGCGCCGCGCCGCCTGGCTGGCCGCCGCCAGCCTGATCGCCCTGGCGCCCGCCGCCCAGGCCCAGGTCCGCCCCCAGGCCCCGACCGCGCCTTCCGCGCCGCCGGCCAGGAAGGATGCCGGGACCGAGGTGAAGGGCGTGACGGTCACCGCCCCCTCGTCGTCGCAGGCCATCACCAGCTCCATCGACCGCCGCAGCTACGGCCTGGGCAAGGACCTGCAGGCCACCACCGGCTCGATCGCCGACGCCCTGCGGGGCGTGCCGTCGGTGCAGGTGGACGTGCAGGGCAATGTCAGCCTACGCGGCGATCCCAACGTCACCATCATGATCGACGGCAAGCCGTCCGGCATGTTCCGGGGCGAGAACCGCGGCCAGATGCTGCAGCAGATTCCCGCCAACCAGTTCGAGCGGGTCGAGGTGATGACCAACCCGTCGGCCGCCTTCAGCCCCGAGGGCACCGCCGGGATCATCAACCTGATCACCAAGCAGGCCAAGGGCGTGGGCTGGACCGGCTCGGTGCGCGGCAATGTCGGACTGGAGGGCCGCCGCAACGGCTCGATCAGCGTCGCCCACAACACCCCGAAGATGACCGTGTCGGGCGACGCCGGCTTCCGGCGCGACAAGGTCAAGGGTTCGATCGACGACCAGCGCGCGCGGCTGGTGGCAGGGGGCCTCTATGCGGGCAGCGATCTTGACGTCGACTTCGCCGCCGTCAGCCGGTCCAGCAACGCCCGGGCCGGGATCGACTACGACCTCGACAAGAAGACCCGGCTGAGCGCCGAGCTGCGCTACAACGACACCCGACAGACCTCGGCGGCCAGCTCGGCCTATGACGGCCGCGACGGCGCCGGCGTTCCCGTGGCCCGCTATCGCCGCGACGGACGCGGCCAGCTGGAGCGCGAGACCACTGGGGTCTCGGGCGACTGGCGGCGCAAGTTCACCGGCGACGAGCACGAGGCCACCATCCACCTCAGCCAGGAGCGCACCCGCGACCGGCAGGAGAGCCACAACCTCGGCGCCGTCCAGTTGCCGACCGCCTCGGCCTATGTCGAAAACATCCGCACCGGCGATGTGCTGGACCAGACCCGCCTGAAGGCCGAGTACAAGCGACCCCTGCCGGGCGGCGCCAAGCTGGTCATGGGCTACGAGCTGCAGATCGACGACAACGCCTACGACAATTTCGGCGCGCGCGGCCCGACGGCTGGTGGGCTGGTGGTCGATCCGTCCCTGACCAACCGCTTCGCCTACGACCAGACGGTGCAGGCGGTCTACGCCACCTACAACCGGCCGATGGGCAAGCTGACCCTGATGCCGGGCCTGCGGATCGAGGAGACCAAGGTCGACACCGACCAGATCACCTCGGGCCTGAAGGACCGCTACGACTACCTGCGCGCCTATCCCACCTTCCACGCCCAGTACCGGCTGGACGACACCACCCAGGTCAACGCCAGCTACAGCCGGCGCATCCAGAGGCCGGCCGCTCAGGACCTCAACCCCTACCGGATCTACCAGGACCCCTACACCTATCGGCAGGGCAATTCGCGGCTGAAGCCGCAGGTCACCGACGCCTTCGAGACCGCCTACCAGACCCGCAAGGGCTACAATTTCTATCTGGCCACGCTCTACTGGCGCGAGGCCCGCGACGGGGTCACCGACGTGGTCCGCGACCAGGGCGGCGGCGTGCTGCTGACCACCAAGGAGAACCTGGCCAAGAGCCGCAGCGGCGGGCTGGAGCTGGTGGCCAACGCCCGCCTGACGCCCAAGCTCTCCTACACGATCAGCGGCAACGCGGCCTGGAACCAGATCGCCGCCAGCGACCTGGGCTTCCCCGACAAGCGCTCGGACTACGTGGTCTCCGGGTATGCGGCGCTGAACCTGCAGGCCACGCCCAAGGACTTCGTCCAGGTCAGCGGCTTCGCCATCGGCAAACGCCTGACGCCGCAGGGCTATCGCGAGCCGACCGGCATGCTGAACCTGGGATACCGTCACAAGTTCAACGACCGCCTGTCTGGCGTGGTGACGGTGCAGGACGCGCTCAACAGCTTTGGCGACAAGCTGGTCATCGACACCCCGGCCCTGCGCGACCGCCGCGTGCAGGAGCTGAACCTGCGCACGCTGTATGTCGGCCTGACCTGGGGCTTTGGCGGTCAGGGCCCGCAGACCCGCCGCCCCCGCGAACCAGCCTTCGACTTCACCCCGCCATCGCCGGGGATCGGGCTGTAGGGCTTCGATAGATGCTCCCCCAGAGGGGGAGGATCTACAGCCACCCGTTCGACCGGGCGATCCGCCCCGCCTCGACGCGGTTGGCGGCGCCCAGTTTCTGGGCCGCTTCGGAGAGGTAGTTGCGGACCGTGCCGTGCGACAGCGCCAGGGCCGCGGCGATCTCGCGGTTGGAGCGCCCCGCCTCGGCCAGCCGCAGGATCTCACGCTCTCGGTCGGTCAGGGGATCGGGCGCGGCGTCCCAGACGGTGTCGGAGAGCTCCGGCGCGATGGCCCGCCCGCCGGCGGCCACGGCGCGGACGGCGGCGGCCAGCACGCTGCTGGGGCCGTCCTTCAGCAGATAGCCCTTCACGCCCGCATCCAGCGCCCGGCGCAGATAGCCCGGCCGGCCGAAGGTGGTGACGATCAGCACCCGGGTGGACGAGCCGTCGGCCTTCAGCTGCCGGGCCACGTCGATGCCGGTCAGGTGCGGCATCTCGATGTCGGAGATCAGCACGTCGGGCTTCTCGGCGCGCACAAGCTCCAGCGCCGCGCGGCCGTCGGGAGCGCGGCCGACCACTTGGATGTCGCCCTCGAACTCCAGCAGCGCGCTCAGCGCGCCCAGGACCATCTGCTGGTCCTCGGCCATCACCACCCGGATCACGAGGCGGCCTCCGCCGGGACGAAGGCCGACAGCCGGGTGCCGCGCCGGTCGGAGACCACTTCCAGCGCCCCGCCGATCGAGGCCAGGCGCACGCGCATGCCGCGCAGGCCCGAGCCCTCGGTGACCAGCCCGCCCGTTCCGTCGTCGGCGACGCTGAGCTGCACCCCGGCCGGCTGGACCTCGAGCCGGATCTCGCAGCGCGACGCGCCGGCGTGGCGGATGACATTGGTGACCGCTTCGCGCAGGGCCATGGCCAGCACCGCCTCGCGCTTGGGATCGCCATCGGTGGTGGCGGCCGAGACCTCGGCGGCGACATTGGCGGCGGTCAGGGCCTGGCGGGCCCGCTCGATCTCGGCGGCCAGCGAGGCGCCGCGCATGCCGACCACGGCCGTGCGCACCTCGGCCAGGGCCTCGCGGGCGGCGGCGGCCACGGCCTGCATCTCGCGCTCGGCCGCCGCGGCGTCACGGCTGACCAGGCGGGCGGCCAGCTCGGCCTTCACCGCCACCAGTGTCAGGGTGTGGCCCAGCAGGTCGTGCAGGTCGCGGGAGATGCGCTCGCGCTCGGCCGTGGCGGCCAAGGTGCGGACCTCCTCGTGAGCGACGGCCAGCTCCTCGTTCTTGCGCTCCAGATCGCTCTGGACCATGCCGGCCACGCCGGTGATGCCGCCGAACACCACGCCCGACAGCCAGACCGTCCAGGCCTCGCGCAGCATGCTCAGCCCGGCCACGAGCACCACGGCCTCCATGGCGACCAGCGCGACGATCGCCGTGCGCCGCGAGGCCAGCCGCCCGGCGAACGACATCGCGAAGATGGTGTAGACGCTCCAGCCCACCTTGAACGGCGACAGGGCCATGCCGATCGCGAAGACGGCCAACACATGCCACAGGCGGGGCCGGTCGGAGCGGAACCACACCTGCACGAACACCGCCAGGAAGGCGACCAGGGCGACGATCGAGACCGTCACCTCCAGCTGGCTGGGGGCGCGGAATAGCCAGGCGATGAAATAGAACGGCAGGTACGCCAGAAAGACCAGGCCCCACACGCGGCGCAGCCGCCGGCGCTCCGGAGGTTCGGCGCCAGAGATCGCAAAGTGGGGGTTCAGCACGTCGTCCTCGCGTTTGCCCGATCTCGCGCCCGGCCGCCGCGGCGGTCAAGGGCGGGACGTCACGACGGCGAGGTGACATCCGTCACCCAGGGGGCGTCACCCAAGGGGGCGTCACCCAGCGGGCGTCACCCCGCCTCGGGCAGGCGCTCGCCGCCCCGCACGAAGAACAGGCCGATCAGGCCCAGCAGCAGCAGGCCGACGATGGGCAGGAAACCGGCCACCTGGCTGGCGAAGATCTTGGTGGCCAGGGCGACCAGCATCGATCCCAGCCACGCGGTGGCCAGGCCCGACAGGGCGTAGAGGCCGAAGAAGGCCGCCATCCGGTCGGGCGGCGCCAGGCGCACCAGCAGGGTGCGGCTCGAGGCGTACTGCGCCGTGACGAACACCGCCACCAACAGGCCCAGGCCCAGATAGACCAGCTCCGGCAGGGTGCGGAACAACGGGCCGTTCCACACCGGCGCATGCTCGGCGGCGGTCCAGCTCCAGAAGAACAAGATCTTCTCGCGGCCCATGCCCAGGGTGCCGATCAGCACCAGCATCGCCCCGGCGATCTCGACCTGCACCGCCCGGCGCGGGCCCAGCACACGGTCGAACCAAGGCGCGACCAGGCCGCCCAGCACGCCGAAGATGCTCAGCGAAATGCCATAGGCCAGCATCTCCAGCTCGCCCCACTTCATCAGCCCCGCCGCGAACAGACCGCCGAAGATCAGCAGGGCGGTCATGCCGTCGCAGTACAGCATCCGCGCGCCCAGATAGGTGGCCACGTCCCTGTGGCCCTTCAGATTGCCGAAGGTGTCGGCCAGCACCTTGGCCCCGTGGCGCAGGCTCTGGACCATGGTCGCGCCGGTGCGGGCCGCGTCCTTGGTCCACAGGAAGAACGGGATCGCGCCCAGGCCCATCAGGATCGCCGACAGCGGCGCGGAAAGACGGCTGGGCTCGTGGTCGCTGGAGCTCATGCCGAACAGCGGGGCCTTGGGCACGCCGGGCCAGTCGACCGCCCCGGGCAGCACGAAGCCCCACAGCATGAAGATCAGGGTCGCCACCGACACCGCGTTGGCCAGGGCGTAGCCCAGGCCCGACAGCACCGGCTCCTGTCCCGGCCCTGAGGCCCGCGCCAGCAGCGAATTGTTGAGCACGTCGCCCCAGTTATAGGCGATGCCCAGGACGGTCAGGAACAGGCCGACCAGCGCCACCGGAAGCCCACCCGCGGGCGTCGCCCACCACAGGGCCAGCAGCAGCGGGACCATGATCGCCAGGATCGCCAGCATGAACGGCTTGCGCGGTCCGTACTGCTCGATCGAGGCGCCCAGCAGCGGGGCGGTGGCGGCGGTGATCAGGCCGTAGGCCATGGCGATCTCGGCCACGGCCGCCTGGCCCTTGACCGGATCGCCGATCAGCACCCGCGAGAAATAGGGGGCGAAGATGTAGATGGTGACGAGGATCACATAGGGGTCGCGCGAGCCTTGGTGCAGGATCCAGCTGAGCGCGCTTCTGGAGAGCCCCTTCGCAGGGCTGATCTCGGCCAGGCTCGCGTCGGTCGCGACATTGGCCACGCCCGGCGGCGTGCCTGTGGTCTCGTTCATGCCCTGCCCTATCCACGACGCCGTCTTGCGCGGCGCATAAGGTCGAGCGTGGAACTTAAACGCGCGTTTGTCACCTACAGAAGAATATGCCCCCGCACCGCCTCGAGCGTCCGCGCGTCGAGCCCCAGCGCCTGCTCCAGATAGCCGTCCAGCGAGCCGTGTTGGTCCTTGATCACCGCAATGGCCGTGGCGAGGTACTGGGCCTCCACGCCCATGGCCGCGCGCATGGCGTCCTCGGCGATGGCGCGGCCGGTGGCCTCATGGATCACCTGCATGAACTTGGGCCCGCGCCGCTCGAACCGGCCTTCGTCATTGGTCAGCAGGTAGTCGTCGATGATGTCGTCGTCGCTCACCCCGGCCACGTGATGGGTCAGGGCCGCCAGCACGCCGGTGCGGTCCTTGCCCGCCGCGCAGTGGATCAGCACAGGGCCCTTGGCTTCCGCCAGCGCCAGGAAGTAGCGGCGGAAGAGATCCTGGTGGCGCTCCTTGAACGGCAGGCGGCGATAGTACTCCACCATGTAGTCCCGCAGCGACTGCACCGAGAGGTCGGAGGTCTGCAGGAAGACGTGCCACGGGTCGTCGGGCGAGCCCTGGTCGTTCTCGATCAACTGAGCGGCGAAGCCTTCCCAACGCCGCGACGGCGAACGCTCCCGCTCGTTGGGCCGGCGCAGGTCGACCAGGGTGGCGATGTTCAGGGCCGCCAGGGCCTGGAGGTCCTCGTCGGTGGCCTCGGCCTGGTGGGCGGCGCGGAACAGCACGCCCTTTTTCAAACGCCCCGCGCCGGCGGCGTAGTCGCCGTAGTCGCGGAGATTCTCGACGCCTTGCAGCGGGATCAGACGGGTCATGGCGGGGTGTTAGCGCGAGGCGTTGGCAACACGAAGTCGCTTAAGATCGAATCCGCAAAATTCTTGTCATCCCGGCCGCAGCGCAGCGGAGAGCCGGGACCCAGGGGCCACGGCGGTGCGTCGGCTCCTGGGTCCCGGACAGCCTCTACGAGGCTTCCGGGATGACAAGCTTTTAGGAAATCAATTGCGCCTAAGCCACGGCGCCAACCGATCCTGCAGCGGCTGGTCGACATAGGTGTGAAACGCCCACGCCACGCCATAGGCCAGGGGGAAGCCCGCCAGCCACATCAGCCACTGCCAGCCGATGCCGATCGGCACCTTCTCGATCAGCTTGTGGACCGCGCTCCAATAGATCACGCCGACCAGGATGTGGGTGATGAACAGGGCGAAGGACAGCTTGGCGCCTTCCTCGATCCAGGCGCGGGGCTGCTTGACCGGCAGCCGGCCGGCGCCCAGCACGATGCAGGCGATGGCCGCGAGACTCGGCAGGTCGAAGATCAGCACGTCCGGCAGGGCGTAGCGGTCCAGCACCTGCCAGCCAACCAGCACCGCGACACCGCCCCACAGCAGGGCGCGGGCCGCCTTCTCAGACGGCCAGTTCATCTCGACCGCGCGCGCCAGGCAGACGCCCAGCACGAACAGCGGCAGCGCCCGCACGACGCCGAACTGGAACGGCATGTCGGCCAGGGCGTGGTTGAACACCTTGCGGGCGATGATCTCGAAGACGATCACCACCGCCAGCGCCGTCAGCGGCAGCACCACCGGGTGGCGGACCTTGTTGGCGGCCTTCCACATGAACGGGAAGATCGCGTAGCAGACGATCAGGGCCGAGAGCGACCAGCTGGGCAGGTTCCAGCCGTCGCTGGGCACCCCCCAGGCGTGGATCAGCAGGGCCTGGACCGGCAGCTGGTCCCAGGCGAAGCGCGAGGGCTTGTGGGCGTCGGTGCCGACGCTGTTGAGCACCAGGACCAGCACCGCCATGGCCGCCAGCACCATCAGGTGCCCAGGCCAGACCCGGGCGGCGCGCCGCAGCCAGAACCGCGCGGGGGTGATGCGGCCCGACAGGGTCGAGGCGCCATAGGCCCGGCCCAGCACATAGCCTGACAGCATCAGGAAGAAATCGGTGGCCAGGAAGCCGCGCGAGAACACCTGGTGGAAGCGCTCGATCCGCATCGGGCTCTCGGCCCCGAAGTGGTAGAGGACGATCAGCAGCGAGGCCAGCAGGCGCAGGAAGTCCAGCGCACCGCCGCGCACGGCCTGGTGGACATGCGCCGCCGTGAAGGTCGCGAACGCGGGCGAAGGCGACTTGGCGGAGTCGGAAGGCGAAGCGGGAACGGTCACGCCCATGGCCTTAACAAAGCCGGCCCGGGTGGAAAAGCGCCGCGTGGCGTTCCATCTTGCGGTACGGCGAAGCGGCTCTTATCTGTAACTTCTACTGTTTCCGAAGAAGATCCCGTCATGACCCGCATGCCCGCCCTGTTCGTCGGCCACGGCTCGCCGATGAACGCCATCGAGGACAACGCCTGGAGCCGCGCCTGGGGCCAGATCGGCCGCGACCTGCCGCGCCCGCGCGCCATCGCCATGGTCAGCGCCCACTGGGAGACCCGCGGCGCCACGGCCGTCAGCGCTTCGCCGGCGCCCGAGACCATCCACGATTTCGGCGGCTTCCCGCAGGCCTTGTTTGACGTCCAGTACCGCGCGCCCGGCGATCCGGCCCTGGCGGCGAGGGTGGCCGAGATCCTGTCGCCCGATCCGGTGGTCCAGCACCCCACGCGCGGGCTCGACCACGGGGCCTGGGGCGTGCTGAGGCCGATGTATCCGGAGGCCGACATCCCCGTCGTGCAGATCAGCCTCGACCGCGGCCGCTCCAACCGCTGGCACTACGAGGCCGGCCGGCGCCTGGCCGCCCTGCGCGACGAGGGCGTGCTGCTGATGGGCAGCGGCGACATCGTCCACAACCTCCGCGCCGCCGACTTCCGCCGGCCCGAAGCCCCGCCCTGGGCCGACCGCTTCAACGAAGCCGCCAAGGCGCTGATCCTGGCCGGCGACCACGACCCGCTGATCGACTGGGAGTCGCTGGGCCCGGACGCGGCAGTGTCGATCAACAGCGCCGAGCACTATCTGCCGCTGCTCTATGTGCTGGGGGCGCAGGAGGCGGATGAGGCGGTTAGCTTCTTCACCGACGACGTGTTCGCGGCGATCTCGATGACGGGCGTGCGGGTCGGGTAATTCTCCCTTCCCCCTTGATGGGGGAAGGGTCGGGGATGGGGGTGACGCGGCGATTCAACCGGCAAGCGCCCTATCACCCCCACCCAACCCTCCCCCATCAAGGGGGAGGGCTTTAGAGAAGCGCCCCAGCCTTCTCCGCCGCCGCCAACCGCTCGGGCATGCCGTGGGCGTAGATCCGCCGAACCCGCTCCAGCACCTTGGCCGGCGCGCTCTCGGGCCGGCCGCTGTCGAAGGGCGGAGCCGGCGCGTATTCGACCGCCAGCTGGATCGCCTGGGCCACGTCCTCGCCGGCGATCTCGGCGGCGATGACCAGGGCGAAGTCGATGCCGGCCGTCACCCCGCCGCCGGTGAAGATCTTGCCGTCGCGGACCACGCGGGCCGGATCGGGGATGGCGCCGAACAGCGCCAACTGGTCGCGCCAGGCCCAGTGGCAGGCCGCCCGCTTGCCCTTCAGCAGTCCCGCGGCGCCCAGCACCAGCGAGCCCGTGCAGACCGAGGTCACGTAGCGCGCGCCCCAGGCCAGGCGGCGGATCTCGCCCAGGAAGGCTTCGTCGGCCATCGCCTCGGTCGTGCCGAACCCGCCGGGCACCACCAGCACGTCGCACAGCTCCACATCGCCCAGGCGCGGCAGATGCGCGAAGACCAAGCCGTCGGCTTCGATCTCGCCGCCTTCGAGGCTGGCGACCGTGACTTTAGCCCCCGGCAGGCGACAAAGGATCTGGTGCGGACCTGTGAAGTCCAGGTGGGTGACGCCCGGAAACAGGGCGAAGACGATGTTCAGCGGCTGGATCTCGGTCATGGCGGCCTCCCGTGATTGACGCCGGATCATCACCGGCCTAGCGTCTGGCGGAAATGACATAATTCCCTCGGAAACCGCCATGTCGCGCACGATCGGTTTTCTGGTCTATCCGACCTTCCAGCTGCTGGACGCCACGGGCCCGATCGCGACCTTCGAGATCGCCGGCCGGTTCTCGCCGGGGGCCTATGACCTGGTGTTCCTGTCGCTGGAGGGCGGCATGGTCGCCAGTTCCTCGGGCCTGTCGGTAGCGACCATCGCGCTGGCCGACGCGCCGCCGCTGGACACCCTGCTGGTGGTGGGCGGCGACGGCGTGAGAGCGCCCGCGTCCTGCCCGACCACCCTGGCCTATGTGCGCGACACGGCCCGCACCGCCCGCCGCGTCGCCAGCGTCTGTTCAGGGACCTACATCCTGGCCGAGGCCGGCCTGCTGGACGGCAAGCGCGCCACTACCCACTGGAGCCGGACCAAGGACATCCAGAAACGCTATCCGGCCATCCGGCTGGAGCCCGACAAGATCTTCGTCCAGGACGGCGCGGTGTGGAGTTCCGCCGGCATCACCGCCGGCATCGACCTGTCGCTGGCGCTGGTCGGCGCCGACGAGGGCGAGGCCATCGCCCGGCGCACGGCCCAGCAGCTGGTGGTCTATCATCGCCGCCCCGGCGGCCAGTCGCAGTTCTCGGCGCTGATCGACATCAAGGTGGGGCGCTTCGACAGCCTGCTGGCCTGGGCCCGCGAGCATCTGGCCGAAGCCCTCAGCGTCGAGCAGTTGGCCGACCGCGCCGCCATGAGCCCGCGCAACTTCGCCCGCCTGTTCGCCGCCGAGACCGGCGTCACCCCGGCCAAGGCCGTCGAGCGCCTGCGCGTTGAGGCCGCCCGCGCCCTGCTCGACAGCCAGCCGCTGCAGGTCGAGGACGTGGCGCTGGAGACCGGCTTCGGCGATCCCGAACGCATGCGTCGAGCCTTCATCCGCGCCTTCGGACAGCCGCCCCAGGCCCTGCGCCGGACCGCGCGCGCGGTCTGAAAACAGGCGATTTGACACGGCGCCTGGCCTGCCCGAACCATGGCCGTTCGAAGCAGGAGACTCGCGCCCGTGGCCACCGCCCCCGCCGCTATACTGGTGATTGAGGACGACCTGGTCGTTCGCCAGTTCGTCGAATTGGTGCTGGGCCAGGCGGGCTACGCCGTGTCGTCGACGGCCACCGGCGAGCTGGGCATCAAGGCGCTGCAAAACACCCGCTGGGATCTGGTTCTGCTCGACATCCAGATGCCCGACATGACCGGCCTGCAGGTCCTGCGCCTGCTGCGCCAGTACCAGCGGGTCAAGGTGTCGGTGATGATGATGACGTCCAAGGGCGACGTCGGCACCGTCCGCGAGGCGCTGGACGCCGGCGCCGACGGCTACCTGGTCAAGCCGTTCTCGCCGCAGGACCTGCTCAAGCGCGTCGAGGCCACGCTGAACCCGCAGAAGTTCAAGACGGGCGGCGAGGGGGCGAGCTGAGAGCGCTCCAAAAACAAACCTGTCATCCCGGGCGTAGCGCAGCGAAGACCCGGGACCACAACAAGCTCTGAGCATCCGGCGGTCCCGGCTCGGCGCGCTTCGCGCTTGGCCGGGATGACAGCCTTTGAGCTCAAATCTTGTCCGGATAGACCGGCGCGATATCCACCGGGATGTCCTTCAGCGTGGCGATCACCGCCCGCGACTCGTCGTCCAGGTGAGCGTACTTGTCGAAGAACGCCACCATCCCCGCATAGTCGCCATTGCCCTGCAGGCGGACCAGATCGGCGACGATGTCCTTGATCCCCGCCGCCATCCTCGCGTCGTCGACCTTGAAGCGCTTCTGGGCCGGATCCCAGGCGAAGGCGCCCTTGGACTTCAGGTAGCCGTACTGCAAGGCCGCGCCCCGGCCGTGGGCTTCCTCGTCGCCCCAGCGCACGGCGCGGAAGATCCCGGCCATGTAGGTCGCCATCAGCTGCGGCCGCTCGGCGACCGGCAGCTCGCTCTTCTCCATCATGAAGAGGATGTTGTAGACGCCCATGACGTCGGCCTTGGCCTCCTCGGCCGTGCCGCCGATGTCCTTCATCTCGGCCGACACGGTGGTGGCGCGGCCGTCGACGGTGATCGAGCCCGGGCCCAGGCTGTGCGACAGCTCGTGGAACAGGGTCTCCAGGGTCATGTACTTCTTGTTGACCAGCGGAGCCTGCTCCGAAACCAGCGCCCGCGCGCCGATGGGGTTGAGGATGCGGTCGTACTTGGCGCCCAGCACGTTGGACAGGATAACCTTCTTGGCGCCCTTGGCCTCGCGCACCCGCTCGTCATTGGGCAGGTTGAAGGCGATGGTCTGCGGGCCTTCGGTGTTGTCGCCGCCGCCGCGCACCTGCTCGGCCACGGCCAGGGGCGAGTCCCCGCCCCGCTTGAAGTTCTTGTAGCGATCCTCGACCGGGAGGTTGGCCTCCATGGCCTTGAGATAGCCCTTGTACTTGTCGAGCGCCTTGCTCTCGGCCGGGTCCTTCAGGGTGACGAAGGCCTCGAAGGCGGTCTTCTGGCCGTAGAGCTCGTCGGTATAGGTCTCGTACGGGCCGATCGCGACCTCGATGGGCGTGCCCGTCAGATCCATCCAGGCCATCTCGGACTGGAAGTAGTCGTTGGTGCGGAACGACGTCGCCCGCAGGGTCAGGAACCGCTTGAGGCTGGGATTGGTGGTGATGGCGGCGGCCTGGTCGAGCAGGGCGGCGGCCTTTTCCAGCTGCGGCTTGTAGGCGACCGAATAGGGCACGGCGACCAGCTTGTCGCCCTGGCGCTGCACCACGGTCCATCCGTCGAGAATGGCGGCCTTCTCGCCGGGATGGGCGGCCAGATAGGTCTCGAGCTCGGCCTTGGTCAGGCCGGCCGGATAGAAGCCATGGCCCGGATCCTTGCCCGCCGACTGCAGCAGGAAGATCGCGCTCATCTGGTCGGCGGCCTGGATCAGCAGGTTGACCACCGACCGCTCCTCGGCGGTGAGGAACTTGGTGTCGGGCTTCATGGCGACGACGGCGTAGTCGGCGGGAGCGGCGGTCTGGGCTTGAGCCATGGGCGCGGCGAGCAGCACGGCGGCGCCGGCGATCAGGCGAAGGGAGAGACGCATCAAGGACCTCGGATCGAATGTTGCGTCTAGGGCTACACCCGGTTTGGGGCGGTGGCGAGACCGTCGCCGGACGCCTACCCCTTCGCCTCCAGCTTCGCGCTCAACGCCTCGATCTGCGCCTCCAGCTTCGTGAACGCCTCCGAGTGGCACTTGGCCAGCTCCAGAAGATCCCGATCCCGCAGAGCGTCCAGCTTGTCGTGCAGGTGCATGATCTCCAGCTCGGCCCTCAGGTTGACGACATAGTCGTGCTCGGCGTTCTCGCGGTCCTTCTTGGCCTGGCGGTTCTGGCTCATCATGATCACCGGCGCCTGCAGGGCCGCGACGGTCGACAGCACCAGGTTCAAGAAGATGAAGGGATAGGGGTCGAAGGCCAGGTTCACCGTCTTCAGCACGATGTTCAACGCGACCCAGGCCAGCAGCACCGCGCTAAACGCGCCGATGAAGGCCCACGAGCCGCCGACCGCGGCGACCTTGTCGGCCAGCCGGTCCCAGAAACCACGATCGTCGGAGACAAGCGCCTCGTTCAGGCCCGTCGGAGCCTCGGCGGCGATCAGGTCGATGACGCTCTTCTGGACGGCGCTGAGGTCGCAATAGGGCACGGCCAGCAGTTCGCGTGAAAGCTGGTCGAGGCGGTCGTCGGCGGTCATCGGTGATTTCCCTTGCACGCCCCACGATTGACACGACCTCGCCTGGCGGGCGAGGCTCTTGATTGTCGCTTAAGCGACAAAGCCCCCTTGCCCCCTCCGGGAGACGCCCATGGCCCATAAGTTCGTGATCAAGAAGGACAAGGCGGGAGAGTTCCGCGTCAACTTCGTTTACAACAGCGAGACGATCTTCTCGACCGAGGGCTATTCCTCCAAGGCCTCGGCGAAGAACGCGATCGAGTCGATCAAGAAGAACGGCCCCGACGCCGAGATCGACGACCAGACCGACTAAAGATCCTCACGCCCTCAGCGGCGCATCTTCCGGCCCCCAAGGCCGTCCGGAATCCGAAGGCGGGCGCGCAGCCTTCGGGTTCCGGCTCTTGCGGCCCCCTCCCCCTTGCAGTCCTGACGCTAGAACAGGGTCCGTTGCGCCACAGGCGCGGCGGTGGGCTCGATGGCGATCCCCCGGCGGCGCAATTCGGTCTCAGCGGTGAAGCGGATGTCGACATCGCGATCGCGGGTCAGGGCGACCAGCCGATCGGCCGCCAGGCGCTCCCAGGACTGTCCCCGCTCCGGTCCCGTCGGCACGCGCGGCAGCAGGCCCGGCTCGGCGCTCCAGGCCAGAAGCTGGTCGAGCGAGGCCTCGTTCAGCATGTCGCGCAGATGGTGCGCCGTCACATAGGCGTCGGGCATGGCGCGATGGGCCGGCAGGCCGATGGCGTGGACCAGGCCTTCGGGCGTCCGCTCGTACCGCAGCATCTGGTTGGAGAAGCTCGGCAGATGCGGCCACAGGCGCAGGGCGCATTTCCAGGTGCAGATCCAGCGCGCCCCGCCCGTCAGCCTGGGCCGGCAGAAGTGCTGCTCGAACGACGCGCGGTGGGCCGCCAGGGCCAGCACCCCGCCGGGCGGCTGCAACACCGAGGGCGCGACCTCCTTCCAGAACGGCGCGTCGGCCACGTCAGCGTCCCGGATGTGGTGCACCGCCATCGTCGCGGTCGAGATCGGGCGGCCCGGATTGACCAGCCGCGCGCCGCGCGCCTCGCTGACCGACCAGCGGCCGTCCTCGCCCGCCACGACGTCCTGCCAGCCGATCTCGCAGACATCCTGCGCGGACGAGCCGGCGGTCTCCAGGTCGATGACGCGGACACGAGCGATGGACATGGTCCGAATATGGGCGTCGGGTCGTCGCATCGCCAGAGACTTGACCCTCTCCCCCGTCGGGCGTCTGATCGCTGATAACGAATAAGAACGACGGGGAGGATCGCGCATGAGCGCCAACGCCGGATCCAACGGGCGCAAGACCATCTTCATCACCGGCGCAGCCAGCGGCATCGGCCTGGCCAGCGCCAAGCGCTTCGCCGCCGAGGGCTGGTACGTTGGCCTGTCCGACATCGACACCGCGGGCCTGAAGGCCGCCCTGGCCGCGATCGGTCCGGACAACGGCGCGACCTACCGGCTGGACGTCCGCGACCGCCACGGCTGGGACAACGCCTTGGGCGCGTTCGGCAAGGAGACCGGGGGCAAGCTGGACGCCTTGCTCAACAACGCCGGCGTGGCGCGGTTCGGGGTGCTGGAGGATCTCAGCGAGGCCGACTGCGACATCCAGATCGACATCAACATCAAGGGCGTGATCCACGGCGCCCGGGCCGGCCTGCCGCTGCTGAAGGCCGGGCGCGGTCGGCTGATCAATGTCGCCTCGTGCGCGGGGCTGTACGGCTCGCCGAAGCTGGCGGTCTATTCGGCCACCAAGTTCGCGGTGCGCGGCCTGTCCGAGGCGCTGGACGTCGAATACGCCGCCCACGGGGTCAGCGTCGCCTGCGTGATGCCGTGGTTCGTGGAGACGCCGATCCTCAACGCCGGCGCGTCAGGGACCAACGAGAACATGGCCGACGCCCTGAAGAAGGGCGGGCTGGAGGTCTATCCCGTCGAGGACGCCGCCGAGGTGGTGTTCAAGGCGGCGTCCGGGAAGGACCTGCATTACTTCGTGGGCAAGCGGGCCAAGCAGATGCGCTTCGCCAGCAGCCACATGCCGGGCGCGGTTAGGAAGCAGCTCCGGTCGAGGCCGCTGCTGGCGTCCTGACGACGTCGGCCGAGGTCTTCTCGACCATCGACTTGGCGGCCGGGGCGGTCGCGATCGGCGCCGAGGCCGGTTCGGTCGCGGGACCCAGCGGGCCGCCCATGCCGCGCGGCTGGGCCGGTTGGACGGCGGCCACGGCGTTGGCGGCGTAGAGCATCGGCGCGCTGGGCAGACCCGAGGTCATCGGCTTGCCGTCGGCCGTCATGTTGGCGATCTCGGGCGCGTTGGGCATGTCGTCCACGGTCGAGGGACGCGGGGTCGAGGTGAAGGCCCCCGGCGCGCCGGTGCGGCCGCCGAAGCGGTAGAACACGTGCATGCCCACCTGGGCCACGCGCAGCAGGCGCGGACCCCAGCCCGGCGCGACGCCGGTGGTGTGGAAGTGGGTGGCCGAGCCGACCTCGTTCATGACCGCGCCGGCCAGGGCGCGCGATGCGATCTTCTGGGCGCGGCCCCAGGCGCCGCGTTCACGGCCCCGGTTCATCGAGCCGTCGCAGGCGAAGCTGAACTGGCAGCCGGTGCGGTGATAGGCGCCCTGGAACACCACGCCGCAGATCGACTTCGGGAAAGCCGGATGGCGGACGCGGTTCAGGACGACCTGGGCCACGGCGGCCTGGCCGCTGGGGGTCTCGCCGCGGGCTTCGTAATAGACGGCCTCGGCCAGGCAATCGAGCTCGCGCGAGCTTTCCAGCACGTTGCCGAAGCGGAACGGCGCGGCGGCCGGGTTGAACGGACCGCCAAAGCTGGCGCGCAGCATCAGGGGGCCGCTGCGAATGTCGGGAACGCTTTCCCCCGCCCGGCGGTTTTCCAGACGAGCGACCATCAGAGCGACCTGGCGATCACGCTGGGCGGCGCCGGCGGAAGTGTACGGATCGTGACGACGGGCCACGGCGAGCGCGCCCTGGTCCATCCTGGAGACGGCGTTGACCAGGGCGGCGTCGGAGAAACCCTCCGAAGCGCCGTCGGCCAAGCGGGTGACGCGGGCGTGTTGGGTGGCCGTCTGGGCCAGCCCGCCAGCAAGGTAAACGCCGCCCAGGGCCAGACCCGTGATGGATCCGACCAATACGGCGCCGACCAGCCCACGTGCGTCCGCACGCGTCTGCGACTTGATATACAAAACTCGTGTCCTGCGCGGCGAGGGCGTACCGCCCCCCGACAAAAGCGCCTCTAGAGACCCGGAAAACTCACTGTCGGGCAGCTCTAAAAGCGGAGGTCCGGCCGTTTCACGATGTGGCCGAAAACCTACTTATGACCGGCTTATGAACGATCCCGCCACGAGTCGCAAGCTAATGCCGCAGTGCAGCATGGATTTTAGGCTGAAAAGCCGCAGTCAAGATCGTTAACGCCTTGATTCGCTAGAAAAACCGGACAGCCAAAAAAATCCGTTATTTGCCGCGATGCGAAGCATTGGGAACACTGTTCTCAAGACTTTGATTCAGGGAACTCGACCCTGACGGGCGCCGTTACTGATGGCGAAAATTCACCATCTCAAGGACCGCTCGATGCGCCTTAACCCTAACGCCGCGCGGGCGGTTGTCCTTGCGTCAACCGCCCTGCTCCTCACCGCCTGCGGGCACAACATGGAACAGCGCGCGGCGACCGGCGCGGCCACCGGCGCCGTGGTCGGCGGACCGGTCGGCGCGGTCGTCGGCGCCGGGGTCGGCGCGGTCGTGAACACGGCCGCCAAGCCGAAGAAGTAGACTCTTAAGTGTCCTCCCGGAAGCCTCTCAGAGGCTATCCGGGGCCACGGCAAGCGCAGAGCTTTTGGCAGTCCCGGCTCTGCGGCGGGGATGACAACTTGGGCTCAGGCCTTCCCCAACCGCGCCAGCCGCCAGCCCTCGATGGCGATCTTGCCGGCGCAGATGGCCACCGCCACCAGGGCGCTGCCCTTGATGATGTGGTCGACCATCGTCTGCAAGGTCGCCACGCCTTCGGCCGCAGCCTCCGGACCACTGAACGTGACCAGCGGCATGCGCGGCCACAGCACCGCGGCCAGGGCGATGCCGGCCAGCGACAGCAGGATCTCGGCGACGGCGCGCGGCGCGACCCAGGCCGGACGGATCACCAGGATCAGGCCGGAGATCACCTGGCCGACGGACATGGCCAGGATCGGCCAGTGCAACTCGGTCAGGATCGGGGCCAGTGTCATCTGCACCTCGCCCTGCGCGCCATAGGGGCCAGCGCCGATCGGCAGGTCGATCAAGCCAACCCACCACAGGGTGAAGAAGACCATGAACACCACCTCGAACAGCGCCTCGAAGCGGGTGGTGCGGAACCACGCCTTTTTCGCCGGGACGGTCGGCAGGTCGCTGACCTTCCACTGGCCGAAGTCGCCGGCCTTGATCCAACCGCGCTCGACCATGGCCCCGACGATGGTGATCAGGCCGATCAGCTTCAGCGCGGTGGGAATGAAGCCGTTGAAGGCGTGCAGCAGCACCCGCACCACCGCCCCGCCCTCGGTGACGAAGCCGACCACCGCCGGGATCAGGGTGACGATGGCCGCAATGGCCAGGGCCGCCTTCACCGCGAAGATGTAGAACGGATAGAGCTCCACCCCGATCAGGGCGCGCTGGGGGCCGTAACGTCCGGCGACCGCCAGCGGATGACCGAACTCACGGAACAGGTCCTCCAGTTCCTTCCTGTTCAGCTTGCGGCCCGCTTGAGCCTCCTTGTCCTCGATGCGGCTCATCAGGACGTCGCGCAGCTCGGCGATGATGTCCTCGCGTTGGGCGGCGGGCAGCAGGGCAGCGATCGCGCCCAGATAACGGTCGAGCAGGTCCATGATCAGGCCTCTCTCAGAGCAGGGGTTGCAGGGTGTCGTTGATGGAGCGCCATTCGGCGGCGAGGCGGGCCAGCACGGCCTCGCCCTCGGCCGAGAGGCGGTAGAAACGCTTCTTGCGCTTGTCTTCCTCGCGCCACTCGCTGGCGAGCAGGCCCTGCCCCTCCAGCCGCCGGAGCATGGGATAGAGCGCGCCTTCGTCGATCTCGACGCCCACCGAAGAGAGCGCCTGACGCAGGCTGTAGCCGTAGCGCTCGACCCGAAGCTGGGCCAGCACGGCCAGGATCAGGGTGCCGCGCCGAAGCTCCTGGCGGAGCTGTTCGAAGATATCCGTATCGTTTGGCATGGTGTGCGCCGTATCGTGTGCGCCACATGGTGTGTGGCGCACACTGTGTCTCACACAGTATATGAAGAGTCAATCGCCACGCGAAAGCGTTGCCATGGCGCGCGCGGCCATGCTGTTCTGCAACCGCAAGTGATTTCCGGGGGTGCGGGTTTGCGTGGTGTGTTGCTGGCCGGAACGGCCGTCCTGTTCCTGGCCTGCGGGACGGTTCCCGCCCTCGCCGACCTGCGTCCGCAACCCGCCGCCGCGGCTGGCGCGGACGACGCCCTGATCCTGGCCGTCACCGAGGCTCGAGCCGACGTCGAGCGCGGCGACGGCAAGCACGCCCGCGAGACGCTGGAGAAGGCGTCAAAGCGCAAGACCTTCGACACCGCTCCTTCGCCCCTGAAGCGCGCCGTCCTGCTGATGATCGCCGCCCTGGCCTATGACGACGGTGACCTGCCCGCCGCCCGCGCCGCGATCGTGCCGACCTCCGAACTGGCCGAGGCCGAAGGCTTCGACTGGTCGCTGCGCCTGCAGATCGCCGCCAAGACCAATGACCACGAGGACGCCGTGAGGAGCATGACCGTGCTGGCCGCGCGGTTTCCAGAGACCCTGGCCGAGTTCGATGAGAGCTTCATATACGGCGTTCGCCGCCGCACGCTGGCCCTGCCCGGCGGCGAGGCCAAGGCCTTCGGCCTCGACGAGGCCATCGTCCAGGGCGGCTGGAAGCCGGAAGACCCCTTCGCCGACAACAGCGCCTTCTGGCGCGACTACGCCCGGGGCCTGCTGGCGCGCGGCCGCACCGCCGAGGCCGAGAAGGCCGTGGCCGGGATCGCCGACCGCGACGTGCTGATCGAAATGCGCGCCGACAAGGCCTTCGACCCGGTTGGCGGCGCCGGCCCTGACCGCTTCTTGCCCCGCGTCGCCGCCGTGGCGCGGCTGAAAGCGGTCGAGGCCCTGATCAAGACCCACCCGGCGCGGCTGTCGGGCCAGACGGCGAAAGCCGAGGCCCTGCTGGCGCTCAACCGGCCGGCTGAGGCGCTAACCGTCATCGAGGCGGCGATCACCAAGGCCAACGACGACCCCAAGGCCTATAGCGACATGGACGACATGCTGCCGTGGGCCCACAACCAGGGGAACATGGCCCTGGAACGGCTGGGTCGCGGCGACGAGGCCCTGGCCATCCTGGCCGCCGGCGCCCGCGTGCCCGAGCACGGCAAGGCCAATGTCAGCCAGACCCTCAACCTCGCCGCCTCCCAGGTCAGGCTGGGGCGCTCCAAAGAGGCCCTGTCGACGGTGTCGACCGTGCGACTGGACCTGATGTCGCCCTACGGCCGATCGGTGGGCCTATACGTGCGCGCCGCCGCCGCGATCCAGCTGGGCGACGCCAAGGCGGCCGACAAGGCCGTGGCCGACCTGCGGGCCCTAGGCCTGGAGGGCAAGCTGAACCTCTTCGAGGTGCTGACCTATCGCGGCGACCTGGACGGCGCGGCCGCCCTGCTCATCGCGAGACTGGAGGACCCCAGCCAGCGTTCGGAGGCCTTGCTGGCCTTGCAGGACACGCCACTGGCGCCGTTCGCCACCGCGTACGACATCGACATGAAGGCGCGGATGGACGCCCTGCGCGCCCGCCCCGACATCTTGGCCGCGGTGGCCAAGGTCGGCCGCATCGAACACTACGCGCCCGGAGACCTCTGGCCGGTCGCCTGATTGGGGAACAAGAGGCCCGTCGCATCGGTTGTTCCGGCGCATCCCGATCCGCAGGAGCCCTCCGATGCTCGGAACCCACGACGCCCAGGCCACCGTGCCGGTGAAGAGCCTGGCCACGGCGCGGCCGTTCTATGAACAGGTGCTGGGCCTGACGCCGCTGGAGGCCAGCGAGGACGGCGTGCAGGGCTATAAGGCCGGCGACACCACCCTGCTGGTCTACGAGTCGGCCTTCGCCGGGACCAACCAGGCCACCACGGTGACCTGGTCGCTAGGCCCCAGCTTCGATGAGGTGCTCAAGGGCCTGCAGGCCAAGGGCGTCGCCTTCGAGCACTATCAGGACATGCCGGGCGTCACCCTGGACGGCGACGTCCATGTGTCCGGCGAGATGAAGGTCGCCTGGTTCAAGGACCCCGACGGCAACATCATCAATATCGGGAATTACTAGGGATCAGATGATCCCGCCGTTCGCCCGCAACGTCTGCCCGTTGATCCAGGCTCCGTCCGGCCCGGCCAGGAACGACACCGCCGCGGCGATGTCGGCCGGCTGCCCCAGGCGCTCCAGCGGCGACATCTTGGCCAGCCGTTCGACCAGCTCGTCGGACTTGCCGGTCAGGAACAGCGGCGTCTCGGTCGGGCCCGGAGCCACCGAATTGACGGTGATGGTCTTGCCGCGCAGTTCCTTGGACAGGATGCTGGTCATCGTTTCCACCCCGGCCTTGGTGGCGGCGTAGACGGCGTAGGCCGGCAGCAGCATGCCCACGACGCTGGTCGAGAGGTTGATGATCCGACCGCCGTCGCGCAGCCGGTTGGCCGCCTCACGCAGGGTGTTGAACACGCCCTTCAAGTTGATGGCGATCATCCGGTCGAACGCGGCGTCGTCGGTATCGGCGATCGGCGACAGGCTCATGACGCCGGCGTTGTTGACCAGCACGTCCACCCCGCCGAAGGCCGCCTCCGCCGCGTCGAACATCGCGCGCACGTCGGCGGGATCGGCGACGTCGGCCTGATGGGCCAGGGCCTTGCCGCCGGCCGCCTGGATCTCACCGACCACGGCGTCGGCCGAAGCGGCGTTGCCGGCGTAGTTGACCACCACCGCGAAGCCGTCGCGGGCCAGGCGCTTGGCAGTCTCGGCGCCGATGCCGCCCGAGGCGCCGGTGACGATGGCGACTTTGGTCTGGGCGTCTTGGGTCATGGTCTGGTCTCCGGTCCGGCGATTGTGAGCCGGGAGATAGGGACTTCTGGAGCCGGATGGAATGGTCCGGCTTGGCGGGCTCGGCAGCGCCCCCTCCGTCACGTCGCCTATCGGCGCCGCGCCACCTCCCCCGCTGCGCAGGGGAGGAGCAGGTCAGCGGCTTTCCTCCTCCCCTGTGAAACGGGGGAGGTGGCGCGCTGCGGATACGCATCGTGACGGAGGGGGCGTGCGGAGCTGGCCGTGAAAGCCACCCGCCCCTACCCCAGATCCGCCAGCGTCAGGTGATCCATGTCGTCGAAGTCCAGGTTCTCGCCGCCCATCGACCACACGAAGCGATAGTCGCCGGTGCCGACGCCGCTGTGCATCGACCAGCTGGGCGAGAACACCGCCTCGCCGTCGTCCATGAACACGGTGCGAGGGTTCGACGGCTCGCCCATGATGTGCATCACCCGGGCCGGAGCGACGTCGAAATACATGTAGATCTCTGACCGTCGACCATGAGTGTGGGGCGGCATGGTGTTCCAGACATTGCCCGGGGCCAGCTCGGTGAAGCCCATCACCAGCTGGCAGGTCTCGACGATGCCGGGCCGGATGCTCTGGCGGATAACCCGTTGGTTGGCGGTCTTCTGGCTGCCGGTGTCGATGCGCCGGGCCTCGTCCTTGCGCACCAGCTTGCTGGGATAGACCGCGTGGGCCGGATAGCTGACGAAGTAGAACTTGGCTCCGGCCCCGCCGAACACCACCGAGCGTACGCCCTTGCCGACATAGAGGCTGTCGTGGGTCTCCAGCAGATGGCGGGCGCCGTCCAGCTCGACCCACCCGACCGAGCCGATATTGATGATCCCGACCTCGCGACGCTCGCAGAAGTATTCGGCGCTCAGCTGGGCTCCAGCCTTCAGCGCCAGCGGCGTGTCCAGCGGCGCGGCCGAGCCGACCACCGCCCGCTCGACCTCGACATAGGTCATCTGGATCTCGCCGCCGCGGAAAAGGTCGCCGATCACGAAGGCGTCGCGGATCTGGCCGGCGTTCATCCGCCCAAGGCCCTCGCGATCGGTGGTGGCGCGGGCGTTCAGGGGCGTGGGACTGTCGGACATTCGGCGCTCGTGATCTTGGACGTGGCATTGGTATAGCCAATTCTGGCCACCCATCCACAGTTATATGACCATACGGACAAATCAGATCGATGGACTGGCGAGGCCCATCGCGTGCGCAAAAGCAGCCATTTCAGGTCCCGAACCCAGAACCCGAAGGCGCTCCTTCAATCGATAGAACAACGATCTTTCGATTGGCTTGACAGAATCTGACTTCACTGCCCAATTGGTCTTACCAAATTAGCGCGTCTTCAAGCCGGGTTCAACCGGTCGACGTCCGTGGGAGCGAAACACATGATCAGAACACGCCGCCTCTTGCTGGCGTCGACGGCGGCCGCCGTCGCGCTGGCCGCCCTGCCGGGCCTGGCCCTGGCGCAATCGGCCTCCGGGCCCGACGCTTCGGCCCAGCTGGAAGAGATCATCGTCACCTCGACCAAGCGGGCCGAGCGCCTGCAGGACGTGCCCGTGTCGGTGACCGCCGTCACCCAGGACGTGCTGGACCGCAACAATGTCCGCGAGCTGGGCGACCTGGTGAAGCTGTCGCCGGGCCTGGTGATCAACTACGGCAGCCAGCCGGGCAATTTCAGCATCAACATGCGCGGCATCGGCACCTTCTCGAACGGCATCGCCGTGGAGTCGGACGTCGCCGTGGTCATCGACGACGTGCCGATCGGCTTCCAGGCCGCCGCCTTCAAGGACCTGATCGACGTCGAGCGCGTCGAGGTGCTGCGCGGACCGCAGTCGACCCTGTTCGGCAAGAGCGCCATTGCCGGCGTGCTCAACATCGTCACCGCCGCCCCCTCCAGCACGTTCGGCGGCAAGGCCATGCTGCTGGTCACCGACGACGGCGAGAAGCGCGCCGGCTTCACGGTGACCGGGCCGATCAATGACGATGTCCGCGTGCGCCTGACGGTGGCCAAGAGCGACTACCAGGGCAACCTCAAGAATCTGACCACCGGCAAGAGCGTCAACGGCAGCGCCGGCTTCACCGCCACCGCCAAGATCGAGTGGACGCCCACCGAGAACCTGACCTTGAGTCTCGCGCCGCGCTTCAACAGCAATGTCTCCAGCTGCTGCGCCAGCGCCATCACCGAGCTGACGCCGGGCCTGTTCTACCAGGGCGAGCCGGCCTTCCCCGCGACCACGACCCTGCGCGGCATCACCATCGACAAGAACAACCACTTCGTCCGCGCCGACGGCCGCATCGGCGGCGGCAATTCGCAGGTGTTCGGGACCACCGCCCGCCTCGACTACCTGTTCGGCGACGGCTCGGTCCTGAAGGGCCACACCGTCTCGTCGATCACCTCAAGCGATCGCTGGAAGATGACCGACTTCCAGGACATCGACGGCACCGACGTGCCGTTCCTGCTGGGCTTCCCGGTGGCCAGCCCCTCGGGCATCAACAGCGGCGCCAACATCAACGGCTATTTCCACGCCAAGTCGGTGACCCAGGAGTTCCGCGTGACCTCGCCCGGCGACCAGCGCCTGCGCTACGTGGCCGGCCTGTGGTACGCCCGCAACGAGCTGGACCGCTATCTGAACCGCGGCCCGGTGCTGCAGCTGGCCCGCTATCTGGCCGAGAGCACCAACGAGAACTATTCGGCCTTCGCCAACGCCACCTTCGACCTGACCGACAAGCTCAGCCTGACCGGCGGCGCGCGGATCAACCGCCAGAAGATCGACTACCAGTTCCACAAGACGATCTTCGCCAACACCACGATCAACTCGCCGACCACGGTGCAGGAATTCGCCGGAGCCAACCAGGACGACGCGGTGACCGGCAAGGTCGGGGTCCAGTACAAGTGGACGCCCGACATCATGACCTTCGCCACCTATTCGACGGGCTACAAGGGCCAGGCCTACGACCTGGTCAGCACGTTCGACGCGCGGATCGCCGCCAACATGCCGGTGCCGCCCGAGACGGCCAAGAACCACGAGATCGGCTTCAAGAGCAGCCTGTTCGACCGCCGGGTCTATTTCAACGCCACGGTGTTCAGCGCCGACTATCGCGGCTTCCAGACCTCGGTGACCAACACCCTGCCCGACGGCACCTTCCTGACCTTCCTCAATAGCGTCGGTCACCTGCGCACGCGCGGGCTGGAGCTGGACGGCGTGGCACGGCTGACCAAGAATTTCCGGCTGAACGGGGCCTTCGCCTATACCGACGCCACGGTCGTCACCTTCCCCAACGGCCCCTGCTATACGGGCCAGGTCACGACCACGAGCACCGACCCCGCCTTCGTCGGCGCGCCGGGCGAATGCTACACCACGCCCCGCACCAACGGCCGGGTGCAGAACCTGCACGGCAAGCGGCTGAACAATACGCCGAAGATCAAGTTCAACATCGGCGGCCAGTACGAGGTCGAGCTGCCGGGCCTGCCGTTCAAGGGCTTCGTCGGGGCCACCGTGCGCTGGCAGGACGACGTCAACTTCGCGCTCAGCCAGGACCCGCGCCAGGTGCAGAAGGCCTACAGCATCACCGACCTGACGCTCGGGATCGCCGCCAATGACGGCCGCTACAAGCTGACCGCCTTCGCCAACAACCTTTTCGACAAGCGCTACGCCCAAGGCCTGGGCAACGGCACGTCGGGCTACAGCAATCCCGCCATCCCGACGGCGGCGGGCCGCACCTGGTTCCCGGGCCGCGACGCCTTCCGCTACTTCGGCGCACGGCTGGACGTGAACTTCTAGGACCGCGCTGAAACCTCGCCCTTCGACAAGCTCAGGGTGAGGTTTCCACGGACACGATGCCGACAGTCGTCCTCACCCTGAGCCTGTCGAAGGGCAAGGACGGCATGCCAAGAAGCCCACGATCATCCGATCGCGGGCTTTTTCGCGCGCCATGCGTTTCATCGCCATGGACCGGAGCCTCGACCTCCACCGCTTCGTCGAAGCCCAGGCCGACGCTTATGACACGGCGCTGGCCGAGCTGAAGCGCGGCCGCAAGACCACCCACTGGATGTGGTTCGTCTTTCCGCAGATCGCGGGCCTGGGCCACAGCGCCATGGCGCGGTTCTACGCCATCGACTCCCTGGACGAGGCCCGCGCCTACCTGGCCCATCCGCTGCTGGGCCCGCGCCTGATCGCCTGCGTCGAGGCGCTGAACGCCCTGGAAGGCCGCACCGCCCACGCCATCTTCGGCTCGCCCGACGACCTGAAGCTCCACTCCAGCCTGACCCTGTTCACGCGGGCCGCGCCAGACGCGGCGGTCTTCGCCGAGGCGTTGGCCAAGTACTTCGGCGGACGGCTGGACGGCGCGACGCTGGAGCGGCTGGGCGTCACCGCGCGCTAAGCCGCTCCGATCGGCGGACTTTACGCGGGATCGCGATTTATTTATAACCGTCCGGTCGGTTATAAACAGGAGTCGATGTGGGAAGACCGCGAGTCATCGATCAGCAGGCCATTCTCGACGCCGCCGAGCGCGTCGTCGCGCGGGATGGCGCGGCGAACCTCACGCTGGACGCCGTGGCCAAGGAGGCCGGGGTCGGCAAGGCCAGCGTCATCTATGACTTCAAGACCAAGCAGGCGCTGATCGAGGCTGTGGTCGATCGCTCGTTCCGGGCCGACAACGCGCGCCACGCTGCGCTTGAAGCCGATCTGGAAGGCCAGGACAGCCCCGTCATCCGCGGCCGGATACGCGGCGGCGCGCATGCGCCGCCCGAGACCTTTCGCGCCGTCGCCCTCAACCTCAGCGCCGCCCTGGTTCTGGACGCCGATCTCCGGCGGAAAATGCAGGCCAATCAAGCTAGCGTCGTCACGCGTGTGCTGGAAACCTCGGCCTCGCCGCGCGGCGCCCTGCTGGCCTATCTCGCTCTTGAGGGGCTGAAGTTCCTCGAGTTCCTCGACTTCCACCATTTCCCGACGGCCGAGCGCGACAGGATCGTTCGAGAGATCGAATGGCTGGCCGCCGCGAGACCACAAGACGGCTCGCCCACGGGCGACTGATCCTCCTCCCCAACCGGATTTTTCGAATGACGACCTCTTCTTCCGCCGCCCAAAGCGCGGCGATGAGCGCCCGCGCCTGCCCGCGCCGCCTCTTCCTGACCGGCGCCGCCGGCTATGTGGGCCGCAACCTGGTCCGCCACTTCCTGCGGGACGGCGTCGAGGTCGTCGCCCTGGCGCGCACGGCCCAAGCCGCCGAACGCCTGCGCGCGATGGGCGCCCTGGCGGTCGTCGGCGACATCCTCGATCCGGCCATCGGCGAGGCCATGGCCGGCTGCGACGCCGTGGTCCATGCCGCCGCCGATACAGACCACGGCCATGGCGGCTCGGCGCAGATGCGAACCAACGCCGAGGGAACCCGGAACGTGCTCCGGGCCGCGCGTGCGGCCGGCGTTCGTCGCGTCGTCCACCTGAGCACGGAGTCGGTCCTCGGCGACGGACGCCCGCTCAGGCACGTCGACGAGACCCGTCCCTATCCGGCCCGGCCCGCCGGTTCCTATTCACGCAGCAAGATTGCGGCCGAGACGATCGCCCTGTCGATGGCCGACGAGGCCTTCGCGGTCGTCGTGGTGCGTCCGCGTTTCGTCTGGGGGCGCGACGACACCACCGCCCTGCCGATGCTGGTGGAGGCCGCCCGCTCAGGAAACCTCGCCTGGATCGACGGCGGCGACTATCGGACCTCGACCACGCACGTGGCCAATCTCTGCCACGGCGTCGACCTGGCGCTGAAGGTCGGGCGCGGCGGCGAAATCTATTTCCTCTCCGACGGCGAACCGGTCGCATTCCGGACCTTCGTCTCAGCGCTGCTGGAGACCCAGGGCGAGACGGCGCCGGAAAAGGTGGTCCCGCGCGCGATAGTCCGCGCGGTCGCGGCCGTCGGCGATCTGATCGGCGCGGCGACACGGGGGCGCAAATCCGCGCCGCTGACCTTGCAAGGCTTCGCCGCCTCGGCCATCGAGGTGACGCTCGACATTGGCAAGGCTCGACGCGAGCTTGGCTATGCGCCGGTCGTCTCCATGGCTGAGGGCCTGGCGGAGCTCTCGACCTCAGCGCCGCACAGATAGTCCTCGAGACGCGAGACGTCGCCGGGGCGTCCCGCCGCCAGCCAATCGAGCTTGCCTTGCAAGAAGCCCAAAGCCGAGTCGAGCTCGGCTCGGCGCTGCAGCAGGCGCTCGATCTGCATCCGCAGCACCTGCGCGGTGCGCTCGTCCCCACCGCCGCCGGCGCGATATTCCGCGCTCAAGTCGGCGATCTCCCGCAGCGAATAGCCGAGGGATTGCTGCAAGCGGATCATGCGGGCGGCCGTGAGGTCGTCGCGGGTGAAGATCTGGTACGGGTTGCCGCCGCCTTTGTCACCGCGCTCGGGCCTCAGCAGCCCCTTGCCCACATAGAACCGGACCGTGTCGACAGGCAGCCCGGCGGCGCGCGCGAACTCCGAGATCAGCATGCTTTTGACTCCTTGACCCTGGACCATGGTCCACACTTATAGGGCTGTTCGTCATTCATTCGGAGCCCTTCCATGACGAACATTTCGCACGCGCTTCCTCAGGTCGAACTGGGCCGAGGCGGCCCCAAGGTCGGCGCCCAGGGGCTGGGCTGCATGGGCATGAGCGAGTTCTACGGCCAGACCGACGAGGCCGAGGCCCGCGCGACGCTCGACCGCGCTCTCGACCTGGGCGTGACCCTGTTTGACACGGCCGACATGTACGGCTTGGGGGCCAACGAGACCTTCCT
The DNA here is from genome assembly GCF_058809215.1 of Caulobacter sp. GW821-FHT10F06. Taxonomy (NCBI): domain Bacteria; kingdom Pseudomonadati; phylum Pseudomonadota; class Alphaproteobacteria; order Caulobacterales; family Caulobacteraceae; genus Caulobacter; species Caulobacter sp. GW821-FHT10F06. The sequence goes on along the minus strand of NZ_JBXASK010000001.1, from coordinate 127,497 downwards.
GGGCGATTTCCTGCGCCGCAGCCGGGGCGCGGCGCGCGTCGCCACCAAGGTCGGCTATGTCCGCACGCCCGAGACACCGGACGATTGGAGCCTCAGCAACCGGCCCGAACACATCCGCGCCGCCGCCGAGCGATCGCTGCGGCGCTTGGGCGCCGAGACGCTGGACCTCTACTACCTGCATCGCCGCGACAAGGCCGTGCCGCTGGCGGAGTCCTTGGGCGCCCTGGCCGATCTGGTCGCCGCGGGAAAGGTGCTCCAGCTGGGCCTTTCCGAGGTCGATCCCGATGAGCTCCGCGAAGCCCACGCCATCCATCCGATCGCGGCCCTGCAATCGGAATGGTCGCTGTTCAGCCGTGACATCGAGGACGAGATCGTCCCGTTGGCCGTCGAACTGGGGGTGACCCTGGCGCCGTTCGCGCCGCTGGGTCGCGGGCTGCTAACCGCGCGCGGCTTCGCCCGCGCCCTGCCCGAAGGCGACGCGCGCCGGAATTTCCCGCGCTTTGCGGCGGAGAACCTGGACGCCAACGACGGACTGGTCGCGGAGGTGGAACGCATCGCCGCCGCGCGCGGCGTGACGCCGGCCCAGACGGCCTTGGCTTGGCTCTACGCTCAGGCCCGAGCGCTCGGCGTCGCCATGGTGCCGATCCCGGGCACGCGGCGGCGGTCACGTCTGGAGGAAAACGTCGCGGCGACGACGCTCGGTCTGTCCGAGCCGGAGATGCGGGCCCTGGAAGCCCTGGCCGGCGCGGTCAAGGGCGTGCGGGTCTGAGCCCTAGCCCCGCTTGCGCGCCAGGCTCCCGACCTGCAGCGCCGCCGCGATCGCGCCCAGGGCCACGCCGAGGATCGACACACCGCCCCAGCCGCCCAGCTTCCAGGCGGCCGCCGCGGCGGCCGAGCCGGCCGCGCCGCCCAGGAACATCGCGCCCATGAACAGGGTGTTCAGCCGCGCCCGGGCCTCGGGCTTCAGGGCGTAGACCACGTGCTGGTTGGAGATCAGCGAGCTCTGCACCGCGAAGTCCAGCACGATCACCCCGACCACCAGCCCGGCCACCGAGGTCCACAGGCCGAAGATCATCCACGCGACCAGGGTCAGCACAGCGCCCAGCACGATCACCTGCTGGGGCCCGCGCTTGTCGGCGATGCGGCCGGCGATCGGGGCGGCGAGAATGCCCACCGCGCCCACCACGCCGAACAGGCCGGCCACATCGGCGCCCAGGCCGAAGCGCGGGTCCTGCAGCCGCAGGGCCAGGATGGTCCAGAAGGCGGTGAAGGCCGCAAACAGGTGGGCCTGGGAAACGGCCGCCAGCCGCAGGGCGGGGAACTGGCTCCACAGCTTGGCCAGCGAGGCCAGCAGGGCGCCGTAGCCGATATCGGTCTCGGGCCGGCTGCGCGGCAGCACGAGCGCCATCAGGCCGCCGGCGCCCAGGGCCATGGGCACGCCCAGCCAGAACATCTGCCGCCAGCCGGCGTGGGTGGCAACGAAGCCGGCCAGGGTCCGGCTGAAGAGGATGCCGCACAGCAGGCCCGCCATCACCACGCCCACCGTCGCGCCGCGCCGCTCGGGCGCCGAGAGGTGGGCGGCGAACGGCACGATCTGCTGGGCCACCGTCGCGGCCGCTCCGACCAGCAGCGAGGCCAGAACGATCAATCCGGCGCTGGGCGCGACGGCCACCGCCACTAGGGCCAGGGCCAACACCAGAAACTGCGCCAGGATCAGCCGCTTGCGCTCGACCAGGTCGCCCAAGGGGGTCAGCAGAAACAGCCCCGCCGCGTAGCCCAGCTGGGTGGCGGTGGGGATCATGGTCGCCGCCCCGCCCGGCAGGTCGCGCGCCATCAGCCCGACCATCGGCTGGTTGTAATAGATGTTAGCCACCGCGATCCCGGTGGCCAGGGCCATGGCGAAGGTCAGGCCGCGTCCGAGGACGGGGCTCTGGACAGTGTCGGCGGCGGGGGTGGCGGTGTGGCTCATGACGGCTCCCGGCGAGCGACTCGCCGCGTTCAATATGGGGTCGCCCGACGGCGGCAGAACGTGAATTTAGGAAAACACCGTTTCGGTTTATAGTGAGGCAAATCGGGAAGCCGGCGCATCGGATTTTGATATAATGGACCTGGCCGACATCGCGGTCTTCGCCGAGGCGGTGCGCACCGGCAGCCTAGCCGGCGCGGCCCGCCGGATCGGCGTCGCGCCCATGGTCGCCTCGCGTCGGCTGGCCGCCCTCGAAGCGGAACTGGGCGTGCGCCTGGTCCATCGCACCACCCGCGCCCTGTCCCTGACCGCCGAGGGCGAGGCCTTCCTGCCTCACGCCCAGGCCATGCTGGAGGACGAGGCCGTGGCCCGCGCCGCGGTGCGCCCCGCCCAGGCCGGCGCTTCGGGCCTGCTGCGCGTCACCGCCTCGGCCCCGTTCGGGCGCAAGGTTGTGGCCCCGATGATCCCGGCCTTCATGGCCGCCAATCCCGACCTGCGCGTCGACCTGCTGCTGACCGACACCATCGTCGACATCGTCGCCCAGGGCATAGACGTGGCCGTGCGCATCGCCGCCCTGCGCGACAACACCCTGGTGGCCCGCCGCCTGGCCGACAATCCGCGCCAGCTCTACGCCGCGCCGGACTATGTGGCCCGCCACGGCGCGCCGTCGGTCCTGGCCGACCTGGCCCGGCACGCGTGCCTGACCTCCGCCGGCGAGACCCACTGGACCTTCGACGTCGCCGGCAAGGCCGTGCAGCAGAAGGTGGCCGGCCGCTTCACCGCCAGCGCCATGGAGGCCCTGCACCAGGCCTGCCTGGGCGGACTGGGGATCGGCCGCCTCTCCACCTGGGACGCCCGGGACGAGGTCGCCGAAGGTCGACTGGTCGTCCTGCCCCTGGCCGACGCCCAGCTGCAGGAACGCTCGATCTGGGCCGTCTATCCCACCGCCCGCCTGGCCCCGCCCAAGGTGCGCCTGTTCGTCGCCGCCCTGGGCGAGCGGCTGAAGACCTTCGAGACCTGACGATTGGGCGCTCCGCGCGGACCAGCCCTCAGGGCTTGAGGCCCCACTCTGCGAAACGGCTGTCGATCTCCTTGTCGAGCGCCCGGGCCGCGACAAGGTCGGCCTGGCCGGCCGCCGAGTCGCCCATCCGGATCCGCACCAGGCCTCGCCCGTACAGGGACGCGCCCTGCTTGGGCGACAGCTTCAGCGCGCCGTCGTAGTCGCGCAGCGCCGCGTCCAGCCGTCCGGCGCGGGCGTGGACCAGCGCGCGGCTGTCCAGCGCGGCGGCGAACTTCGGCCGCAGCCCCAGCGCCTGGTCGCAATCGGCCAGGGCCTTGTCGAGCTCGCGATTGCGCGTCGCCCGCAGCCAGCAGCGGCCATTCAGCAGGCTGATGTCCTTGGGCGACTGGGCCAGGGCGCTGTCGAACTCGGCCAAGGCCTCGTCGGTCCGGCCCATGCCGTCCAGCAGGTCGGCGCGCAGCGCCTGGAGATCGGTGTCAAACGGATCGATCCGCCGCGCCTCGGCCACCAGGATCAGGGCCTCGTCGCCGCGCTTGAGCCGCGACTGCATCGCGGCGACGCTGGACAGGATCTCGGTGCTGTCCGGATCGAGCGTCTGGGCGGTCTGGTAGCGCTCCAGCGCGCCAGCCAGGTCCTTCTTGATCGCCAGCACCCGTCCCTGGACGATCAGCGGATCGGCGCTCTTGGGATCCGCGGCCTGGGCCCGCTGCGCGGTCGCCAGGGCGCCGGCAAGGTCTTCGCGGCCGATCTGGGTGCGCGCCAGCATCAACAGGATTTCCGGATCGCGCGGCGACTTGTCGACGGCGGCCTTGGCGATCGTCTCGGCTTCGGCGCCCCGGTCGGCCGACCACAGGGCGTCGAGCCGCATGCCCAGCCACGCGGTGGACGCGCCCGGCATCCGCGCCTCGGCCTGGTCGCACAGCTTCAGGGCCAGGGCGTAGTTCTTGCGCGCCATGGCCGTGCGGATCAGTCCGCCATAGCCGCCGCGCTCGGTGTCATCCGACTTCATCGCCGTCCGGAACGCCGTCTCGGCCGCGTCATAGCGTTCCTCGAGCAGGGCCTGGAAGCCCTCGCTCACCGGATCGATGCTCGGCGTCTTGTCCTTGACGACCTCGACCAGATAGCCGCCGAACGCCTGATATCCCTGGCGCGCCTTGGCCTGGCTGGCCTTGGCCTCCTCGGCGGTGATCTCGAACCCCAGCGTGCGATTGCTGCGCATCAAGGTCACCCGGTTTTCCTGCAGGTGCGCGGTTCGGGTGATGTCGAAACCGCCGAGCGTTTGGCGCACATAGCTGCCGCTCAGGCGATAGCGCTCGGTCTTGGGCAGGGTCGCAACAACGACGATGCGGTTGTAGACCGGATACGGCACGGCGTAGGGCGCGGTCTGGTCCTGCTCGGAGTCGCGCTCGTAGCTGGCGGCGAACACCTCCGACGACGGGATCAGCCAGAAGCGTCCGGACCGGGGATCGTCGATCCAGTTCATCTTGCCCGAGCCCGAGACCTTCATGGTCAGCTCGGCCCGGTTGGCGTCGAAGGTCCACTCGGCCTTCTCGAAGTCCACCCAGCCCAGCATCTTGCCCCAGCCGCGGCGAAGCCCCCGGGAGATGTCGTCCTTGGGCGCGGCCGCGAAGCCGCGGGCCGACTCGATGGCTTGGTCGCCCCGCAGCACGGACTCGATGACGACCTGCGCCGGCGCGTCCATGCCCGCCGAAGCGTCGATGCGGATGACGCTGGCGTCCTGGGCCAGCGGCAGCGGAGCCGGGCCCAACTGCTCGAGCGCGCCGCCCTGGGCGCGGATCGGGAGGGTCCAGTCGTAGGCGGGCGTCGACAGGTTCGTCAGGGCCTCGTCGCCCAGGCGCGTTCCGTCCAGCCAGTAGACCTTGCCGCCGAGCGTCGTGCGGACGATGACATGATCGAAGCGGGCCAGGCTGGGCAGGCGCTGGTCCAGGCCGTCGCCCCAGCCCTGGGTGTTGACCAGCGAGGCCTCGGCGGGGATGTCCAGGCCCTGAAGCAGGGCGATCAGCAGCGCCGTCTTGGCCTTGCAGTCGCCGAAGCGGCGCGACCAGGTGTCGTCGGCCGACGCCGGCTTATAGGCCCCCGCGCCCATGCCGATATAGACGTAGCGCACCTGTGACTCGACGAGCTTCAGCGCCAGGGTCGCGCGGGCGACGGGATCGGGCGTGGCCGCCCGGATGCGCTCGATCTCGGCCTTGAGGGGCGAGCCCGGTTTCAGCGTCGTGGCGGTCGCATAGGGCCCGGCCAGGGAGGCGGAGACCTCGGCCCAGTCCGCCAGCTGGCTCCATTCCAGCGTTCCGGCCATGGCGTAGCGCATCGGCGCGCCGACCGGCAGCCGTCGGCCCTTGAGATCGACAACGTCGACCAGCAGCTCGCTCTCGGCGCCAGTCTCGGTGATCGTCGGCTTGGGGAAGCCCTCGGTCGCGCGCCAGCGCATCGGCGAGCCCTTCGGCCACAGGACCCGCACCCGGGCCCGCGCCAGCTTTCCGCTCGAATGCAGCGCCGTGGTGGAGTCGAACCGCCGGCCGCCCAGGGGGTCGCGATAGCGGCGGGTGGTCTGCACGTCGACGATGTCGCCCACGCGCAGGTCCTTGAGCTGCAGCGTCGCGGTCAGGCGGCCGTTGAGCATGGCCGATTCCAGATTGGTCTCGCGGCGCAGCACCTCGAAGCGCTCGTCCTTGAGCACGTCGATCGTCTTGCCGTCGCGGATGATCGCCACCCGATTGATGGTGACCCGTTCGGTCCCGGGGTCCCACTCCTCCTCCACCGAGCCCAGGTCGTCGAGCCCCGGTTCGGAGACCACCTTGGAGGCGCGTCGGATCATCGTCTCGCCGAACTCGCCGTCGTAGCGGTTCTGCTCGTCATAGAGGACGATTGACGAGCCCACCCCAGGCTCCGCCTCGGGCGGCGGCGGCAGGTCCGCCGGCTTCACCCAGGCGGGCGGCGCGCCGTAGAACACCACCTTGTCAGCCGCAATGGCCGACGACGATACGAACGCCGTGGCCACGGCCACGCCCGTCAAAGCAAAACGCATACAAGCCCCCTTGTTGATCGCCAGACTAGCGACCCGAAACATTTCCACAACCCTGGGGCGCTGATCGTTCCCCTCCCGCCACCCTGCTGACACTCGCCGTCAGCAGGCCCTCTAGCCTTCCGGGCTCGCGACACCTACCTTTCGAGCATGCCTCGCACCCCGGACACCGGCGTTTCCGACGTCTCCACGCCCTTCGTCATGGACCTCTCAGCGGAGGATCCGGCCTTGATCGCGCGGCAGACCCTGTGGACCCCGCACCGCCCCGCGCGGCCGGCCAAGTCCGAGGGCGGCAAGACCTTCAAGCTGGTCAGCGACTACAGCCCCGCCGGCGACCAGCCGACGGCGATCGCCGAGCTGGTGGAAGGTCTGCAGAACGGCGACCAGGACCAGGTGCTGCTGGGCGTCACCGGCTCGGGCAAGACCTTCACCATGGCTCAGGTCATCGAGAAGACCCAGCGCCCGGCCCTGATCCTGGCGCCGAACAAGACCCTGGCCGCCCAGCTCTACAGCGAGATGAAGTCGTTCTTCCCGGAGAACGCGGTCGAGTACTTCGTCAGCTACTACGACTACTATCAGCCGGAAGCCTACGTGCCCCGGACCGACACCTATATCGAGAAGGACAGCTCCATCAACGAGCAGATCGACCGGATGCGCCACTCGGCCACCCGGGCGATCCTGGAGCGCGACGACGTCATCGTCGTGGCCTCGGTGTCGTGCATCTACGGCATCGGCTCGGTCGAGACCTATACGGCCATGACCTTCACGCTGGAGGTCGGCCAGACGGTCAACGAGAAGCAGCTGATGGCCGACCTGGTGGCCCAGCAGTACAAGCGCAACGACGCCGCCTTCGAGCGCGGCGCGTTCCGCCGCCGGGGCGACACCCTGGAGATCTTCCCTGCCCACTACGAGGACCGCGCCTGGCGCGTCACCCTGTTCGGCGACGAGGTCGAGGCCATCGCCGAGTTCGACCCGCTGACCGGCAAGAAGACCGCCGACCTGGAAAGCATCAAGGTCTACGCCAACAGCCACCACGTCACGCCGCGCCCCACCCTGCGCCAGGCGATCATCTCCATCCGCGAGGAGCTGAAGGAGCGCCTGGCCTGGATGTACGAGAACGGCAAGCTGCTGGAGGCCCAGCGCCTGGAGCAGCGGACCAATTTCGACCTGGAGATGATCGAGACCACCGGCTCCTGCGCCGGCATCGAGAACTACAGCCGCTACCTCTCGGGCCGCAAGCCGGGCGAGCCGCCGCCGACCTTCTTCGAATACATCCCCGACAACGCCCTCCTCTTCACCGACGAGAGCCACCAGACGGTTCCGCAGATCGGCGCCATGTACAAGGGCGACCGCAACCGCAAATGGACCCTGGCCGAGTACGGCTTCCGCCTGCCCTCGGCCCTCGACAACCGCCCCCTCAAGTTCGAGGAATGGGACGCCATGCGGCCCCAGTCGGTGCACGTCAGCGCCACCCCGGCCTCGTGGGAGCTGGAACGCGCCGGCGGCGTCTTCGCTGAGCAGGTCATCCGCCCCACCGGCCTGATCGACCCGCCGGTCGAGGTGCGCCCGGTCTCCAAGGACGGCGCCAGCCAGGTCGACGACGTCATCGACGAGATCCGCCAGGCCAAGGCCAAGGGCTACCGCACCCTGGTCACCGTCCTGACCAAGAAGATGGCCGAGGACCTGACCGAATATATCAACGAGCAGGGCCTGGGCGTGCGCTACATGCACTCCGACGTCGACACCCTGGAGCGCATCGAGATCATCCGCGATCTGCGCCTGGGCAAGTTCGACGTCCTGGTCGGCATCAACCTGCTGCGCGAGGGCCTCGACATCCCCGAATGCGGCCTGGTGGCCATTCTCGACGCCGACAAGGAAGGCTTCCTGCGCTCGGAGACCAGCCTGATCCAGACCATCGGCCGCGCGGCGCGGAACGTCGACGGCAAGGTCATCCTCTATGCCGACCGGATCACCGGCAGCATGGAGCGGGCCATGGGCGAGACCCAGCGCCGCCGCGACAAGCAGCACGAATTCAACCTCGCCAACGGCATCACGCCCGAGAGCGTCAAGCGCGACATCAAGGACATCCTGGCCAGCCCGTTCGAGCGCGGCGACCGCGTCACCGTGCCGATCGGCGGCTTCGCCGAGGCCGACGGCGACAAGCCCTTCAGCGGCGACAACTTCAAGGCCGCCCTCAAGGACCTCGAGGCCAAGATGCGCGAAGCCGCCTCCAACCTCGAATTCGAGACCGCCGCCCGCCTGCGCGACGAGATCAAGCGCATGAAGATGATGGACCTAGAGTTCGCCAACGAGATCCTGACCGGCGCCGGCGAAACGGTCGACAAGAGCGCCCCCAAGCGCATCCGCGCCGAACTGCGGGCGGAGCAGGCCGAAGCGTTCCGCAAGAGCCGGCTGTAGATCCTCCCCCTCCGGGGGAGGTGGCCCGGAGGGCCGGAGGGGGCAGCGCGGCCTATGCCGTTGAGGACCCCTCAGTCGCTCCGCGACAGCTCCCCCGAGGGGGAGCATCCGCACGGACTAAATCCTCCCCCTTTGGGGGAGGTGGCTCAGAGGGCCGGAGGGGGTCCTCCCCGCCGCTCGCCGAAAGCCCCCGCCAAGCTCAAGCGCCCCACACGCACAGGGGAGCGCGCCATCGCCACCCGCATCCTGATCCTCGGCCAGGACGTCAGCACGGTCGACGACTGAAACCCGGCCATCCCGCCGGGCCTGACCGCCGAGGCCGTGACGGCGGGCGTGGCCCGCGCCAGGGCGTCGCTGGAGGCCCGGGGCTTCGAGGTCGACCTGCCGCAGGTCCAGCCCGACCCGGCCATCGCCGAGGTCGAGGTCGCCGTCCAGCTGGCCGATCAGACCTACGCCGTCGTCGTGATCGGCGCCGTCATCCGCAACCCGCCGCCGAGTCTGGGGCTGTTCGAGACGGTGCTGAACGCCGTGCACCGCCACGCGCCGGGGGCGCGGATCGCGTTCAGCACGCGGCCGGATGACAGTGATGTGGCGGCGGGGAGATGGGTGGGGCGTTAGCGGAGGCATGCTTCCGCCTGCGGCCGACGTGGACCAGCGAAGCAATTGAGCTTGATCGATAGTTGCATTCTCGCCCATGCTCTCGCCAACAAGCTCGGGGAGGGCAAATATGGGCCGCATTTTTGATGAAGTCCTAGCTAACCACCTTAGATATTACCCATCTGAGAGAGATGCCATTCTTCCATTTCAACATGATTTTAATATTACCTGGGCTGCCCGCCGGACTGCTTACGGATCTGACTTTTCGTCATATATAGTCAAACCAGAAAGCACCATACGAGAGCTTTTTGGACTTGGGATAGAGGTAGCATTATTTGTATTTGAATATGATTTACTAGAAGCAAGAACGTTTCAAGCAATAAATCAGGCCCTCAGCGAGTCGCCGCTTGCGGGACGTGTGGAGCCTAGCACATATATTCTTCTATCAAGAGATCAAAAAGCTCAGTCATTTACCTCAGACTATCTGATGAGGATGCCTCAATCCCGAAATCCTATACCCATATCGATATCACAACTAAAAAGCAGCCTTACCAATAAGTATGAGCTTCGAGATCTTATATCTAAGTTTGCATACAGAAGGGATCTATTCGACTACAGACTACCCATAGATACGGATACATACTTTTTTGGTCGAGAAACTCTTGTCTCCGAACTTCAAGATCAAATAAAGAAATCTCAGAATTCCGGAATTTTTGGCCTCAGAAAAACCGGCAAAACATCCTTATTGTACAAAGTATCTCGCGATGCAGAGGCAAATAATGTTGCCACAACAGTATATATAGACTGTAAAAATCCAATAATAAGAAAGAAAAATGCGATCACTCTGGCAGATTACATTGTAAAACAAATTGCCTTGCAAGAAAATATACCCACAAAGAGGTATGAGAAACTCGATTCATTTGAAGCATTCAGTGAAATTGTTCGCATTTCATCGAAGAAGAAGACTCTTTGCCTTATATTTGATGAAATTGAATATATATCCCCGCAGAGCTTGACCGATCCGCAGTGGGCGACAGAATTTATAGATTTCTGGCAGTTAATATGGTCCACGCAAAGCCAAACCGGAAAACTATCTTTTATAGTGAGCGGCGTAAATGCGGCCGTATGCGAGACATCAACCTTCTCCGGAATACAGAATCCACTTTTTGGTATAGTTAACACCACATATGTTCAAGGACTGGATGCAGATAGCCTCTCGAGAATGGTCCGGTACTTCGGCGGACAAATGGGTCTCGATTTTCCCGAAGAATCTACTTCACTCTTGGAAACGTACTACGGAGGCCACCCACTACTAACTAGAATGGCCTGCAGCTTCATACATGTTAGGTTAGAAAGAGAAAAGCGCTCCAGACCTATTAGAATTTCTCCAGAATATATAAGATCTATTTTGAGAGAATGCGATTCAGCAATATCTCCATATTGCGCACATGTCGTTGGAGAACTCAGAGATTTCTACCCAGATGAGTACGAAGTTATTCGTATGGCGTCCGTAGGACTGAAGTCTGAGTTTTTGGAGTATGGCTCAGACCCGAGCCTCAGTCGACATCTAAAAGCATACGGTATACTGACGCAAAAGGGCGGGGAAGCACCCAGCGTTTCATTGCCAGTTCTATCTAGCTTCCTCAGAGCTGAACATGTTCGATTGTCAGGAGGAAAGATACCAAGAGATCTTATTTCAATCGATCGTCGACCAGCTTGGATCTCAGATACTTTGAGCAGAATAGTTCACGACATGAGAGGCCTGTTTCAAACATGCCCTTCAGAAATGAAATTACCTTTTGGATCGAAAGGAATTCCAGATTCCGATCTTCTTCAAAATATTGTCGCTGCTGACAGCACTAACGGTTTTAGAAATTTTATAACACCAATGTACAATATATTTTATGAAAATGTTGCCCGTGGCTACCCTGATAGATCTGATTTCGGAAATTCTTTTAAATCTGATTGGCCAGGCCTACACGAAGCAATTGACAGAATTAGAACCTATAGAGACTTCACACATCATCTAGATTTATCAGATGCAACGCGCATTAGATATGAGAAATATCTCGCCATGGATATAGGTGGACTTGATCCGAATATTGAACCTGATGGTTGGTTTGGCATGCAGCAAGCCACGCTTGATGAGCTTCTTTATGCAATACAGGTGGAGACAGCAGCCAAAGCCGCCTAACTTCACCATTTCCATTAAAATTACTTAGCGCCATACGTCGTACGGCGCTAAAACATCTAAGATGGAGGACGGTCTTTGCTGAGGAAAACACGCTATCAGGTAGAGGGGCAGGTTATCGTCGCCCCATGACCATCACCACCCCCACCACCGACGCCGAGATCTCCGCCACCTTCCCGGTAATGGCCCAGCTCCGCCTGCACCTGACCGCCGAGACCTACGTCGCCCGCATCCGGGGGCTGATGGCCAGCGACGGCTACCGCCTCGCCTGCGTAAGCGAGGACGGCGTCCCGCGCGCCGTCGCCGGGTACCGGATCCTGGACATGCTGTATTGCGGCCGGCTGCTGAGCGTCGACGACTTGGTCTCGGACGAAGCCGCGCGGTCGGGCGGGCACGGCAAGGCGCTGCTGGACTGGCTGAAGGACGAGGCCCGGCGCGAGGGCTGTACGCAGCTGGAGCTGATCTCCAACGTGGTCCGCGAGCAGGCCCACCGGTTCTATTTCCGCGAGGGGCTGGCGGTGGATGCGTTCCACTTCCGGGTGAAGGTGTAGCAAACCGGCGCCGGACGCCCCCTCCGTCACGATGCGTATTCGCATCGCGCCACCTCCCCCGTTTTACGGGGGAGGAGAAGCCGCCGCATGGTCGATGCTGAACGTCCGAGCCATGCGCCACTGGCCATCGGGCTCCTGTTTCCACAGGATCGAGAACCGCGCCTTGCCGGCCAGACGCTCGGGGCCGTCGCCCTTGCGTTCGTAGAAGCGGTGGGCGCCCTCCTCGACCGCGCCGAAGCCGGGGATGGCGTAGACCTTCATCGAGCCGGCGACGAGTTCGCGGCGCGAGCGCCAGGCGTCGGGGGCCGTCTTGGCCGCGCAGCTCTTGGCGTAGTCGGCGAGGAAGGCGTCGTGGGCCATCAGCCCGCCCTTGTCGTGATAGAACTCCATGTCCTTGGTCACCAGGTCGGCCAGAGCGGCCGGGTCGCACTGGTCGAACATTACCGCGAACAGCTTGGCGTCGCGCGCGGCGATCACCTCGCTCAGCGGCGGGGCCGGAGCGGGCGCGGGCGCGGCGGACTGGGCCAGGACAAGGGCGGCGATCAGGACGGGCAGGAGCATCAGGGGTTCCCTCTTGGCGACGCCTATTGAGTGTCGCGCCGACCGGGGGCTGTCCCGTGAATTCGAGGTCATGCGAAGGCGAGCGCGGGGATTGGCGGCGTGACGATCAGCGGAGAGGCCCCCGGGGTCGTCGTGCTGCCGACGGAGGGGAAGTCCCGCGGAATCAAGGCGGTGTTCCCCCTCCGGCCTTCGGCTGCCTCCCCCTTCAGGGGGAGGATCGCGGGGATACGCGCCGGCGTATCGGAGGCGCTGAAAGCCGGCCCATACTTTCTCCATCCCGTCGCGAGGGAGAGGGCTCTTGGATCCGGCCCGAGACGCGCGGCGCGGATGCGGTCGAGCGGGGCCGCCGGAGTCGCGGATGCGGGACCGGCCGGCTTGATGGGAGGGCGGGTGACGCAAACCCGCCTATCGGGAGGTCCGTCGGAGGACCCCCGCCCGCCCGAAGGTTCGCTCCGGGTCCCTCCGGAATCGGCGTGGCTTGCAGCCTTCGGGCTGGGTCCGTCGCGAGGCAGGGGCGCCCGGGTGGGGCAAAAGGCTGAACCAGGCCTGCGCGCCCCGGCCAGAGGGATAACGACCGCGCGGGGCGTCAGGCTTCGTCGAAACGGTAACTCTACTCACAGCCTCCGGACGCGGTCCGGACGCCCCGCGCCTCTCCTGTTCCCCCCGCGCCGTGATCCGGCGCGGCGGCGCAGCCGTGCGCCGTCCTCTCGGAGACATCCCATGACCGACCTCCCACGCCTGGCCCGGGCGGCCGCCTGGCATCTGGACCTCACCGAAAGACTGGCCGCCTCGCGCGCGCAATGGGCGGAAGAAGCGCAGGCGCAGGCCGCGCGCCCGCCGGAAACCCGCCGCAACACGCCCTCGCAGCGTCATCGCCGCACCGCCGGCCCGGCCGCCGCCGCCGCGCAGGCGCGCCAGGCGCAGGACGCCCGCCTGCTGGCCCAGGCGCGGGCGGAATGGCTGGTCAGCATGGAGCGGACGGCGCTGGAGATCCTGATGATGGGGCTGGATTAGCGCCAGCCACTCGCCCCCACCGGGTCGCTTCGCGACCGTCCGCCCCCATAGGGGGCGGATGACGCGCCGATCATCTTCCCCCTCTGGGGGAGGAGCGCGAAGCGCGGAGGGGGCCAGTATCAGCCCACCATCCCCGCCAGCCGCCCACGGATAAGCCCCTCGGCCTCGCTGACGATCCGGTCGACCAGTTCGCGCACGGTCGGGATGTCGTGGATCAGGCCCTGGACCATGCCGGCGCTCCAGATGCCGCCGTCGGTGTCGCCCTGGGCCAGGGCGTCGCGGCCGCGGGTTCCGGCCACCAGGTGGGCGACGTCCTCGAACTTGGCGCCGCCGGCCCGCTCGATCTGCACCACCTCCTGGCTGACCGCGTTGCGCATCACCCGGGCGGTGTTGTGCAGGGTGCGGAAGATCAGGTCGGTCTGGCGCTCGTCGTTGGCGACCATCTGCTCCTTGAAGGCCATCGGGATCGGGGCCTCCTGGGTGACGCAGAAGCGGGTGCCCATGTTGACGCCGTCGGCGCCCAGGGCCAGGGCCGCCACCAGGCCGCGCGCGTCGGCGATGCCGCCCGACGCCAGCATCGGGATCTTCACCTTGTCGGCGGCGGCGGCGATCAGGATCAGGCCGGGGATGTCATCCTCGCCCGGGTGGCCGGCGCATTCGAAGCCGTCGATGCTGATGGCGTCCACGCCCATCCGCTCGGCGCTGAGGGCGTGGCGGACGGCGGTGCACTTGTGGATCACCTTGACGCCGTTGGCGCGCAGATCGTCGACATGCTCCTGGGGCTTGTAGCCGGCGGTCTCGACGATCTTGATCCCGCTCTCGATGATCGCGGCCCGGTACTCGGCATAGGGCGGCGGGGTCATGGTGGGCAGGATGGTCAGGTTCACGCCGAACGGCTTGTCGGTCAGGTCGCGGGTGCGGGCGATCTCCTTGGCCAGGGCTTCGGGGGTCGGCTGGGTCAGGGCGGTCAGGAAGCCCAGGGCCCCGGCGTTGGCGACCGCGCCGACCAGCTCGGCCTTGCCGACCCACTGCATGCCGCCCTGGGCGATCGGGTGCTCGACGCCGAACAGCTCGGTGAAACGGGTCTTGATGGCCATGACGATGGGCTCCCTCTGATTTTGGAGGGACTATGGCGCGGTGACCGTAAGGGCAGGCAAGAGGGGTCAGAACCCTCGGTGGAAGGCCTCCAGTTCGTCGGCCCGGCGCTGGGTGTGCTCGAGCACGCAGGCATTGGCCTGGACCCGCGCCAGCGAGCCCCAGTCCTCATCGTAATAGGCCGCGCAATCGGCGTCGCGGAAGGCGATCCAGGCCCGCTGGGCCTTCTGCAACGCCGCCTTCTGGCGGGGCCGCTCCAGGCGCAGGATGGCGCCCTGATAGGCATTGTTCAGCCGGCCGTCCTGCACCCGCAGCTCGGCGTCGGCGCAGTTGATCATCCCGGCCGTGGTCTGGCCCGCGGGACTGGCCAGGCAGCGCTCGTACGAGGTGGTCGGCTTGGGCTTGGCCGGCTTGACCGTCTGGGCCTGGGCCGCGCCCAGCGACAGGGCGGCGAGGGCGAGGCTCAGGGCGGGCCAACGGGTCATCGATCTCTCCAGCGGTTCGGCGGCCAGCCTAGCTTGGTTCGCCGCCGAGACCAGCCGGGTTTAGTGGCCGGAAACCTGAAGCCGGTTCCACAGGTTGATCATCGCCACCGCGCTGGTCAGGGCGCTGGCTTCCTGGTCGCTGAAGTGCTCGCGCAGGGCGGTCCGGTGCGGGCCCATGTCGGCGGCGGGATCGATCACGGTCAGGGCCTCCGTGAAGGCCAGGGCGGCCTTCTCGGCGGCGGTGAAGTCGCCGACGTGGCGCCAGACCACGAGGCGGTCCAGGCGGTCCTGGGTCTCGCCGTCGTCGCGGGCCTCCTTGACGTGCATCTTCACGCAGAAGGCGCACTGATTGATCTGCGAGGCGCGCAGCTTGACCAGGTGCAGGAGGGTCTTGTTCAGCCCCGTCCCGACGATCGCCATCTCGGCGGCGATGAAGGCCCGGTAGACGGCGGGGACGTTCAGGTCGTGGCGGAAGGCGGCGGCGGTGCTGGCCATGGTCTTGCTCCTTGCTGGACCGGGGATCGGTCTTCGCAGGCAAGACGAGATGGCGACGGCGGATGTGACATCCGCCGTCCAGGAAAGTTCAGGCTATTGCAGGCCGACGCGGCCGATGGCGTAGAAGCGCTCAGAGCGCTGCTTCTTCAAGGCCGCGGCGTCCAGCGCCGACAGGGCCTTCAGCTCCTGCTCTATGGCGTCGCCGACCGCGGCGATGGCCGCCTCGCTGTCGGAATGGGCGCCGCCGGCCGGCTCTTCGATGATGCGGTCGACGATGCCCAGCTTGATCAGGTCCTGGGCGGTGATGCGCATCTGGGTCGCCGCGTCCTTGGCCCGGGCGCCGTCGCGCCACAGGATCGAGGCCGCGCCTTCGGGGCTGATCACCGAATAGATCGAGTGCTCGAGGATCAGCACCTTGTTGGCGCCGGCCAGGGCGATGGCCCCGCCCGAACCGCCTTCGCCGACGATGGTGGCGATCATCGGGGTGCCCAGGGTCAGGCAGCGCTCGGTGGAGCGGGCGATAGCCTCGGCCTGGCCGCGCTCCTCGGCGCCCAGGCCTGGATAGGCGCCGGCGGTGTCGACGAAGGTGACGACCGGCAGGTTGAAGCGCTCGGCCATGTCCATCAGGCGCACGGCCTTTCGGTAGCCCTCGGGCCGGGCCATGCCGAAGTTGTGCTTCAGGCGCGTGGTGACGTCATGGCCCTTCTCGTGGCCCATGACCACGACCGGCTGGCCGCGGAACCGGCCAAGGCCTCCGACGATGGCCTGGTCATCGGCGAACTTGCGGTCGCCGCGCAGCTCGACGAACTCGTCGATCAGGCCTGCGACATAATCGCGCAGATGGGGCCGCTGGGGGTGCCGGGCGACCATGGTCTTCTGCCACGGGTCGAGATTGGCGTAGGCCTCCTGGCGCAAAGCTTGAGCGCGATCTCGCAGCGCCTGGATCTCAAGCTCGAACGCACCCGGTCCAGCGGTCTCGGAGAGCTTGCTCAGCTCCTCGATTTTGCTTTCCAGGTCAGCGATTGGGCGTTCGAAATCGAGATAGTGGGCGGCCATGGAGTCTCAACGTCGCCGTTACGAAAGGGAGGGAACCTAGAGGCTACACAGTAAAAAGGGAACCGGCTTTGGAACGTTCCCGAATCCCACGGATTCATCCACACGACCGTCCCCAGATGGTTCGCGAGAGAGTCTCTTTTGAAGACTCATTTCTATGGTGAATCGCGACATTTGGTCCTATGGTCGATTCCTAGCTGGTGACGAAGAAAACCAGCGCCTGCGGCCCCCGCCCATCGAATATGGCTCGGACCCGCCTGATGAGAACAGAGTTCCCATGCAGGTGTTCACCTTCTTCTGCGTTGAATCCGACGGCTCCGTTCCGCGCTTCGACGTCGCCCCTTACGCCGACGACAATGCCGCTCGCCAGCGCGCGCTGGAGCTCATCGACATGCATCGCCGCTGCGACATGATCGAGGTCTGGCGCGGGGCCAAGCGCGTGTTCGACGTGTCGGCCCACAACGCCTGCGCGGCCTGATCCTCACGCCCGATTTTCATCGGGCGATGAAGGACGGGCGGTGCTAGGAGATACCTCCGGTAGAGGACTTGCTCCTCGCTTCCGGAGACTCCCATGGACGCTCTGGCGACCCGCGCCGATCCGCTGATCCCGCCCGCGCCCAGAATCCATCCCCGCGACTTGCCGGACTGGCGCGTCGCTGCGGGCATGACCTCCAACCCCTTGGCGATCTGGAGCCAGCGGACCTTCGACGAACCGATCGTCCGCCGCCGGATCCTCGGTATCGACTCCCTCCTGCTCAACGACCCCGACGCGGCGCGCGCTCTGCTGTCGGCGCCGCTGGGCCGCTACATCCGACCGATCGCCGCCGTGCGGCCCGTCCTGCCCTTCACCGGCCGAGGGCTGCTGCTGGCCGAGGGCGAGCCCTGGCGACGTCAGCGCCGGATGCTGGCCCCGGTCTTCACGCCCGCCCATGTCAGCGGCCTGCTGCCCCACTTCGCCCAGGCGGCCGAGGCGATGATCGCCAGCGCCGCTGACCAGCCCCGGGTCAATCTGTCCGCCGTCTTCCATGAGGCGACGCTGGACGCGGTGCTGCGCGCCCTCTTCTCCCTGCCCGCCGACGACCGCCAGGCGCGGATGGCGGAGATGGTGCGGACCTTCGTCTCCGGCCCCGGCCGCGCGCAGCTGTGGGACGGCCTGGCCAAGCGCGAGACCGACTTCGGCTTCTCGCTGGGCCCGCGCAAGCGCTTCGCCAAGGCCTGGTTCGCCGAGGTCGACGCGGTGATCGCCGAGCGCCGGACGCGCGGCTCGGCCGGCGGCGACCTGCTGGACCTGATGCTGGCGGCGCGCGACCCCGAGACCGGCGAGCCTCTGACTGACGCCGAGATCCGAGAGCAGTCGGCCACCATGATCGCCGCCGGCTTCGAGACCACCTCCCGCCTGCTGTTCTGGACCGCCTACCTGCTGGCCCGCGATCCCGCCGAGCAGGCTCGCGTCCGGGCCGAGCTCGTCGCCACGCCACCCGAGACGATCGACAGCCTCGCCGCGCTGCAGGCCTGGCCGCGCCTGAAGGCCTGCCTGCTCGAGACCCTACGGCTCTATCCCCCGGTCAGCCTGATCCTGCGCACCAATCTCCAGACCGAAGATATCCTGGGCCACGCCGTCGAGCCGGGCTGCCTGATCACCATCAGCCCGTGGATCATGCACCGCCGCGCGGTCCTGTGGGGCGAACCGACGGCCTTCCGACCCGAGCGCTTCGAGGGCAAGAGCGCGCCCTGGACCAGCGGCGCCTTCATGCCCTTCGGCGGCGGGCCGCGCATCTGCATCGGCGCCAGCTTCTCCCTGGCCGAGGCCCAGGTGATGCTGGGCCGGCTGCTGGCGCGGTTCGAGGTGACGCTGGACGATCTCCGCCAGATCATGCCGGTGGGCGGCGTCACCACCTCGCCCAGCCTCGAGCCCTGGTTTCGACTGACGCCGATCCGGCGGGAATAGACAAGCCGCGCGCTCTTGCCGAGAACAGGGTGTGACACGACCTTGGCCGCAGACCTCGAGGAACCCCGCCCATGACCGACGCCATCCGCCCCAGCGCCATCGCCGACGACAGCGGCCATGGCGGCCTGCAGATGTTCGTGACGGCGGGCCCGACCAGCCTGGTGGCCGACGTCAAGGTCGCGGCCGGCGGCCTGGATCTTGGTCCTGACCCTCACGACCTGATCGCCGCCGGCCTGGCGGCTTGCACCACCATGACTCTGCGGCTCTATGCCAAGCGCAAGAACTGGACCCTGGGCGCGGTGCATGTCGAGGTCCGCAGCTCGCGCGAGCCCGACATGACCCCGCCGGAACGCTTCGATCGCGAGATCACGCTGGACGGCGACCTCGACGACGAGCAGCGCAAGCGTCTGCTGGAGATCGCGGAGATGTGCCCGATCCACCGTCTGCTGACGCAGGGGGCGCGGGTGGTGACGACGGTGGGATGAGGCTGGCACTCGCCCCCTCCGCGCCTTCGGCGCTCCTCCCCCATAGGGGGAAGATGGAGCGCGCCGCCCCTTCTCTTCCCCCTATGGGGGAGGACGGCTGCGAAGCAGCCAGGAGGGGGCAAGTGCTAGCTGCTAAAACCCGTAAAGCGCCGCGTACGCCGCGTCCTTGCCCGCGATCTGCCGCGCGCAATCGACCATGACCTTGGCCTGCTTCCAGGTCGCGTCGTCCTGCATCTTGCCGTCCAGCATGGCGACGCCGGTGCCATCCGGCATGGCCTCCAGGATGCGCTTGGCGAACAGCACCTCGTCCGGAGCCGGGCTGAAGACCTGCTTGGCGATGGCGATCTGGCTGGGGTGCAGGCTCCAGGCGCCGGCGCAGCCCATCAGGAAGGCGTTGCGGAACTGCTGTTCGCAGGCGACCGGATCGTCGATCGCCCCGAACGGACCGTAGAACGGCTTGATGCCGTGCGCGGCGCAGGCGTCGACCATCTTGGCAAAGGTATAGTGCCAGAGATCCTGCTGCACCGAGGCGCGGGGCGCGCCGTCGGCGTGCGGGTCCTCGATGACGCGATAGCCGGGATGACCCCCACCGACCCGCGTGGTCTTCATCGCGCGGCTGGCGGCCAGATCGGCTGGGCCGAGTGAAATCCCCTGCATGCGAGGACTGGCGGCGGCGATCTGCTCGACGTTCATCACGCCCTCGGCGGTCTCAAGGATGGCGTGCAGCAGGATCGGTCGGGTGACGCCATGCTTGGCCTCTAGCGAGGCCAGCAGCTGGTCCATGTAGAAGATGTCCCACGGCCCCTCGACCTTGGGCACCATGATGACGTCGATCTTGTCGCCGGCCTTCTCGACGATGGTCGACACCTCGTCCAGGTGCCAGGGCGAGTTCAGGCAATTGATCCGCGTCCAGAAACCCACCTCCAACGCCTTGAAATCGGTCTCGCGCGACATGGCGATCAGCCCGGCCAGGGCCGCGCCCTTGGCGTCGGCGGGGATGGCGTCTTCCAGGTTGGCCAGGATCACGTCGACGGTCGGGGCGATCTCCGGGACCTTGGCGCGGACCTTCTCCAGGTGCGGCGGCACGAAGTGGATCATCCGCTCGACCCGGGCCGGGAGCTCGCGATAGGGCGTCGGAGCGCCGATGGCCAAGGGTTTGAAAAAGCCTCGCGCGGTCTTCATCCGCTACTCCCCGAATTGTTCTTTTCGCAGTTGCGAGAAGACTGAGGCGACGCGGAATGAGCGTCAAGCGCTCACCTTACCAACGGTAAGAAATCAGCTCTTCGGCGGCGACTGAGCGGGGATCGGCGGATCGTCCGGATCGTCGCGTTCCAGGTCGAGCGCGGCGTCGTTGTCGGAGACCTTCACGGCGCCCTTGGCGGCCTTGCGGCGGCGAGCGGCGGGTTCGAGCTTGAGGCTGGTCAGGGCGTCCTCGCCCTCCTCGCCGAACAGGCCGCGCACGCGGATGTCGCGTTGCGGATAGGGGATCTCGATCCCGGCCTCGCGCAGGGCGTCGTCGATGGCCCAGGTATAGGCCGCGAAGATCGCCGCCGGACGACGCACCGCCTCCACCGTCGGCCAGACGATCAGCTCGAACTTCAGGGCGTGCTCGCCATAGCCGACCAGCCACACCTGAGTGCGGCGCACCGCGTCGTCGGCCGAGGTGAAGGCCACCGACTTGGCCGCCTTCAGCACCGCCTCGCGCACCTTCTGCTTGTCGGCCCCGAAGGCGGTGACGAAGGGCACGCGGATGCGGCGGTTGGTGTTGCGCAGGGTCCAGTTGATGACGAGGTCGTTGACCAGCACCGAGTTGGGCACGATCAGGTCGGTGCTGTCATTGGTGCGGATGCGGGTGGCCCGGGGTCCGACCTCGTGCACCACCCCGCGCTGGCCGCCGGGCAGCTCGACGAAGTCGCCCACCGCAACCAGCCGCTCGAACACCAGGCTGATGCCCGAGGCGAAGTCCTTGACCATGCCCTGCAAGCCCAGGCCCACGCCGACGCCCAGGGCGCCGGCGAACACCGCCAGCGAGGTCAGATCCAGGCCCATGGTCGACAGGCCGGCCACGAAGCCGATCACCACCAGGCCGTAGGTCACGACCTTCTCGACCACATAGAGCGAGGCGGCGTTGCCGGCGGCCTTGGCGCGCAGCTTCTGCAGGCCGGCCGCTGTCAGCCGTGCGGCGAACAGCGCCGCGGCGATGATCAGCACGGCCGCCGCCAATCCTCCGACCGTCACCGAGGCCTTGCCCAGCTTGACCAGTTCGAAGGTGTCCAGGCGTTCCAGGGGGTTCTCGACCATAACGCCAGTGTGAGCCGCGCCGCGCGCCAGGATCAAGAGGCGTCGCGGCTCTTGTAGACCTCGACGTCGATCTCGTTTTCCCAGCGCCCGACGGCGGTGGCGACGGCCAGGTCGGCGGTGACGTTGGGCACGGTGCGGATCATGTCCAGCACCCGGTCGAACGGCAGGATGAAGCCGACGACCAACGCCGTCTGCTCGGGCCCGACGCCGATCGAGCCCAGAACGGCGGCGAGGATGAACAGCGATCCTGACGGCACGGGCGCCACGCCCATGGCGACGATCGTCGTGGTCACCGCGATCATGGCGTACTGGGCTGGCGCCAGATGCACGCCGAAGGCCTGCACCGCGAATAGGGTCAGCATGGCCACATACATCGCCGTGCCGTCCATCCCGATGGTCGCGCCCAGCGGCAGGACAGTCGAGGTCACGGGCGGCTTGATGCCGAGGTTGTCCTCGGCCACCCGGATCGCCACCGGCAGGCTGGCCGAGCTGGAGGCGGTCGAAAAGCCGATCAGCATCGCGTCCGTGATGCCCTTGAAGAACGGAACCACCGGCAGCCAGGCCATAAGCCGCACGATGGCGCCGTGCACGATCAAGGTCTGCACCGCCGAGCCGACCAGCACGCAGACCGCCAGCCGCGCGACATTGACAAAGGTCGACGGCCCGTTCGTCCCCATCACCACGGCGATCAGGGCGAAGACGCCGAACGGCGCGGTCTCCATCACGAAGCCGACCAGCTTTAGCATCACCTCCGTGCCGGATTTCAGCAGCACGGCGACGGGCTTGCCCGCCTCGCCGGCCACGATCACGCCCGCCCCGACCATCACCGCGAAGAAGATGATCGCCAGGGTCTCGCCCTCGGCCAGGGCCTTGATCGGGTTGAGCGGCACGATGCCGATGAAGATCTCGGCCGGCGACTTGGGCGTTCCCACCGCTTGCGGAGCCACGTGGGAGAGGTTCGCGCCCAGGCCCGGCTGGAACAGGCTGGCGCAGGCCAGGCCCACCACGACGGCCAGGAACACCGTCAGGAAATACATCGAGATGGTCTTCAACCCGATGCCGCCCAGCCGCTTCGGATCGCCCAGCTCGGCCACGCCTGTGGCGATGATCACGAACACCAGCGGCGCGACCAGCATCCGGATCAGCCGCACGAAGACGTCGCCGACGATCTTCAGGCTGGTCGCGCCCTCGCCCCACAAATAGCCGACGATGGCCCCCAGAACGAGCGCGCCCAGGATGCGCTGGTAGAGCGGAACCGAGAACCACCATGCGAGCGGCGACGTGCGGGCGGCGGGCGTGTCGGTCATGCGGCGGGTCCGGCTGAGCTTGCGACGTCCAGACCATGGCGCGTCGGAGTGTTGGTCAAGGGCGCATGACCGGATGACGGGCGGTGAAGCGAAAACCGTCTACTTCCGAGCTTGTCCAAACTTGTCATCCCGGAAGCCTCGCAGAGGCTGTCCGGGACCCAGGAGCCAAGAGCGGTGTGGTGACCCCTGGGTCCCGGCTCTCCGCTTCGCTGCGGCCGGGATGACAAGCTGTTTAGAGCCAAAGATTGTGAGCGTCCGCTCCATCCCCCCAGAACCCAGCCTTCGGCGGCGTGATGATCCCGCCCTCGACCCGCAGCCCGCCGGGATGATCGACCGACAGCCACCAGGGCCCGTCCAGGTCCGCGTACTGGCAGCCGCCGGCCAGGTGCAATGCCGGCGCAATCGCCAGCGACGAGGCCACCATGCAGCCGGTCATCAGCTCGAACCCCAGCGCCCGCGCCTGCTCCAGCATCCGCACGGCCTCCGACAGCCCTCCGGTCTTGTCCAGCTTGAGGTTCACCGCTTGGTAGCGGCCACGCAAGGCCGCCAGGTCGTGACCGACATGCACCGACTCGTCGGCGCAGATCACATAGGGCGGGTCGTAGCCGTCGAGCTCCTGGTCCGCGCCGGCCGGCAGGGGCTGTTCGACCAGCGCGATGGGCAGGTCGGCCAGCAGTGACCGCAGGCCGTGCAGGATCTCGAAGGTCCAGCCCTCGTTGGGATCGACGATGAAGCGGCTGTGCGGAGCGGCGTCAGCCACGGCGCGCAGGCGGGCGGCGGGGTCCTCGGCGCCGAGCTTGATCTTGATCAGCGGCGCGTCGGCCACGGCTCGGGCGGCGATCCCCATGGCTTCGGGCGCGTCGAGACTGACGGTGACGGCGGTGACCAGTGAGGCGGGGGCTGGCAGGCCGATGGCCTCGGCCACGCCCACGCCCGTGCGCTTGGCGCGCAGGTCCCAGAGCGCGCAGTCCAGGGCGTTGCGGGCCGCGCCGGGCTGCAGCAGCGCCAGAGCCGCGCCGTCGTCGCCGTCGCGCTCCAGGACCTCCAGCGCCGGCTTCAACTGGGCCAGCACGCCATCGACGGTCTCGCCGTAGCGGGCGTAGGGCACGCTCTCGCCACGCCCGACATGACCGTCGGCCCGGGCCTCGACCACCACGACGTCGGCGGCGGTCTTGACCCCGCGCGAGATGCGAAAGGGAGCCTTCAGCGGATAGCTGGCGGAGCGGGCGGTGACGGACAGCGACATGCCAAGCAGCCTTTCGGGAGCGACCGCCCCTGGCTTCTCACCGTTCGCTTTCGAGAGCTACCACTTCCAGTCGCGCGGGATCGGCGAGTCGGCGCGGCGCTCGCGGAACACCTTCATCGCCAGCGGCCGATCGACCACGAACAGCGCCGCCCAGACCAGCAGCACCCCGGCGTAGTTGATCGCGCCCAGCACGCCGGTCGGACGGCCCGGACGCGCCGGCTTGCGGGTGGCCTGGAAAGCGTGGGGCATGGCGTAGTCGGTCATGGCGTCCTCCTTGGAGGCTTGAACCTGACTCGCCTGTACGTCAGAAACGGTCGCCGAACGTTCGCGCCGTCCGCACGTTGATCCAAGACCTTCAACAGAGACCCGACCATGGCCAAGCCGATCAGCATCACCATCCCGCACCAACTGGGCGCAGCCGAGGCCCGGCGTCGGCTGGAGAGCGGCCTGGAGCAATTGGCCAGCCAGATTCCCGGCGGCGACGCCACGCGCTTCACCCAGAGCTGGGCCGGCGACACCCTGAACTTCTCGGCCCTGGCCATGGGCCAGGCGATCAGCGGCGCGGTGAACGTGTTGGACGACCATGTCCGCCTCGACGTCGTCCTGCCCGGCATGCTGGGCATGATCGCCGGCAAGATCAAAACCGAGCTCTCCAAGCGCGGACAGCTGCTGCTGGAGAAGAAGTAGCTACATCCGTCGGCTGTCGAACTCGTGACGGCCGATGCTCTCGAACCGGCCTTCCTCGGCCTTGTGGATGAACTGCGAGGCCACCAGCCAGGCCTTCACCGGGCGCAGCGTGCCCAGGCAACCCAGGATCAGCGCCGGGAAGACGGTGACGAAGTGCACCCAGACCGGCGGGCGGTAGACGATCTCGACCCAGGCGAAGACGGCGATGATGATCACGCCCACGCCGCTCATCACGAAAAAGGCCGGACCGTCGGCCGGGTCGGCGAAGGCGTAGCTCAGCCCGCACTTGTCGCAGGCCGGCGCCAGCTTCAGGAAGCCCTGGAACAGCTTGCCCTCGCCGCAACGCGGACAGCGGCAGCGCAGACCCGAGACGATCGGTTCGGGGGAGTCATAAAGCGGATCGGCCATCGAAAGCCCTTCCTACAATCGGGAATTTAACACATACATTACATATACAATGTATGTATTTCTGGGTCGCAAGACAACCGCCATGCCGCCGCACCTTCCTCCCGCCTGGCTGAAACGCGCCGGAACCTTGTCCGGCCCTGCCTACAAGCGCCTGGCCCAGGCCTTGGAGGCCGCCATCGCCGACGGTGAGCTGCAGGCCGGCGACCAGATCCCCGCCCAGCGCGAGGCGGCCCGGCTGATGGGGATCGACTTCACCACCGTCACCCGCGCCTACGCCCTGGCCCGCGAGCGCGGCCTGATCGAGGGAACCACCGGACGCGGCACCTTCGTCCGTGGGCGAACGGGTGAGGACGAGGCGGGACTGGTCGACCTGTCGATGAACCTGCCGCCGCAGCCCCAGGGCCTGAACCTCGGGGCCCTGCTGCGCGAGACGACCAGCGCGGTGCTGGCCCGCACCGATCCGGCGGTGCTGATGGCCTATCACCCGGGCTCGGGGTCGCTGGCGCAACGGACCGCGATGGTCAGTTGGCGCGCGCCAACGCTCGCCTCGACAAACCCCGACCACGTGCTGATCACCAGCGGCGCCCAGACGGCGCTTAACGCCCTGCTCGCCTTGCTGGCCGCGCCTGGCGAAGCGATCCTCGTCGAGGAACTGACCTATCCGGGCCTGCTGACCGCCGCCGCCCAGCGCGGCCTGCGCGTCATCCCCTGCCCGATGGACGCAGAGGGCCTGGAACCGAAGGTCCTGGAACGGCTCTGCGCCGACCATCGCCCGCGCGCGATCTGCTGCACTCCGACCCTCCAGAACCCGACCACCGCGACCATGAGCCTGGCGCGGCGCGAGGCGATCGTCGCCGTCGCCCGGACGGCGGGCGTCCCGATCATCGAGGACGACGCCTACGGTTTGCTGCCGACCACGCCCCTGCCCGCGCTGGCGAGTCTATGGCCCGAAGGCGTGTTCCACGTCGTCACCATGGCCAAGACCCTGTCGCCGGGCCTGCGCATCGCCTCGGTCGTGGCTCCGGCCGATCGGGTCGCCGAGACGGCCGAGGCCCTGCACGCCATCGCCCAGATGCCCGCACCGCTGATGGCCGCCGTGGTCACCGCCTGGATCCGTGACGGCGACGCCCTGCGCGTGCTGGACGGCGTGCGGCGCGAGGCGATCGCGCGCCGGCGACTGGCGGCCGAGATCTTGCCCGCGGCGATCGGCGGTCCCGAGAGCCTGCATGTCTGGCTGGACCTGCCCGCCGGCTGGAGCGCGGATGGGATGCTGGAGGCGGCGCGCGCGCGGGGCCTGTCGTTGGTCGACGCCGCGACCTTCCGGGCCCCGGGCGTCAAGCGCGAGGGCGTCAGACTGTCGCTGGGCGCGCCAAGCAAGGCCGCGACCCTGGCCCGGGCGCTGAAGGCGGTAGCGGCGCTGCTGGAGGAGCGGCCGAAGCCCTAGAACGCGTCCTCGTCCTCTTCGGACGCTTCGCTGTCGTCCTCGCCGCCGACCGCCAGTTCCAGGGAGTCGATGATGTCGTCCATCTGGTCGGGCGTGATCGACACATAGAGGGCGTCGCCGCCGATCGCCGAGACCAGCAGGCGATAGCCGTCCTCGGTCTCTTGCAGGCTGAACGACTGAAGGGGCTGCAGCTTGGCCATGGTCGGCTCCGGTAAAATCAAGGCGCGGATATAGGCCTCCGCGACCGACTTCGCCACGCCTTGTCTCGGCGCGCCGCGCCTAGGGAAGCAGGCCTGCGACGCGGTAGGCCTGGATGGTCTGGTCGAACACGCCGATGTCGCCGCGCCCGCGCGCCACCAGCTGCGCGCCCTCGATGGCCGCGAAGATCGCCAGCGCCCTCTGGCGGGCGATCTCCGGATCAAGGCCTTCTCGCCGCCCCGCCAGCAGCCGGACCAGCCAGTCGACATTGGCCAGGGTGAAGCGGTCGACCTCGATCCGCACCTCGGGCGGCAGGTCGCCGTACTCCGCCGCCATGATCCCGTAGAGGCACATGCGGTTGTCGCTGCGCAGCGCCGCGCGGAAGACGTCGACATAGAGATCGATGCAGGTCCGAACGTCGTGGCCCGCGTCCAACAGGGTCTCGAAATAGCCCGCTGCGTCCTCTGTGTAACGCTTGGCCAGGGCCGCGCCCAAGTCGCCCTTGGTCGGGAAATAATAGTGGATGCTGGCGCTCTTGATCCCCACCGCCTTGGCGATCTCGCGGAAGCTCAGCGCATTGTAGCCCGCCGCCTGCACCATCAATCGGGCCGTCGTCATGATGGTTTCGCGCGTATCGATCGCCGTCTTCAAGGCTCTTAGCTCCTGGCTACCTATCGGTAGATAGGCCTTGACACCGCCGAAGGAAAGATCGCTATTTCCGCCATCTACCTATCGATAGGTAGAATTGGAGATCGACCATGAAGATTCACGACGTCCCCGGCTTCCCCAACCCTCTGCGCATCCGCATCGCCTTGGCCGAGAAGGGTCTCGCCTCGCAGGTCGAGTTCGTGTCTGTCGACCTGCCCGGCGCCGAGCACAAGGGCGAAGTCTTCCTGGCTCGCAACCCGACCGGAACCGTGCCGGTGCTGGAACTGGACGACGGCCTGCACATCTCCGAATGCACCGCCATCACCGAGTACATCGACAATCTGGACGGCGAGCCAGTCCTCACCGGCAGGACACCGCGCGAGAAGGGCGTGATCCACATGATGCAGAAGCGCGCCGAATCCGAGCTGATCGATGCGGTGGGCGGCTATTTCCACCACGCCACGCGGGGCCTCGGCCCCGCGCTTCAGGCCCACAAGAGTCCGAACTGGACCGGCCGCAGCGAGTGGGGCCGCATGCAGCGCGACAAGGCCGTGGCCGGCATGCGCTATTTCGACGGCGTCCTGCGCGACCAGCCCTATGTGGCCGGCGACGCCTTCTCGATGGCCGACATCACCGTTCTGGAAGGGCTGGTGTTCGCCGGCTTCGCGCAGATCCCCGTGCCCGACGACTGCGTCGCCCTGTCGGCCTGGCGGACGCGCGTCGAGCAAAGGCCCAGCGTCCAGAACCCGGCCTGACGGGAAATGGGGCGGAGGCGCTCGCGGCGCGCTCCGCCCCTTGCCTATTATACAGTCGTATAGTAACCTCGCCCCGATATCTGGGGACACACGACATGGCCGCTGCTCACACCCGCGACGCGGTCATCATCGGTGGGGGACATAACGGCCTCGTCTGCGCCTTTTACCTGGCCAAGGCCGGGCTGAAGGTCACGGTCTGCGAGGCGCGCGGCGTGGTCGGCGGGGCGGCGGTGACCGAAGAGTTCCATCCGGGCTTCCGCAATTCGGTGGCCAGCTACACGGTCAGCCTGCTCAGCCCCAAGATCATCGCCGACATGGGCCTCTACGGCTACGGACTGAAGATCGTCGAGCGACCGATCTCCAACTTCCTGCCGGTCAGCGACAGCAAATACCTGAAGCTGGGCGGCGGTCTGGAGCGCACCCAGGAGGCGTTCCGGCAGTACTCGCGCAAGGACGCCGAGGTGCTGCCGGCCTATTACGCCATGCTCGACGAGATCGGCGACGTGCTGCGCGTCCTGGCCGCCGAGACCCCGCCCAACCTCGGCGACGGTCTGCACGGCCTGCTGCGCGGCGTGCGCCAAGGCACGCGGCTGGCGTTCCTGTCGAAGGAGCGGAAAAGGGACCTGCTGGACCTCTTCACCAAGAGCGCCCGCGACGTCCTGGACGGCTGGTTCGAGAGCGACGCGGTCAAGGCCAGCTTCGGCTTCGACGCCGTGGTCGGCAACTTCGCCAGCCCGGATTCGCCGGGCTCGGCCTACGTTCTGCTGCACCACACCTTCGGCGAGGTGAACGGCAAGAAGGGTGCCTGGGGCCACGCCATCGGCGGCATGGGGTCGATCACCCAAGCCATGGCCAAGGCCTGCGAGGCGGCCGGGGTCGAGATCCTGCTCAACGCTCCCGTCGAGGCCGTGCATGTCGAGAACGGCAAGACGGGCGCGAAGGCGACGGGGGTACAGTTGGTCGACGGCCGTCAGATCATGGCCCCGATCGTCTCGTCCAACCTCAACCCGGCTCTGCTGTACGGCAAGCTGATCGCGCCCTCGGCCCTGCCGCCGGCCTTCGCCAAGGCGATCAAGGGCTACAAGAACGGCTCGGGCACCTTCCGGATGAACGTGGCGCTATCGGAGCTTCCGGACTTCACCTGCCTGCCCGGCAAGGCCGTGGCCGAGCACCATCAGAGCGGCATCGTGATCTCGCCCAGCCTCGACTACATGGACGAGGCCTATCGCGACGCCAAGGCCTTCGGCATCAGCAAGAAGCCTATCGTCGAGATGCTGATCCCCTCGACCCTGGACGACAGCCTGGCCCCGAAGGGCCAGCACGTCGCCAGCCTGTTCTGCCAGCAGTTCGCGCCGGAGCTTCCCGACGGCCGATCCTGGGACGACGAGCGCGAGGCCGCCGCCGACCTGATCATCGACACGGTCAATGACTGGGCGCCGAACTTCAAGACCTCGGTGGTGGGGCGGATGATCCTGTCGCCGCTGGATCTGGAGCGAAAGCTGGGCCTGGTCGGCGGCGACATCATGCATGGGCGCATGTCGCTGGATCAGCTGTGGGCGGCGCGGCCGATCCTGGGCCACGCCAGCCATCGTGGGCCGCTGGAAGGGCTCTACATGTGCGGCGCGGGCTGCCATCCGGGCGGCGGGGTCTCAGGCAATCCGGGGCGCAATGCGGCGCGGGAGATCCTGCGGGATCGGGATTTCGTCACGGCGGTGAAGTTGTCGGCGGTGGGGCGGTGATGAGCATGGCGGTCCGCTCTCTGAACTGGCGGATCAACCGTCAGGTCAACAGCGAGGTCAGCCTGCGGAGTTTCGGCCGGAAGATGCGAGCGTTGATCCCCGAGACGAGGCTGAATCGGCCGTCGGAGGGGTGGTGAGGTCAGAACGCCCCCTCCGTCACGATGCGTATTCGCATCGCGCCACCTCCCCCGTTTCACGGGGCAGGAGGGTTCAGCCGCTCTGCTCCCGCCCCGCTCGCGGGGGAGGTGGCGCGGCGCCGATAGGCGACGTGACGGAGGGGGCGTCCAGCCTCGGATGACCCGCGCCCCCTTCACCCGCGAAACCGCCGACGTCCGCCGCAGCGCCCTGGTCGCCGCCGCCGAAACCGTGCTCGCCCGCGACGGGGTTGCGGGAACGTCAGTCAGGACCATCTGTGCCGAAGCCGGCGTCTCGCCGGGTCTGCTGCGCCACTATTTCGACGGCGTCGACGCCCTGATCGCGGCGGCCTACGAGGCGGTGAGCCAGCGGATCGCCGCAGCGCTGGAGGATGCGGTCGCGCAGGCCGGCGACAATCCTCACGCCCGGCTGTCGGCCTATCTGACCGCCAGCTTCCGGCCGCCGGTGCTGGACGCACAACTGCTATCCGCCTGGCTGGGGTTCCGGAGCCTGGCGAAGGTGGACGACGGCATCGCAGCGATCCACCGCCGGACCTATGCCGGCTATCGCGCGAGGCTGGAGGAATTGCTGGCGGCCTGCCGCCCCCACGCCGATGCGCGGCTGGCGGCGATAGGCCTGACCGCCGTGGTCGATGGCCTGTGGCTGGAGCTGTGCCTGGACCCGACCGTCTTCACGCCGGCCGAGGCCAGCGCGATCGCCGAACGGCTGCTGGCGAGCTACTCGCCAGCGCCGCTGTTCGTGGACTAGGCAGCCACCTGGGCGCCAGCGAAGCTGCGGCCCCAGCTGACGCGGCGGACTTCGGGTTCGGACACGTGGACCTTGGCGCTCTTGCCTTGGCTGCGCATGTGCTTGGCCAGAAGCTCGGCCACAGCCACCGCTTCAGGCTGGCACGAATAGGAGCCGATCAGGTCGGCGGCTTCGTTCCAGGTGACGTGCCAGACGCCGGAGACGGGTCGAACGAAATAGTTGTGCTCGTAGGACATTGCAGTGCTCCTCGCTCTGGCCTCAGGGTCGGTGATACCGGCCGCATGAGACAACCGTTTCAATGCTGCACAGCAACATCGACGTTGCATTGCACACTGCACGAGCCATACCAAGGGTTTTGATGGTGAACGAGCAAGCAACTTTAAGGCGTAGCTCCCCGCTCAGTTGAATTTTAAGGCGCAATGAGTCGGGTGGTCGACTCAGCCCTTCACCATCGGATCGCCGGCGATCGCCTCGGCTTGCTCGAGCGCCGCGGCGAGCAGAGAGGGCGCGCAGAGGGATGTCCATTCACAGCCGATCGCGCAGCGCGTACCAGCTCAGACCCGCCACCGTCAGCGGCCATCGCAGCAGCCGGCCGCCTGGAAACGGCGGCGTCGGCAAGCGCGACAGCAGCTCGACACCCTCCCCCTCGCCCAACGCCGCATCGGCCAGCAGCTTGCCGACATAGGGCGCCAGCATCACCCCCTGGCCCGAATAGCCGGATGCTGCGCGCACCCCCGGCGCGACCTCGCCGACGAAGGGCACGCGGTTCATCGTGATGCCCAGGGTCCCGCCCCAGGCGTGGCTGATCTCGAGGTCGGCGAGCTGAGGATAGATCTTCAGCATGTGCCGGCGCACGAACCCCGCAATGTCGGACGGAAAGCCCGGCCGGCAGTTCTCGCCGCCCCCGAACAGCAGCCGGCCGTCGGATGTCTTGCGGAAATAGTTCACGACGAAGCGACTGTCGGCCACGGCCGCATCCGAGCGGAGGATCTCGGCGGCCCGCGCGCCCAACGGCTGGGTCGTGAGGATGAAGTTGTTGATCGGCATCACCCGCGCGCGCGCCTTGCCGGCCATGCGGTTCAGCGAGCCGTCGCCGGACAGGATCAACTGGTCGCAGGTCACCCGACCGGACGTCGTCTCGACCACCATCCTGCCGCTATCGCGCCGCCAGGCCAATGCCCGGGTCTGCTCGTGAATAGTCGCCCCGGCCGAGATCGCGGCGCGCGCCAGGCCCAACGCCAGGTTCAGCGGGTGCAGGTGGCCGCCGCCCCGGTCGATAAGGCCGCCGTGATAGACGTCAGTCCCCAGCTCATGCGCCAGGTCGTCGGTCTCGATCAGCGACAGCGCGTCATAGCCATAGCGCTTGGCCATGTGCTCGATGTGGGCGGCGTCCTCGGTCTCGCCGTTCGGGCGATGTCGCGCGTGGATCATGCCCGGCTTCAGGTCGCAGGCGATGGCGTGCTCTGCGACGGTGGCGTGCAGATGGACCCGGGCGTCCTCGGCCAGGCGCCACAGGGCCATGGCGTTGTCCGGGCCGACCGTCTTCTCCAGCCAGACCTGATCGCGCCGCTGGCCCGTATGGACCTGGCCGCCGTTCAGGCCCGAGGCGGCGGAGCCGACGGTGTTGGCTTCCAGCACGATCACCGAGACGCCGCGCCGGGCCAGTTCCAGCGCCGCGCCCAGGCCAGTGTAGCCCGCGCCGATCACGCAGACGTCGGCCCGCACATCATCGGTCAGCGCCGGCTGGGGCGGGAACGGCGTGGCGGTGTCGGCGTAGAAGCTCGAACTGGCCATCACTCGCCCCCTCCGCGCCTGCGGCGCTCCTCCTCCATAGGGGGAAGATTGGGGGCGGCGCGCTTCATCTTCCCCCTATGGGGGAAGACGATCGCGAAGCGATCCGTAGGGGGCAAGTGGCTGCCGCCATCACACATTCAGCAGCAGGAACTCCCGCTCCCACGGGCTGATGGTGCGCATGAAGGTCTCGTACTCGGCGCGCTTGACCGTGTCGTAGGCCTGGCAGAAGCCCGGCCCCAGGATCTCGACCAGCGGCTCGGCGCTCTCGAACAGCAGCAGGGACTCCGTCAGGCTGCGCGGCAGTTCGATGCCGCGCGTGCTGGCGTCGGTCTCGACCGGTGCGCTGGGCGTCAGACCCTGAACCATGCCCAGATAACCGGCCGCCAGGGTCGCGGCGATCGCCAGGTAGGGATTGGCGTCAGAGGAGGGAATCCTGTTTTCCAGCCGGCGGTTAGCGACGTCCGACGGCGGCACGCGCAGGCCGCAGGTGCGGTTGTCGTAGCCCCACTGCTTGTTGACCGGCGCGCCGCTGTCCTTGGCGATCCGGCGGTACGAGTTCACGTAGGGCGCCAGGATGGCCATGATCGCCGGCAGATAGGTCTGCTGGCCGGCGATGAAGTTGTGGAACTGGGTCGTCTCCTCGCCGGTCTTGTGGTGCGAGAACAGGTTCTGGCCGTCCGCGCCGACGATCGACTGGTGGATGTGCATGGCGCTGCCCGGCTCGGACGCCATCGGCTTGGCCATGAACGTGGCGTAGATCTCGTGCTCCAGCGCCACCTCGCGGATGGTGCGCTTGAACATGAACACCTGGTCGGCCAACTCCAGCGGATTGCCGTGCCGCAGGTTGATCTCCATCTGGGCCACGCCGCTTTCGTGGATCAGGGTGTCGATCTCCAGGCCCTGACGCTCGGAATACTCGTACATATCTTCGAACAGCGCATCGAACTCGTTGACCGCCGCGATCGAGTAGCCCTGGCGACCGGTCTCGGGCCGGCCCGAGCGGCCGATCGGCGGCTTTAGCGGGTAGTCGGGGTCGGTGTTCTTGTCGACGAGGTAGAACTCGATCTCCGGCGCAACGATCGGATCCCAGCCCTTGTCCTTGTACAGCGCCAGCACCCGCCGCAGCACCTGGCGCGGGCTTTCCTCGACCGGGCGGCCGTCGGGATGGAAGGCGTCGTGGATAACCTGGGCGGTCGGGTCCTGGGCCCAGGGCACCACCGCGAGGGTGGCGAAGTCGGGGGTCAGGAAGATGTCGGTGTCCGACTGCACCGCGTTCACCGCCCCGGCGAACTCGGGGAAGTCCCCGGTGATGGTCTGGTAGAACACCGCCAGCGGCAGGTTCATCGACGGCGTGCCCAGGAACTTGCGCACCGGCATGATCTTGCCGCGCGCCACGCCGGCCAGATCGGGCACCACGCACTCGATCTCCTCGATGTTCTGGCGGGCGAACCAGGCCTGGGCCTCCTCCAGCGTCGAGACGCCGCGGTTGATCCGCTGGTCCGGCTTGGCCTTCTTGTGCTTGGGATGTTTCATGACACGCCCTCCGGTTTCAGGGCGCGCAGGACGGGCTCGGCCTCGTCGAGCGACTTGCGGATGATCCCCACCAGTTCGTCGATCTCGGCGTGGGTGATAATCAGCGGCGGGCAGCAGACGATGCTGTCGCGGATGGCGCGGACCATCAGGCCGTTCTTGATGCACAAATCACGGACGATCGGCCCCGCCTCGCCTTCCTTGTCGAGGAAGCGATGGTTCGTACCCTGCTCGCGGACGATCTCGACGGCGCCGATCAGGCCCAGCGAGCGGGTCTCGCCGACCAACGGGTGGTCGTTCAGGCTGGCGAGGGCCTTGGCGAGATAGGGACCGGTGTCGTCGCGGGTGCGCCCGACCAGGCCCTCGCGCTCCATGATCTCGATGTTCTTCAGAGCCACGGCGGCGGCGGTCGGGTGACCCGAATAGGTGAAGCCGTGGATGAAGTCTCCGCCCTTCTCCTTCAGCTCGGCGACGATGAAGTCGGCAACGCCCACGGCGCTGATCGGCAGGTAGCCGGACGACAGGCCCTTGGCCATGGCGATCATGTCGGGCTTCACGCCGTAATGCTGGTGGCCGAACCATTGGCCCAGGCGCCCGAAGCCGCAGATCACCTCGTCGCAGACCAGCAGGATGCCATACTTGCGGCAGACCGCCTCGACCGCCGGCCAGTAACCGTCGGGCGGGATGATCACCCCGCCCGCCCCCTGGATCGGCTCGCCGATGAAGGCCGCGACGTTCTCGGGACCGACCTCCAGGATTTTGTCCTCGATGGCCTGCACCGCGCGGTCGCGGAACGCGGCAGGGTCCTCGCCGAAGCCGTCGCTGAAGCCGTAAGGCTGTATCACGTGCTCGACGCC
The DNA here is from genome assembly GCF_058809215.1 of Caulobacter sp. GW821-FHT10F06. Taxonomy (NCBI): domain Bacteria; kingdom Pseudomonadati; phylum Pseudomonadota; class Alphaproteobacteria; order Caulobacterales; family Caulobacteraceae; genus Caulobacter; species Caulobacter sp. GW821-FHT10F06. The sequence goes on along the minus strand of NZ_JBXASK010000001.1, from coordinate 92,754 downwards.
GGGGATCGGCAGATCGCCCTGCACATGCATGTGCTTCATGCCGCCCAGGCTGACCCCGGCCACGGTCGAGCCGTGATAGGCGTTCCAGCGACTGATGAAGACCGTGCGCTGCGGCTGGCCCTTGAGCTTCCAGTAGTGGCGCGCCAGGCGGAAGACGGTGTCATTGGCCTCCGAGCCCGACGAGTTGAAGAACACGTGGCTCAGATGACCGCCCATCTTCTCGGCGATTTTGGCCGCCAGCTGGATCGGCGGCGGCGAGGCCGTCTTGAAGAAGGTGTTGTAGTAGGGCAGCTCCAGCATCTGGTCATAGGCCGCCTGGGCCAGCTCGGTGCGGCCATAGCCGACATTGACGCACCACAGCCCGGCCATGCCATCGAGGATCTGGTGGCCCTCGCCGTCATGGATATAGACCCCGTCGGCGCGGGTGATGATCCGGCTGCCGCCCAGTTCCTGCTGCAGCTTGTAGTCGGTCTGGGCCGGCAGGTGATGGGCCAGGTCCAGGCGCTTGAGCTCGGCGATGTTGTGGTTGCGGATCGGGACGGTCATGATGGGCGACTCCTGGACGATTTCGTTTCTTTCTCCCTTCCCCCTTTGATGGGGGAAGGGTTGGGGATGGGGGTGACAGACGTTCAGGTCATGGCGCGGCCGCGCTGAAACCCGCCGGCGCTGTCACCCCCACCCCTGCCTCTCCCCCATCAAGGGGGAGGGAAGAGATTTGTTGTCCCCGCAGGGCCTTGCCGAATAGTTCGAAAAAGATCTGGGACTGCGGGTTGGCGGCGGGCTTCCACTCGGGGTGCCACTGCACGGCCAGGACGGGCGCGCCGTTGACGGTGGCCGACACGGCCTCGACCACACCGTCCTCGGCGCGGGCCTCGATGGACAGGCCTTCGCCCAGCCGGTCGACGCCTTGGTAGTGCACGGAATTGACCACCGCGCGGTCGGTGTCGAACGCCGTCGCGAGCACACCGCCGGGGGTCAGATCGACCAGATGCAGGTGGTCGAACATGCTGTTGAAATCGACGTCGGCCGGCGCATGGTGGGCGATCAGCTCGGCGCTCGACGCCATGTCGCGGCGGAGTGAGCCGCCGAACGCGACGTTGATCTCCTGGAAGCCTCGGCACACCCCGAACACGGGCCGGCCCAGATCGAGCATGGCCTTGATCAGGTCGGCGGTCATGGTGTCGCGGGCCGGATCGAACGGGCCGGGCGCGTCGGGAGCGTCCTCGCCGTAGAGGTTCGCGCCCATGTTTGACGGGCTGCCGGTCAGCATCAAACCGTCCAACCGCGCGGCGACCTCGGACGCCTTCATCAGCTCCGGCATCGACGGGACCAGCAGGGCCGCGGCGTCGGCATACTGCATCGCGCCGGCGACATAGCGGTTCATCACCGCCTGGGCCGGCTCGATCCCGACGGTGCGGGTGCAGCAGATGATGCCGGCGACGGGCCTCATCTCCCTTCCCCCTTGATGGGGGAAGGGTCGGGGATGGGGGTGATGCGGCGCCGGCCGCGCGAAGAACGCTTCGCGTTCACCCCCATCCGACCGCTTCGCGGCCACCTTCCCCCATCAAGGGGGAAGGACGATGTGGAAGGGTCCGTCATCACTCAGCTCAATAACACCGCCGGCGAACAGGCGTGCCAGCACAGCCAGACATCCTCGCCGAGCTTGAAGTCCTCCTGGTCCCAGCGGGTCAGGTTCGAGCGATGCACCTTCACCCGCCGCCCGCCGGCGATCTCGACCTCATAGACCGAAGAGCCCCCCAGATAGGCCTCATGCCGGATAGTCCCTTCCACGGCGTTGGAGCCCTTGGGCGCGTCGCCGAGGTTGGGAGCCTCGGCGCCCGCGACCTTCTTGTGCAGCTCGATCTTCTCGGGCCGGATCGCCGCCCAGGCCGCGCCGCCGCGCGGGCCGGTGACGCCGTGGTCCAGGAAGATGTCCACCGGCATGTCGGGCGAACGGATCACCGCGTGGCTGGGCTCGTCCACCGCCAGCACGCCCTCGAACAGGTTCACGCTGCCGATGAAGTCGGCCACGAAGCGGCTGTTGGGGAACTCGTAGAGGTCGCTGGGCGTGGCCACCTGCTGCAGCACGCCCCGGTTCATCACCGCGCAGCGGGTGGCGAGCGCCAGCGCCTCGTCCTGGTCATGGGTGACCATGATGAAGGTGATGCCGACCTTCTCCTGCAGGGTGCACAGCTCGGTGCGCATCTGCTCCCGTAGCTTGGCGTCCAGGGCCGACAGCGGCTCGTCCAACAGCAGCACGCGGGGCCGCTTCACCAGCGCCCGGGCGAGGGCCACGCGCTGGCGCTGGCCGCCGGAAAGCTGGTCGGGCTTGCGCGCCCCCAGGCCGCCCAGCTGCACCAACTCCAGCGCCTCGGCCACGCGCCGGTCGCGCTCGGTCTTGGCCACCTTGTCGACCTTCAGGCCATAGGCGACGTTGTCGGCTACGGTCATGTGCGGGAACACCGCATAGGACTGGAACACCATGTTCACCGGCCGCTTGTTGGGCGGCACGTTGGAGATGTCCTGTCCGTCGATCAGGATCCGGCCCTCGGTTGGGGTCTCGAACCCGGCCAGCATCCGCAGCAGCGTGGTCTTGCCGCAGCCCGACGGGCCCAGCAGCGAGAAGAACTCGCCCTCCTCGACGCTGAGCGAGACATTGTCGACCGCCACCATCTTGCCGAAGCGTTTGGTGACGTTCTCGAAGGTGATGATGCTCATGACTTTTCCCCACCATGTCCCGCCGTCGCCGCCGAATTGCCCTGCAGCTTCAGGGCGACGGCCGTCAGGATCACGGTCAGCACGATCAGAATGGTCGAGGCCGCGTTGACCTCGGGCGTCACGGAGAAGCGGACCATCGAATAGACCTTCACCGGGAAGGTCACGGTGTCGGGTCCAGCCGTGAAGAAGGTGATGACGAAGTCGTCCAGGCTGAGCGTGAAGGCCAGCAGCGACCCGGCCACCAGCGACGGCGCCATGTGCGGCAGGATCACGTCCTTGATCGTCCGCCACTCGCCCGCGCCCAGGTCCCGCGCCGCCTCCTCCATCTCGCGGTTGAAGCTGGCCATGCGCGCGCGCACCACCACCGCCACGAACGGGAACGAGAACGACACGTGCGAGATGATGATCGCGCCCAAGTTCAGCGGCCACACCATGCCCTGCGGCCACGGCATCACCTTGGCGAAGAACACCAGCATCGCCACGCCCATGCAGATCTCGGGCACCACGATCGGCAGGGCCAGGGCCCCGTCCAGCGCCGTCTTGCCGGGGAAGCGGAACCGCCATAGCGCCAGGGCGACCATGGCCCCGAGCGCGACGCTAACCACGGTCGACACCGCCGCGATGGTCAGGCTGTTGCCGAACGCCTCGATCAGGCCGTCATTGTGGAAGGCCTTGTCGTAATATTTGAGGGTGAAGCCCTTCCAGACGATGTTGCGTCGACTGTCGTTGAAGCTGAACGCCATCAGGGCGATCAGCGGCGCGTAGAGGAAGATCGCCACGGCCGCCAGCCAGGCCTGCATCTGCCAGCGGCGGAGATATTCGAGGGGGCCGGGTGCGGAGCGTTTCGGCATCACAGCGCCCCTTTCTGAAAGGGCCGGACGCCCCCTCCGTCACGCTGCGTATTCGCAGCGCGCCACCTCCCCCGCTTCGCATGGGAGGAGGAAGCGGCTCTCTTCTCCTCACCCGTGAAACGGGGGAGGTGGCATGGCGCGAATACGCGACATGACGGAGGGGGCGTCATGGCTCTGAGCGACCGGCTCATGCCTTCCCCTCAGGCGCTTTACGCGACAGCACCGCCTGGATCGCGATGGCGATGAAGGTCAGGTACATCAGCACGAAGGACATGGCCGCGCCGAACGGCCAGTCATTGGCGCGCTTGAACTGGCGCTCGATGACGTTGGCGATCATCTGGCTGTCGGGACCGCCCAGCAGATCGGGGGTCAGATAGGCGCCCAGAGCTGGGATGAAGGTGATCAGCACCCCCGAGGCTATGCCCGGCAAGGCCAGGGGCACGACGACCTTGAACAGGGTCCGCAGGTGCCCGGCGCCCAGGTCGAGGCTGGCCTCCAGCAGCGACTTGTCCAGCCGGTCCAGCGCCGAATAGAGCGGCAGCACCATGAACGGCAGGTGGACATAGATGAGGCCCAGAACGACGGCGAAATTGTTGTGCAGCAGCTCCAGCGGCTGGAACTCACCGATCGGCTGCAGGCCAAGTAGGGCGCCGACCACGCCGCCGCCCTTCCAGATCCACTCCAGGCCCATGTTGATATAGCCCTCGGTGCGCAGCACGGCGATCAGGGCGTAGGTGCGGATCAACAGGTTCGTCCAGAACGGCAGCATGATCAGCAGCAAGAGCCAGGTCTTGGCCTTGTCGGACGCGAAGGTGATGGCCAGGGCGACGGGGAAGCCGATCACGAGGCACAGGAACGTGGTCAGGGCCGCCACCCAGGCCGACTTGATGAAGATCTTCAGGTACAGCGGCTCGATCGCCCGGGCGTAGTTCTTGAACGTGCCGGTGATGGCGATGTCGGTCAGGCCGTCGTTGTGGCCGAAGCTGTAGGCCCAGACGATGGCCAGCGGGACCAGGAAGAACAGCACCAGCCAGAACAGCGGCGGGCCCAGCGCCGCGGCGAACACCGCCTTGGCCTGTTTCCAGCTTTGCTCCATCGGGTCCTCCGAAGGCTCCCTTCCCCCTTGATGGGGGAAGGGCGGGGGTTGGGGGTGAAAGCGGTTCAGGATGAGGCGCGGTCGGCGTGCAATCCGCCGACGGTGTCACCCCCATCCCCGGCCCTTCCCCCATCAAAAGGGGGAAGGGAGAACGGCCGCTAAGCCGCCCGCACCCGCGTGATGACTTCCTCGTACTCGCTCGCCTTTTCGGCCCCCTCGAACGCCCCGTACTCGCACTTGGCCATCACGGCCGGGGGCGGGAAGATCACCGGGTTGTTCTTGTAGTCCTCGGGCATCAGCGCCTTCGCCGCCGCGTTGGGCGTCGGATAGAGGATGGTCTTGGAGATCGTCGCCCCGGCCTCGGCGTCCAGCAGGTAGTTGATGAACTTGTGCGCGTTCAGCGGACGCGGCGCGCCCTTGGGGATGCACAGGGTGTCGGAGTTGATCAGCGATCCTTCCTTGGGGATTACGAAGTCGACGTCCTCGTCTTCTTTCATCAGCTGGGCGATGTCGCCGTTGTATTCCAGAACCAGGTCCACCTCTCCCGAGGCCAGCATGTCCTGGCCGTTGTCGTCGTGGAACGCCTTGATGAACGGCTTCTGCTTGATCAGCATCTTTTCGATCTCGGCGACGAGCTCAGGCGGGATGTTGTTGACGCTGTGGCCCTTGTACTTGGCGGCCAGGCGGATCAGGTCGGCGCTTTCCGACAGCAGGGCGATCTTGCCGGCGTACTGGTTGCTATCGAACAGGTACTTCCAGCTGTCCGGAACGCCCTTCACCTTGCTCTTGCGATAGCCGATGCCCAGCACCAGCCAGGTATAGGGCATCGAGAACTTGCGACCCGGGTCGTAGTCGGGGTTCATGAAGGCCGGGTCGATGTTCTTGGTGTTGGGAATCTTGGTGTGATCCAGCACTTCCAGCAGGCCCGCCTGGCCCATGCGGGTGACGAACTCGTTGGACGGCACGATGACGTCGAAGCCAGGATTGCCCGCCTTCAGCTTGGCGAACAGCTCGTCGTTGGTCGCGAACAGGCTCATGTTCACGTCGACGCCGGTGGCCTTCTTGAAGTCGGCCAGGGTGGTGTCGCCGATATAGGTGTCCCAGTTGTAGAAGTTGAGCTTGGCCTCTTCGCCGCCGGCGGCGGGCTTGGCCGCGTCCTTCGGGCTACAGGCCGTGAAGGTCAGGCCGATGGCGGCCGCGCCGGTCGCCGCCAGCATCGACCGGCGGTTCAGTCCCCGTTGAGTGATGGTGCTCATGGTCCCTCTAAGCTCCCTGTCCGTCCGAGGCCGGCGTCAACCGGCGGTTCAACTCAAGTCTTCACCACGCAACGTCAGGCGTTGCGCAGGTACCAATCGAAATCGAGGCTGGTGACCACCTCGAAGAACCTCGCCTGTTCGGTGCGCTTGACCGACACGAACATGTCCACGAAGCGGTCGCCCAGATAGTCGCGCAGCACCGTGGACTGGTCGAACAGATCGACCGCCGCGAACCAGTTGGCCGGCAGGCGCGACTTCTCCTTGGCGGCCGCCGCATAGCCGTCGCCGACCACCGCCGGGCCCGGATCGATCTTGTTCGTCAGGCCGTGATGGGCGCTGGCTAGCAGCACGGCCAGCACCAGATACGGATTGCCGTCGGCGCCCGCGACGCGATGCTCGACATGGCGCGTCGGGGCCGGTCCGGCCGGGATGCGCAAGGAAACGGTGCGGTTGTTGACGCCCCAGGTCGCGGCGACGGGGGCGTAGCTGTTGGCCTTGAAGCGACGATAGCTGTTGGCGTTGGGCGCCAGGATGGCCATGCCCTCGCCCAGCAATTGCTTCATGCCGCCGATCGCGTGGCGCAGCATCGGCGAGCCTTCGGGATCCTCGGCGGCGCACAGGTTGTTTCCGTCCGCGTCGTTGAAGCTGACATGGACGTGGAAACCGTTGCCCGCCCGGTCGGCCCAAGGCTTGGCCATGAAGGTGGCCTCGCAGCCATGGCGAAGGGCCACGCCCTTGGCCATCCGCTTGTACAGCAGCGCGTCATCGCAGGCCCGCAGGGCGTCGGGCTTGTGCTTGAGGGTCAGCTCCACCTGGCTGGGCGCGAACTCCGAGATCGCCCCTTCCAGCGGCACGCCGATCACGTCGGCCGTGTCCCACAGCTCGCGCAGGAACGGCGAGATCGCCTCCAGCTCGGGCAGGCCATAGACCTCGATGCCATGCGGCCGGCGGCCAGTCTGCAGGGACTTTGGCGGCTGAAGATCGCCGTCGGCGGTGCGCTCCAGGTCAACCAGGTAGTATTCCAGCTCGCACGCGGCGACCGGCGTCAGGCCGTCCGCGGCGTAGCGGTCCAGCACGCGTTGCAGCACGTGGCGAGGGTCGAGATCATTGGGCGTGCCGTCCAGCTCGTAGAGCGACAGCATCACCTGGGCCATGTCGTCGCCCAGCCAGGGGGCGAGCGTCAGGGTGCCCGGCACCGGCCGCGCGCGGCGGTCAGCGTCGCCATCTTCCCAGACCAGGCCCGTGTCCTCGCAGTCGGCTCCGGTGGTGTCGACCACCAGAATCGAGCCCGGCAGGAAGCGGCCATAGTCATAGACCGCCTGCAGTTCGTGGATCCGCAGCCGCTTGCCGCGCGGCACGCCGGTCATGCTGGTGAAGAACACGTCGACGAACCGCACCTGAGGATTGGCGGCGAGGAAGTCGCGGCATTCCTGGGGATCGGCGACCGTGGTCATGAGCAACACTCCCCCTTCCCCCTTGATGGGGGAAGGGTCGGGGATGGGGGTGACAGCGTGTCAGGATGTGGCGCGGCCGAGCTCAAGCCTGCCAACGGTGTCACCCCCACCCCTGCCCCTCCCCCATCCAAGGGGGAGGGAAATTGAAAAACGACCATCATCCCGAAAGTCCCTCCAGCGCCCCGGCGAACCCGTCCACCGCCTCGACCAGGCGGTCGATGGCGGCGTCCTCGGTCACCGGCGACGCCAGCATCATGTTGTGGAAGGGCGCGATCAGCACGCCCCGGTTGATCAGCCACAGATGAAGCGCGGCCACGAGGTCCGGGTCCAGCGCCTTGCGCATCGCGGCTGCGTTTTTCGGCGGCGGATCGGCGAACACCAGCTCGACCCGCGCCCCGACATGGACCACCGACCACGGCAGCCTACGCGCCGCGATAACGCCCTGGAGGCCGGCGACCAGCCGTTCGGCGCCGGCCTGCATCCTGGCATAGGCGTCGTCGGTCATCACCTCGGACAGCATGGCGCGTATCGCGGCCATGGCCAGGGCGTTGCCCGACAGCGTGGTGCCGATCCCCGACTGACCCGGACCGATCCGCGCTTGGGCCTCGTCCATCCGTTCGGACAGCTCAGCGGTGACGCCCCAGACCGCGGCGGGCACGCCGCCGGCGATGGCCTTGCCGATCACCAGCATGTCGGGCGCCAGGTCGTGCAGCCGGGCATAGCCGCCGGGGCCGCTGGACAGGGTGTGGGTCTCGTCGAGGATCAGCAAGGTTCCGGCCGCGCGGGTCAGGATGCTCAGCGCGTCGAGGAAGCCGGGCTCGGGCAGGATCATCCCGCAATTGGTCATCACCGGCTCGGCCAGCACGGCGGCGACATCGCCCGGCGCCAGGGCCGCCTTCAGCGCCGCGACGTCGTTGAACGGCACGACGCGGGTAGTGACGGTGAGGTCGTGGACCTGGCCCAGCAGGCCCGGCTTCATCGTCGCCTCGCCGTCCTTCAGCATCACGAAGGCGTCCTCGACCATGCCGTGATAGCAGCCGTCGAACACCAGGATCACGGGACGCTCGGTCACCGCCCGCGCCCAGCGCAGGGCGGCGCGGTTGGCGTCGCTGGCCGTGGTCGCCGTCTGCCACAGCGGCAGGCCGAAGCGCTCGGCCAGCAGCCGTCCGACGATCACCGACGACGCCGTCGGCAGCATGAAGCCTGCCCCACGCTTGACCTGGTCGGCCACTGCCGAGGCCACGGCCGGATCGCCGTGGCCGAACATCGACGGCGTGTCGCCCAGGCAGAAGTCGTCGTAGAGCTTGCCGTCGACGTCGGTGATCTGCGCCCCGACGCCCTGGGCTGCGAAGATCGGCGACGGACACGCCCAATCGCCCATCCAGTGCATCGGAACCCCGCCACGCCAGACCTTCGCGGAGGCCTGGGCCATGGCGACGCTGCGCGGATGCTCGGCGGTGAAGCGTGCGGCTTCGGCCTGCATCAGGTCGGAGAGCGTTTTGGTGAGTTCGGCGATCATCGCGTGGCGCCTCCCCCTACTCCCGTCATTCCCGCCCTTGTGGCGGGAACCCCTGGTTCAGCTGACACGTGAGGCGCATCGGCGGGCCAGCCCGCCACACCCCTGCCCTTGCGGCGGACAGAGGGGTTCCCGCCACAAGGGCGGGAATGACGGGAGATGGGGGAATGGCGGCGCGAACCAATCATCCCACCCCGCCAAAGCACAGGTACTTCGTCTCCAGATACTCATCGAGCCCCTCGGACGCCCCCTCGCGCCCAAGACCCGACTCCTTGACGCCGCCGAACGGCGCGACCTCGGTCGAGATCAGGCCTTCGTTGATCCCGACCATCCCCGCCTCGATCGCCTCGGCAACCCGCCAGCAGCGGCCGACGTCGCGGCTGTAGAAATAGGCCGCCAGGCCGAATGGCGTGGCGTTGGCCAGGGCGATGGCGTCGGCCTCGGTCTCGAACTTCACGATCGGGGCGACAGGGCCGAAGATCTCTTCCTGGAAGAGGCGCATGTCGGCCGTCGCGCCAGTCAGCACCGTGGGCTGGTAGAACAGCCCGCCGAGGTCATGCCGCGCGCCGCCGACCGTCGCCTTGGCGCCCTGGCCCATGGCTTCGCTCACGAGTGTCTCGACCTTGGCCAGCGCCTTGTCGTTGATCAGCGGACCGATGGTCACGCCCTCGCCCGTGCCAGGCCCGACCTTCATCGCCGCGACCTTTTCCGTAAGCCGGGCGGCGAAGGCGTCGTGGATGCCGGCCTGCACGATCAGCCGGTTGGCGCAGACGCAGGTCTGGCCGGTGTTGCGGTACTTGCTGGCGATCGCGCCGTCGACGGCGGCCTCCAGATCGGCGTCGTCGAAGACGATGAAGGGCGCGTTGCCGCCCAGCTCTAGGCTGAGCTTCTTCATCGTGCCGGCGCACTGGGCGTAGAGCACCTTGCCGATCGGCGTCGAGCCCGTGAACGACAGCTTCCGCACCCGGCTGTCATCGCACAGCGCCTTGCCGATGGCGCTGGAGTCCTTGCCGGTGACGATGTTGAGCACGCCGGCCGGCACGCCCGCTTCCACCGCTAGCCGGGCGATGGCCAGGGCGCACAGCGGCGTCTCGGCGGCGGGTTTCACCACCACCGTGCAGCCGGCGGCCAGGGCCGGACCGACCTTGCGGGTGATCATGGCGATCGGGAAATTCCATGGCGCGATCGCCGCGCACACGCCGATCGGTTGCTTGATCGAGACCAGGCGCTTGCCCGGCATCGGGCTCGGGATCGTATGGCCGTAGGCGCGCTTGGCCTCCTCGGCGAACCAGTCGATGAACGCCGCGCCATAGGCGACCTCGCCCTTAGACTCCGCCAGCGGCTTGCCCTGTTCGGCGGTCATCAGCCGGGCCAGGTCCTCGGTGTGGGCGAGCATCAGGTCGCTCCACTTACGCAGGATCGCGCCGCGCGCCTTGGCGGTCTTGGCCGCCCAGGCCGGGAAGGCGCGGTGGGCGGCCTCGATGGCGATCTGGGTCTCGGCCGCGCCCAGGTCGGCCACTTGCGCGATGACCGAGCCGTCGGCGGGATTGGTCACCTCGAAGGTCGTCGGCGAGGTTATCCACAGGCCGTCAATGAGGGCTTCGGTCTCTACAAGCTTCATGGGGATCACCTCAGCGTCACGGACACCGACTTCAGGTCGGCGTACTTGTGCAACGCATGAAGGCTGCGGTCACGGCCGAAACCGGACTGCTTGAAGCCCCCGAACGGCATGGTGATATCGCAGGCGTCCCAGCCATTGACCCAGACCAGACCCGCTTTCAGTCGGCGAGCCCCGCGCAGGGCGCGGTTGATGTCGCTGGTCCAGATGCCGGCGGCCAGGCCGTAGACGGTGTCGTTGGCCAGACGGAGCGCCTCGTCCTCGCTCCGGAAGCCCATCACGCCCAGAACGGGGCCGAACACCTCCTCGCGGGCCAGGGTCTGGTCGGCCTCGACGCGGTCGAAGATGGTCGGCTCGACATAGAAGCCGCCGCTGTCCTGCCGCACACGCCGGCCGCCCAGCACGCGCCGCGCACCCTGGCTGTCGGCGGTGGCGATGTAGTCGAGCGCGGTGTTCATCTGTCGCTCGCTGACCATGGCCCCGAACACGGTCTCCGGGTCCAGCGGATCGCCCGGGACCATGCCCTTGGCCACGGCGGCGACCTTGTCGAGGAAAGCGTCCTTGATCGAGGCCTCGACCAGCAGCCGCGAGGCCGCCGTGCAGACCTCGCCCTGGTTATAGAACACGCCCCAGGCGGCGGCCTGGGCGGCCGCATCGAGGTCGGGACAGTCGGCGAAGACGATCTGGGGCGACTTGCCGCCCAGCTCCAGCGACACGCGCTTGAGGTTTGAGCGGGCCGAATATTCCATCAGCTTGCGACCAACGGGGCCCGAACCCGTAAACGCGATCATGTCGACGTCCATCGACAGGGCCAGCGCCTCGCCCGCAGTCGAGCCGAGGCCCGGGACCACGTTCAGCACCCCGGCAGGAAGCCCCGCTTCGAGGGCCAGTTCGCCCAGCTTCAGAGCGGTCATCGGCGACTGCTCGGCGGGCTTGAGGACCACGGAATTGCCCATGGCCAGGGCGGGGGCGACCTTCCACATCGCCATGTGAAGCGGGAAATTCCACGGCACGATCGCTCCGATCACGCCCAGCGGCTCATGGACGGCGTAGCTCAGCCGATCGACCGGCGAGGTTCCGACCTCGCCATAGACCTTGTCCAAGGCCTCGGCGTACCAGCGGCAGGTGTTGATCGCGAGCGGGATATCGACCGCCCGCGCGTCGCGGATCGGCTTGCCGACATCCAGGCTTTCCAGCAGCGCCAGCTCTTCGGCGTCGCGCTCCATCAGCTCGGCCAAGCGGAACAGGATCGCCTTCTTCTGGCGCGGACCCAGGTCGCGCCAGCGGCCGTCCTCGAAGGCGGCGCGAGCCGAGGCCACCGCCCGCTCGACATCGGTCGCCTCGCACGAGGCCACCAGGTTCAGCACCTGTCCGTCGCGCGGCGAGACGTTGTGGAAGGTCGCGCCCGAGGCGGCCTCGACCAATGCCCCGTCGATCACGGCCACGCCCGGCAGGGCCAGGCGAGAGATGGCGTCGGTGATGGCGGCGGGAAGGGTCACGGGTAAGCTTTCCTGAAACTGTGATCACAGTTCGCGGACCGAGCGTCACTGTCAATCCGGGCGCTCACGCTCCCGCCTCCACGGCCGCGCGCATCTTGTCCATGCCTTCGGAAAGGTCAGCGGCGATGGCGCGACGGGCGCCGTCGACGTCTCTAGCTTTCAGGGCGGAGATGGCCTCGGCGTGGCGGTCAGCCGGCAGGCTGCCCGTGCCGACGCGGCCGAACACCACCCGCATGAACGGGCCGATCTGCAGCCACAATCCGCCGGCCATCGACAGCAGCACGTCGGCGCCCGAGCGCTCGTAGATCGCGAAGTGGAAGGCGTGGTTGGCGGTCATGTAGCCGTCGACGTCGCCGGCCGCGAGCGACGCGTCCAGTCGCGCGTCGATGGCCTGCAGCGTCTTGATCAGAGCTTCGTCGGCCAGCGGCGCGGCGCGGGCGGCCAGCTCCGGCTCGATCCAAAGACGCGCCTGGGACAATTGCTCCAGGCGGGCGGCGGTCAGGGACGGCACGGACAGGCGCTTGTTGGCTGGATTGATCGCCAGGGCCCGCTCGGCCACCAGCCTTCGCACAGCGTCGCGCACCGGCATGGGGCTGACATTGAGTTCGCCGGCGAGGCTGCGCAGGCTGACCCCGACGCCCGGCGCGATGCGGCCAGTGATCAGCCGCTGGCGGATGGCTTCATAGACCTGGTCGTGCACTGCGGTGGAGTCGGCGAGCGGGCGACGTGACTTGGTTTCGGCCATCCTCCCCTCTCCTCGTGCATTGGGGGTTGCATGATCGCACCCAATTGCGATCACAATGCAAGGGCTCGCGAAGGATCCAGCTCATGCCCGATTTCGGCGCCAATAATCTCGACGCCTTCTGGATGCCGTTCACGCCCAACCGGCGGTTCAAGGCCCATCCGCGCATGCTGGCGTCGGCCAAGGACATGCACTACCGCACTCCCGAGGGCCGCGAGATCCTCGACGCCACCTCGGGCCTGTGGTGCGTCAACGCCGGCCACGATCGGCCGAAAATCCGCGAGGCGATCCAGAAGCAGGCCGCCGAGATGGACTACGCCCCCTGCTTCAACATGGGCCACCCGCTGGCCTTCGCCTTCGCCAGCCAGCTGGCCCAGATCACCCCCGCCGGCCTGGACCGGATCTTCTTCACCAACAGCGGCTCGGAGTCGGTCGACACCGCCCTGAAGATTGCGCTGGCCTATCACCGCGCCCGGGGCAAGGGGACCAAGACCCGGCTGATCGGCCGCGAGCGCGGCTATCACGGCGTCGGCTTCGGCGGCATCTCGGTGGGCGGCATCCCCAAGAACCGGATGTATTTTGGCAGCCTGCTGACCGGTGTCGACCACCTGCCCCACACCCACGGCGTGGCCGGCAACCTGTTCTCGAAGGGCGAGCCCGAGCACGGCGCCCACCTCGCCGACGAGCTGGAGAAGATCGTCGCCCTGCACGACGCCTCCAACATCGCCGCCGTCATTGTCGAGCCGGTGGCGGGTTCGACCGGCGTCCTGATCCCGCCCAAGGGCTATCTGCAGCGCCTGCGGGCCATCTGCGACAAGCACGACATCCTGCTGATCTTCGACGAGGTGATCACCGGTTTCGGCCGTCTGGGCGCGCCGTTCGCCGCCGACCGCTTCGGCGTCACCCCCGACCTGATCTGCATGGCCAAGGGCTTGACCAACGCCGCCGTGCCCTGCGGCGCCGTCGCCGCCAGCGGCAGGATCTACGACGCCATGATGGAGGGCGCCGACGCCCCCATCGAGCTCTTCCACGGCTACACCTATTCGGCCCACCCGCTGGCCTGCGCGGCCGGCATCGCGACGCTGGAGACCTACAAGGAAGACGACCTCTTCGGGCGCGGCGCGGCGATGGAGGACTATTGGCGCGAGGCGATCCACGGCCTGCGTGACGCCCGCCACGTCATCGACATCCGCGACCTGGGCTTGGTCGCCGGCATCGAACTGGAGGCCCGCCCCGGCGCGCCCACGGCGCGGGCCATGGAAGTCTTCGAAGCCGCCTTCGACGCCGGCCTGCTGATCCGCGTCACGGCCGACATCATCGCCCTGTCGCCGCCGCTGATCATCGAGAAGGCCCACATCGACCAAGTGGTCGAGACGCTGCGGACCGTGCTGAACAAGGTCGACTAAGGCGCCGTCTCCAGGGCCGGCGCCGGCGACGGGTCGGACGGCCCCAAAAGCTGCAGCATTTCGCGCAGGGTCGGGGTGTCGTCGTCGCGGCGCCAGGCCAGGCCGGTCTCCAGGGTCGGCGGGGCCTTGATGTCGACATAGGCCACGCCCGCCCGCGCCAGGTTGCGCAGCGAGGCCGGCACCAGGGCCACGCCCAGACCGGCCGAGACCAGGCTGATGATGGTCTGCATCTGGATGGCCTCCTGCACCACCCGCGCGGGTCGGCCCCGGGCGGCGAAATAGCCGGTGACCAGGTCGTGGAACGCCGGGGCGACGGTGCGGGGAAAGAGGATCAACGGCGCGTCGACCAGGGCCTCCGACGCCAGGACGCCGCCCTCGACCGGCAAACGGCCATCCTCGATCCAGGCCGCCGGCGCGGCGACCACCAGGGGCTCGGACACCAGCCGCCGATAGTCCAGGGGCTGGGGAAGGGCCCTGTCGTGCGGCGGAATGATGATGCCGGCATGGCGCTCGCCGGCCAGCAGGGCGGGGATCTGCACGTCGCTGGTGGCCTCGACCAGGCGGATCTCCACGTCCGGAAAGGCGTCGGCGTAGCGGCGGACCAGATCGGGCAGGACGCTGTAGTCGGCGGTGCTGACGAACGACAGCGACAGGTGGCCGCTGACCCCGTCGCGCAGGCGGTGGGCGCCGTCCGGCAGGGCGTCGACCGCCGCCAGGGCCGCGCGCACCTGGGGCAGCCACTGCTCGCCGAAGGGGGTCAGCCGGACGCTGCGTTTGGTGCGGATGAACAGCGGTGCGCCCAGCGTCTTTTCCAGCGCCATGATCGACTGGCTCAGTGGCGGCTGGGTCATGCTCAGGCGCTCGGCGGCGCGGCCGAAATGCAGGGTGTCGGCGACCGCGGCGAAGTGGCGGAGCTGGCGAACGTCCATCTGATATTCCAAGCGACTTAATCGAGGTTTTCTAATATATTTTGAGAGCGTTGTCGGCCGCTGTAATAACCCCACGGTCAACACGAGATTTTCCCATGCCTCCCTATCGCTCGAGAACCTCCACCCACGGCCGCAACATGGCTGGCGCCCGCGGCCTGTGGCGCGCCACCGGCATGAAGGACGAGGACTTTGGCAAGCCGATCATCGCGGTGGCCAACAGCTTCACCCAGTTCGTCCCGGGGCACGTGCACCTGAAGGACCTGGGCCAGCTGGTCGCGCGCGAGATCGAGGCGGCCGGCGGCGTGGCCAAGGAATTCAACACCATCGCGGTCGACGACGGCATCGCCATGGGCCACGGCGGCATGCTGTATTCGCTGCCCAGCCGCGACCTGATCGCCGACAGCGTCGAATACATGGTCAACGCCCACTGCGCCGACGCGATGGTCTGCATCTCCAACTGCGACAAGATCACCCCCGGCATGCTGATGGCCGCCATGCGGCTGAACATTCCCGTGGTCTTCGTCTCGGGCGGGCCGATGGAGGCCGGCAAGGTGACGATCAAGGGCCAGATCCGCTCGCTGGACCTGGTCGACGCGATGGTCGTGGCCGCCGACGACAAATATACCGACGAGGAAGTCACCGCGATCGAGAAGGCCGCCTGCCCGACCTGCGGCTCGTGCTCGGGCATGTTCACCGCCAACTCGATGAACTGCCTGACCGAAGCCTTGGGCTTGTCGCTGCCCGGCAACGGCTCGGTGCTGGCCACCCACGCCGACCGCGAGGCCCTGTTCAAGGAAGCCGGCCGCCTGATCGTCGACCTCTGCCAGCGCTGGTACGAGCAGGACGACGCTACGGCCCTGCCGCGCGGCATCGCCACCCGGGCGGCGTTCGAGAACGCCATGAGCCTGGACATCGCCATGGGCGGATCGACCAACACCGTGCTGCACCTGCTGGCCGCCGCCCACGAAGGCGGGGTCGAGTTCTCGATGGCCGACATCGACCGGCTGTCGCGCCAGGTGCCCTGCCTGTGCAAGGTGGCCCCGGCCAAGGCCGACGTTCACATGGAGGACGTCCACCGCGCCGGCGGCGTGATGTCGATCCTGGGCGAGCTGGAGCGCGGCGGCCTGATCGACGCCGCCCAGCCCACCGTCCACGCCACGACCATGGCCGAAGCCCTGGGCCGCTGGGACATCGGCCGCACCAACAGCCAGACGGCCCGCGACCTGTTCAGCGCCGCGCCGGGCGGGAAGCCGACCCAGATCGCCTTCAGCCAGGCCGCGCGCTGGGAAGAACTGGACCTGGACCGCGAGAAGGGCGTGATCCGCTCGGTCGAGACCCCGTTCTCCAAGGACGGCGGCCTGGCCGTGCTGTTCGGCAACCTGGCCCCGGAAGGCTGCATCGTGAAGACCGCCGGGGTCGACGAGTCGATCCTGAAGTTCAGCGGCAAGGCCAAGGTCTTCGAGAGCCAGGACGCGGCGGTCAGCGGCATCCTGGGCGGCAAGGTCGTGGCCGGCGACGTCGTCGTCATCCGCTACGAAGGCCCCAAGGGCGGTCCGGGCATGCAGGAGATGCTGTACCCGACCACCTATCTGAAATCGAAGGGCCTGGGCGCGGCCTGCGCCCTGATCACCGACGGCCGCTTCTCGGGCGGCACCTCGGGCCTGTCGATCGGCCACGTCTCGCCCGAAGCCGGCGAAGGCGGCCTGATCGCCCTGGTCGAGACCGGCGACCCGATCGTCATCGACATCCCCAACCGCGGCATCACCCTGGACCTGCCAGACGCGGTGATCGCCGAGCGCCGCGCGGCCATGCTGGCCCGGGGCAAGGACGCCTGGAAGCCCCTGGACCGCAAGCGCGAGGTCTCCCCCGCCCTGCGCGCCTACGCGGCCATGACCACCAACGCGGCGCGCGGCGCCGTGCGCGACGTCAGCCAGGTGGAGCGGTCGTAGGACTGCACGAACCTGGAGAACCCTTGCGTCCTTCGAGGCTCGCCTGGGGGCGAGCACCTCAGGATGAGGACTCTTTGCCTTTGATCTCCTCATCCTGAGGCGCCCGCGCAGCGGGCCTCGAAGGACGCAACGCGCCACATTCAACCAATCGGTTGACTCTCTAATCTCGCACCTACATATTCAACCACATGGTTGAATTATCCGCGCCCCAGCTCGACACCGTCTTCCACGCGCTCGGCGACGCCACGCGGCGGCGGATGTTGCGCGAGCTGGCCGGCGGCGAGCGGACGGTGGGCCAGCTGGCCGAGCCGTTCTCGATATCGCTGGCGGCCGCTTCCAAGCACATCAAGGCCCTGGAAAGCGCCGGCCTGATCCGCCGCGAGGTGCGCGGCCGCACCCACCTGTGCCGCCTGGAGCCCGCGCCCCTGGCCAGCGCCCAGGAATGGCTGAGCTTCTACGAACGCTTCTGGACCAGTCGCCTCGACGTGCTCGAAGGCCTGCTGCGCCTGGACGCCGCCGCCAACGCCCCCCTTCCCTCCGGAGACGAACAATGACCGACGCCGTGACCCTGGACGCCCACGGCGTCCTGATCGAGCCCGCCACGCTGAAGATCCAGCGCCTGCTGCCGGGCCCCGTCGACCGGGTTTGGGCCTATCTGACCCAGAGCGAGCTGCGCCGCCAATGGCTGGCCTCGGGGGCGATGCAGATGGCCGTCGACTCGCCGTTCGAGTTCGTCTGGCGCAACGACGAGCTGACCGACCCGCCAGGCCAGCGGCCCGAGGGCTTTCCCACCGAGCATCGCCTGGAAAGCCGCATCCTGGCCCTCGAGCCCAACCGCAAGCTGGCCATCGCCTGGAACCAAGGCGAGGTGTCGTTCGAGCTGGAGCCTCAGGGCGAGGAGGTGCTGCTGACGGTCATCCACCGCCGCCTGCCTGACCGCTCCAGCACGCTCAATGTCAGCGCCGGCTGGCACATGCACCTGGACGTCCTGGCCGCCAAGCTGGCCGGCAAACAGCCCGCCACCACCTTCTGGGAAGGCTGGCAGGCCCTGAAGGCCGACTACGAAAAGCGCTTGCCGGAGTAGGCCTTCGAGCGCGTCGACCTTGCCTTGCCTTTCGGCGTAGGTGAGTCTGCGGCGGCTCGGGCTGCGGCCGAGTGGCGAAAATTCAAAGGTCTGACCCGATCGTGGCCCGCGGCAGCTTCCGCTTCGAACGCTTTTCCCTGGACCTGCAAGACCGCCAGCTTCGGCGCGATGACGCCCCCGTGGCCCTGAACGCCCGTTATCTGGACGCCCTGGCCCTGTTGCTGCGCGAGCATGGCCAGTTGGTCTCCAAGGACCGCTTTCTGGACGAGGTCTGGCGCGGCGCGCCGGTGACGGACGAGGCCCTGACCCAGTGCATCCGCACCCTGCGTCGGCAGCTCGGCGACGAGGCCGGCAGCCCGCGCTTCATCCAGACCGTGCCCAAGCACGGCTATCGCTTCATCGCACCGGTCGACTGGGTGGAGCACGAGCCCACCGCTCCAGCGCCCACGGCGGCGACGCCGACCGGCGTCTGGCGCAGGATCTTCGTGCTGGGCGGAGCCGGGACGGCGGGCGGCGGCTTCGCGGGCGCCGTGGGCGGCGTGCTCTACGGCCTCCTCACTTCCCACCCGCTGCATCCGGACATGGGCGCGGCGTCGGTGCTGCTGGTGCTGCTGTGCCTGACCGTGCTGGTCGGTTTGCTGGGCGGCGCGGGGGTCGGGTTCGGCGTCGCGTCCGCCAGCCTGGCGCCGGGACGGGCGTGGCTGCGGGCCCTGCTGGGCGGCGGCGGGGGCGGACTGGTGGTGGGAGCCGGAGTCAAGCTATTGGGCCTGGACGCCTTCGACCTGCTGTTCGGCCGATCGCCCGGCGATATCACCGGCGCGTTCGAGGGCTTGGCGCTGGGCGCGGCCGTCGGCCTGGGCGTCTGGCTGGCGGCGCGTGACCCAGACCGGATCGGATGGAGCCGCGGCCTGATCGCCGGCGGCCTGACAGGCGGCGTGGGGGCCCTGGCCATTATCCTGCTGGGCGGTCGGCTGATGGGCGGCAGCCTGGACCTGCTGGCCCGCAGTTTCCCAGGCTCGCGTCTGCGACTGGACGAGGTGGGAGGGCTGTTCGGCGAGGCGGGTTTCGGCCCGCTCAGCCAGGCGGTGACCGGCGCGGCAGAAGGCGCGCTGTTCGGCGCCTGCGTGGCGGCGGCCATGGCGCTGGCGGCGCGAAGCCTCGCGCGGGACGGCCACGCCGCCCCGCTGAACTGAAGGCTAGGCGGCGATCTCGCGGATGCCGGCCTGGGCCAGTAGGGACGCCATGGCGCAGTCGGCCGGCTGGCCGTCGCGGGGATAGCGGCCGGTTTCGAGAATCTTCTGCAGGTCGACCCGTGCGCGGCTGACCCGGCTCTTGATCGTGCCGATGGCCACGCCGGTGATCTCGGCGACTTCCTCGTACGAGAACCCGCCGGCGCCGACCATGACCAGCGCCTCGCGCTGGGTGTCGGGCAGCATGGCCATGGCCTGGCGAACGTCGTCGATGGCCAGGACGTCCTCGGCGTTGTTGACCGCCACCAGGGTGCGTTCGGCCTGCTCCTGGTCGAGCGGCGTCGAACGCCACGACCGGCGCTTTTCCGAATAGAACTGGTTGCGCAGGATCATGAAGGCCCAGGCGCGCAGATTGGTGCCGAGGGCGTAGCTCTCGCGGCTCTTCCAGGCCTTGGCCAGGGCTTCCTGGGCCAGGTCGTCGGCGGCGGTGGCGTCGTTGCAGAGGCTGCGCGCGAAGGCCCGCATCTGCGGGATAAGCGCGATCAGGTCGCGCTGGAAATCGGGGGCGGCGCAAGCGGTCATGGGTCGCTCCAATCAAACAGCCAGGACCGAACCTTCGCGCCCTGACAGGGACCTAACGAAGCTGGACCGTTTGGGGTTGCATCCCTCCGCCGCTTAAAGCGACGCGCAACGAAAAAAGGGGCCGCTTTCGCGACCCCTTCCAACTTCGATGAAGACGCCGATCAGGCCTCTTCGGACTCAGACGGAGTCGGCGCGCCTTCGCCGCCCTCGAAGCTGCGCGGGGCGCGGCGGCGACGGGGCTTCTTGACTTCTTCGCCGCCCTCGACGGCGGGAGCCTCCGGCGCGGCGGACGAGCGGCCCAGGAAGGCCGGGGCGTGGCTGACGGCGCCGTCCTGGCCGCGCAGCACGGGCGAACCCTCGCCGGCGCTTTCGGTCAGCGGCGTGGCCTGCGGCTCGATCACGGCCAACGGATCACGGTCGCGGGGAGCCCGTTCGCGGCGCGGGGCGCGCTCGCGGCGACCCTCGGCGACGGGCGCCTCGGCCGGAGCGGCCTCGACGGCGGCCGGACGCTCCTCGCGCACTCGGTCTTCCCGGGGGCGGTCGTCGCGATCACGGAAGCGGTCCTCTCGGGGCGCGCGCTCTTCGCGCGGGCGGTCGTCACGCGGACGATCATCACGGGGACGGTCGTCGCGGAAGCGATCCTCGCGCGGACGATCGTCACGGGGGCGATCATCGCGAGGGCGGTCGTCGCGGTTCTGGTTCTGGCCGTCACGCGGACGGTCGTCGCGGTCGCGCCAGCGGTCACGGCGGCTCTGGCCCTGCCCTTGGTTGTTCTGGTTGTTGTCGTAACGGTCGCGGTTCTGGCCGTCGCGGTTCTGATCACGCGGGCGATCGTCGCGGTTCTGGCGATCTTCGCGGGGACGGTTCTCGAACCGGTCGCGGGGACGGTCGTCGCGCTGGCCTTCGCCGTCGTCATTGCCTTCGGCGGCCGGGGTCTCGACGACTTCCGGAGCCTCCTCGGGCTCGGCCTCGAAGTCGATCTCGTACGCCGAGTAGGCGTCCTTGCCGATGATGTCGCTGACGGGACGATTCGGCTGGATGGCCCGCAGGACGCGGAAATAGTGCTCGGCGTGCTGCAGGTAGTTCTCGGCCAAAACCCGGTCGCCGGACGACGAGGCGTCGCGAGCCAGCTGCTGGTACTTCTCGTAAACGCCCTGGGCCGCGCCGCGCACCTTGACGCCTTCGGGGCCGTTCGAATCGAAGGCGCGGTTGGCGTTGTGCTGCTGAGGCTTGCCGCCATTGTTGCCGCCGCCGCGATTGTTGCGGCCGCGCTGGCGCTTCATGCCCTTGAAATCTCTCATGTTCTCTTCTGAACCTGTCCGGGTGTCAGTCTGAGCTGAGCCATCCGGTCTTGTTGGTCTCTAGTCGGGTCGAACCCTGAAAGTTCTCGAGACACTGGTTTCCGTAGAGCCCCCGCCCTGGTTCTGGCGCGGCGACCGGCTTTGGGACCGTGCGCGCCTGCCGGAGGAGCTTTACGACCGTCTTCGACGATCGCTTTTCCCGTCACCCGGCTTTTGGAGAGGAGACCTCTCTCGTCTAGCCCGTCACGTAAGGCTTTCCAAGGGATTTTTCACCCCGGCCACCACGCGGTCATGCGTCGACAGATCCTTGATAGTCCGGACCTCCATCGCGCCGGCCTGGCGGAACAGGGCTTCGACGTCGGCCGACTGGTCGTAGCCGATCTCGACGGCGAACATGCCGCCCGGCTTCAGCACCCGCAGGATCTCGGGCGCGAGCAGGCGGTAGTGGTCCAGGCCATCGGCGCCGCCATCCAGGGCCAGGCGCGGTTCGTGATCGCGAACCTCCGGCTCCAGGGTCTCGATGACGTGGGTGGCGATGTAGGGTGGGTTGGAGACCACCAGGTCGAAGCCGTTGTCGTGCAGGCCTGCCGTCCAGTCGCCGCGCAGGAAGGTGCTGCGGGTGTTGAGGTCGAGATTGGCGGCGTTCTCGCGGGCCACGGCCAGCGCCTCTTCCGAGACATCGACACCCAGGCCCTTGGCCGCCGGACGCTCGGCCAGCACCGCCAGCAGGATCGTGCCCGAGCCGACGCCCAGGTCCAGCATGTTGAAGGCCATGTTCTCCGGGAAGGCCTTCAGCACCTCGTCGACGATGACCTCGGTCTCGGGACGCGGCGTCAGGACGTTCTTGTTTACCTGCAGCAGGATCTTCCAGAACCCCTTGCGGCCGATGATGTGGCTGACCGGCTCGCGGCGGGCGCGGCGGTTCAGATAGTCGTCCAGGGTGTCCATCTGGGCCTGGGTCAGCACGCGATAGGGATCGGTGATGATCTCGGTGCGACTGACGTCGGCGGCCACCTCCAGCAGCAGGCGGGCGTCGATGGCCGGCTGGTCGATCTGAACGTTCTTCAGTCGTTCCTTGGCGGCGGTCCAGGCTTTGACGAGGGTCAGGGTCATGGGCGGGCTCTTACTCCCACAAGACAATCAAGGCGAATCTGGATTCGGCTTTTTCACCCGTTTTCCCGGCAAAAGCCGAGGGCGTGAGGGTGGGTCACGCCAACGCCAAAAGATCCCCCTCCGCCACCGCGCCGCCCTCGGTGACGTTGAGATAGATTCCGCAGAACATGTGGCCGTAGAGGTCGAAGAGGCTCTTCACCAGCTCGATGTCGCGCTCGGCGGTGACCGGGTCGACGTGGGTGGCCGCGCAGCGGACGATGGGCTTGAGCACCTCGGCGACCGCCCCGCCCACGGTCATCGTCCGCCCCGTCCAGTCATTCTCGATCCAGGCCGGCCAGCCCTCGACATAGAGGTTGGCCCTGAACCGCAAGGGATCGACAGGCACGCCGAGCCTGGCCTCTAGGTCGCGCACGCTGGCCAGGTTGACGATCGAGACGTAGCCCGAGCGGCTATCCATGAACCGGTAGGCGCCCGGGCCCTCGACCACGCGCAGCGGGCCCTTGATGTCGCCGTCGAGCAAAGCCGTCAGCCAGGCCTCGAGGCCCGCCCGCCCCGCGTTCGTGCTCAGGTCGCCGGCGAAGTCGGGCGCGCCCTCGGCCGTGCAGCGGAAGACGCCCGTCGCCTCGTCATAGGCGGTGCGGGCCTTGGCCACGGCCGGGATCTTGGCCAACACCGTGAACTTCATCTTCGAGATGTGAGCCGGCGCGGCGGGATCGAAGCCGCTGGGGCCGTCCTCCACCGCGTAGAGCCGGTCGCAGGGGAAACACGCGCCGGCCGCCAGGTCGGCCGTTTCCAGGCGCTCGGGCGTGAAGCCCTTGACGGGATGGCGATAGAGGGCGGCGATGCGGGCTTCCATGCGGCCAAGGTCGGCGACGACTCGCCGTGACGCAAGGCGGGAACGGCCCGCGTGCTCACGCTTTCCTTCCGCGGGAGGGTCCATGACCGAAGACGCCGCGCCTGACTCCGCGCCTGGACCGAAACGACCGATCCGGGGCTGGCTGGCCTCGCGTCCTTACGGCCTGACGCCGTGGATCGTGCTGCTGGCCCTGGCCCCCTTCGCTTTTCCCAAGCCCAAGGAGATCGTCCACGAAGCTCCGCCGGGCTTGTCGGAGGATCGCGTCCTGCCGCCCGACGACTTCGACCAGGCCGAGCCGATGCGCGGTCGGGCCGCGCGTCATCCGCGCCACATCCCCCTGCTGGGCTGGCGCGATATCGCCTGGCGCACCTGGCGCGAGATCACCGTCGACCGGCTGCCGGCCGTGGCCGGGGGCGTGACCTTCTACAGCCTGCTGGCCCTGTTCCCGGCCATCGGCGCCTTCGTGTCGCTGTACGGCCTCTTCGCCGATGTCGGCCAGGTGCAGAAGCAGCTGAACGAGATGTCCGGCGTCTTTCCCGCCAGCGTCATCCAGATCGTCGGCGAGCAGATGTTGCGTCTGGCCAGCCAGGAACAGACCAAGCTGGGCGCGGCCTTCATCATCAGCCTTCTGCTGTCGGTGTGGAGCGCCAACGCCAGCATGAAGGCGCTCTTCGATGGGCTGAACATCGCCTATGACGAGGAAGAGAAGCGCCACCTGGTTACGCGCACCGCCCTGACCTACCTCTTCACCCTGTGCGGGGTGCTTTACGCGGCCGCCGCGGCCGTGATCCTGATCGCCACCCCGATCCTGATGGAGCGCGCGCGCCTGTCGGCCCTGGTCGAGATCTGGGCCCCGATCCGCTGGATGCTGGTCTGGCTGATGACCGCCGTCGCGTTCGCCATCCTCTATCGCTTCGCCCCCTGCCGGGCCCGGGCCAGATGGCGATGGGTGGTGCTGGGGGCGCTGCTGGCCGCCGGCGGCTGGCTGGCCGGGTCGCTGGGCTTTTCGGTCTATCTCACCCGCGTGGCTCACTACGACGCCACCTACGGCCCGCTGGGCGCGGTGATCGCCTTCATGATCTGGATGTGGTTCTCGATCATGGCCGTGCTGGTCGGGGCCGAGTTGAACGCCGAGATCGAGCACCAGACCGCCATCGACTCGACGACCGGTCCCGAGCGTCCGATGGGCGAGCGCGGCGCGGCCATGGCCGACACGGTGGGCCTGGCCTTCCACCCCTGGGAGATGATCAAGCGCGAGGCGGGCATGGTGCGCCGCGTGGCCGGCGGGGCCTGGGGCAAGGTCCGGCGGCGCTGAGGGCTTGGAAAACCGGTCCGGCCATGGCTAGGTCCGCTGCCGTTTTTTCCGGAGCTCCACATGCTGCTCGTCGTCGCCCACGACAAGGACCTTCCCGCCGTCGCCGACCTGGTCAACCTGGCCTATCGCGGCGGCGAGGCCAGCAAGGGCTGGACGACCGAGGCGGCCTTCATGGGCGGCAAGCGCACTGACTCGGCCAGTCTGCGCGCCGACCTGGCCGCCAAGCCGGGCGCGGTGATCCTGACCCTGCGCGACAACGAATACGACCGTCCCTTCGCCTGCGTCTGGCTGGAGCCGCAGGCCGACGACGTCTGGCTGCTGGGCATGCTGGCCGTCGACCCCCACCGCCAGGACAGCGGCGCCGGGCGCGCCCTGATCGAGACGAGCGAGGCCTATGTCCGCGCCCGCGGCGGCAAGCTCCTGAAGCTGACGGTGATCGACATCCGCGACACCCTGATCGCCTGGTACGAGCGGCGGGGCTTCCAGCGAGCCGGCTTCGAGCCCTTCCCCTACAACGACCGCCGGATCGGCGACACCACCAGCGAGCTGAAGTTCGCGGTGATGGAAAAGGCGCTGTAGCGGCGCGTCGCCACGGTGCGGGATTTGGCGTTTACCTCGCCCGCGACAGGGGCCAATAAGGATGGGCGGCGAAGTGTTCGTCGCCTGATTTGCCAGCCTGTTTCGAGAGTTAGACGCCCGTGCCGGACGCAGGCCAACAAGGCCTACCCACCCAAGATCCGCTGGTCCTGCGCCGCCGGCTGAAGTGGCTGGCCGCCGGCCTGGCGCCGCTCCTGCTGCTGGGCGCGTTCCTGTGGCCCCATTCAAAGACCGGCGGCCCTAAAGCCCGGACCTCGATCCCCGCCGCCGCGCCGCTGGTCTTGCCGACCAAGCCGGCCGACTGGCGCGGCAAGATCGACTATCGCGCGCTGGACGGACGGCTGAACGCCATGATGACCGACCCGTCGATGGAGGGGCTGGCGATCGCCGTCGTCGAGGACGGCCGGCTGTCGTTCGTCCATGGGTATGGCCTGACCTCGGCCGAGCACGGCCAACCCGTCGACGCCCGCACGGTGTTCCGCTGGGCCTCGTTGTCGAAGACGGTTTCGGGCACGCTCAGCGCCCGGCTGGCGGCTGACGGCGTGTTCTCGCTGACTGATCCGCTGGAGCTCTTCCACACCAGCCTGCGCCTGCCCGGCGACGCTCAGCGCGGCCTGACGGTGGAGCAGCTGCTGTCGCAGCGCACGGGCCTGCCCAAGAACGCCTATGACGACCGGCTGGAGGACGGCCAGGACCCGGCCGCGATCCGCGCCGCCCTGGGCGCGGTGCCGGAGGCCTGCGCGCCCGGCACCTGCCACAGCTACCAGAACGTCGCCTACGACACGATCAGCGAGGTCATCCGCGCCCGCACCGGCGAGGCCTATGACGCCACCGTGCAGCGCCGCCTGTTCGCGCCGCTGGGCATGACCAGCGCCACGATCGGCGCGGCGGGCCTGACCGGCGCCGCCGAATGGGCCCGTCCGCATCGCAACGGCAAGACCCTGACGATGTCCGAGGCCTATTACCGGGTGCCGGCGGCGGCGGGGGTGAACTCCACCATCGTCGATCTGGCGCTTTGGATGCAGGCCCAGATGGGACTGCGGCCCGATGTGCTGCCGGCCCCGATCCTGGCCGCCGTCCAGCAGCCTCGGGTCAACACCGCCCGCCCCTACGGCCGGCTGTCGATCGGGCGGGAGCTGAAGAACGCCGGCTATGGCCTGGGCATGCGCAGCTTCACCTACAAGGGCCACCGCCTGATCGGCCACAGCGGCGGGGTGTCGGGCTATCGCTCGACCATGATGTTCGATCCCGCGACCAGGACCGGCGTGGTGATGCTGTGGAACAGCGACGCCAACCTGCCCTTCCGCTTCCAGGCCGAGGTGTTCGACCGCGCTTATGGCCTGCCGTTCACCGACTGGCTGGAGTTGAAGGACGCCCCGGCCACGACGGCGATCGCGCAAGCGCGCGTCCCGGGGTGAGGTCGGCGGCCGGTCGAGCAGGCCAGTCCTCCCAGACCCAGCAAACGACTCGGTAGGCAGGAGCCCAGCAGGCGCGAAGGGCGAGCGACGCTCCAAACCACACTTGACGCCCACTCGTGACATTTGTAGCGTACTCACTACATAATGCCGTGAGCCGCCGTGACCGACCCCTCCGATCTTGAACTCGAAGTCCTGAAGGCCTTCTGGCGCGGCGGCGCGATGAGCGCTCGCGAGGCCCAGTCCTTGATCGCCCCCGAACTGGGCTGGACGCCGTCGACCACCCGCACGGTGATCGAGCGCATGGTGGCCAAGGGCCTGTTGGTGAGGAAATCGGTGCATGGCTTGGCCGTCTACGAGGCCCACAAGGCCAAGGTCGACGTGATCGGCGGCGTGCTGAAGCGCCTGCGCGGCCTGCTGGAGATCGACGGCCGCCTGCCCGCCTCGGCCTTCGCCGGCAGCCAGATCCTGTCGGCCGACGAGATCGCCGAACTCGAGACCTTGCTGAACGCCACGTTGGATCCGGACAAGCCGTCATGAGCGCGCTGCTGACCTCGACCGCCATCGGCCTGCTGGCCGCCTGGCCCGCCGCCGGCCTGGGCTGGGCCCTGGGCAAGACCGCCGACGCCGTCACAGACGATCCGGGCCCGCGCGCCAAGACCTGGGCCCTGGCCCGCGCTCTGCCCTTCGCCACCCTGAGCCTGCTGGCGCTGGCCTCGCAGATCCCGGCCAGCGTCGCCCCGCCGGTGGTCGAAACCTTCGCCGCTCCGGAGACGGTCGCCAAGGCTCAGGCCGTGGGCCAGGCCATCGCCGCCCAGGCTCCGGCCCTCCCCGACCTGCCCAACCTATTCGAACTGGGCGCCGCCGCCCTGATCGCCGTCTCGCTCACCGGTCTCGCCGTCGCCGCCATGCGTCAAGGCGTGGGCTTGAAGCGACTGGCCAGGATCGTGCGCGACGCTCGTCCCGCGTCCGCCGCGCTGTCACGGGCGACCCAGGCCGCCGCCGCTCGCCTGGGCGTGACCGCGCCGCCGGTGCTGCTCAGCGACGCGGTCGACCAGCCGCTGCTGGCCGGCCTGCGCCGTCCGGCCATCCTGCTGCCGTCGCCTCTGGCCGACAGCTTGGACGTCGAGCGCCTGACCCTGATCTGCGCCCATGAGCTGGCGCATCTGAAGCGCCGCGACAACTGGCGGCTGCTGGCCGAAAGCGTACTGGGCGGCCTGTTCTGGATGGTCCCGCCGGCGATCACCTTGCGCGCCCGGGCCGACGCCGCCCGCGAGGAGCTGTGCGATCGTCTGGCCCTGCGCGACGCCCCGCCCCAGGCCCGTCGCGCCTATGCCGACAGCCTGATCCAGGTGCTGCGCCTGCGCGCCGCGCCCTCGCTCCACCCCGCCTTCACCGGCAAGGAAGGACACCCGACCGTCATGCGCCTGAAAGCCATCCTCGAACCCCGCCGCCCCGCCGCTCTGGCCCGTCAAGCGGTCCTGACCATGATGGGCGCATTGGCCCTGGCCGCCGTCGGCGCCTGCTCGTTCGCCGCCGCCGAACATCGCGAAGGCGGCCATGCGGTGAACCGGACCACGATCCGTTCCGACGAAAAAGGGCGGCGCATCGACGTGGAGATCACCGGCGCCTACGCCCAGATCCTGGGCAAGGACGTCTCGGCCTATGAAGGCGATGTCCGCATGAAGGTCCGGCAGAAATCTCCGGCTGTGGTCATCCTGGTCGACGGCCGCGCCGCGCCGGCCGACTTCGCTCCGGACCGCCTGCCCCCTGGCGCGATCAAGCGCGTGGTGGTCACCAACCGTCTCGATGGCGAGCACACCAACGTCACGTTGGACGTCACCCTGGCCAAGTCGGGTCCTGAGGCCGGAAGCAGCTCGATCCCGTCCGCCGCCGCAAAGCCGCAGGAATCTTTCGGCGACGTGAAACGGCTTTCGCAACACCCCGCGATCCTGTCCGGCGCCGCGCACCCGACCTATCTGCTCAATGGCGTGAGGCAGCCGGCCGGGTTCGACCCCGACACGGTCCCGCTCGACAGCATCGCGGGCCTGGATGTGACCAGCAAGGGCCGCGAGAAGGATCTCACCACCGTGGTCAAGATCGTCACCAAGCCGCTCTAGGTCCAAACGCCTGCAATCTCGGAAATGACACCGGTGGACAAAGCCATTTTCCACCGGCATTTTCGCCCCGAACCTTCAGGCGGCGCATCAGACGCCGCCGGTCCGTCGGGGATGAAACACAGCATGCGCCGCCACCTTCAGAACGCCGCCGGGCTCGTCGCCCTGGCTCTCGCCGCAACGGCCTGCGCGACGGGACCGTCCGTCGCCGCCCCGAAGGATGTCGTCGCCTTCCCCGGCGCCGAGGGCGCGGGTCGCCTCTCGGTCGGCGGTCGCGGCGGGGCGGTGCTCCGGGTGACCAACCTGGACGACGCCGGTCCCGGCTCCCTGCGCGCCGCGATCGAGGCCAAGGGCCCGCGCACCGTGGTCTTCGACGTGGCCGGTACGATCCAGCTGAAGAGCGAGCTGAAGATCGCCAACGGCCAGATCACCATCGCCGGCCAGACCGCGCCGGGCGGCGGGATCACGGTCCGCGACCACACCCTGGTCGTCGCGGCCGACGACGTGATCATCCGCTTCATCCGCTCGCGCCTGGGGGCCGAGAGCAAGACCGAGGGCGACGCCATCTGGATCGCCAAGGGCCGCAGGATCATCCTCGACCACGTCTCGGCCAGCTGGTCGGTGGACGAGACCCTCTCGGCCTCGGCCCGTTTCGACAATCCCGACCAGGGCTTCTATGACCTGACCGTGCAGTGGTCGGTGATCGCCGAAAGCCTGGCCCACTCGATCCACGTCAAGGGCGACCACGGCTATGGCAGCCTGATCCGCGGCGGCAAGGGTTCAAAAATCACCTTCCACCACAATCTGTGGGCCAACCACATGGCCCGCATGCCGCGTCCGGGCAATTACGACGCCCCCGAGAAGGACCCGCTCGGGGCCTTCATCGAGTTCCGCTCCAACATCTTCTACAACTGGGGCAAGGGCTATGCGGGCTACGACGCCGACAAGGCCGCGCTGGTGGCCTACAACTTCGTCGACAACAGCTACGTGGCCGGGCCCAATTCCGAGAAGATGGTGGCCTTCCAGGAGAGCAACACGCTGGCCAAGGCCTACTTTGCCGGCAACAGCATGAACGGCGAGATCCCCGCCGATCCGTGGAGCCTGGTCACCGGCGTCCAGGCCGAGGGCTACCGCCAGACCGCCCCGATCGACATCGCGCCGATCACGCCCGAACCGGCGGCCAGCGCCTATGGCCGCATCCTGGCCGCCGCCGGAGCCTCGGTCAGCCGCGACGCGGTCGACCTGCGGGTGATCGAGGGCGTGAAGACCCGAACCGGCAAGGTCATCAACAACGAACAGGACGTCGGCGGCTGGCCCGCCCTGGCGACTGGCAAGGCGGCGCTCGACACCGACGGCGACGGCATGCCCGACGCCTGGGAGACGGCGCACGGCTTCAACCCGAAGAAGGCCGACGGCGCGGCGCTGGCCAAGGATGGCTCGGGCTGGACGAACCTGGAGCTCTATCTGGCCGATGCGGCGAAGGTGCGGGGCTGAACACTCGCCCCCACCGGATCGCTTCGCGATCGTCCGCCCCCATAGGGGGCGGATGAACCGACCTCATCTTCCCCCTATGGGGGAGGAGCGCGAAGCGCGGAGGGGGCGAGCGCGCAATCACCGACCCGCCTTTGCCCGCCTGCGCGCTTTCCGCTAGAAGCGCCGCCATGTCGCACAACACCTTCGGTCACCTGTTCCGCGTCACCACCTGGGGCGAAAGCCATGGGCCGGCGCTTGGCTGCGTCGTCGACGGCGTGCCGCCCGGCCTGGCCATCACGGCCGAGATGATCCAGGGCTTCCTCGACAAGCGCCGCCCCGGCCAGGGCAAGTTCGTCACCCAGCGCCAGGAGCCGGACGCTGTGCGCATCCTGTCGGGGGTGTTCGAGGACGAGCGCACAGACGGCCTGCGCACCACCGGCACGCCGATCAGCCTGATGATCGAGAACACCGACCAGCGGTCCAAGGACTATGGCGAGATCGCCCAGGCCTTCCGGCCGGGCCACGCCGACTATCCCTATTTCGCCAAGTACGGCGTGCGCGACTACCGCGGCGGCGGCCGCAGTTCGGCCCGCGAGACCGCCGCCCGCGTGGCCGCCGGCGCCGTGGCCCGGCTGGTGATCCCTGGCGTGACGGTTCGCGCGGCCCTGGTCCAGATCGGCCCGCACGCGATCGATCGCGCCAATTGGGATTGGGACCAGACGACCGAGAACCCCTACTGGTCGCCCGACGCGGCGATCATCCCCGTCTGGGAAGAGCACCTGGAGAAGATCCGTAAGGCCGGCTCCTCGACCGGGGCCGTCGTCGAGGTCGAGGCCACGGGCGTGCCCGCCGGCTGGGGCGCGCCGCTCTATGGCAAGCTCGACGCCGAACTAGCCGCCGCCCTGATGTCGATCAACGCCGCCAAGGGCGTCGAGATCGGCGAAGGCTTCGCCAGCGCGGCCCTGACCGGCGAGGACAACGCCGACCAGATGCGGATGGGCAATGACGGCCCGGTGTTCCTGACCAACCACGCCGGCGGCGTGCTGGGCGGCCTGTCGACCGGCCAGCCGGTGGTGGCCCGCGTGGCCTTCAAGCCGACGTCCTCGATCCTGATCCCGCGCGAGACGGTCAACGAGGCGGGCCAGGACATCGAGCTGCGCACCAAGGGCCGCCACGACCCCTGCGTCGGCATCAGAGGGGTGCCGGTGGTCGAGGCCATGACCGCCTGCGTGCTGGCCGACGCCTTCCTGCGCCACCGCGCCCAGACCGGCGGCGGGGCCTTCCAGCCTGGCCAAGAGGGTCGGATCTAGAACGGGCATCGATCGATACCGGAAACGGCGGGCCGCTCCGTCAAAACGCTCGGCGGGGCGGCTTGACCTTCCACATTGCAAAACTGTAATGCTTCCGGCAGGCGAATAACCTTGGGGAAATTCCCCAAAAGGTTGCAAGGGCAAGCCTTGGGGGAAGACAGCAGCGCGTGCGTTTCGATCCGCTGAAAATCCTGCTGGTCGACGACAACAGCCACATGCGGCTGCTGCTGACCGAGATGCTGCGCGCCATCGGCGTGCGCCACATCTTCGAGGCGCTGGACGGCATGGAGGCGCTGGCCCTGATGCGTCGCGTGCCGATCGACATCGTCATCAGCGACCTGAAGATGGGCGGCCTGGGCGGCATCGACTTCGTCAACCAGCTCCGCCGCTCGCCCGACAGCCCCAACCCGTTCGCCCCGGTGATCATGCTGACCGGCCACTCGACGGCGCGCCGCGTGCAGGACGCCCGCGACGCGGGGGTCAACGAGTTCCTGACCAAGCCGGTGACAGGCCGCGCTCTGGTCCACCGCCTGACCCTGCTGATCGACCAGCCCCGCGCCTATGTGCGCAGCGGCGACTATTTCGGCCCGGACCGTCGCCGCCGCGTCGCCGACGACCACAAGGGGCCGTGGCGCCGCGACGAGGACGCCATCGCCATCTGAGGTGCGACAATCCGCGCGGGCCGGACGCCAGGCGCTCACGCAGCCTTAAGACCTGTTAGCCATGATGAAGCCGTTGTCCTTCGCCATGAGCCCATCATGACCCGCGCCAAACAGCTCCTCTCCGTCGCCGCCGTCGTCACGCTCGGCCTGAGCCTGCAGGGCTGCATGGCGGCCAGCGCGGTCGGCACCGTCGCCGGCACCGCGATCGGCGTCACCGGAGCCGTAGTCGGCGGCGCGGCCAAGGTCGGCGGCAAGGCCGTGGTGGCCACCGGCAAGGCGGTCATCCCCGGCGAAAGCGACAAGGATCGCGAGAAGCGCGAATACGACGAGTGGAAGCGCTCGCGCTGATCCCAGCCCCTAGAGGTTGAGCGCGCAGCTCTCGCCGATGGTCGGGCGCGAGATCACCACGCGCGACAGGCCGGGAAACGCCGGCGTCAGGCGCTCGGCGAAATAGAGGCAGATGCGCTCCAGGGTCGGGCTTTCCAGACCGGGGCGATCGTTCAGCAGGCCATGATCCAGCTCGGTGGCCACCGCCTTGAGCGCGGCGTCCAGGCCATCCAGGTCGGCGACCCAGCCGGCATCCTGCATCGTCCCCTTCACGCTGGCTTCCACCTTGAACGAGTGGCCGTGCAGCTTGCGGTAGCGATGGTCGGCGGGACCTTGCTCGATGTAATGCGCCGCGTCGAAATGCGCGGCCTTCGTGATCTCGAAGACGGGCTTCATCTGTTGCTTCTTTGACTAGGCCTGGGAGGCTCTAGCGCAACGACCCTGTCACCAAGTCGAGCGCCTTATCCGTCAGGGCAGGCCGAGATATTTGTGCGTTTGGACGCTTAAACGCCATTGAGGGTGGGAAAGGCAATAGGCGACCGCCAATTGCGTGTTCCGCTCGCGGTCCGGGCCGTCCATCGGCTGCAGGTAGAAACGCTCGAAATCCAGGCCCGCGAAACGCTCCGGAAGCGCCTTGTCCTGCGGATAGACCAGTTTCAGCTCCTGGCCCTTGGTCTGCACGACCGGCGCGTCGGCCTTGGGGCTGACGCAAACCCAGTCGATCCCCTCGGGCGCGACGACGGTGCCGTTGCTCTCGCAGGCGATTATGAAGCCCCGGGCGTGAAGGGCGTCGATGGCGGCCTGGTCCAGTTGCAGCAGCGGCTCGCCGCCGGTGCAGACCACCAGGCGATCGTCCGGGCCGCCGGTCCATTGGGCCTCGACCGCGTCTGCCAGGGCTTCGGCCGTGGGGAACTTGCCGCCGTTCTCGCCGTCGGTCCCGACGAAGTCGGTGTCGCAGAAGGTGCAGACGGCCTTGTGGCGGTCCTGCTCGCGCCCGGTCCACAGGTTGCAGCCGGAAAAGCGGCAGAACACCGCCGCCTTGCCTGCCTGGCCGCCCTCGCCCTGTAGGGTCAGGAAGATCTCCTTGACGGTGTAGGTCATCGGACCGCTACCTGGGCCCGTCCTCGTCCTTCGACAAGCTCAGGATGAGGACGACTGCGGATGGCCAGACTGAAAACCTCACCCTGAGCCTGTCGAAGGGCGAGGTTTTCACGCACCGAGCACCTCCCGGCCCGCCGCGTCCCATTCCTCATAGCCCTTCTGGCGCAGGTCGCAGGCCGGGCAGTCACCGCAGCCGTGGCCCCAGGGGTGAAGGTCGCCGCGTTCGCCCTGATAGCAGGTGTGGCTCTCGACCACGATCAGGTCGACGAGGTCCTCGCCGCCCAGCGTCTTGGCCAGGGCCCAGGTCTCGGCCTTGGTCAGCTTCATCAGCGGGGTCTCGACCCGGAAGTCGCGGTCCATGCCCAGGTTCAGGGCCGACTGCATGGCGTCCAGCGTGTCGCGCCGACAATCGGGATAGCCCGAGAAGTCGGTCTCGCACATGCCGCCGACCAGGGCGTTCAGGCCCCGGCGGTCGGCCAGGGCGGCCGCGTAGATCAGGAACACGAGGTTGCGGCCCGGCACGAAGGTCGAGGGCAGGCCGCGCTCGGTCATCTCGATGGCGCGATCGTCGGTCAGGGCCGACTGGGCCACCGCGCCGAAACTCCGGATGTCCAGCACGTGGTCCTCGCCCAGGCGCTGCGCCCAATGCGGGAAGCGCGCGGCGATCTGGTGACGCACGGCCACGCGCGCCTCCATCTCGACGACATGGCGCTGGCCGTAGTCGAAGCCGACCGTCTCGACGCGGTCGTAGCGCTCCAGCGCCCAGGCCAGGCAGACGCTGCTGTCCTGGCCGCCGGAGAACAGCACCAGGGCGGCGTCAGTCATGAACGGATCTCCGGCTCGGCGCGCGCCGAGCGGCTTGAAGGTCGAAAAGGCAAACCATGGCCTCCCTCTACACGAGGCGGCGTCGGCTCGAAACGCCCGAGGCGGCGCGACGTCGTTTCCGCGCGCCGGACAGGCCTCCGAAACCCCGAAAAATGGACTTTGCTTGACGATACCCGACTCATGAAGCCGGATAGTCTTGAGAACCCTGCTCACAGCCATGCTTGAGTTTTGGGCGTTAAGGAACAGATTTCCGTAACGTAAGCGCCAAACCCGTTTTTCTAATATGAGTGGAAACTTGCTCCAAACAGGAGAACGTGACGCGGGGGAAAGTGAAAAGGCGTAACCTATCGCTGATCACTTAGGTTGGCGGCAGTTGACAGTCAAAGAACGCAAGTATGCAATCGCCTTATGCTGCGAGGGGTCGGCCGTACGCCCGCGTAGCGCCAATTGTACGGCGCCGAGGAAACAAACGACGCCCGCAGAAGTCCGGCAAAAGGACTCGCGGCGTTCAGGGAGGGAATTCGAATGTCGCAATCTCTGCGTTTGCGGAGCCTGTTGGCCATGGGCGCTTCGGCGGCCGCGCTGACAGCCATCGCCACCCCCACTTTCGCCCAGCAGGCCAGCGGCCAGCAGACCACCGTCATCGAGGAACTGGTCGTCACCGCCCAGAAGAAGGAAGAAGCCCTTCAGGACGTGCCGATCGCGGTCTCCGCCTTCAGCCAGGACACCCTGGAAGCCCAGAAGATCGACGGGGGCCCCAACCTCCAGCAGGCGATCCCGAACGTCACCTTCGCCAAGAGCAACTTCACCAACACCTTCAACTTTCAGATCCGCGGCATCGGGGCCAAGGCCGTCGGCGCTTCGGCCGACCAGGGCGTCGGCGTCCACATGAACAACGCCCCGCAACAGGCGGGCAATCTGTTCGAAGCCGAGTTCTACGACGTCGAGCGCGTCGAAGTGCTGCGCGGACCGCAGGGCACGCTGTACGGCCGTAACGCCACCGGCGGCGTGGTCAACGTGATCACCGCCAAGCCGACCGACACCTTCGAGGGCATGGTCCGCGCCGAGGTCGGCAACTACGGCTCGCAGAAATACCGTGCGATGGTCAACGTGCCGATCGCCGGCGACAAGCTGGCCGTCCGCGCCGCGGGCGTCCTGGTCAAGCGCGACGGCTTCGTCACCAACACCTTCAACAATCACAAGGTCGACGATCGGGATCTGTATTCGACCCGCGTCCAGGTGATGTTCAATCCCACCGAGAAGCTGCGCACCAACTTCCTGTGGGAACGCTTCAACGAGGACGACAACCGTGCCCGCACCGGCAAGCAGCTCTGCACCAAGGACAACGGCCCGGCCACGGTCGGCGGCGTCCCGACCGGCGCCTCGCGAGTCTTCCTGACCCAGGGCTGCCTGCCCGGCTCGCTGTACAACGCCGCCGCCTATGGCACGGTCAACACCTCAGGCACGCTCACCGGCCTGCTGGGCAACCTCTTCGGGTTCACCTCGGGCGACGCCAACGCCGGCGACACCACCTCGACCGACCTGCAGCAGATCGAGACCTCGCTGGACCCGATCTACCAGTCCAAGTCGAACACCTACCAGTTCACCCTGAACTACGACCTGACCGACGAACTGTCGGTGACGGCCATGACCTCGTACGGCAAGGGCACCGTCTACACCAAGCAGGACTACAACCGGAACGTCTCGCCGATCCCGTTCAACAGCACGGCCCTGACGCCCGGCGGCTTCTTCAACGATCCGCAGGTCGGCAACACCAACAAGTTCACCACCATCGACGTCTCGTCGGGCCGGTCCGAACAGTTCAGCCAGGAACTGCGCCTGCAGTCGAACTTCGACGGCCCGCTGAACTTCAACGTCGGCGGCATCCACTTCACCTACCGGACGCTGACCGACTACATCGTCATCGGCAACTCGCTGACCCTGTCGAGCCTGGCCCTGAACTTCCAGAAGACCGGCAACCCGAACTGCAACGCGGCGACCACCGCCAACTGCATCGGCATCGACACCTCGGCCACGCCGACGGGCGACGGCCACAACTACTATGACAACCGCACGCCCTATAGCCTGGTGTCGGACGCCCTGTTCGGGGAACTCTACTTCCAGGCCAATGACGACCTGAAGTTCACCCTGGGCCTGCGCCAGACCCGTGACAAGAAGTCGGTCAAGAACTACTCGACCGTCCTGCTGGCCGCCGGCACGGGCCTGACCCTGAACCCGTCAAACCCCGACCAGCGCGCGCGCTTTAGCGAGCTGACCGGCCGCTTCGGCTTCGACTACAAGGCCCATCTGGGCTTCACCGACGACACCCTGATCTATGCCTTCTATTCGAAGGGCTACAAGGGCGGCGGCATCAATCCGGGGGTCCCGGCCAACGCCGTCGGCGTGCCCCAGACCTTCGACCCCGAATTCGTCAACGCGGTCGAAATCGGCACCAAGAACACGATGCTCGGCGGCAGCCTGCTCTTCAACGCCACGGGCTTCTACTACGACTACCAGGGCTACCAGATCTCGAAGATCGTCAACCGCACCTCGGTCAACGAGAACGTCAACGCCTCGGTCTACGGCCTTGAGCTGGAGTCGATCTGGTCGCCGGTTCACAACCTGCGCCTGAACGCCAATGTCGGCTACCTGCACACCAAGATCGGCGACGGCGTCACCTCGATCGACACCATGAACCGCACCCAGGGCAACGCCGCCTACACGGTCGTGAAGGTGGGTCCGAACTCGTCGGCCGTGGGCGCCAACTGCGTGCTGACAACCGCCGGCGTCGCCACCCTCATCGCCGCCGGGGCCGGCGCCACCCTGCCCTTCGCCTGCTCGGGCGCGGCGGCCTATCAAGGCTTCCTGGCCACGCCGGCGGCGCTCGGCGGCGCGGGCCTGCCCGCTCCGACGGCGGCCTTCCTGGCCAACGCCACCGGCCTCTACAACTACGGCGCGGGCTATTCGATCGAAGGCACGGCTGCGGACCTGTCGGGCAACGAACTGCCCAACTCGCCGCACTGGACCACCTCGGTCGGCGCCCAGTACACCTGGGACTTCACGGGCGGCTGGTCGGCCACCCTGCGCGGCGACTACTACCGCCAGACCGGCCAATACGCCCGCGTCTACAACACCTCCTACGACAAGCTGAAGTCGTGGGAGAACGCCAACGTCACGCTGAAGATCGAGAAGCCCGAGTGGGGCCTGTCGGTCGACGCCTACGTCAAGAACCTGACCAACGACACCCCGATCGTCGACGCCTACACGACCGACGACTCCTCGGGCCTGTTCACCAACGTCATCACCCAGGAGCCGCGCCTCTACGGCGTGAGCATCACCAAGAGCTGGTGATCGCTTTCCGGGCCTGAAAGGGCGTCCGAAGACGGGGCGGCGGAGCGATCCGCCGCCCTTTTTCCGTGCGGGGTCATCTCGACGCGCGCCTGACCAGGCAAGGTCGGGCCAAGATGCGAGAATCTGCACGGACTTAACGACTCCGCAACGGCGTGCGGGCCAAGGTGTCCCTTCACAGACGCCAGCGAAGCGGCCGCATGGAAACGCTATCTCGTCTCATTGATCGCCGCGCCCCGATCGCCCCGGACACATCCTGCCAGGATGTCCTGGCGATCTTCACGGCCGATCCCCGCGCCTTCTCGGTCGCCGTCGTCGACGGCGGCAAGCCGCTGGGCGTCGTCTATCGCGACGTGTTCGTCGGCGTGATGGCCGTCGCCTCCGAGATCCTGACGGGGGAGCCGATCACCAGGGCGATGGACGCCACGCCCCGCATCGTGCAGGCCAATCAGGAAATCGCCGGCTTCATCGACGGCCTCGCTGAAAGCGCCTCGCCGGTCTTCCGCACCGCCTTCATCGCCGTCGACGACGATGGCGACTATCTCGGTGTCGGCGGGCTGGGTTCGCTGCTGGCCTCCTATCGCCGCCGTCAGCGCGAGGCCAAGGAAGCCATGGCGCTGGTCGAGCGCATGGCGGCCGATATCAATCATCACCTGGACGGCGTGCTGGCCATCACCGAAAGACTCGAGCAGCAGCGCCTGACGCCCGACGCCTCGGCCTTCGTGCGCGCCATCGGCGACACCAGCCGCGACATGGGCGCGATGCTGGGCCGCGCCATCGACCTGCACCGCTCCACCGTCGGCAATCTGCCGATGACGCCCAAGCCGATCCGCCTGCGCGACATGGCCGATGCGGTCGAGGCCCGCTGGTCGGCCCGCGCGGCCGAGGGCGGTTCGACCCTGCTGTTCTCCTACGATGGCGAGCCGGAATGCGGCGTCGAGGCCGACGACGAGCGCCTGATGCAGGTGTTCGACGCCCTGATCGAGAGCGCCCTGGCCAGCGGTCGCGGCGTCATCGAGGCCTGCCTCCAGGCCCGCCAAGGGGTGGATGGCGTCCACCTCGACGGCAGCGTCCGCGACAACGCCGCCGGCGCGGCCGAGGATCGCCTGGCCCGCGTCTACGCCCCCCTCGGCGCCGAGCGCATCGAGGATCGCACCGAGATGGCGCTGGGCGTCGGCATGGCCCTGGCTCACCGCATCATGCGCGGCATGGGCGGCGAGGTCACCGCCGAGGCCAATCGCGGCGCCGGTCTGACCGTGCGCTTCGCCTTCGTCGCCCCGTCCGCCGAGACCAATGACGTCGCCGTGGCCGAACCGACCATCGACGCCCGCGCCGCCCACATCCTGATCGTCGACGACAACGCCACCAACCGCATGGTGGCCGAAGCCCTCTGCGACATGTTCGAGTGCACGTCCGAACAGGCCGTCGACGGCGTGGAGGCCGTCGAGATGGCCAGGAGCGGCCGCTTCGACCTGATCCTGATGGACATCAAGATGCCGCGCATGGACGGCGTCGCCGCCGCCCGCGCCATCCGCGAAATGCCCGGTCGCCCCGCCACGACCCCGATCGTCGCCCTGACCGCCAACGCCGACCCGGCCGACGTCCAGACCTATCTGGCAGCCGGCATGCAGGACGTCGTCGAAAAGCCGATCAAGCCCGAGCGCCTGGCCATCGTGCTCAGCGCCCTGCTGGGCGGCGACGACGACGAAGGCGCCGAGGAAGCCGCGGCCTGATCCGCACACGCTCCGCGAGCAGTCTCTGGGCAGAACGCGTTACAGGCTTTACTCTGTTTTTGAGTTGAAGACGGAGTTCGCGTGCTCAACACCGCCGAGCGGATGGCCTGGGATTTTCTCAGCAAGGCGCAGCACTACGCGACCGCCGACGAAGTCGAGACGCACTTCGGCCTGGCCCTCGCGGCCTTCGGCTATGATCGGTTCTGCGCCACGCTCGTCAACGCCGACCACTATGGCCGGGAGCCGCCCACCCTCAGCCGCCAGGACTTCGACGCCTGGGACGCCCGCTACTGGGGCGAGCGCTATGTGGTCCATGATCCCTGCGTGAAGCTGCTGATGAAGTCGACGCGGTCGTTCGCCTGGTCGGACGCCAAGCCGTTCGGCGACAACCGGGCCGACCTGATGTGGAACGAGGCCTCCGAGCAGGGCATGAACGACGGCTTCGTCGTTCGGGTGTTCGGTCCGGCCGGCCACGAGGTGCTGATCCGCATGGCCACCGAGGCCCGCGAGACCGACCCCATGGCCCGCGCCGTCATCGAGAGCCTGGCCACCGTGTTCGGCACCATCATGCTCAAGCACTGGGAAATGCAGGACGACAATCCCGACTACGGGGTGATCTCCGAGCGTCAGGCCCAATGTCTGTACTGGGCCAGTCGAGGCAAGACCGACTGGGAGATCGGCGCAATCCTGGAGCTGTCGCCGCGCACCGTCCACCATCACATCGAGAACGCCAAGAAGCGCCTGGGCGTGGTGAAGCGTCAGGAAGCGGTGATGAAGGCGGGCGAACTGGGCCTGCTGGCGAAGGGCTAGGCCCGTCTCACCACTTGCGCTTGCCGGTCAAAACCTCGAACCACAGCCGAAAGTCGCCGGCCAGGCTGTAGAGCGGATATTTGAACGTCGCCGGCCGGTTCTTCTCGAACACGAAGTGGCCGACCCAGGCGAAGCCGTAGCCGACCAGCGGCGCGGCGATGAACCAGCGCGGGTCGACCAGCGCGCCCAGAACCAGGCAGACGATCACCAGGCTCGTCCCCGTCACATGCAGCCGCCGGCTCGTCGGATTGACGTGCTCGGTCAGATAGAACGGGTAGAAGGCCGCGAAACTGCGATAGCTGGTCGGAAACGGAGCTCATCGGGCGATGTTCGCCCCGCCGCCCGCCGATGGCAAGGCCGCCCGCACCGCGTCCATCGCTGGTCGATTGGCGGTCACGCCCCTGGAAAACAGGCGCCTGCCGCGGGTTTGAGCAGGCCTTTGTGCGGAAATGCACAGCGCGCGGCGAGGGGCATAGGCCGTTTGGCCTATCGCTATCGGCCGGCGTCCTGACACTTAATCACGGCCGTACTTCTGGGGAACGGTCATGATCCACATCGTAACGTCCGAGAACCGTCATCTGTATGGCCCGCAGCTGTGGGCCATGCATGAACAGCGGCGACTGCAATGCGTCGAGAAGAACGGCTGGGTCGACCTCGTGGTGCTGGATGGCGGCGAGATCGACGACTACGACGACGCCCGCGCCATCTACCTCCTGGGCTTCAATGACGAAATGCAGCTGGAGGTCGGCCTGCGGCTGCGCCCCACTGACGACCGCTGCATGCTGGCCGACAAGTTCCCCCACCTGATCGCTCCGGGCGAGACGCCCAAGAAGGGCCGCGACGTCTGGGAGGCCAGCCGCCTGTTCACCACCGAGGCCTATCGCAAGCGCAAGGGTCCGGGTCGCGGCGAGCGGGTGTTCGAGGCATGGGCGGCGGCGATGGAGCTGGCCCTGGCCAATGGCGTCACGCGCTTTGTCGGCATGATCGACATGCAGCTCTATCCCGGGATCATGAACTCGCCGATCGACACCCGCCTCGTCGGCCTGCCGCGCCCGTACGAGTACGGCGTCGTGGCGGGATCGGAGATCGCCCTGTCGCGCGGCCTGCTCGAGCGCGTGCTCGAGGCGCTCGGCCGCGAGTCGCCGCTGGGCTATCACGTCGACACCATGGACATGCTCGCTTTCGGCGACCTGGCCGCAGTGCAACGTCAGGTGACCCGCGCGATGACCCCTCAACTGTCCGCCGGGGCCGAGCGCGACGAAACCCTGGCCGCCGAAACGCTGTTCCGGCTGCATGACACCTCGGGCCAGGCGCGCCGAATCTGGGCCGAGCGCGACAGCGGGCGTCCGATCGGACTGCACGCCTGAGGCGAAAGTTTTGCGGAAACAAACGTTCGCGAACCCGATTTGAGGACAATTCCACAACCAGCGCGACGTAACGCCGCGCATACTTCCGCCAAGGTCACGGTCGTGTCATTCTGCGTGAACAACCGTTGGAGGCGAAAAACATGAGCGAAGAAACCGAAGGCCGTCGTCCGAACCCGGTCGACTTGCACGTCGGCGGACGCGTTCGTATGCGCCGCAAGCTGCTCGGCGTCAGCCAGGAGCAGCTTGCCGATTCCCTGGGCCTGACCTTCCAGCAGGTGCAGAAGTACGAGCGTGGCGCCAACCGCGTCAGCGCCAGCAAGCTGTACGAGATCGCCAAGACCCTGCAGGTCCCGGTGTCATTCTTCTTCGACGGCCTGGCCGATCCCATGGGCGGCTCGGAAGTCGACGACGCCAGCCAGCACGCCGAGCGCGTGGTGCAGGAGTTCCTGACCACGCCGGAAGGCATGGAACTGGCCGAGGTCTTCCCGCGCATCGGTCGCGGCCGCGTTCGCCGCCAGGTCCTCGACCTGGTGCGCGCCATGGCCGACGAAGCCGGTCGCGGCGAATCCGCCGCCTGATTTCAGCAGCCTGAAGCTGAAGCCTTGAGCCCTGACGGTCTGCCGCCAGGGCTTTTTGCTGTCGGGAACCTAGCTGACCGAGGCCCTCGTCAGGGACGCCGTCCAGATGTTCTTGGCGGTGCGGGCCGAGGCGTGGGTCAGGCCGCGCAGGTCGTGGGTCTTCAGGATCTTGAAGCCGACCTCCCGATCCTTCTGCCAGGCCGTCTGGACGTCGTGGGCCAGGCCAGCGGCGAGATCGACGAGCTGCACCTTGGAGGGCGGGGCGACCCCGGCCAGCATCTGCACGCGAACGCCAGAGTCCGAGACGTCGCGGATCACGCAATCCCAAGCGAAGGAGCCGCAAAGGACCTTTCCGGCCCTCTGGGTCGACATGCGGGGCGCGCCCCGCCGATCGCCTTCGCTACCTGACGCGTACTTCGACATGAAGGTATAAACGCATGGCGCGGTTAATCGGCCGTGCAACGGCGCCTCTTTTCTCGCCTTCCGGGACGCTTTATCGCTATTAACCCTATGAAATAGCGCACATTTTGTTAGATATCCGACAGAACGACGGCGCTTGCCCACGCGCGACCAGACGTTAACCTCCGCGGGGCCACTATGTGTGGCGCAGCAAACTGATCGGCACGGGAAAAACCCGGCCACGAGGAAACGCCAATGGCTCTGGGATCGGTTCTTCTGGCCGACCTGAACGGTCGCGATCTGGTTCTGGCGATCACACGCCCAGGCGAGCCGCCACGCGATCACCGCACACTGCCCTGCGCCTCTCTGGCGGACCTTGAGACGGCTTTGACGGCCGCCGCGCTGGAGATCGGGTTCGACAACCTGATCGGCGCGGCCGTCTGCGCGGCGGGTCCCGAGATCGATGGCGAGATCGTGCTGACCAGCGCCGGCTTCACGGTCGGCCAGAGCTGGCTGCGCAGCCTGCTGCGGACGCCGCGCGTCCACCTGATCAACGACTTCACCGCCTGCGCCATGGGCGCGCCCCGGCTGTCGGCCGACGCCCTGGAGACGCTCCATGACGGCGTCCCGTCCAAGTCCGCGACCATCGCTGTGGTCGGTCCGGACCTGGGCCTCGGCGTGGCCGCCCTGGCGCCGCTGCGCTCCGACGGATGGCTGGCGGTGCCCAGCGAGGGCGGACATGTCGACTTCGCGCCGGGCGAGCCGCGCGAGGCGATGATCTTCGAGCGCCTGCGCGCCGGACACGACCACATCTCGGCCGAGCGGCTGCTGAGCCAGACAGGCCTTGGCGAAATTCACGCCCTGCTCGCCGCCCCCGAAGCCGCGATTTTTTCGCCCACCGATGACAGCGTTATCATCGAAACTTGCAGGGCCGGCGATCCTGTCGCCAAGGAAGCGATCTCGATCTTCAGCGCCCTGCTCGGCGCCTTCGTCGGCGACGTCGCCCTGCTCTATGCGGCGCGCGGCGGCGTCTATCTGAACAGCCCCTTGCTGGAGCGCCTGGACGGTCTGCTCGACCGCGAGGCCTTCGCCCGCCGCTTCCGCGCCAAGGGCCGGATGAGCGGCTATCTGTCGACCATCCCGGTCTATCTGGCGCGCGGCCGCTGCACCCTGCTGGGCCTCTCCAGCCTCTTTTCGCCGAGCGACCTGCGCTACAACGCCAGCGAGGTCGAGTTCCTGGACTGCTGATCCGCCCCCCGGGACGAAACGTCGCACCCCTCGCCAACGGGCTGGAAAGGCTCACGGCGCAGATTGCGTCCAGGCGCGACGGAAGCGCCTGGAGCGCGCTTCGCATGCTGGGCCATGTCCGCCTGTTGGACGATCAGATCGACGAGATCGCCGTCGCGGGCCGCAGCGCCCGCCCGGGTCGCCTGGGCATGGCCGTGCTGATCTTCGGTTTCCTGATCTTCCACATGGGCTGGCGCGTGGCAGCGATCTGGTTCGCCGCCGCTCTGCTCGCCGAGGGTTATGGCTGGGCGATCAGCCGGGTAGCGACCTTGCTGCGCTTCAGCGTGCGCCAGCGCCGCCTGGGCTATGTCTCGGCCGTCGTGTTCATGGTCAGCGTCTGGACGTCGCTGGCCGTGGTGCTGTGGCTGTCGGGCGACCAGGCCCTGCGCTTCGCCGCCATCTGCCTGTCGGCCGGCCAGATGATCCACGCCCAGGCCGTGACCTTCCGCTC
This sequence comes from Caulobacter sp. GW821-FHT10F06, assembly GCF_058809215.1. Classification (NCBI taxonomy): domain Bacteria; kingdom Pseudomonadati; phylum Pseudomonadota; class Alphaproteobacteria; order Caulobacterales; family Caulobacteraceae; genus Caulobacter; species Caulobacter sp. GW821-FHT10F06. The sequence goes on along the minus strand of NZ_JBXASK010000001.1, from coordinate 48,479 downwards.
GCGGCTGCTGTTCGCGATCGACGCGGGCCTGCCCGCCCTGTCCCTGGCCCTGATGCCGATCCTGTTCGGCGGCTTTTCCGGAGGCCGGCTGGCCACGATCCTGTTCGCCGTGTTCCTGGTCATGATCTACACGGTGTCCAGCGCCAGCGCGAACGCCAAGCGGGTCACCGCCCTGGAAAGCGCCGAGCGCGCCGCCATGGCCGCCAGCGACGCCAAATCGATGTTCCTGGCGACCATGAGCCACGAGTTGCGCACCCCGATGAACGGCGTGCTGGGCATGGCCCACGCCTTGAACGCCAGCGGTCTGACCCCGCGCCAAGCCGAGCACGTGGCGATGCTGATCCGCTCGGGCGACGGCCTGATGACCATCCTCAACGACATCCTGGACGTCTCCAAGATCGAGGCCGGCCGGCTGGAGCTTGAGGACCTGACCTTCGACATCCACACCCTGGCCGACGAGGTCCGCGGCCTGTGGCTGCAGGCCGCCCAGGCCAAGGCCGTGAGCCTGAACTGGCGGATCGCGCCTGGCGTTCCGACCTGGGTGCGCGGCGATCCGACGCGGTTGCGCCAGATCCTCAACAACCTGGTCTCCAACGCCCTGAAGTTCACCTCCGGCGGCCAGGTCAGCCTAGTCCTGGCCGTGACGCCGGAGGGCCTGATGGAGATCGAGATCTCCGACACCGGCATCGGCATGAGCGCCGAGCAGCAGGCGCGGCTGTTCCAGACCTTCTCCCAGGCCGACGCCTCGATCACCCGACGGTTCGGCGGCACGGGTCTTGGCCTGTCGATCTGCCGGCAGCTGACCGAACTGATGGGCGGGACCATCGCGGTGCGCAGCGCGCCCGACCAGGGCTCGACCTTCGTCCTGCGCCTGCCGCTGCCGTCCGCCGCGCCGCCCGTCGCCGGCCTGGTCCCGGAGCGCCTCGGCATCGAAGGCCTGGACGTGCTGGTCGCCGATGACAACCCGGTCAACCAGGTGGTGGCCCGGGCCATCCTCGAGGCCGCCGGGGCGCGGGTCGAGGTCGCCGACAACGGCCGCCACGCCCTGGAGCGCCTGGGCGAGCAGGCCTTCGACGTGGTGCTGATGGACGTCAACATGCCCGACATGGACGGGCTGGAGGCGCTGAAACGCCTCCGCACCGGTGCGGCGGGCGCGTCCAACCTGCCGGTCATCGCCCTGACCGCCGACGTCATGCACGGCGACGAGGACGCGCTGCTGGCCTGCGGTTTCGACGCCGTCCAGCCCAAGCCCATCAAGCCCGCCGACCTGATCCTGACCATCGCCGCCCTATGCGCCAAGCCGACCGAGCAGGTCGAGGCCGCGCCGAGCCTGACGCCGGTCTAGGCGCTAATCGTCCAGCTTGGCAGAGAGCCGGGCGATGTCGCGCAGCAGCGGGCCGCGCCGGCGTTCGCGCTCCTTGGCCAGGGCGGCGGCGTCCTCGTCCAGCTTGCGGCGACGCGCCTCCAGCGCGTCCTGCGCCTGCTCGAACTCGGCGTCCGCCGCGGCCAGGGCCTCGCGGGCCGCCTTCAGCTTGCGCCGGTCCTCGGCCTTGGCCGACGGCTTGGGCGCGCTGGGCCTGGGCATCTTCTCCACGGCGGCCTTCAGCCCGGCCTCGGCCCGCCGGATCACCGCCCCGGGCGCGGCGATCGCCGCCGCCGCATCCGGCCCTTCGGCGATCTCCTGGGCCACGCCCTCCTTGAAGAGATCGCGGTCGGTCTCCCAGGCCGCCAGGGCCTTGGCGCGCGAGCTTGCCGCCACGGTGTAGCGGTGGAAACCATCCGACCAGGTGAAGATCCTCGGGGCGCGGGCCATGGCGGGGCAACGGCCGGCCGGCGGCGAAGTTGCTTCGATTTCCGCCACGCGCCGCAACGCCCATGCTTGACCATGGCCATCGCGCGCGATCGTCGTCTAAGGTCTCGCCCACATCGGGGAGAATCGAACAATGAAGCGCGCTCTGCTGGCCACGGCGGCCATCCTGGTTCTCGGCGGCCCGGCCCTGGCCCAGACGCCCGCATCCCAGACCGCCAAGGCCGACGCGCCCAAGACGGACGCCCCGAAGCCGGACAAGCCCAAGTGGGACGTCCGCAACCCGCCCGGCTACACCCTCGATCTGAAACTGGACGTCACCGAAGGCTCGTGGATGGCGCTCGACGTCAGCCCCGACGGCAAGGAGATCGTCTTCGACCTGATGGGCGACATCTATGTCATGCCCATCGGCGGCGGCGCGCCCCGCAACATCGCCAGCGGCATTTCCTGGGACATGCAGCCCAAGTACTCGCCCGACGGCAAGCAGATCGCCTTCACCTCCGACCGGGGCGGCGGAGACAACATCTGGGTGATGAACCGCGACGGCTCCGACCCCAAGGCCGTGTCCAGCGAGACCTTCCGCCTGCTGTCGCAACCCACCTGGTCGCCGGACGGCCAGTTCATCGTCGGCCGCAAGCACTTCACCTCGACCCGCTCGCTCGGGGCCGGCGAGATGTGGATGTACCACCGGGCGGGAGCCGGCGGCGCGGGCGTGCAGCTGACCGAGCGCCGCACCCAGCAGAAGGACAGCGGCGAGCCAGCCTTCTCGCCCGACGGCCGCTATCTCTACTACAGCGACGACGTCACCCCGGGCGGCGTGTTCGAGTACAGCAAGGATCCCAACACCGAGATCTACGCCATCCAGCGGCTGGATCGCGAGACCGGCGAGACCCGCAAGTTCCTCGGCGGTCCCGGCGGCGCGATCCGCCCGACGCCTTCGCCGGACGGCAAGTCCTTGGCCTTCATCCGTCGCGTTCGCTACCAGTCGGTGCTGTACGTGATGGACATCGCCTCGGGCGCCGAGACCAAGGTCTATGACCACCTCGACCGCGACATGCAGGAGACCTGGGCCATCCACGGCGTCTATCCGGCCATGAGCTGGACGCCGGACGGCAAGTCGATCGTCTTCTGGGCCGGCGGCAAGATCCAGCGCGTCGACGTGGCCAGCAAGGCCGTGACCGACATCCCCTTCCACATCGTCGACACTCGCAAGGCCCGCGAGGCCGTGCGCTTCCCGGTCAAGGTCGCGCCCGACACGTTCGACGTGAAGATGATCCGTTGGGCCAAGACCTCGCCGGACGGCTCGAAGGTGGTGTTCGAGGCCCTGGGCAATCTGTGGATCCGCGACCTGCCAACCGGAACGCCGCGCCGCCTGACCAAGCAGACCAACCATTTCGAGCTCTATCCGTCGTGGTCGCGCGACGGCAAGTCGATCGTCTACACCACCTGGAACGACGAGGAGCTGGGCAGCATCCGCGTGGTGCCGGCCGCCGGCGGCGAGGGCCGCAAGGTCAACAAGACCCCCGGCCGCTTCGTCGAGCCGGTGTTCTCGCCCGACGGCAAGACCATCGTCTATCGCACCTCGACCGACGGCGTGCTGCTGAGCGCCCTGTGGACCCGCAACCCGGGCATCTATCGCGTGCCGACGGCTGGCGGCGATCCGGTGCTGATCACCGACAAGGGCAGCGCCCCGCAGTTCGGGGCCAGCAACGACCGCGTCTACTTCACCGGGCGCCAGGACAAGCTGATCGCCCTGAAGTCGGCGGATCTCGGCGGCCACGATGTGCGCACCCACCTGACGTCGGAGTTCGCCTCCGAATTCGCCGTGTCGCCCGACGAGAACTGGGTGGCCTGGAACGAGCGCTTCAACGCCTATGTCGCGCCCTTCGCCAAGTCGGGCCGCGCGATCAGCGTCAGCGTGGACGGCAAGGCCATCCCGCAGGCCAAGGTCACCCGCGACGCCGGCGACTGGGTGCACTGGTCGGGCGACAGCCGCACCCTGCACTGGGCCCTGGGCCCTGAACTGTTCAGCCGCGACCTCAAGCAGAGTTTCACCTTCGTCGACGGCGCGCCGACCGAGCTGCCCAAGCCGCCCGAGGCCGGGATCAATCTCGGCTTCCAGCAGACCGCCTTCAAGCCGAGCGGCCGCGTCGCCCTGACCGGCGCGCGTCTGGTGACCATGAAGGGCGACGAGGTCATCGAGGACGGCGTCGTGGTGCTGAACGGCAACCGCATCGAGGCCATCGGCGCCAAGAGCTCGGTCACCGTCCCGGCCGACGCCAAGGTCATGGACATGACCGGCAAGACCATCACGCCCGGCCTGATCGACGCCCACTGGCACGGCTCGATGGGCTCGGACGAGATCATCCCGCAGCGCAGCTGGGTGGACTATGCGGCCTTGGCCTTCGGGGTCACCACCATCCACGACCCGTCCAACGACAGCAGCGAGATCTTCGCCCATTCCGAGCTGCAGCGGGCCGGCAAGGTGGTGGGGCCGCGCATCTTCTCGACCGGCACCATCCTCTACGGCGCGGCCACGCCCTTCACCGCCAAGATCGACAGCCTGGACGACGCGGTCGGCACCCTGCGCCGCATGAAGGCGGTCGGGGCCTGGAGCGTGAAGAGCTACAACCAGCCTCGCCGCGACCAACGCCAGCAGATCATCGAGGCCGCCAATGAGCTGGGCGTGATGGTCGTGCCGGAAGGCGGCTCGCTGTTCGAGCACAACATGACCATGGTCATCGACGGCCACACCACCGTCGAGCACTCGCTGCCCCTGGCCCACATCTATGCCGACGTGAAGCAGCTGTGGCCGCAGACCAAGGTCGCCTACACCCCGACCCTGATCGTCGCCTATGGCGGCAATTTCGGCGAGAACTACTGGTACCAGGCCACCAAGGTCTATGACGATCCGCGCCTGACCCAGTACGTGCCGCGCCGCCTGCTGGACGCTCGCGCCCGCCGCCCGGTGCTGACGCCGGACGAGGAACTGAACCACATCTCGATCGCCCGCGAGGCCACGACGCTGAGCCGCTTGGGCGTCTCGGTGCAGATCGGCGCCCACGGCCAGCGCGAGGGCCTGGGCGCGCACTGGGAGCTGTGGGGCTTCGTCCAGGGCGGCATGACACCGATGGAAGCCCTGCACGTGGGCACCATCAACGGCGCCAAGGCCCTGGGCCTGGACAAGGACGTCGGCTCGCTGGAGCCCGGCAAGCTGGCCGACCTGATCGTGTTCGACGCCAACCCGCTGGAGAACATCCGCAACACCTCGACCATCGCCTACACCATCGCCAACGGCCGGGTGTTCGACGGCAAAATGAACGAGGTGGGCAAGCCGGCCCGCCCGCCGTTCTGGTTCCAGAGCGCGGACGGCGAGGCGTTGAACGTCGACCTGACCGAGGCCGATACGCACGGGCACGTGGACTAGGAGACAGATCTTGGACGTGCGTCCGCCGCCTCACGCCCCTGGCTGTGAGTGGGTGGGAAGGGTCGCGGAGCGCCCGGGCCTCGCCCGGATGTAGGGTGTGTAGAAGTACCGTTTCGACGAAGACGAGCGCTCCGCGTGATCGTTATTCCTCTGGCCGGGGCGCGCGGGTCTTGTTCAACCCTTTGCCACCTTCCGGTGTGCTCTCCGTGGGAACCCGACCAGCACCGCTCCCCCAAGAGGGAGGGCTGATGTTTGCCCGTTCCGGAGCACCGGCGCGAACCTTCGGACGGGCGGGGGTTTGGCTAGCCCCCGATGGGTGGGTTTACGTCCCCCGCCCTCTGATCCCGCTCGATCACCCCTGACAGCCGCATCGGTCGCCGGCCTAGCGCCCTTCCCGTGCCGTCAGGTGAGATTGAGTATGCGGGCGGTTTCAACGCGGAGGAAAGCTCGACGCGAAAAAGTTTCAAGTCTTTGATTTCGTGACGTTCGATCTTCCGAACGCACAGCGACCAGCGCCCCTTATCCCCTCGCGCGGAGACAAGGGCGGCAGGGGGCAGGGCGGCTAAACGATCCTGAGTGAACGTTAGCTTCGACCAAACCAACATCGTCATCCCGGGCCTTGTGCCCGGGATCCCTCTGTCCACCGTAGGTGCGGGAGAGGCGGCGTGCTCAGCACGCCGCTGGCGCTTAACGTGCAAGCTGAACGAGGGGTTCCGGGCACAAGGCCCGGAATGACGGAAGTAGTGCGGAGAACTTCCCAAACCCACCCATTGCGGACGTCAAATGCTCCCCCAAAAGGGTGAGGATCTGGATTGCGTCCACTTTTCACCTGTAGCCGCCGCGCGACCTCTCGGTCGGCTCGCGTTTGGCGAAGCGCAAAGGTATCGGGAAATCCGTCCTGGTGGCGGGGGGCGGGATCGAACCGCCGACCTGTGGGTTATGAATCCACCGCTCTAACCATCTGAGCTACCCAGCCGAACCAGGACGGACGGGGGTCATACGCCCAAGCGGCGAGCGCTTCAAGCCCGCGACAGCATCTGATCGACCACCGCTTCAAGACGTCGCGCCAGGGGCTCGGGGCCGTATTCCGACAGCACCAGGGTTCGCGCCGCCTCGCCCAGGGCCTTGGCCGTCGCCGGATCGGAGGCCAGTTCGGCCAGGGCCTCGGCGAGGCGGTCGGGGTCGTCGTCGGGGACCAGGCGGCCGTTGTGGCCTTCCTTAATGATCTCGATCGGCCCGTCGATTTCGGACGCCACCACCGGCAGGCCGACGGCCATGGCCTCCAGCAGAGTCAGGGGAAAGCCTTCCTGGTGCGAGGGGAAGGCGAAGATGTCGCCGGTGGCCAGGAAGGCCGAGACGTCGCCCTTCCAGCCGACCAGCTTGACGCACGGATCCAGGTCCAGCTCGGCGATCAGGGCTTCCAGCTTGCCGCGCTCGTCGCCCTCGCCGGCGATCTCGCAGACCGCGTCGATGTCCCAGGCGCGCAGGCGCTGCATGGCGCGGATCAGGCCGTCGAAGCCCTTCTTGGGGTGCAGCCGGCCCGCTGCGACGATGCGCACGCTGGCCCCCTCGCGCGCGAACGGCGCGGCGCGGGCGGTGGGTGGTTTGACGGCGTTGGGAATGAAATGGACGTGGTCGGCGGGCGCGCCGCGATCGATCGCCAGCTGGGCCAGATGCTTGCCGACGCACAGATAGTGGGTTCCCGGCGCCACGTCGAAGGCCGGCTTATGCACGCAGACGGCCAGCACCGTCCCAGGCAGGGCGACCTTGGCGAACAGCCGCGCGGGTCGCTGACCATGGCTGATGATCAGGTCCGGCTTGGTCGCCCGCACCGTCAGCCGGGCCGCGCCCAGGGTCAGCGGATCCCAGTCGGTGAAGGCCGGGATCGGCGTCAGCGGCGGTTTGCGGTTCGCCTCGGCGACAGCGACCTTGCCGCCCTTTCGCACCACGCCGGCGCAGCTCCCGCCGGTCTTGGCGGCGATGGCCTCCAGGATCGGCTGGTAGTCGAGAAACACCTGCTCGAGGCCGCCCAAGCCCTTGCCCAGCATGGCGTGCAGGATGTTGGTCAAGGCGGGCTCCGGATCTGCTGATGGGCCGGGACCTTCGGGGCGCCCGCATTTGGTGTCAACGCGGGGGCGGTTGGCAAAGATCCTCAGTGCGCCCCCTTCCCCCTTTGATGGGGGAAGGGTTGGGGATGGGGGTGACAGAGGTTCAGGATATGGCGCGGCGTGCGTGAAGCCGTCCGGCGGTGTCACCCCCATCCCCGCCCTTCCCCCATCAAAGGGGGGAAGGGAGAAGAGAATATCTTCCCCTACTTCCCGCCTAGCAACGTCTTCACCGCCGCGTCCAGCTGGGCGTCGCCGCCGCTCAGGGTCTCGCCCAGCGGCCGGTCGACATCCACGTCCACCGGGCGGGGATTGAGCTCCATGTTCTGGCCGCGCAGGTCGTCGATGCGGATGAACGGCAGACGCACGCTGGAGCCGTCGATCAGCGAGCGCGAGCCGGTGAAGATGATCCAGCCCGCCGTCGGCTTGCCCACCACCTTGCCCAGGCCCAGCGAGCGATAGCCCTCGGTGAAGTCCTCGGCGTCCGACAGCGACGACTCGTTGGTCACCAGCACGGTCGGCAGGCCCAGAGCGCGTTGGCCCAGGTTCTGGCGCGAGGGCACCGGGAAGCGGTCGCGGGCGGTCATCATCAGATAGTTGCGGCGCGCGAACACGTCGATGACGTGGCCGTTCACATAGCCGCCGTTGTTGTTGCGCACGTCGACCACAACCCCCTCGCGGCCCTGGTTCTGGGCGTCGAGGTCGATGAACAGCTGGGCCAACGAGGCGTCCGACATGTCGGCGATGTGGACATAACCCAGACGTCCGCCGCTGGCCTTTTCCACATAGGCGCGGCGGTCGTTGACCCACTGGCGATAGAGCAGACCCGTGGCGACGGTCCCGGCCACCGGCCGCACGACCACGTCGCGCTTGCCGCTCGCGCCCTCGATGGACAGGGACACCCGCTTGCCAGCCTGGCCGCGCAGCAGCAGGTCCAGGTTCACGCCCGGCGTCAACGCCGTTCCGTTGACCGCGGCCAAGGTTTCGCCCGGTTTGATGCTGCCTTCGATGGCCGCCGGACCGAGCGCGATGACCTCGCGGATCACCAGGCCCTTGCCGGCCTCATAGGCCTCGCGGTCGAAGCGCAGGCCCAGGTCCCCGGCCCGGGCCGGCTGCGGGCCGGACGGATCGGGGGCGTTGATGCCCGAGTGCGAGGCGTTCAACTCGCCGATCAATAGGTTGATGTTGCGGCGCAGCTCGTCGCCCGTGCGGGCCCCGGCGATATAGGGCGCCCACTGCTGGCGCAGCTTGTCCCAGTCCTTGCCGTGGAACTTGCCGTCGTAGAAGCCGCGGTCCAGCACGCCCCAGGCCTGTTCGAACACCACGGTCTTTTCGGCGTCGAAGTCGATGTCCAGCTCGGCGTTGACCGCCAGCGGCTTGGGCTTGGGGCTTTCCACCGGACTGGAGACGATCGAACCGCCCTCCAGGAAGAACACCTCCTTGGAGTCCGGCGTGAAGGCGGCGTCGCCCTTCGGACGGCGGGTCGAGGTCAGCTGCACCGGAACCGGCGGCTCCCTGGAGAGCTCGTCGAGGCTGTAGGTGTAGAAGTTGGTCTGGCCGGCCTGACGGGCGCGGAACAGCAGGGTCTTGCCGTCCGGACTGATCGCCGGATCGCCGACGTCCATGCCCAGCGGCAGGAACGAGGCCCGCTCGCGGATGCCTTCGAACACGATCTTCACCGGCGTGATCTTCGGCTTGGCCCCCGCCGGCTTGGCGTCGAGCTTGGCCGGCTCCTTGGGCGCGTCCTTGCTCTCGGCGCTCTTGGACGGCTCGGACTTGGGCGGACCGTCCGGCGTGGTCGCGGGCTTGTCGGGCTCGCCCGGCTTGAAGAGGTCGCGGAAGGCGTCCTCCTTGTACTTGGGCGTGTTGGGCAGCAGGTCGATGCGCAGCATCTTGGAGTCTTCGCTGCGCTGGCCGGTGTCGGTCAGGATGAACTTGCCGTCCGGCGACCAGGCGATCTTGCCGCCGGTCTGGCCGTTGGCCAGGAAGCTGATCGGCCGCGCCGTGCCGCCCTCGGCCGGGATGACGTTGATGTTGGCGAACGACTTGCGGTCGGTCAGGGTGAAGGCCAGCCATTTGCTGTCGGGCGACCACACCGCGAAGGTGTCGTCGAAATTGTCGAGCGCGCCGTTGAAGATGGCGACGTCCTTGGCGACCTTGCCGCCCTCGAACGTCATCACGTGCAGCTCCTTGGCGTCGCGCACATAGGCCAGCATCTTGCCGTCGGGCGAGAACACCGGGGCGGTGTTGCGGCCCTTGCCCGAGGTCAGGGCCCGCTCGCTCGCCGCGGCGAAGTCGTATTCGTAGATCTGGGCCGACAGGTCGCGCTCGGACACATAGACCAAGCGCTTGGAGTCCGACGACCAGACCGGGTCGTGCTCGACGCCGGCGGTGCGGGTGACGCGCTGGGCCGCGCCGCCGTCCTTGGTCGACACGGCGAAGAGTTCGCCATGGGCGATGATCGCGGCCTTCTTGCCGTCCGGCGACAGCGACAGGGCGTCGAAGCTGGTCTCGTTCAGGCGCTTCTCGCCCGCCGCCGCCGGCGAACCGCGCAGAACGATCGGGGTCTGGGTCGCCTGGCCCGTGGCGGTGTCCAGCGACCAGATCGAGAAGCCGCGTTCGAAGACGATGGTCTTGCCGTCATAGCCGATCGACGGCCACAGCACCCGGCCGTCGGTGAAGCGGGTGACCTGCTGCGGCTTGCCGTTCAGCGGCAGCCTCCAGATGTTCTCCGCGCCGCTCTCGTTGCTCATGTAGTAGAGCGCGCCGCCGTTGGGGGTCCACATCGGCCAGGCGTGCTTGGCGCCAGCCGGCAGCAGCTTCTGATACGGCGCGTTGGCGGCGATGGGCTTGAGCCACAGCTCGGTCTCGTCGATGTGCGAGTGGCCGTTGCGCCACCACTGGCGGCTGCTGATGCCCTTGGCCATCAGGGCCACCGACTTGCCGTCCGGCGACGGGGCGCTCTCGAACTCGGCCAGATAGCGCTCGCGGCTGACCTCCAGCGGCGTGCCGCCGGTCGCGGCCACGCGATAGATGTCGCCCAGGCGCGAGACGTCGTTGGCGCCCGAGGTGAAGTAGATCCACTGGCCGTCGCGCGACCAGCCGTCCAGGCTCTCGGCCGTCTCGGCATAGGTCAGGCGCTGCAGGGCGCCCGTGGCCAGGGTCAGCACGTAGATGTTGGCGTAGCCGCTGCGGGTGGAGACGAAGGCCAGCTTGGTCCCGTCCGGCGAATAGACCGGCCGGGATTCGGTGGCCGGGTCGGTGACCAGCAGGCGCGCCTGGCCGCCCTTGGCCGGAACCGTCCAGATGTCGCCGCCCGAGGCGAAGGCGATCTCGGCGCCGTCGGGCGACAACGCCGGCTCGGCCAGGGACGGCAAGGGCGAAACCGCCGCCTGCGCGTAACCGACACCCAGCGCGAGCGCCGACACCGCGCCCAGCAGCGCCTTGAAACCTGAAGACATCGAACGCCCCTCATCAAACTCAGGGCGAAAGTGCTAGCACGTCAGACGATCAAGCCAAGCTTGAAGCGCGGTCAGGCGCCCAGTCGCGCCGCCACTTCCTCGCCGATCGCCAAGGAACTGGTCAGGCCCGGGCTCTCGATGCCGAACAGGGCCATCAGCCCTTCGAAGCCGTGGTCGTCGACGCCGCGCAGCTGGAAGTCGGGCTGCGGCTCGTCGGGGCCGTGCAGCTTGGGCCGCACGCCGGCATAGTCGGGGGTCAAAGCGCCGTCGGGCAGGCCGGGCCAGAACTTGCGGATGTAGGCGGCGAAGGCGTCGGCCCGGGCGGGATCGACCGAATAGTCGGGCGCCGGCACATATTCGAGGTCGGGCCCGAACACCGCCTGGCCGCCCAGGTCGTTGCGATAGTGGGTGCCCAGAGCCCCGTGGATCGGCGGCGGGTAGATCAGCCGCTGGAACGGCGCCTTGCCGGTCAGGCGGAAATAGACGCCCTTGCCGTAGTGGGCCTTGGGGATGTGATCGGCGGGATAGCCGTCGATGCGCCCCGCCACGTCCTGCGACGACAGGCCCGGCGCGGTCACCAGCAGCCGGCAGGTGAGGGTCGTCGGATCCGCGCCGCCAGCCCGAACGGTGAAGCCGCCGCCCGCGATGGCCTCGGCGCCCTCGAACGGCGTCGACAGCACCACCGCCCCGCCGGCCGCCTCGATCTCGCCCTGCAAAGCCAGCATGTAGTCGTGGCTGGCGAAGACGCCGCTCTCGGGTGACAGCAGGGCCGCGTGGGCGTTGAGGCCGGGCTCCAGCGTCCGGGCCTGCTCGCCGCTCATCCGCGCCATGCCCTCGACGTCGTTGTCGAGCGCCTGCTGGAGGATGGCGTCCAGGCGCGGGATCTCTTCGTCGCTCGTGGCCACCACTAGCTTGCCGCACTTCTTGTAGGCGATCCCGTGGGTGTCGAGGAACGCGTAGAGCAGCCGCCGGCCCTTCACGCACAGCTGCGCCTTCAGTGAACCGGTGGGATAGTAGAGCCCGCCGTGGATCACCTCGGAATTGCGCGACGACACGCCCTGACCGATGTGGCTTTCGGCCTCCAGCACCGCCACCACCAGGCCGCGCTTGGAAAGCGCATAGCCGCAGGCCAGGCCCACGGCGCCCGCGCCGACGACCACGGCGTCGAAATCGAACGCCTGGCTCACTCGTCGGCGGCCTTGGCCTGTGTCTTCAGGTTCGCCAGCATCTCGGACAGCGAGATGTTGCCCGCGACCTTTTCTTCGGGGTCGATGACGTCGAAGTCGAGTTCGTCCAGAAGCGCTTCCAACTGCTCGGAACCCCCGACGATCTCGGCGGCGCGGCGATAGTTCAGCTCGGCGAGCTCGGCGGCGACGCCCTCTTCCAGAGAGGCGAACTCGCCGCGATTGACCCGTTCCTGAAGATCGGCGGCGTCCTCGGCGCTGAGGCGCACCGTGACGTGATTGGCGTTGACCGGCTTTTCCATGGTCGCCAGCCTATCACGAACGGGCCATGGCATGCCACGTCGGGCCGCCAAAGGTTGTCAAACATCATGACGCCGTTCACTCTAAGGTTGAAATTTAGGAGTGGATGAACCGCATGGACCGTTGGGTTTGGCTGGCTTTGGTGTTGCTACTGGCAGCCGGCGGCGCGAGCGCTCAAACGCTTCATGCCCTATCCGCCAAAGGCTTGGCTTGGCGGCTCAAGCCCAATGGCGAGGACATCGCCCGCATCTATCCTCCAAAGGCCCAGAGAGAATCCAAGGCGGGGTGGGCGGTTGTCGAATGCCTGACCCAGGTGACGGGCGACCTCACCGACTGCAAGCTCCTTGGTGAAGCGCCCGCAGGCTACGGCTTTGGCGACGCCGCGCTCAAATTGAGCAGCAAGTTCCAGCTCGACACCAGGAAAATGGACCCCGCCAGCCTCGCCGGCGGTGTCGTGGCGATCCCCACGATCCTGAACATGACGAACGGCGGGCCCGCGCCCCTGCGCGACGACCTGGCCGGCGGTCCGGCCATTTTGCTAACCACCGCCGCGAGGGACGGAACCATTCCGTGCCCGGCGGCCGGCGCGCCGGACCAGAAGTGCGTGCTGCACAGGTTCACCTGGGATCAGCGGCCGACCATCGCCGAGACCGCCGCCTTTGTGCGGAGCGTCAATGGCGGCCCCGCCACCACGGCCTTGACCTGCTCAGTGGGCGCGGACCGGCGCCTTGTTCAGTGCGCCCGAACAGGACCGGCCGATGACGCCCAGGCCGCCGCCATGGAAGGACTGCTCGGCCTCTTTACCGCGCCGGAACAGGCCGAGGATAAGACGCCAACCGGCGGCGGCTGGATCATGGTCCAATTCAACTGGCCCGCCCTGCGCCACGCCGTCGAGACGAGCGCCCTGACGCGCGCTCGCCCCTAGGCGCTCACCCCGCCCACTGCTCCCACAGCTTGGCCTCGGCCGCCTTGGCCGTGACGACCGAGGCGTCCTTCACGTGGCCGTAGCCGCGGATGGCCTGCGGGATCTCGGCGATCTTCACGGCCAGGGGCAGGCTCTCGAGGCGCAGGCCGGCCGATAGGCGATCCAGCGCCACCTCGTACGAGGCGATCAGGCCGCGCTCCATCCGGCGCTCCTCGGTCTTGCCGAAGATGTCGAAGACGCCGCCGCGCAGGCCCTTCATCTTCGCCATCATCGGGAAGGCGAGGTCGAGCATCCAGCCGCCGAAGGCGATCTTCCTGGGACGGCCGTCCTTGTCCTTGGCGCCGATGATCGGCGGGGCCAGCCAGACCTTGGCCTTGCCGCCCTTGAACGTGCCGGCCAGCTCGGCCGCGAAGCGACCATCCGTGTACAGACGGGCGACCTCGTACTCGTCCTTGTAGGCCATCAGCTTGTAGAGATTGACCGCCGCCGCGCGGGTCAGCGGCAGGGCGCTGTCGGCGGGACTGACGGCGACTTCCGCCGTGCGGACCTTGGCCACCTTTTCGGCGTAGCGCTGGGCGTAGGCGGCGTTCTGGTAGGCGGTCAGTTCGGCCGTCCGCTTGGCGATCAGCTCGTCGAGCGGCATCGTCTCGGGCGTGGCGACGGTCGGGGTCTTGGGGCCGGCGGCGGAAGGATCATGCGCGATCCGGCGGCCTAGCTCGAAGGCCTGCAGATTGGCGTCGGCCTCGACGCCGTTCAGCTTGATGGCCCGGTAGAGCGCGCGGCTCGACAGCGGGATCACCCCGCGCTGCCAGGCGAAGCCGACCATGATCATGTTGGCGAAGATGGCGTCGCCGAACTGCTGCTCGGCAAGGGCCTGGGCCGGACAGGCGTCGAACGACTTTGACGCCGCCTTGACCCGGCGGGCCATGGCCCCGCTGTCGAACTTGACGTCGCGGCTGGTGACGAAGTCGGCGGTGGGGGCGAAATCGCTGTTGCCGAAGGCCCGCGTGCGGTCCTTGGCATAGAGCGACAGACCCTCCGGCGAGGCGGCCACCAGCAGGTCGCAGGCGATCAGCACGTCGGCGCTGGCGGCGGGCACGCGGCCGCCGACCACGGTCTCTTCCGTCTCGCCGATCTTGACGTGGCTGAACACCGACCCGCCCTTCTGGGCCAGACCCGTCATGTCCACGACACTGCCCGAGCGCCCGTCGATATGGGCGGCCATGGCCAGGATCGAGGCGACGGTGGTGACGCCCGTGCCGCCCACGCCGGTGAAGATGATCTTGCGCACGCCAGTCAGCGGTTCGAATTCCGGCAGCGGCGTAGAGTCGGCGGTCAGGGCGGCGGGCTTGGTCTTTGACTGCGCGTTCTCGGCGCCCTCCAGCGTGATGAACGACGGGCAGAAGCCCTCGACGCAGGAATAGTCCTGATTGCAGCTGGACTGGTTGATCTTGCGCTTGCGGCCGAACTCGGTGTCCAGCGGCTCGACCGAGACGCAGTTGGACTTCACCGAGCAGTCGCCGCAGCCCTCGCAGACCAGCGGGTTGATGAAGACGCGCTGGGTCGCCTTGGCCATGGTCCCGCGCTTGCGGCGACGGCGCTTCTCGGTGGCGCAGGTCTGGTCGTAGAGCAGCACCGTGGTCCCGGGCGTGTCGCGCAGCATCTTCTGCACGGTCATCAGCTCCGAGCGCGGGAAGACCTCGACGCCGGGGGCCAGATCGGTGACGCCCTGATAGCGCTCCAGCTCATCGACGACGATGACGGTCTTGGTCACGCCCTCGGACGCCAGCTGGCGGGTGATCTGGGCGGGGGTGAAGCCGCTTTCGGCCCGCTGGCCGCCGGTCATGGCGACGGCGTCGTTGAACAGCAGCTTGTAGGTGATGTTGGCCTTGGCAGCGATCGCGCCCCGGATCGCCAGCGAGCCGGAGTGATTGTAGGTGCCGTCGCCCAGGTTCTGGAAGACGTGCTTCTCGGTGGTGAACGGCGCCGCGCCCACCCAGGTCAGGCCCTCGCCGCCCATGTGGGTGTTGAGGTCGGTCGAGGGATCGTTGAAGCCGGCCATGTAGTGACAGCCGATGCCGGCCAGGGCCCGCGAGCCCTCGGGCAGCTTGGTCGAGGTGTTGTGCGGGCAGCCCGAGCAGAAGAACGGCTTGCGGGCCTGGTCGGCGGCCAGGCTGACGGCGGCGACGCCGGCGGCCGACACGCGGTCCAGATAGGCCCGGGCCCGCGCCATGTGCGGCCCGTCGGGCAGGCGGTCATAGATGGCCAGAGCGATTTCGGCGACCGACAGCGAACCCAGCTCCGACAGCAGCGGGTGATGGTGCTCGTCGGTCTTGCCGATGATGCGGGGGCGGGCTTGCGCGGGAAGATCGTAGAGCGCGGCGCGCGCCTGGGGCTCGATCAGGCCGCGCTTGTGTTCGATGACCATCAGGGTCTCGAGGCCGGCGGCGAAGGCGCGGATGCCCAGGGGCTCCAGCGGCCAGGGCATGCCGACCTTGTAGATCGAGACGCCCAAGTCAGCGGCTTCCTGCAAGGTCATGCCCATGGCCGTGAAGGCTTCCAGCACGTCCTTATAGGCCTGCCCCTGGCAGACGATGCCCAAGCGGGCCTTGCCGACGCGAACGTGCGAGGCGCCCAGCACCACGCGGTCGATCTGGTTGGCCCGGGCGAAGGCCAGGGCGGCGGGCAGCTTGTGAAGTCGGAGGCGGCGCTCCTTCTCCATCGGCTGGTCCTTCAGCCGGATGCCGAGACCGCCGGGCGGCATCGGGAAGTCGGGGATGACCAGCTTGTGGCGGTCCAGCGAGACATCGATGGTCACGCCGCTATCCATGGTGTCGGCCAGGGCGATCATGCCGGTCCAAAGGCCAGTGAAGCGCGACATCGAAATGCCCAGCAGGCCGTAGTCGAGCACTTCCTGCACGTCGGCCGGTGACAGCACCGGCATCTCGAAGTCCTGGAAGGCGAATTCCGACTGCGACGGCAGGGTCGAGGACTTGCAGCTGTGGTCGTCGCCGGCCACGGCCAGCACGCCGCCGGTCGGGAAGCTGCCGGCGAAATTGGCGTGCTTGAAGACGTCGCCGGTGCGGTCCACGCCGGGGGCCTTGCCGTACCACATGCCGAAGACGCCATCGTGAGTCGCGCCGGGGAACAGATTTGCCTGCTGGCTGCCCCATACGGCCGTCGCGGCCAGATCCTCGTTGAGGCCTTCCTTGAAGACCACGTCGTGGGCGCCCAGCAGCTTGCCCATCCGCGCCGCCTGCTGGTCCAGACCGCCCAGGGGCGAGCCGCGATAGCCCGACAGGAAGCCCGCCGTGTTCAACCCGGCGATGCGGTCCAGCCGCTTGCGATCGAGCAAAACCCTGATCAAAGCCTGCACGCCCGTGATGAAGGCGCGACCATCTTCGAGCACATATTTGTCGTCGAGCGTGACTTCCGAGTGCCTCATGGCAAAAATTTTCCTCCCGGGTCTTCTCGCCCGCTCAGCAATATCTTATAGAAGCGCGGAAATTGTTTGCCCAAGGCGTGCCCGACTCGGGACCGCTTTGCGCAAGATCGCCGCGTCAAATGACCTCTGGGGGAGGAATTCTTGTCCGAACAACTCGACGCCGTGGATGCTAAGATCCTCGATCTCATCCAACACGACGCCGGACTGTCCGTCGCCGAGATCGCCGAACGGGTCGGATTGTCGTCCAGCCCGTGCTGGCGGCGGATCAAAAGACTGGAAGACGCGGGCGTCATCCAGCGCCGCGTGACCATTCTGGACCGCGAAAAGCTGGGCCTGGGCTTCGAGGTCTATTGCACCGTCAAGCTGTCGCTGCCGACCAAGGAAAACCTCGACACGTTCGAGCAGGCCGTGGGCAAATGGGCCGAGGTCGTCCAGTGCGCCACCGTCACCGGCGCGGCCGACTACGAGATGCGCATCGTCACCCGCGACATGCGCGCCTTCGACGAGTTCCTGCGCGACAAGCTGCTGTCGCTGGGCCTGGTGTCGAACATCGAGAGCCGGATCGTCATCCGGGGCGTCAAGAACTCGACGGCGGTGCCCCTGGGTCTGGTCAGCCCGTATGTGAGCCCGCTGGGCTAACCCCCTCTAAGAGAGATCGATCATGGCCAATCCGGCATCCGGCGCCTCCGGGGCGTCGGCGCGACGCGTGCTGGCCGCCAGCCTGATCGGCACGGCGGTCGAGTTCTACGACTTCTATATCTACGCGACTGCCGCCTCGCTGGTGTTCGGGCCGCTGTTCTTCCCGTCGGCCTCGGCCTCGGCTCAACTTCTGGCGTCATATGCCAGCCTGAGCATCGCCTTCATCGCCCGCCCGCTGGGCTCGATCGTGTTCGGACACTTCGGCGACCGCATCGGCCGCAAGTCGACCCTGGTGGCGTCGCTGCTGATCATGGGCGGCTCGACCATGGCCATCGCCTTCCTGCCGACCTACCAGATGGCCGGCTGGATCGCGCCGTTCCTGCTGTGCCTGCTGCGCTTTGGCCAGGGCTTCGGCCTGGGCGGCGAATGGGGCGGCGCGGCCCTGCTGGCGGTGGAGAACGCTCCCCCCGGCTGGCGCGCGCGGTTCGGCATGTTCCCGCAGCTGGGCGCGCCGGTCGGCTTCATCGCCGCCAACGGACTGTTCCTGATCCTGGGCCTGCTGATGTCGCCCGAACAGTTCCAGGCCTGGGGGTGGCGCCTGCCGTTCCTGGGCAGCTTCCTGCTGGTCGGGGTCGGCCTGTGGGTGCGCCTGAAGCTGACCGAGACCAAGGCCTTCACCGAGGCCCTGCACGAAGCCCCGCCCGCCAATGTGCCGCTGCTGGACCTGTTCAAGGGTTTCCCGCGCGAGACCCTGGCCGGCACGCTGGGCGTCGTGGCCTGCTTCGCCCTGTTCTACATCTCGACCGCCTTCGTGATGGGCTATGGCGTCACGGCGCTCGGCTATGACCGCGAGACCTTCCTGGGCGTGATGCTGGTGGCCATCCTGTTCATGGCTGGCGGCATCATCGTCTCGGGCTATTGGGCCGACGCCAGCAGCCCGCGCCGGGTGCTGATGACCGGCTGCGTGGCCACCCTCGTCACCGGCGCGCTGCTGGGGACCTTGCTGGGCAGCGGCTCCCTGCTGCTGGTCTGGGTGTGGCTGTCGCTGGCGCTGTTCTCGATGGGCCTGGTCTACGGACCGCTGGGCGCCTGGCTGCCCAGCCTGTTCCCGGCCCGCGTGCGCTATACCGGCGCTTCGATCGCCTTCAACGCCGGCGGCATCCTCGGCGGCGGCCTGGCGCCGATGGTCGCCCAGACGCTGGTCGGCCATGGCGGCCTGGCCTATGTCGGCCTCTATCTGGGCGTCGCCGGCCTGGTCAGCCTGCTGGCCCTGCTGCCGCTGAAGACGATGCCGGACACGCTGTAGCGCCTCCTATCTCCTTCATTCCCGCCCTCGTGGCGGGAACCCCTCTGCCCGTCCGCAGGTGCGGATGTGTGGCGCGCCAATGCGCTTCACGTGTCAGCTGAACCAGGGGTTCCCGCCACAAGGGCGGGAATGACGAATGTTATAAGAGCGGCGCCCGTTCCTGAGGGATTTAGACAAGACGCCCGCCGCCGCGCGCGGCTAAGTTCGAGTCGTTCTTCCTCGGAGCCCGCCATGATCGACCTCGTCATCGAAGCCCGCCGTCACGATATCGGAAACTTCGAGGTCGGCCGGGTGCTGCCGTTCCACGCCAAGCGGATGGTCGGCCCCTTCACCTTCCTGGACCACATGGGTCCCGCCGAGTTCGCACCGGGCTTTCCCAAGAGCGCCGACGTGCGGCCGCACCCGCATATCGGCCTCTCCACGCTGAGCTACCTGTTCCAGGGCGAGATCACCCACCGCGACAGCGTCGGCTCGCTGGCGGTGATCAAGCCGGGCGAGGTCAACTGGATGACCGCCGGCAGCGGCATCACCCACTCCGAGCGCTTCGAGACCCTGCGCCGCCAAGGCGGCCGCATGGACGGCATGCAGGCCTGGATCGCCCTGCCCAAGGAATACGAGGAGGTCGATCCCAGCTTCACCCACCACGAGGGCGACACCGAGCTGCCCTATTATGAGAGCGGCGGGCTGAAAGCGCGGCTGATCGCCGGCGAGGCGTTCGGGGCCAAGGCCAATGTGCCGGTCTATTCGCCGCTGTTCTATGTGCACTGGGAGATGGCGGCCGGGACCACCGCCGCCCTGCCCGCCGAATATTCCGAGCGCGCCGCCTATGTCGCCAGCGGCAAGGTCGAGGTCGACGGGCGCGAGCTGAACGCCCTGCAGATGGCCGTGTTCGCGCCGGGCGACACCATCGTCTTCAAGGCCTTGGAGCCCTCGACCGTCATGCTGCTGGGCGGCGAGCCGATCGGCCCGCGCTTCATGGAATGGAACTTCGTCTCCTCGTCCAAGGACCGCATCGAGCAGGCGAAGGCCGACTGGAAAGCCGGGCGCATGAAGCTGCCCGACCTCGACCACGACGAGTTCATCCCCTTGCCCGAAGCCAAGCCGACTCCGCCGCCTCAGCCAATGTGACGTTTGGCGGCAACCGAAGCGTTGCTGCCGAATTATCTCCTGACCACGGCGCAAACGCCGGGATTGGGAGAAGACGACCATGCGTATCGTGACGATGGCGGCGATCGCCGCTCTGGGCCTGACGGCCATGGCTTGCGAGAGCAAGACCGAGAAGGCGGCCGAGGCCACCACCGAAGCCAACACCGCCGCCGTCGAGAGCCAGAAGGCCGCCGACGCCGCCGCCACAGCCGCCACCGCGACCGCGGACGCCGCGACGGCCACGACCGAAGCCAGCAAGGAAGCCGCCGGCGACACCGCCGCAGCCGCTGGCAAGGAAGCCGAGAAGGCCGGCGACGCCGCCAAAGCGGCCGGCGACAAGGCCAAGGACGCCGCTCACTAGAGCCAAGACCGCCGACCGTCCTGAGGGCGGTCGGCGGTCGATTGCCCCGGACGGCCCAGCCTGCTAACCCCGATCAAACGATTGTTCGAACGATTGACAAAGGGGACGCATGCTGGGTTTCACCACGTCCGACGGCCTGAACGTCGCCTACCACGTCTGGGGCGATGACGAGGGTCGCCCGCCGGTGCTGCTGCATCACGGCTTTGGCGCGAGCGGACCCATCAACTGGAAATTCCCCGGCGTCGTCGACGCCCTCGTCGCGGCCGACCGCAAGGTGGTGGCGGTGGACGCGCGCGGCCACGGCGCATCGGACAAGCCCCACGATCCGGCCTTCTACGGCGAGGCGCGCATGGCGCGCGACCTTTCGGAGTTGATCGATCATCTGGGCGTGCCGGCCGTCGATCTGGCGGGCTATTCGATGGGCGCGATCGTGTCGCTTATCGCCGCCAGCCAGGAGCCGCGCATCCGGCGACTCGTCACCGGCGGCGTGGGCGAAGGCGTGGTGGCGACCGGCGGGGTCGACACGCGCTTCGTACCCAACATGGAGATCGTCGCGGCCCTGCTGGCCGAGGATCCGGCGACCATCACCCATCCGGGGGCGGCCCCGTTCCGGCAGTTCGCCGACGCCATCGGCGCCGACCGCAAGGCCCTGGCGGCCCAGGCGTCGGTCGTGCACGCTACGCCCATCGCCCTGTCGGCGATCACGGCGCCGACCTTGGTCACGGCCGGAGACGACGATCCGCTGGCGATCCATCCGGACCGCCTGGCCACCGCCATCCCCGGCGCGCGTTCGTTGCTGGTCAAGGGCGACCACCGCGCCGCGGTCGCCGATCCGGCGTTCGCGGCGGCGATCGTCGCCTTCCTGGCCGAACCCTAGGCGACGCGACGATTGATGATCTTGCTGGGGCCGCGCAGGATCAGGCCCAGCACCAGACCGACGCCGGCGGCGATGGCCAGGGCGGGACCCGGCTTCTTGTGCACGAAGGTCTCGACCTCGTTATAGCCGGCCAGGGCCTTTTCCTTGGTCCTATCCACGGCGACGTGAACGTTTTCCTTGGTGTGGTCCACCGCGTCGAGCGCCACTTCCTTCAGATGACCATAGGTCTCCTTGGCGGCGCCGGCGGCTTGCTTCAGCTTACCCTTGGCTTGGGTCTTGGGATTGGCGGCCAGGGCGCCGACCGCGTCTTCCACGCGCCCCGAAACGTTTTCAGCGGCGCCAAAGATCTGTTCGTTGTTCATTGGACTATCCCGGGTTTGAGGGGCGCGCGCGAGCATCTCGGCTTTCGCCGCGCCGCCACGCTGACAGTCAGAACCCGCCGAAAGACGAAGCGTTCCAGACCGAAAAACGCGCAAGTGCGCGTCGACACACTTCTTGAGTGCATGCGTCCGAAACTGCGCTATCGTGAGATATCGCCGGTTTGTCAGGAGCACGTCACATGCTGGGCCTGGTTCTCATCACACTCATGCTGCAACAACCCGCTTCGGCCGAGCCGACCGTGCTGGACGGCGTGCGCGTGCAGCCTCGCGCCGGCACGCCTACGCATCACAACATCGCCATGCAATGGAACGCCCTGCTGGCCAAGGAGCCGGATCGGGTCGTCTGCGTCGCCAAGACCAGCACCAAGAGTCGCCTGCCCCAGCAGAAGACCTGCGCTAGCCTGCGGGAATGGTACGGCTTCCAGTCGGTGCGCGACATGGAGCCCCTGAGCGCCGGGGTCGCTCAGAACGGCCGCGTCGAATTGATCGGCGACACCAGCGCCGTCCTGCAGCCGCCCTACGAGCTGATCGACATGGTCCAGAACCAGATGCGCGATCCCAAGGCCCGCGCGCGCGCCGAGGCCCGGGCCGAGGCTCGGCTGCAAGCCGAAGCCCAGACACGCCGGCCCTGATCCATCGGCAGGCAGACGGCCCGAAAGGCCGTCGCTCGCCTTGACCGCGCCGCGCCGACGGCCGATGGAATCGGCATGACCGACACCAGCCTCATCCAATTCGTCCGCGGCCTGCCCAAGGCAGAACTCCACATGCACATCGAGGGCAGCCTCGAGCCCGAGCTGATGTTCGAGCTGGCGACCCGCAACGGCGTCACCCTGCCCTACAAGTCGGTGGACGAGATCCGCGCGGCCTACGCCTTCTCGAACCTGCAGGACTTCCTCGACATCTACTACCAAGGCGCCGGCGTGCTGCTGACCGAGGCCGACTTCAAGGACCTGGCCCTGGCCTATTTCATGCGCCTAGCGGCCGACGGCGGCACCCATGCCGAGATCTTCTTCGACCCCCAGACCCACACCGATCGCGGCGTCGCCTTCGAGGTGGTGATGAAGGGTCTGCTGGCCGGCATGGCCGAGGCCGAAAAGACGCTGGGCGTGACCAGCAAGCTGATCCTCTGTTTCCTGCGCCACCTGGACGAGGACGCCGCCTTCGCCGCGCTTGAGCAGGCCAAGCCCTGGCTGGACCAGATCGCCGGCGTCGGCCTGGACAGCTCCGAAGTGGGCCATCCCCCGGCCAAGTTCGCCCGCGTGTTCCAGGCCGCTCGCGACCTGGGCTTGAAGATCGTCGCCCATGCCGGCGAGGAAGGCCCGCCGGCCTATGTCTGGGAAGCCATCGACCTGGTGAAGGTCGACCGCATCGACCACGGCAACCGCGCCCTCGAAGACGAGGCCCTGACCGCGCGCCTGATCGAGGACGGCACGACCCTGACGGTCTGCCCGCTGTCGAACCTGAAGCTGTGCGGTGTGCCGAGCCTGGACGTGCATCCGCTCAAGCGCATGCTGGAACTGGGTCTGAAGGCCACGGTCAACTCCGACGACCCGGCCTATTTCGGCGGCTATCTGCTGGAAAACTACATGGCCACCGCCAACGCCGTCGGCCTGACGCGCGAGGATCTGGTGACCCTGGCCAAGAACAGCTTCTCGGGGTCGTTCCTCAGCGAAGCCGAGAAGGCCGAGCGGGTGGCGGGCGTCGAGGCTTACGCGGCGGCGAACTGACTCACCTGATACCGCATAAGCTTGTCATCCCGGCCGCAGCGAAGCGGAGAGCCGGGACCCAGGGGCCAACGCAATGCGGCTGCCTCTGGGTCCCGGACAGCCTCTGCGAGGCTTCCGGGATGACAAGATTGGGTGTGACGAGTCGCGAACTAGCCGGCGACGGCGCTTCGCAAGGCCGCGGCAAGGTCGTCGAGCCCGGCCAGATCGATATCCGGATCGATCCGCACAACCACCACAGAGCCTTCCAGATGATCTGCGATCGGCGTTTCATCCGAGGCGATCTCGCGGCTGCGCGACGAAACACCAACGGCTTGCACGCCGGCGTCGCGCAAATGGGCCAGCACGGCCGGTGCGGTGTCGTCGGGCAGGCTGAGCGCGCAGGCGTCCGACACCCAACTCATGCCCCAGCCCGGCTGGAAGCCGATCGGGGCGTCCAGCAGCAGCACCCGCAGGCGCTGGGCGGCGGTCGACAGACGCGGACGGATGCGCGGCCAAAGCTCCAGGCCGGCCTCGCCTTCGAAGCGCGCGGCCTCGATGGCGTTGATCGGGGTGGCGTCCTCGCAGGCGACGAACACGCCCTGGCCGCTGGGCAGGCCGACGATGACCGGCACGGGAGCGCTCTGGATGACGTCAAAGGCCTCGACGGCCTCGACCAGGATCGGCAGGCCGGTCTCGTCGCGGAAGGCGGCCCAGGCGCGCAGGTCGGGCGCACGGCCGTGGGCGCCGGCGGGCAGGATGGCCTCCAGCGGACCGGGGGCCTCGGGCAGGCGCTCGCGCAGGTGATTGGCGTCGAACATCCAGCTGAACGGGTCGACGTCGACCAGCCAGGGCTTCAGACCTGCGGCGGCGACGCCGGCCAGAACCTCGGCGCTGGCCAGGGCCGAGACCACGCAGACACCGCCCGGACGCACGCCCAGGGCGGTCAGCGAAGCGGCGACGGCCTGGGTGCGATCGGACAGAACACGGATGGCGACGGGACGGCAGAAGCGCGCCATCAGCGCCGCTTCCTGGCCGGGGCCGTGGCCAGCGGCGCGCAGGGCTTCGGCGACGGCGTCGAAATCGACCGGGACGGAAGGCGCGCGCGAGACAGCGCTCTTCGACTTCAGTTCGGGGACGACGGCGGGCGAAGGACGCATGACTGAGGCGCTTCCACGAGTGACCGACGCCCCAATTGCGGCGCCTTATGGTTAAGCAACCGTATCGAGCGATTCCATTCGCCTAGATGCGGCGCGCGGTCGCGGGACAATTGCTCACCCTCTGATCGTCCCTGGTCGCGCAAGGCGCAGCTCAGGTTACGACGCCAAACGAGCGAAGACGTTACGCGTTCCCGGACAACCTCGGCGGAACCGTTACTGAACCGGACGCTGCCATGAGTCGCGCAACTCGCGCTTGAGAACCTTGCCGATGTGACTGCGCGGCAGGGACTCGACGATCAGCAGGTCGGCCAGGCGCTGGGTCTTGCCGACCCGGCCGTTGACGAAGGTCCGGATCTCTTCGGCGCTGGCGGTCGCGCCGCTCTTCAGCGCCACGAAGGCGATCGGCGTCTCGCCCCAGGCGTCGGACGGCACGCCCACCACGGCGGCCTCGGCCACGGCCTCGTGCTTGAGGATCTCGGCCTCCAGGTCGCTGGGATAGATATTGAACCCGCCGCTGATGATCATGTCCTTCTTGCGATCCATCAGGGTGAGGAAGCCGTCCTCGTCGAACCGGCCGACGTCGCCGGTGCGGATGAAGTTCCAGCCCTCCGGCGAGATCCAGGTCGCCTCGGCGGTCTTGCCCGGCTGGCCGTGATAGCCGTTCATCATTCCGGCCGAGCGGCCGACGATCTCGCCGACCACGCCGGGGCCGACCTGAACGCCGTCCTCGTCGATCAGTCGGATGTCGTGGCCGGGCGCGGGCTTGCCGACCGTGTGCAGTTTGTCGGGATGCTCGTGGGCCATCAGGATGCAGGTGCCGCCGCCCTCGGTCATGCCGAAATACTCGACCAGCCCGCCGGGCCAGCGCTTGAGCACATCGGCCTTCAGATTGGCCGCGAATGGCGCGCTGGTGCAGAACTTCATGTGCGTGGTCGACAGGTCGTAGCTGTCGAAGTCCGGCCGCTCCATCAGGCGGCGGTACTGCACCGGCACCAGCATGGTGTGGGTCATGCGGTACTGCTGGGCCAGCTCCAGATAGCGGCCCGCGTCGAACTTCTTCATCAGCACCACCGTGCCGCCGCCGGCCAGGGTGGGGAAGAAGACGACGAGCGTGGTGTTGGAATAGAGCGGCGTCGACAGCAGGGTCACCGCGCCGGGCGCGTAGCCGATGGCGTCGCCTCGGAAGACGTGCTTCCAGCGCATGCCATGCGACTGGACGATGCCCTTGGGCGTGCCGGTGGTGCCGCTGGAATAGATGATGTTGAACGGATGCTCGGGGGCGATCTCGACCGCCGTCGGCCTGGCGCCTTCGGGGGCCAACCAGACGTCGAAGGCCTCGCCGGTCGACGAGCCGTCCAGCGCGATGTGGCGCGCGGCGACCGGCGCGGGCGCTTGGGCCTCGGCCACCCCCGCGTCGAGAAAGAACAGCTTGGCTCCGCAGTCGGCGACCATGCCGGCGATCGACTCCGGCGTGGACGAAGGCGCGATCGGGGCCACGGCGACGCCGGCGCGGAGACCGCCCAGGAACACCGCCGCATAGGGGATCGACGACAGGGCGCAGACGGCGACGGCCTCGCCTTGCTGGACGCCGTCGCGTTGCAGGGCGGCGGCGACGCGGTCGACCAGAGCGTCGAACTGTCCATAGGTCACGCGCTCGCCGGTTTCCATGATGATGGCTGGGTGGTCGGGGTTTTCCTGCGTCCGAAGCCGCAGGATGTCGCCCATCACGCCGTAGTCGGCGGACATCATGGCGGCGATGGTGGTCATGGCGTCTTCCCTGGAACGCAAAACATTCTTGTCATCCCGGGCGGCGAAGCCGACCCGGGACCCAGGGGCCAATGGCAGTGCGGTGGCTCCTGGGTCCCGGCTCTCCGCTGCGCTGCGGCCGGGATGACAAGCTTTTTTGGATACTGACGAGCCCTTAGGCGTCCTTGAACCCCTTACCCTCGGCCACCAGCCGCTCCAGCAGGGCCGACGGCTTGAAGTCATCCCCCAACTCCGCGTGGAAGTCCTTCATCCTGGCCAGCACCTTGTCGAGGCCGACCAGCTCGCCCCAGAACATCGGGCCGCCGCGATAGACCGGCCAGCCATAGCCGTTGATCCAGACGATATCGATGTCGGACGCCCGGATGGCCTTGCCCTCCTCGAGGATCTTCGCGCCCTCGTTGACCATGGGATACAGGCACCGCTCCAGGATCTCCTGGTCGGTGATCTCGCGGCGCTGGATCTGGCGCTTTTCGGCGAAGTCGCGGATCACCTCCTCGACGATCGGCGAGGGCTTGGCGTTGCGGTTCTCGTCGTAGTCGTAGAAGCCCTTGCCGTTCTTCTGGCCGCGGCGATCCATCTCGCACAGCACTTCGCGCACGGTCGACGACGAGGTCTTGGCCGGATCCCAGCCGATGTCGAGGCCGGCCAGATCGCTCATCGCGAACGGGCCCATGGGCAGGCCGAAGTCGTAGAGCACGCGGTCGACGTCCCAGGGCATGGCGCCTTCCAGGATCAGCTTCTGGGCTTCGCGCTGGCGCTGGGCCAGCATACGGTTGCCGACGAAGCCGTGGCAGTTGCCGACCAGCACAGCGACCTTGCCGATCTTCTTGCCGATCTGCATCGCGGTGGCGATCACCGACTTGTCGGTCTTGGCCCCGCGCACGATCTCCAGCAGGCGCATCACATTGGCTGGCGAGAAGAAGTGCAGGCCGATGACGCTTTCCGGCCGGCTGGTGCTGGCGGCGATCACGTCGATGTCGAGGTAGGAGGTGTTCGACGCCAGGATCGCGCCCGGCTTGGCGATCTTGTCGAGCTTGCCGAAGACCTCCTTCTTGATCTCCATCAGCTCGAACACGGCCTCGATGATCAGGTCGCAGTCGGCGAGATCCTCCAGGTGCATCGAGGGCGTCAGCAGCCCCATGCGCTTTTCGACGTCGTCCTGGGTCAGGCGGCCCTTCTTGGCGGTGTTCTCATAGTTCTTGCGGATGACGCCGACGCCGCGATCCAGGTTCTCCTGCTTGGCCTCGATGATCGTCACCGGCACGCCGGCGTTGAGGAAGTTCATCGAGATGCCGCCGCCCATGGTGCCGGCCCCGATCACGCCGACCTTCTTGATCGGGATGGTCGGAGTATCGTCCGGCACATCGGGGATCTTGGCGGCCTGGCGTTCGGCGAAGAACACGTAGCGCTGGGCGGCCGACTGGCTGCCGGACATCAGTTCCAGGAACAGCCGGCGCTCTTCCTTCAGGCCCTCGTCGAACGGCAGGTTCACCGCCGCCTCGATGCACTTGATGTTGTTTTCGGGCGCCATGAAGCCGCGGAACTTCTTGGCGTTGGCCTTGCGGAATTCGGCGAAGATCTCGGGCTTGCCGCGGGCGGCCTCGACCTTGTCGTTGAGCTCGCGGACCTTCTTCAGCGGTCGCTTCTCGGCCAGCACCGTCTTGGCGAAGGCGATGGCGCCGGCGCGCAGATTGCCTTCCTCGACCAGCTCGTCGAACAGGCCCATGGCCAGGGCCGCCTTGGCCGGCACGTGCTGGCCGCTGGTGACCATCTCCAGCGCTTTCTCGACGCCGACGATGCGCGGCAGACGCTGGGTGCCGCCGGCGCCGGGCAAGAGGCCGATGTTGACCTCGGGCAGACCGCCCTTGGCCGAGGGCACGGCGACGCGATAGTGGGCGACCAGGGCCACTTCCAGGCCGCCGCCCAGCACCGTGCCGTGGATCGCCGCGATCACCGGCTTGGGCGAGTTTTCGATGGTGTTCTGGACGTCTTGCAGCGACGGGCCGGTCATGGCCTTGCCGAACTCGGTGATATCGGCGCCGGCGATGAAGGTCTTGCCTTCGCAGATCAGCACGATGGCCTTGACGGCCGGGTCGGCGATGGCGGCCTCGAAGGCCCCCGAAAGACCCTCGCGCACGGCGGCCGACAGGGCGTTGACCGGCGGCGAGTTCAGCGTGACGACGCCGATGTCGCCTTCGACGGTAAGATCTGTGACGGCGTTGATCGCGGTCATGGCGGTTCCACCCCTGCTCTTGTTTGAACGGCTGTTTGAAAGACGAAACCTGCACGACGCCGCGCGGATGTCCAGCCTCTCGCGACGGCGCCCGATTTGTGGGCAGGCGGCGTTGACGCCGCCCAGGACATACTACAAATTCGAAACAGTAGTTTCAGCCGAGATTGTCCCCGGGAGCGGACGCCGCGTTGAACGCGAACCCGCCCCGTCGACGCGCCGCAGAGCGATCCGTGCTGGGGAGGGCGTACGCGTGGAAGCTGGGGCTGGGACGCGACTTGCAAGCGTCCCACAAACTCTAAGTCATGGATTTTGCGCGGACGCGGCGCGTTGTGGCCAATGCGTCGAACTTGGTAAAGCGCAACTCGGCGCGGGAGCCTGCTCCCGCGCCGCTTTCTTGTGGGCGAAGAGATAGATCCTCCCCCCTTGGGGGCGGTGGCCCGGAGGGCCGGAGGGGGTCCTCTCCGGTCTAAGCCGTTGAGGACCCCCTCAGTCGCTCCGCGACAGCTCCCCCAAAGGGGGAGCATTCCCGTTGTCTTAGGCCGCACTCTCCGTGAACGCCGAATAGACCAGTGTCCGCAGCTCGCGCCGGATCGGATAGGCCGACGACGGCATCAGCTGGGTCATGAACACCACCGCCAGGTCCTCGACGGGATCGACCCAGAAGGCGGTCGAGGCCATGCCGCCCCAGAAGTATTCGCCCAGCGAGCCGATGTTCTTGGTCCGCGCCTGGTCGACGGTCATGGCGAAGCCCAGGCCAAAGCCCAGCCCCTCGAACACCGCCTCGCTGAACAACGACTTGGAGAGCTCGGTCAGCTCCTTGCCGCCGGGCAGGTGGTTGAGGGTCATCAGCTTGATGGTCTTGGGGCTGAGCAGCCGCGCCCCGTCCAACTCGCCGCCGTTCAGCAGCATCCGGCAAAAGCGCATGTAGTCGTCGGCCGTCGAGACCAGCCCGCCCCCGCCCGACTTCACCGCCGGATCGGACAGGAACCGGCTCTTGGTCGGATCGTCCTGCAGCACCACCTTGCCCGACGGCGTCAGGGCGTAGCAGGCGGTGAACCGGCCGCGCTGGCTTTCGGGAACGAAGAAGCCGGTGTCGACCATCTTCAGCGGATTGAAGATGCGGGCCTGCAGGAAGGCGTCGAAGGGCTGGCCAGAGATCTTCTCGACCAGATAGCCCAGCACGTCGGTGGCCACCGAATAGTTCCACGACTCGCCGGGGCTGAACTCCAGCGGGATGGTCCCCAGCGTGTCGACGAAGGTCTGCAGCCCGCCCTCGCTGTCGATGCCGTCCAGCCTGGCCTTGCGATAGGCGGCGTCGACATTGGTGCGCTGCTGGAAGCCATAGGTCAGGCCGGCGGTGTGGCGCAGCAGGTCCAGCATCCGCATCGGTTCGGCGACTTTCTTGGTCTGGAACGCGCCGGGCACCCCGCCATTGAAGACGCCCAGATCGCGCCAGGCCGGGATGAAGCGGTGGACGGGGTCGTCCAGCGACACCAGCCCCTCCTCGACCAGCATCATGAAGGCCACGCTCGTGACGGGCTTGGTCATCGAATAGATGCGAAACAGACTGTCGGCCTTCAGGGGCGCGCCGCGCTCGATATCCGCCGATCCCAGCACCGTCTGGTAGGCCAGCTGGCCGCGCCGCCAGACCTGCACCTGGGCGCAGGGCAGCTTTCCGCTGGCGATGTACTTGTCCTGGATGAAGGTCTCGATGCGCTTCAGGCGCTCCGAAGACAGCCCTACGGCTTCCGGCTTGCTCAAGATTATGGATCTCCCCTTGCGACCGCCCGCGCCTGAAGGCGTTGTTTTTGTTGAGAACGAGACCTTGTGACGCAACCCTAACTTTACCAGGCCCGTGCATACTGATTGAAAACGAGGGATGGCCCATGGGCAAGCACTTGGATCACCAGGGCGCCCCGAGCACGGAAGACGCCGCCGCCGACTGGTTCTTCCAGAACAGCCTCGACATGTTCGTGGTGCTGGAGAACGGCGCGATCTCCCGCGTCAATCCCGCCTGGGCGGCCCTCACCGGCTGGACGGCCGAGGAAAGCCTTGGCCGGCCGATGCGCGACTTCTTCCACCTGCACGACACCGAGATTTTCCAAGAGCTGGACAGGTCCTTGCGCGCGACCGGCAGCGCGCGCTCGGAGCACCGGCTGGCCCGCAAGGGCGGCGGCTGGCTGTGGGTGCGCTCGCAGTCCAAGCAATTGTCGCGCGACGTGCTGCTGGTGGTCTTCCAGGACTTCAGCGAAGATCGCGCCCGCGCCATCGCCAAGCAGCAGGCCGAACGGGCCAACGAGATGCTGCGCACCACCGCCGGCGTCTATGTCTGGCGGTTTAATCCCCGCAAGGGCGTCTATGTCTTCGACCAGGACATCCCCACGCCCTCGCACCCGCGCGGCGGCGTGCGGACCATGACCATGACCGAGATGACGACCTCGATCCACCAGGACGACCGGGCGCGCGTCTGGGAGAACTTCCAGGCCACGCTGCAGACCGGCGAACACCGCCTGCTGGACTATCGCTATCTCGATCCCGAGAACGACACCTGGGCCGTGATGCGGGCCGCCTGGCGCGGCGTGCGGGGGCAGAGCCCCGAGCTGTGGGACGTCATCGGCATCAGCCAGAACGTCACCGAACTGATCGACGCCCGCGACGCCGCCCTGGACGCCGCCGAGGCCAAGAGCCAGTTCCTGGCCAATATGAGCCACGAGATCCGCACGCCGATGAACGGCGTGCTGGGCGTGCTGCACCTGCTCAAGCAAGAGGACCTGTCGGACGACGGCCGCCTGCTGCTGAACGAAGCCCTGGGCTGCGGCGCCATGCTGTCGGAGCTGCTCAACGACATCATCGACTTCTCCAAGGTCGAGGCGGGCAAGCTGGAGCTGGCTCCCGAACCCACCGATCCGGCCGCCCTGGTGCGTGGCGTCGCCGACCTGCTGCGACCGCAGACCCGCGCCAAGGGCCTGCATCTGCGGGTCGAAACCTCACCGGACCTGGGCTGGGTCCAGGTCGATCCGGTGCGCCTGCGCCAGGCCCTGTTCAACCTGCTGGGCAACGCCGCCAAGTTCACCCTGGAGGGCGGCGTCGACGTCCGCCTGACCGCCACGCCCGTCGAGGGCGGCTCTCGCCTGCGGTTCGAGATCCAGGACACCGGCATCGGCATTTCCGAAGAGGCCGGCCGGCAATTGTTCGAGCGCTTCAGCCAGGCCGACGGCTCGACCACCCGCCGCTTCGGCGGCGCGGGCCTGGGCCTGGCCATCACCAAGCGGCTGGTCCAGCTGATGGACGGCCAGATCGGCTTTTCCAGCACGCCGGGCCAGGGCTCGACCTTCTGGATCGAGATCGACGCACCGCACGCGGCTGCCGTGGCCCACTGCGAGGAGGCCGAGGCCCCGCTGTTCGACGGCCTGCGCGTCCTGCTGGTCGAGGACAACGCCACCAACCGCATGATCGCCTCGCGCATGCTGGAGGCCATGGGCGCCCGCGTCGAGACCGCCGAGGACGGCGCCGGCGGGGTCGAGGCGGCCCAACGCGGCTTCGACCTGATCCTGATGGACATCCAGATGCCCGACATGGACGGCGTCGAGGCCACCCGCCGCATCCGCGCCCAGGAAGGCGAGGTCGGCCGCACGCCGATCCTGGCCATGACCGCCAACGCCATGGCCCACCAGCAGGCCGGCTACCTGGCCGCCGGCATGGACGGCGCCATCGCCAAGCCGCTGTCGCCTGCCGCCCTGATCCAGACGATCACCGCCACGCTTGTGGAGCGCCAGACGGCGCCTGCTCTCAGGGCGTCCTGAAACAAACCTGAAAAACTGAAGAGCTTTCCATCTGATATGGTCGGGATAATGGATCTCGCCCTTTGTTTCGGGTCTAGAGACGCCTAAATTGGACCGTGTAGTCCAGAGACCGGCGCCGCCGGCAGTTTAGGGACCCGCCAGGTATGGATGACGGTCGGATCGCTGGCGTAGCCACGGCGCGCTATGCCCGCAAGAAGGAGGCGATCCTGGCCGCCGCCACCGCGGTGCTGAACCGCCAGGGCGTGCGCGGCATGACCCTGGCCGACGTCGCCGCCCGCGTGGGCCTGATCACCACCAGCGTCACCTATTACTACCGCAAGAAGGACGACCTGGCCGCCGCCTGCTTCATGCGCGGGCTGGAGCGGTTCGACGCCATGATCGACCAGGCCGCCGCCGAGCCCGATCCGCCGGCCCGGCTGCTGAAGTTCATCGACCTCTATCTCGACCTGAACCGCCGGGTGCGCCTGGGCGAGGCCACGCCCCTGACGAGCTTCACCGAGGTCAAGGCGCTGAAGGAGCCGATGCGCACCTCGGTGATGAGCGCTTTCAACGACATGTTCCGGCGGGTGCGCGGCTTCTTCGAAGGACCGCAGTTCGACCACCTGGAAAAGCGCGAGCGCAACGCCCGCACCCACTTGCTGCTCGAGCAGGTGTTCTGGTCGGGCACCTGGCTGCGCCGCTACGACCTGGACGACTACGAGCGGGTCCGCGACAAGATCTACGACATCCTGGCTGGCGGCATCGCCGCCCCAGATCGCGCCTGGACGCCGGCGGCCCTGCCGGATCCGACACCGGTGTCTGCCGACGGCCAGGAGTGGCGCGAGACCTTCCTGGTCGCCGCCACCCGCCTGATCAACCAGCGCGGCTATCGCGGCGCCTCGGTCGAGGACATCTCAGCGGCGCTGAACGTCACCAAGGGCTCGTTCTACCACCACCACGACGACAAGGACGCCCTGGTGGTCGAGTGCTTCCAGCGCACCTTCGCGGTCACCCGCAAGTCGCAGGCCGACGCCAAGGCGCTGAAGGGCTCGTCCTGGGACCAGGTGGCGTCGGCCACCGCCGCCCTGGTCGCCTACCAGCTGTCGGACCACGGCCCGCTGCTGCGCGCCTCGTCGATGGGCGCCCTGCCCGCCGAGATCCGCCACGACATGGCCGAGGGCTATGGCCGAGGATCGGAGCGGTTCGCAGCGATGATCTCGGACGGCATCGCCGACGGGTCGGTGCGCCCGGTGGACCCGATGATCGCCGCCCACATGATCAATTCGATGCTGAACGCCGCCGCCTCTCTGCGCACCTGGGTGTCGGACGTCGAGCGCGACGAGGCCGCCCAGCTTTTCGCGCGGCCGCTGCTGATGGGCGTCTTCACGCGTTAACCAGGCAACGGTCTGATTTCCCAGGATTTCAAAGCGTGTCGTCGCTGTTACTCTTGCGGCGATTGAGTCGCTTCGAGTTCCCGCATGACCATCATCGGATCCCAGCCGTACGTCACGGGCTACGCCAACACCGGCGTCGCGGCCAACAAGACCACCACAACGACGGCCGACAACACCTCAGCCCAGGCCAAGGCGGCCAACAACGCCACGGCGGCGGTCAACGTCACGCTGTCGGCCGAGGCGCAGGCCGCGCTGAAGGCCCAGACCGACACCCGCACCGCCGACGGCGTGGTCGCCGAGGCCCGCTCGGCGCTCGACGCTTTGCTGAAATCGGCCAAGGCCGCCAGCGCGCTGAAGGACGGCAAGGCGACCATCGATCTTGGCGACCTGGACCGCCGCGAGCTCTACGCCATCGCCACCGGCCGGGGCGGCAAGTTCCCGATCGAGGAACAGGTCGTCGCCGCCCTGGAGCTGAAGTCGCGCAACGCCGACGCCCTGGCCGGCCCGGCCGCCTCGGCCCGGGTCACCGGCGACTACGCCAGCCTCTACCAGGCCGCCCTCGACCGGCTGGACGCCGCCGGCGCGGAGGAGAAGACCACCGCCCAATGGGCCCAGGACAAGGCGGCCCTGACCGAAGGCCGCAAGCAGGCCATCGCCCGCCCCGGCGTCGCGCCCAGCGGCATCGAGGGCGATCCGGTCGCCGCCTATCTGAAGGAGGTCGGCGGCGTGGTTCCCAATCCGCGCACCCGCGACTTCGGCAAGGTGGCCAGCGACGTCCGCACCGTGCTGGACAAGCAGTACGCCACGGCGACCGGCGCCGACGCCGCGACCAGTCCCGATGACGGGGAGATCGACTTCTCGAAGTTCGACGCCCGCTCGCTGGCGGCGATCTCGCTCAATCGCGACGGCCAGTTCTCGGCCCATGAGGTCAGCCAGGCGGCCGGCGAGATCAAGGCCCGAAACCACGAGTCGGTGATGGCCAGCTACAAGGACAGCGCCTCGTCCGACCCGTCGGCTTTCGGCAAGTCGATGATCACCCGCTATGCCGACATGACCACCGAAGAGCGCGAGGCCTCCGGCTGGACGCCTGAGCTCTACGACAAGATGGTCGCCATGCAGAACACCCGCGAGAAGCTGGCCTCGCTGTTCAGCGCCGACGGCGGCCTGGCGACGTCCGGATCCATGAGCCTGCTCGACTATCTGAGCTAGGACCGCCGCACCTTACGGCGAATTCATCCTATGAAGGCTTGCCCGCTACACACGTAGCGCTACACATGTAGCGACGAAGTGTTGCGGAGGCCGCCATGATCGAATCCCTGCCCCGACGCGAACGCGAGGTCTTCGAGACCCTGTGCCGGCTGGAAACGGGCACGGCCTCGGGCGTCCGAGCCGCCCTGTCGGACCCGCTCAGCGACTCCGCCGTCCGCACCATGCTCTCGCGGCTGGAGGCCAAGGGCCTGGTTGAACGGGCGTCCGGTCCCGAGGGCATCCTCTACAGTCCCGCCCAGCGCACCGAGACTGTCGCGGCCGGCGCCCTGAGGCGGATGATCGACACCTTCTTCGCCGGCTCGGCCGCCAGCGCCGCCACCGCCCTGCTGGGCCTGGGCCAGAAGCTGACGCCGGAAGAAGCCGCCGCCCTGGAACGGGTCATCGAGCAGGCCGTGGAGAAGAAGCCATGACCTGGACCCTGCTGATCGCCCTGCTGGTCAAGTCCAGCCTCGTCGCCGGCGCCGGCCTGGCCTGCGCGCGCCTGCTGGCCCAGCGCCCCGTCGATCGCGTCGACATCCTGCGCGCCACGGTCTGCCTGCTGCTGGCCCTGCCCGTCGTCACCGCCATCCTGCCCACGCTGGACCTGGCCCTGTTGCCGCCGATCTCGCCGGAGCTCGCGCCGGCGGCCGCCTTGCCGATCGAGCGTGACGGCGCGATCGGGGCTGTCTCGAGCCCCTGGCTCTCGCCGGTCCAGATCGTCGTCGCCCTGTGGCTGGCCGGCGCGGCCGCCATCTGCGCCCGCCTGCTGCTGGGCCTGGCGACACTGGAACGCTGGACCCGC
Organism: Caulobacter sp. GW821-FHT10F06; assembly: GCF_058809215.1. Taxonomy (NCBI): domain Bacteria; kingdom Pseudomonadati; phylum Pseudomonadota; class Alphaproteobacteria; order Caulobacterales; family Caulobacteraceae; genus Caulobacter; species Caulobacter sp. GW821-FHT10F06. The sequence goes on along the minus strand of NZ_JBXASK010000001.1, from coordinate 13,027 downwards.
AAGGGTCAGCCGGTGTCATGCCCCACCTGGCTGGCGCCGCTGGAGCGCCTCGAACCCTCCGACCGCCCCGGTCTGGTCTCCAGCCCGCACGTCGCCAGCCCGCTGAGCTGGGGCGTCGCCCCGGGCTTCATCGTCGTCGACCCCGCCAGCCTGGCCGAACGCCACGCCGCCCCCGCCATCCTGGCCCACGAGCTGGCCCACCTGCGCCGCCACGACTGGATCTTCCTGGTGCTCTCGCGACTGGCGCTGGCGCTGTTCTGGTTCAACCCGCTGGTCTGGCGCCTGCATGCCGACCTCGCCGCGCGGTCGGAGGAAGCCGCCGACGCCGACGCTCTGAAGACCATCGACCGCACGCTCTACGCCCGGGCCCTGGTTCGCCTGGCCGCCCATTCCGCCCCCCATCCCGCGCATCGCGTGGCCACGGCCATGGCGGCCGCTGACGCCCGAACGCTGAAGACAAGGATCGCCTGCATCATGACCGACACGTCCGCCCGCCGCCGCCCGCTGACGGTGGCCCTGACCATCGCCGCCCTGGCCGTGGTCGCCACGCCCCTGGCCGCGCTGGAGATCCGCCATCAGACCTGGGTCGCGCCGCCGCCGCCGCCGGCTCCCCCGGCCCCGCCACCCGCGCCGCCCGCGCCGCCGGAGCCCCCGCAACCACCGGCTTTCGCCGCTCCCGCTCCTCCGCCACTTCCGCCGCTTCCTCCGCCCCCGCCCCCGCCGGAGCCGCCCGCGCCGCCGCCTGGGAGCGTCAACTACAGCCTCGCCCGGTTCGCGACGCCCGAGGAACGCCAGATGGCCGCCGAAGCGCGCGCCCGCGCCAATGAGGCCCGTGTCCAGGCCGACGAAGCGCGACGCCAAGCCGATGCTGCCCGTCGTGTCGCCGACCTCGTCCGCGCCCAGGTCGACATCGCTCGCCTGGCCGCCAATCAGGTCCGCATCCATGCCGATCAGGCTCGGATCGACGGCGAACGCGCCCGCAAGGACGGCGAACGCGCCAGGGCCGAGGGCGAACGGGCCCGGGTCGACGGCGAGCGCATCCGGCAGGAGGTCGCCCGCAATATGGTCAATGTCCGCATCGAGATGGCCAAGGGCGCCGAGCAGATGCGGCAGGGCGCCCGCGACATGCGCGCCGAGGCGGTTCGTCTTCGCGATCCGGCCTATCGCGCCCGCCAGATCGCCGACAACCGGTCGCGGGGCAGCATCGTCACCGACGCCGCGCTGCTCGACCTGGCCAAGAGCCTGCCCGCCCAGGCCGACGACCTGGAGCGCCAGGCCGATCGACTGGCCGAGCGTTCCCGCGAGCCGAGCTGAGCCTGGCCGCTCAACGAAAGAAGCGCGCCCCTCGCGAGGCGCGCTTCCGTTCGTTCGCTCCAGCTAGATCCTAGAACTTCTTGCGGACCCCCACCTTGTAGGTGCGGCCCAGCGGATCCCCTGTGAAGGGGTCGTAGCCGAGATCCAGGCGGGCGTAGGACGGGTCCTTGTCGAAGACATTGGTGATCGCCGCCGTCAGGGTCGTGTCCCAGGGCAGGAAGACCCGATAGGCCAGGTCGGTCAGGACCTGGGCGTCGATCTTCTTGCCCGCCGACACCGTCACGCCCGCGCCGGTGGTGTCCTTGTAGGCGTTGGCCGCGAAGGGCGCCGTGCGCTGGTCGGTGTAGGAGTCGATGTAGTGGACCGTGGCGCGCAGGTTGTGCGGGCCCATGTTCCACTCGGCGAAGACGTCGCCCTTCCACTTCGGGATCGGCACCACGGTGGTCTGGTAGTTGAGCAGGCCCACGGCGTCGAAGGCCTTCTCGACCACGATGCCCTCGACCGAGGTCGCGCCCACCTTGTACTCGGAGATGTAGGTGGCGTTGCCGCCGACCGAGACGTCGCCGCCCAGAACGTTCTCGAACCGGTAGTCGGCCGAGAAGTCGAAGCCCGAATTCTTCACCGCCGCGCCGTTGATGTAGTTGGTCTTCAGGCGGGCGATGCTGGTGGTCGGGGTCCCGCAGGCGCCGTTGTAGGTGAAGCGCGCCACCAGCCCCGCGTAGGCGGGATTGGCGCAGTTGTTGGAGCCGGCCGCGCCGTTCGGATAGAGCGCGGAGACGATGCCGGCCACCGGCTCGGTGACGATCGGGTTTTTGAAGTCGAACTTGAAGTAGTCGATGCTGGCCTTGAAGTTGCCGACGTTGAACAGCAGGCCGCCGTTATAGGTGTTGGCCTTTTCCGGGTTCAGGTTCGGGTTGCCGAAGATGTCCACGGCCCGGAACACGCCCAGGATGCCCTGCAGCGAGGTCACCGAGGTCGTGGTGGTCACCGGGTCCGGCGGGCCGCGGAAGGTCGAGCCGGCCGAGCCGCGCACCGCCAGCCAAGGCAGGGCCTGCCAGCGCGCCGAGATCTTCGGGTTGAAGGTCGAGCCCACCGCGCCGCCGTAGTCTTCAAAGCGCGCCGCGGCCTGGACCTGGAAGGTCTCGGTGATCGGCACCGACAGTTCGCCGAAGGCGGCCATCACGTCCGACTGATTGTCGGCCTCGTTGCCGACGCCCAGGAACATGAAGGGGCCGTTGCGGGCCGAACCGGTGCAGGTGGTCACGCCGAAGTCGGGCGTGTTGACGCACGGATTGATCGCCGCGTTGCTGATGTCGTTGTAGTCGGCCTTGAAGTAGGTGCGGCGATACTGGACGCCGGCCGCCCAGGCGATGTCGCCGCCCGGCAGGGTGATGGCCGTCTTGCCGTTCAGCACGGCCTCGCCCACGAACAGTCGCGAGGACTGCTTGGTCGACAGCTTCTTGAAGAACCAGTCGACCAGGTCCTTGTTGTTGGCCAGGGCCGCGTTGTAGCCGGGGTTGGCCGTGCCGGTGATCACGTTGCTCGGGATCGCGCTGGCGAAGGGGTTGTAATACATGCAGCCGCCGACGCCCGGCGTGCCCTGGATGCCCGGCGTGGTGGGGCTGCTGTCGCACAGCGGACCGCCCAGCCCTTGCAGCGCCAGGGCGAAGCGGTTGACCAGGGTGTCGTAGCCGGTGCGGATGCCCACTTCCTGCGAGTAGGTCAGGGCCACGTCCCAGCCGATGCCGTTGTCGAATTCGCCCTGCAGATCAGCCGAGACCCGGAAGGCGTCGAACGAGCGCGAGCCGATCGACGGGCCATAGTTGAACTTGGGATTGCCGCCGATGCCGAACGGACGGTTGGCGACGTTCAGCGCCCCGAACGCGAAGATCGAGCCCGGTGCGGTCGTCTGGACGCCGGTAGCCAGGTTGGTCAGCGACACCGTCGGGTTGGCCGCAATGAAGGCGATCAGGCCCGGATTGGTGGCGGGCACGTAGTAGCGGCCGGTCAGGGCGGCGCTGGGCGCGACCTCGGCGGTCGGCGTGGCCAGGGCGGCGTAGGACGGCGAGGTGTTCCAGTCGGGAACGTCGGTGTGGGCGTACAGCACCTCGGCGTGGAACTTGGTCTTGGCCGACAGGTCGGCGTTGACCTCGCCATAGATCTGGAAGGCGTCGGACTTCTCGACCAGGTTGTCGAACGGCGTGTAGTGCCAGTAGCAGACCGGGGTCAGGCCGCTGAAGCCGGCATAGCCGCCGATGCCCGTACAGGCTGGATCGCGCGTGGCGTTGGTGGTGCTGGCCAGGGGGATGAAGGTCGACGGATTGCCGGCGGCCGACCACCCCGCCTCGGGGTTCGACAGATAGGGCTGGTTGGCCCAGTCGCGATCGGCGACGCTGAGCTTGGAGCGATGCTGCCAGCCGGCGCTGACCAGCACGTTGCCGTTGTCCCAGACCTTGCCGAAGGTGGCGTTGAGGCCGTAGTCGCCGTCCGAGCCGTCGATGACCCGATAGTCGGCGCCCACTTCCAGGCCGTTGAAGTTCTTCTTGGTGATGAAGTTGACGACGCCGGCGATGGCGTCCGAGCCATAGGTCGCCGCCGCGCCGTCCTTGAGCACTTCCAGCCGGCCGATGGCGGCGGCGGGAATGATGTTGGTGTCGACGATGCCCGCGCCGGCGGCGGCCAGCGGATTGATGGCCATGCGACGGCCGTTCAGCAGCACCAGGGTGCGCTGCGAGCCGAGACCCCGCAGGTTGACCGAGCCGGAGCCTTCCGAGCCCTGGGCGCGGCTGTCGAACTGGTTGGTGTCGCCCAGCACGCCGCTGGACACCGACAGGGCCTTGATCAGTTCGACGGTGGAGGGCGAGCCGCGCTTTTGCAGCTCTTCGGCGCCGATGACGTCCACCGGCAGGGCGGCGTCCTCGGGCGTGCCGCGGATGAAGGAGCCGGTGACGACCACTTCCTCGACTTCTGTGGGCGCGGTGTCGGGCTTGGCCTGCTGGGCATGGGCCATGCCGGTGGTCAGGGCGACGGCCAGCGCCAGTGACGAGCCCCCGCGCAGGAACACGGTGCGTTTCATAGTTTCTTCCCTCCCTCGTTTGCGTTTTTGAACGCGTTTTTTTGAGGCTCGTTTTTAAGCGTGGGGGTCGCGGCGCCTTCGTCGTCGACGCGCGAGCGCAATCCCGCCGCAACCGGCGAAATCAGGCGTCGCGCCTTTTTCGAAATCTGAAGATGCGCCGTTCAAGACCGACACCCCTGGGTTAAACCCGAGCCGGATACTAGGAAAGCCACGCATACTGGCTCCACGACTTGCCGCGAAGCCGGTGGTCGATTTCGGAGTCGAACACCTGTTTCGATGATGCGGTATGTTTTGACGGTACGTCAACCGTCGCCCTGCCCGGGAGCCTTTCGGCGCGACGTCGCAACACTGGGCCAAGGCGGCGAAATCTTTCGACGCGCGGCTGTCGCAAAGCCCTCGCCACATTCGTCATATGAGAGGACGGCGCGCCCGCGCATCCCGGCCGGAGCGACGGAACCGAATGAACGCGCAGCTCTTTTATTGTCGCCCGCCCGACTTAGATGAACGGTGGTACGCAGATCGCGAGCGTCGACGACGGCATCCGTATCAATACCTAAGTCGATTGACTGTTAAGCGGCTTAATAATATCGGTCGCCGCCATGACCCGGGATCCGACCCTCACCTATCAGGGATGGCGCAACTCGCATGTGCCGCGCGACCCCATTGGTCAGCGCCTGAAGACGATCTCGGTCCTGAACCGCGAGATCGGCAAGAAGATCGGCGAAACCCTGGGCGTGAACGTCACCGACATGGCGGCTCTGGAGCACCTCCTGCACAACGGCCCCCAGACGCCGGGTCAGCTGGCCGAGCGTCTAAAGGTGACGACCGCGGCCGCCACCCAGATCGTCGACCGCCTCGAGCGAGCCGGACATGTGGCGCGCGAACGCAAGACCAACGACCGCCGCAAGATCTTCGTCGTTCCCGTGGAAGCCGCCGTCGAGCGGGCCTTCGAGCAGTTGGCGCCGATGCTGAACGGCCTGGACGCGGTCCTGGCCGGCCTGAGCCCGGCCGACCGCCAGGTCATCGAAGTCTTCCTGGACCAGGTCGTCGACGCCTATCGCAACGTGGCGGGCCTTGGGCCCATGCCTCCCGAACCCCATTGAGCCCGATGTCCCTTCCTCCCCCGCCCCTCCCCCGCGCGGTCGCGCCCAAGAGTGCCTGTCGATGAGTGTGATCCCGACCGACGAGCGTCGCCTTCGGCCATCCGGCGTCTCGGTGCTGGCCCTGGGCCTGGCCGGCCTCGCCCTGTCCGCCTGCGTGCACAGCCCGCGCCCGACGACCGACACTCGCCTGCCGGCCGCCTATGAGGCCCCGGCCGGCGCCGCCCTGCCCCAGGCGACGCTGGATCGCTGGTGGACCAGCTTCAACGATCCGCAGCTGACGGCGCTGATCGACACGGCCCTGACCAACGCTCCCGACGCCCGCAGCGCCGAGGCGGCGCTCGACCTGGCCCGCGCCACGCGCAAGGGCCAGATCCGCCAACTCTACATCCCGTCCACGCCCCTGACCGGCGCGGCCAGCCGCACCCACACCGAGATCCTCGACAGCAGCGGCTCCAGCTTCACCCAGGGCGGCGACACCGAAAACTATTCGGCCAAGTTCGACGTCAGCTGGGAGCTGGACCTGTGGGGCCGCCGCCGCGCCGCCCGCCAGGTGGTCGACAACGACCTGGCCGCCGCCCGCTTCGCCTATGAAGGCGCCCGCGCCTCTCTGGCCGCCCAGGTGGCCCAGTCCTATTTCGAGGCGCGCGGCCTGGCGGTTCAGCTGGACGACGCCCGAGAGACCGCCCGCATCAATGGCGCGCTGCGCGCTTTCTCGGTCAAGAAGGCCAAGGCCGGCCTGATCGCCTCGTCGGAGTCCGATCGCGCCGAGGCCGACGAGGCCCAGAGCCTGGCCCAGGTGGCCGATCTCGAGGCCCAGCTCAGCGCGGCCCGCCGCAGCCTACTGGTCCTGGTCGGCAAGGGCGCCGAGCCGCTGGCCAACCTGCCGGTCGAGGCCGCCCTGGCCGCCGCCCCACCGGTTCCCGCCACGGTGCCGGGCGAGCTGATGGCTCGCCGACCCGACGTGCGCGAGGCCCAGGCCAAGCTGGCCTCGGCGGCCGGCAACCTGAAGATCAACGAACTGGCCCTGTTCCCCACCTTCACCCTGACGCCCGGCGTCGGCCTGGCCAAGAGCGTGGCGCCGGCCTACGCCTTCCTGAACGGCGGCGGTGGCGGCGGCACGACCTCGACCACCACCTCGACCTGGACCCTGGGCGGCAACGTCTCGATCCCGGTGCTGAACATCCCCTATCTGCTGACCGAGATCGACGCCCAGAACGCCCGCACGCGGCAGGCGGCCATCGCCTACGAGAAGGCGGTGCAGACCGCCTATGGCGAGGCTGAGAACGCGATGACCCAGCTGGCCGCCGACCAGCGCCGCGTGGCCCTGCTGACCGATGGCGAGGCCCGCGCCCAGCGCGCCTACGCCGCCAATCGCAAGGGCTACACGCTAGGCCTGATCGACCAGACCACGACCCTCCAGTCAGAAACCTCCTGGCGCGCGTCGCGCTCGGCCCTGACCGCCGCCAAGACCCAGGCCCTGGGCCGCGCGGTCCAGACCTACAAGGCGCTCGGCGGCGGCTGGTCGCCCGACGCCGTCGCCCAAACCAGGGACGCCCGCGCCGCGTCCGCTCCTGCCCAGGCTTCCTCGAAATGAGATCCTCCCCCATGACGACCCGCACCACGATCGCCGCCGCGCTTGTCATCGCGTCGGTCGGGCTGACCGCCTGCGGCGACAAGAAAGACAAGGACGCGGCGAAGGCTCCTGCCGCCGCCCAGGCTCGCGCCGTCAGCGTCGGCAGCGTCGAGACCCGGCCGCTGGGCGGCGGGGTCGAGGCCTCCGGCGTGCTGGTCTCCCGTGAGGAGGCCGCCGTCGGCTCCGAGCTCTCGGGCTATCGCGTCGCGCGCCTCTATGCCGACGAAGGCGACTGGGTGCGGGCCGGCCAGCCCCTGGCCCAGCTCGACGACACCCTGCTGCGCGCCCAGGTCGACCAGCAGGCCGCCGTCACGGCCCAGGCCCAGGCCGAAGCGGCGCGCGTGGCCGGCCTCGACGGCCAAGGCGTTCTCAGCCAAGAGCAGATCGAGACCCGCCGCTACCAGGCCAAGGCCCAGGAAGCGGCGCTGAAGGAAATCCGCACCCGCGCCTCGCGCATGACCATCACCTCGCCTGTCAGCGGCCGGGTGCTGCAACGCGGCGTCCAGCCCGGCCAGATCGCCGGCGGCGGCACGACGCCGTGGTTCACCATCGCTCGCGACGGCCTGGTCGAGCTCGACGCCGAGGTCAACGAGGCCGACCTGGCCGGTGTGCGCGCCGGCCAATCGGCCCAGGTGTCCTTGCCTGGCGGCCAGCTGATCTCGGGCGTCGTGCGTCTGGTCAGCCCCCGGGTCGACACCAACAGCCGCCTGGGCAAGGTGCGCGTGCGCCTGCCCGTCCGACCCGACCTGCGCCCCGGCGGCTTCGGTCGCGCCACCTTCGGCGCCTCCGGCGCGGCGGTCACCGCCATTCCGGAATCGGCCATCCGCTACGAGGCCGACGGGCTGTCGGTGATGACCGTCGACAGCAACAACCGCGCCCATCAGGTGGCCATCAAGATCGGCCAGAAGGGCGGCGGCTGGGCCCAGCTCGTCCAGGGACCGCCCGCCGGAACCCGCATCGTCCTGGGCGGCGCCTCGTTCGTGGCCGACGGCGACACCATTCGCCCCGCCACTCAGAAGGCCGCCCGCTGATGGTCGGCGAACAGAAGAGCGGCGAACTGAAGATCTCCGCCTGGGCGATCAAGAACCCGATCCCGGTCGCGGTGCTGTTCATCGCCCTGATGGTCGCCGGCATCGGCTGCTATCTGAGCCTGCCGATCAAGCAGTTCCCCAACGTCGAGTTCCCCGCCGTGACCGTGACGGTCACCCAGAGCGGCGCGGCGCCCGGCGAGATGGAGACCCAGGTCACCCGCCCCATCGAGGACGCGATGGCCGGCATCTCCAACGTCAAGACCATCCGCTCGTCGGTGGTCCAGGGGGCCTCGACCACCACCATCGAGTTCAACCTCGGCGAGGACCTGCAGAAGGTGACCGACGAGGTGCGCTCCAAGGTCGACCAGACCCGGTCGACCTTGCCTAAGGAGGTCGACGAACCGATCGTCCAGCGCCTGGAGATCACCAGCGCCCCGATCATCACCTACGCCGTCTCGGCCCCGAACATGAGCGCGACCGAGCTGTCGTGGTTCATCGACGACACCGTGACCCGCGCTCTGCAGGGCGAAAAGGGCGTGGCCCAGGTGGCCCGGGTCGGGGGCGTGGATCGCGAGATCAACGTCGTCATCGATCCCGACCGCATGGCCGCCTTCGGCATCACCGCGCCGCAGCTGAACCAGGCCCTGGCTAGCTTCAGCGTCGACGCGCCCGGCGGCCGGGCCAATGTCGGCGGTCGCGAGCAGACCCTGCGCGTGCTGGGCGCGGCGACCACCGTCGACCAGCTTCGCCAGATCACCATCCCCCTGAGCGGCGGCCGCTATGTGAAGCTGACCGACGTGGCCCAGGTCGGCCAGGGCTCGGAAGAGCAACGGGGCTTCGCCCGCCTGGACGGCAAGTCCGTCGTCGCCTTCCAGGTGATGAAGACCCGCGACTCCAGCGACGTCGCCGTCGAAGACCGGGTCAAGAAGGCCATCGAGGCGCTTGAGACCAAGCACGCCGACGTGTCGTTCGTGAAGATCTTCTCGACCGTCGACGAGACCCGCGCCAGCTTCGCGGCCACCGAGCACACCCTGCTGGAGGGCATGCTGCTGGCCTCGCTGGTGGTGTTCCTGTTCCTGCGCGAGTGGCGCGCCACCCTGATCACCGCCATCGCCATGCCGGTGTCGCTGATCCCCACCTTCGCCTTCATGGCGGTGATGGGCTTCTCGCTGAATGTCGTGACCCTGCTGGCCCTGACCCTGGTCATCGGCATCCTGGTCGACGACGCGGTGGTCGAGATCGAGAACATCGAAAAGCGCGTCGCCCGGGGCCAGAGACCGTTCCAGGCGGCGATGGAGGGGGCGGACGCCATCGGCCTGGCGGTCGTGGCCACCACCTTCACCATCGTGGCGGTGTTCGTGCCGGTGTCCTACATGCCCGGCACGCCCGGCCAGTTCTTCAAGGAGTTCGGCCTGACGGTCGCCGTGGCCGTGCTGTTCTCGCTGGTCGTGGCCCGCCTGCTGACCCCGCTTCTGGCCGCCTATTTCCTGAAGCCGGCCAAGGACCCGCACCCGCGTCCCGAGTTCAAGGGCTTCTATCGCAGCGTGCTGGACTGGTCGCTGGACCACCGGATCCTGGCCTGCATCATCGGCGGCCTGATCTTCGTCGGCTCGATCATGCTGGCCGGCCTGCTGCCCACGGCGTTCCAGCCAGCCGGCAACGCCAACTATTACTATCTGAAGATCCAGGGGCCGCCTGGCGCGACTGCGGCCGACATGGAGCGCTCCGTCCAGGCGGTGACCACCATGTTCCGCAAGCGCCCGGAAACCGCTCACGTCTTCGCCCAGGTCGGGTCGAACATCAGCAGCGGGTTTGGCGGCCAGAGCGGCGCCGACGTCCGCGACGCCACCATCACCGTCGTGCTGGACGGCAAGCGCGACCTGACCGTCACCGAGATCAAGCAGGTGGTTCGCGACGGCCTGCGCGACATCCCCGACGCCCGCGTCAACCTGCAGGGCGACTGGGGCTCATCCGACGTCCAGACCATCCTGACCGCCGAGGACGGCCCCCTGCTGGAACGCACCGCCGCTCAGGTGGAGCGTGAGATGCGCGGCCTGAAGACAATCGCCGATCCGCGCCCCTCCACCCCGCCCAGCGGTCCGGAAATCGTCATCCGCCCCCGCGCCGACGAGGCCGCCCGCCTGGGCGTCAGCGCCGCCGACATCGCCGCCATCGCCCGCGTGGCCACGGTCGGCGACATCGACGCCAACGTCGCCAAGATGACCCAGGGCGAGCGCCGGATCCCGATCCGCGTGCGCCTGCCGGCCGACACCCGCGCCGACCTCGAAGCCCTGGGCGCCCTGCGCATCCCCACGGCCAGCGGCGGCACGACCCGGCTCGACACCGTGGCCGACCTCTACTTCCAGGCCGGCCCGGCCAAGATCGACCGCTTCGCCCGCAAGCGTCAGCTGACCATCGAGGCCGACCTTAACAACGGCGCCCAGCTGGGCGAGGCGATGAAGGACGTCAACAACCTGCCGACCATGAAGAAGCTCCCCGCGGGCGTCGCGCCGGCCACGGCCGGCGACCAGGAGGCCTTCGTCGAGCTCTTCACGGGTTTCGCCATCGCCCTGCTGTCGGCGGTTGGCCTGGTGTTTGGCGTGCTGGTGCTGCTGTTCCGCAGCTTCTTCAAGCCCATCACCATCCTGTCGGCCCTGCCCCTGGCGATCGGCGGCGCGTTCTTCGCCCTGCTGGTCACCGGCCAGTCTCTGTCGATGCCGTCGCTGATCGGCTTCCTGATGCTGATGGGTCTGGCGGCCAAGAACTCGATCCTGCTGGTCGAGTACGCCATCGAGCAGGAACGGGCCGGCATGAGCCAGCGCGACGCCATCATCGACGCGTGCCATGAGCGCGCCCGACCGATCGTCATGACCACCCTGGCGATGATGGCCGGCATGCTGCCCACGGCCCTGGGCATCGGCACCGGCTCAGAGTTCCGACAGCCGATGGCCGTGGCGGTGATCGGCGGCCTGATCACCTCGACGGTGCTGTCGCTGGTGCTGGTGCCGGTGGTCTACGAGATCGTCGACGACGTCGAGCGCTGGCTGCAGCCGAAGCTGGCGCGTTGGACCACCCCGCGCGAAGCCTCGCCCCAGGCCGCGCCGGTGGACCGCCTGTGAGCGAGCTCGTCGTACGCCCTTTCGTGGCGGACGACGCCGCCGCGGTCCTTGCGCTGATCCTGTCGATCCAGCGCGAGGAGTTCAGCTTCTCGATCACCGCCGCCGATCAGCCCGACCTGGCCGCGATCCCGGACTTCTACCAGGCTGGCGCGGGACAGTTCTGGGCGGCCGAGCTGAACGGCGAGATCGTTGGCACGATCGCCCTCAAGGACATCGGCGAAGGCGCCGTGGCGCTGCGCAAGATGTTCGTCGCGCCCAAGGGCCGGGGCGAGGTCGGCGCGGCGAAGGCGTTGCTGGAGGCCGCGTTGGACCACGCCCGCACCCATCGGGTCGCCGACATCTATCTGGGCACCACCGATCGCTTCCTCGCGGCCCATCGCTTCTATGAGAAGAACGGCTTCGCGGCCGTCTCACCCGACGACCTGCCGCCCGCCTTTCCTCGCATGGCGTTGGATACGCGGTTCTATCACCGCCAACCCTAGCCCTCGCGGGCCGAGTAGGTCAGGCGGCAGGTGGTCCAGCCGTCTGCGCGGGTCATTTCGAACCTGCCGCCCAGCTGGCTGGCCATGGCCCGGACGATGCGCAGGCCCAGGCTGGTCGACTTGGCCGGGTCGAAGCCGGCCGGCGGTCCCGCCCCGTTGTCGTGGATGGTCAGGACATGCTCGGGGCCGCTCTGGTCCAGCCGCACCTGCACCGCGCCGCCGCGACTGTCGCCAAAAGCGTGCTCCAGGGCGTTGTTGAAGCATTCCAGCAGCACCAGGGTCACGGGCGTGGCCTGGTCCGGATGCACGGGCTGCTCGCCGCCATGCACGCTGACCGTCGCCGTCACGCCCGCCGCCGCGCCGGCGTCGCGCAGCAGGGTCTCGGCGAAGGCGCGGAACGGCACGGGGTCGCCGACCCGGTTGTGCAGCTCGCGCTGAATCTTGGCGATCACCTCGATGCGGCCCCCGGCCTCGACCAGGGCGTGGCGGGCGTCGCCGTCCTTGACGCCCGCCGCCTGCAGGCGCAGCAGCGCGCCGACCACCTGGATGTTGTTGCTCACCCGGTGGTGCAGTTCGCGATACAGAAGGTCCTGGCTCTCGGTCAGTTTGGCGTAGCGTTCGCGCTCGGCCGACAGCTGTCGCAGCGCGCCGCGCATGCCGTCGATGAAGAAGATGTCGACCGCCACCACGAAGGCGAAGAAGGCGATCGCCACGACGGTCGTGAAGCCCAGCGCGAAGCCCTGCTCCGGCCCGATGAAGAAGCGCCAGGCGGCCAGGCCGGACAGGGTCGCGCACAGGATCGCCGGCCGCGCCCCGACCAGATAGGTGGTGACGATGATCACCGGGAAGAAGGTCAGATAGGGAAAGCCCGGCGGGAACCAGTCCCCCATGGCCAGGCGCACGCCAAGGCCTAGCGCCGCCATCAAGACGGCGAAGCCATAGCGGAAAACCGACGTCTCCCTCAGCCTGCGCCAATCCATGGCGTGAATCCCCAACCCCGCACTCTGCTTAGCTCTCGCACCTGGGGCGTCAAGCCGGTTGCCGACATAGCTACGCCGCCGAAGCGCGACGCCCCGCGACTGCCTCGTGTCGCCGCCTATCCGCCAAAGCAAAAGGCCCCGGAGTTTCCTCCGGGGCCTTCGCTTGTCTTGGTAGCCGAAGCTAGAAAGTCGAGGACTACTCGACGATCTTGGCGACGACGCCGGCGCCGACGGTGCGGCCGCCTTCGCGGATGGCGAAGCGCAGGCCTTGGTCCATGGCGATCGGGGT